>JBGSNK010000048.1:0-30430 GCA_041739665.1 Bdellovibrionales bacterium
CCTCGTCAGACGTTCGATGACAGCTACGAGCTTTATAAAAAATATGTACTTGATGAAAAGGAGGTGACGTTGAAACACTAGCTGGATAAAAGCCGTAACTGAGAGTGTCATGTAAACACTAATCTAAACTACCGCACATAAGTTACCCGACCAATTTCTCTACAAGAGATTTTGGTCAAAGACCCAGAATTGTTTGATGACGAGACTTTCAAAGGAATTTATCCATGACGATAAGAGATAAGTTACGCACCAAAGTTTTTGTGTCCATAAAGTAATTTGGATAACTAGCCTGAAGTTTTTTAAGGTCTCCCGTATTCACTAAAACGACATTGACGTCTTGATTTTCAAAATACTTTTTTTCCAAATCGAGATAGGCTTGAGTTGCTTCCGCAATTTGGGTTGTGCCATAGGTCCTTACTGAAGTTGTATTTTCTTTCGAGTTTAACAAGATAAGTCCGTAATGCCCTGTCCGTCCTCCTGTCGCCGGTTTTATAGTTTCGGTTCTATATAGGTTTGTGTAAACATTGAGCTGTTCAATAACCTTTAACTCTTGAATCATGGCCTTTGTCAGAGTCTGCAACCGAGTTTTGCTAAGCTTCTGATGTGCGGCCATCACCGGAGTTCCCTCTTTCAATGCAAAGATTGAACTCACCAAGGAAAAGAACTCTAGCCACTTTTCGTTTCCGTGCCCGGATTTGAAAGAACTGTTTTGCAACGTCCCGAATACCTCTACACCAGTAGCCCATACGTGTTGGAGTTGCGATCGAATTTGTATTTCAAGAAATAAACTGGGACTCTTAGCGACCTTGTAGACAAGGTGTGCTCCTCGATACCCGTCTCTTTTCGGTCTTTCAATATAGTCGTCTACAGAAAATAGAGAGTGACGTGTCTTTGAAAACCTGTACTGCTCTAGAAGCTCATAAGCCTCTCCTACCGAATTGAAAATCGCTCTTAGACCTCCGATATCCTGCATTGTCGATAGGCGCATCGTCTTGTGGGTATGAAGCTTCAGAAGAATCGAAGGTGTTCTTTTTAAGCGTTGGGCTACGATAGCATTCTTTCCCTTGTCAATTCTTTGCACTCGGCTCTTTAGTACCTTTGCAAAAGTGTCCAGCGGCATAGCATGGTAGGCGCGCCAGTTTGAAAGTACTTCTAGGGATTCTTCTAGATCATTGGCCTTAAGCTGCTTTAATTTCAAAGCTTCCCCGGCCTTGTCTATCTGACTTTTACTATAGCGGAGGTCGACAGCCTTCATAAAACCCCTAGTTTTTGGAAGTTAACGTCTCGTAAGTTACTGAAATATGGACACAGCAGATATTTACATACAGAACCCAGTAAACGCAAAATAATTCGCATTTTTGGAAGTTAAGCGGCTTCAAGTGACTGAAAATACTAGGTTGACGCCCTTCTGTCCACTCGCCCAAAGTCATGGTCCTGGAGGGGTGCGTTTTGGGTTTCGTAGAGATTTACCTGTGTTTTAAATATAAAAAACTATTAAGGACCGAGAGTTACTTCTGCGCAATAGCGACTTAACACTTTTACTCAAGGTTTATAGCATTGGCAGTTACTCCAATGGACGTGGCGTTCCGCTAGAGTCTTTTGGGCCACGGCATGCTTTAGCTGTACAGCTAAAGCATCCCTATGAGCCAGAGAACTTAGAGCTTTTTTGTACAATATATATGACGCAAATCGTTTGTTTTTGAGTTCAACTCAAAGCAATCGCATTTTCATGGGATAGGGGATTTTGTAGGATATTTTGTCTCCCCGACCAACTTTCATAAGCTCCTATTTTTATTGGTCTTTTTTGACTTCGGCTTTTTATTCCTAACAGGCCGTTGTTTGTTTACAACTATTTTTTCCAGCCACTCGCAATGGTTGTGCTCCCAAGCATCAGGGTCAACAACCTTTGAACAACTACTAGCTATACAAAATTCTTTACCAACATTTCTGTATAAATAATCTTTGATAGAGCCTTGATCTTTTGTTGGTTTCCACTTTGCAATATATTCTACATTTTTCTTATAGCTATTAATACGTATTCGCTTACCGTTCTCTAGGTCTTCTAAATAGCAGAGGGAAGGTGCTAAATGAGGGTTTGACATAGGCTCTTTTAAAACAGTCCAACTCCCTGTAAAACTCTGCAATAGTGATTCTACTGACTTAAATTTATCTTCCTCCCAAACTGACATCGAAATTGCATTAACAATATTATTTTCAAAGCTGACCCACATTTTCTCAGAACCATCAGATTCATATATCCACTGACCACCTTCTACTCTATCAGGTTTACCCAGCAATTGTTCAACTTCACTTTTCTTTGCTATGCCAGCTCCAATCTTATTAAATTGTTCTATGTTTAAATTTTGCTTACCTTTAATTAAGGTCTCACATCCCATAAATAAGAAAACAACATAGTAAACAAAGAAAATCTTAATGAATTGTTTCATTTCTTAACTCCTGGTTCAATCCTGAAATCTTTACCATACTTTTTTCTAATCCATAAATGAGCTTTTGGAGAATCTTTTTTTAAAGATTTATTCTTAAAAAGGAAATGCTCTACATGATTAGAAAAGTCTTCATCAACAGAAAGTTGGCTATCTGGTTGGATAAACTTTTTATTCTTTTTTGTTGTCAAAGCACCTTTAAATTTGGGATGTTCGATCCAGTCAGCAGCTTTCCTAAAAGTAGCTTTCTCTTTATCTTTTAATTTTCGATAAAGTGAGTGAGATAACTCATGTGATAAGATTTGCGCTAATGAGTCTTTATGCTCAAAAGCTGAATCGTATAAGGTTATATCATTATTATTGGAAGTTGCAGGGTTCTCTGTAAATTTCGATTTCTGCATCCTGTAAATCTTAACATTTGGCAGGCTCAAAAATATTTCAGGTAGTACTGACAAGGCCTCGTGAAGTCGCTCAATCTCCTCAACAGACCATTTCTTTGATTTTTCATTTTTGTAGCCCCAGATCTTGGGGCGCTGATTTGAAAGTCTCTGATGCCACTTCTCATAGCCTCTTGGATTCTTACGACAATACCCCTTAACCTGAGTGGCTTTAACTCGTGTACCATCGTACTTTATGTAGGTCCTACGAAAATGTGAGGAAACCCAATGCGTCCCACTTCCGCAACCATTCTTTGCATCTGATAGAGTCGGAAACAAAACTAAAGAGCAAATAAAAATTAATGCGAATCTATTCACGCAAAAATTCCATTATTCTTTGAATTATAATTTTTTTGCGCCCTTGCAAAACCTCGCGCGCGGAAATGTGAGCCTCTAAAGAGTTAACAAAATCTTCGTTCTCAATAAATAATTGAAGTTCAGACCTAAGGTAGGTTAGCACCGGTTTGTTGTTACTTTTAAGATCTTGTACAATAGTTTTCCGACCATCGATTAGGGTAATGATATCCTCTATGTCGTGACTTGAATTAAAGTTCCCTCGCCCCCTACCTTTAAAAGCTTCAATTTTAGTAGCTATAAGATAAGGTAGGTCAAAAACTCTTATCTTAGTATCGCCTATCTTCTTGGTGACGGAGTGTTTAACGCCATCTTTATACCAAATATTTGAAAACCCCAGGATTTTCTCATCTGTCGGCATGACATCCAAGATCATTTCACCTTTTCTAAAACGGCATAAAACTCCACTGTTCATGTCTTCAGAAAAACCTAAATTTCTCAATTTTTTTGAGAAGTTTTCATATTCCACTCTGTGAGCTACTTCTATGGCACAGTCTACATCATAGGTTTCCCTTATACTGATGACTTCAGGTTCGGTAATAAACAAAGATATTATTGAGCCACCAAGGTATACAATGTCCTCAGAAAGAGACTGAAGTTCTTTCGCAACGATTTTTAATATTTCTAAATCCAAATCATTCTTAATCATTTTTTTTCTTTTATTAGCTTCGTAATTTCGTTTGCAGCAATATCTTGTTCTCTAACCCGGCCTGAGCGTAACATCTCAACAAGTGAAGCCAATGTATATAGCCTTTCATCTTTCAAACAAGCATTAGGAAGGGAGGGGTAAAATGGTCTTAACGAGATTCCCTTTAATTCACCTTCTGGGTGAGGCCAAACATAAATTTCATCCTTTTTGAAACGTACAAATTTAAAGCCAGGACGTGCAAATGAAGTAGGGATACCTATCGAATTCGGTCCGAATTCTGACGGAAAGATATATTTAAGTCCGTGTATTAGAAACTCGATACAAGCCTCTTTATTAACAACACCTTCACTGGTCAGTAAATTCGAGACTTTCAGTCGTTTTAGTCCATGACTAACTTCGGCGGGACTGACTTCCAGGCTAGCAGCTAGGTCTTTCTGACTGAGTTCTGCCGCAACTATAATTTTAAGTAACAAAAGTACATCTTGGGGCTTAAGCCCATGAAAAGTTCTCATATCATGAATATATCAAAATATTTTTGATTTGCAAATTGCAAATTGCAAATCCTAGTCCTGTATTCTGAATTCAAATATTGAATATTTCCTAACACCCCACTACCAAAAGAGTCCAAATACTTCCAAAATTGTCAAATCCGTTCCAAGCTGATCGTGGGTTAACTCATTAATAACACTAAATAATTCAATAATCTCGGCGAGTTACAGAGTTGCCCTTGGGCCCCCTGTCTCCCCGACCATTTATCAAATCGATTTCATAGTCTTTTCCTAAACCCCTATCCCCTATATTTAGTAAACGGTTTGGATATCCGTACTAAGGTATCCCTTAAACGTGAACCTTGAGTATTGGTGACTGTGGTTTAATTTAGTGGAACAATTTTAGGAAGCTACAAAAACAATGTGGAGGTAAACCATGGATAACAACAAGAAAATGACGAAAGGCATGCTATGGGGTGGAATAGCAGCCTTTGTATTTGTATTTTTATTTGAGTTTATAGTTCACGGTGTCCTGCTGAAGGGTCCTTACGAAGCCACTATGAATGTATGGCGACCACAGGACGAATCAAATATGGCTATCATGCTATTGAGCCAGTTTCTCTTTGCAATGGCAGTGGCATTTTTTTACCCAATTGTAGGACCTGATAAAGAATGCAAAAAAGCAATCCCCTTTAGTTTTGGGCTTGGGTTAGTTATGGCAATGCCACAGATCGCGACATATAGTTATTTACCTATTCCCCTATCAATTAGTCTTTTTTGGGCAGCAGCTTCATTCGGCAAAGCATTTGGGTGTTCCTTTATTGTTGCTAAAGTGTTCAACAGGTTTTCTTAGTGCCTCGATAAACAGGAGCTTAGAAAGAAAGATATGTCTCAAGATACACTCATTCATCATTCTATTGATTATATTGAATTTCCTGGTGGACACCGCTTTGAGTTTAAAGATCCAAGTGGAAATGAATTAGCTGTGTGGTCCAGCTAACTGACCGCGAACTCAAGGTTCGCGGTTTTTTATAGATTCGCAATACAGATAACGCAAACCCTATCTAATAACAGAGATATTTAAACTTTTATAAACTAGCTAAGGGTATGAGTTTACAGGTCACCTGATGATAAGTTATGAATGTCCCATAAATTGGCGAGCCATTTGATTGCTCCAGTTCTCCTCTGTAAACGCCCTCTTCAGTCTTGGCAAAAAAGTCGCCCGCAAAACTAAAGCCATCCTCTTGAACGAGGAGATAGTCTCTCTTCTTCTCAATTTCCGAACTATTTGTTGCCACATATAATTCACCAAATTTATCAAAACCAACGTTTTCTAGTACAATCCGTTCATGATAGAGCCGGTGCTTATTAGCCTTATCTGAAGAGCGAGTTTCCTTGCAAGTCAACGATTGACCAGGTTCAAGAGCAAAAGCCTGGCTGCTGAAAATTATAGCAATAATTCCGATAATCGTTTTCATATAAATCCTCCATGTTTTTATGTTTCAAGGGCCAGTCCCCTTGAGATGAATTAGAGATAGCAAAACAAAGAACAGTAAGATACACTTTTAGAGTTATATATATACAACTAAAAGTGATACATGGCCCTAATTGAGCATTTAGAAAAGCTAAGGCATTTTTATCGAATTAGTCGATACAGCTCGGTTAATGTTGCGGCAACTATGTCTGGCATTTCCCAATCTGGTCTTTCAAAAAGTCTGAGCCTACTGGAGGCAGAACTTGGATGCGCACTCTTTCACCGGTCTAAACAGGGACTGACCCTAACTCCAGAAGGACAAGACGTACTCGAGTTTACCACTCACATTTTCGAGCAGGCGACAGCACTTGAAAACCGACTCCAGTCTTTACATACATCTTCGGCCCCAGAACAGATTCGAATTGGCATGTATGACAGTATCGCCGTCTACTTTGGTCTTCCACTGCAAACCTACCTTAACTCAATTTACCCTAATGTAACTTTGGTTCTTGAGATAAACAGTAGTCAGGCCTTACTAAACAAAATGGAGACCAATGATCTGGATTTTGCTTTTGGAGTTAACTTTAGCAACTGCAAAGAAAGTCTATTAAAATACTTCCACTTATTTGACGACTACTTTTCATTTTATATTGCCCCCTCGAGCAAAGGAAGTGTCGACAAACTCCCTATCCTTATCCATGCAAACCCAGGAATACCCAATCCCAAGGAGCTAAAAAGAGGTTTAAAGGGCAGGGTCTTTCATACTATTCACAACTTCGAAACTTTAAAGATACTCACCACTCTTGGTCTTGGAATTGGCATATTACCAACCCAGGTTGCACGCCCTCTTGTTGCCAAGGGCCAGCTTGAAAATATACAGCTCTTGCAAAAAAAATCTCTATTCTCCCCTCATCAAATTGGTTTTCTTGTTCGTAGTCAGATTGCAGAGACACATAAAAAATTTACAAACGATATTTTACGCCTAAGTGAGCGATGGGCTAAAACTTAGAGAGCCGTATGTCTTTTCTACAGGGTCCTAAATACAACAATTGGAAATTATGTCATTACGATCATTTCTGTTATCAATTCTCCAAAAGTTGTTTCATGTTGGTCTTTTGGGGACTTCACGATGCTAACATTTTTATTTCTGACCACTTTGGCTTGGGCCCAGCCCCAGCTATCTTGCGAAAACCTTTTTGCAAGTGAAACCATTTTGTATTCCAATCAAAACCCTTTGAGCTTTTCACAGGTAGAAGTCTTTCGTCGCAACAATGATATTGGCTTGCAGCAGCAAGGTGAGATCAAATTGGTGCAATGGTCCGAACTGACCTTTGAGTTTGGCCCCCAATCAGATGGGGATTTTGAAGTGGCTAACATTATCGGGCTTAGCGAAAAGGGACAGCTCTTTCACTTAATAAAATTTGAAAATCGCACCATTGCCCGCCTTCTCAGCGGAGATCTCTATATTGACGAATTTCAGCTAAGCAACAAAGGGCGTCTGTTGGCCTGGAATTCATATGGTGAAAGCCTGATTTACAGACCCGAGCTCTGGAACAAGTCTCCACGCAAAAAGGTTTTACAAACTTGGCTCAAGTATTGGGGCCTCACCACAACTACTGTCGTTGCTGGGAAGCTTATATTTTTGCCCGACATTAACTTCACTGTGGAAGTGTGGAGTTACAATATGCCATTGCCAATGTTTGAGTTTTTTATTTCTAGTGTGGTTGGACTGTCGTCTGGCTTTGCCATGCTTTCTAAATACGAGCACCACAATACCTACCCCAATGGTTTTGTTCTGCTTGAAAAGAGTCACAGGCCCTTTGAGTGGCTCTTGGACAGCACACTTTTAAAACTTAACGCTAACAATCTGGATCACTTTGCCAACCCTAATCTCAATCAACTTTCCCCTGCTTTACATGAGACCGAGGACATTCGTTGATCGCACGACTCATCACACACCTATTTTCACTTATCCTCTTGTTTGGGTTTTTAAGCTTAAATACGGCCCATGGAGCCCATTACTATGTCGCCTTTGAAAAGGGAGATTTAACTGACAATATTCAATCTCTGCCATCTGATATCAAGGTGATTCAGACTTTTTCTCATCTTGATCTTCTTCTGGTGAGTTCAACTGACAAACCACATCTCAAAAATACTAAGTTCGTCAATTCTCGTCCTACCCAATGGAAGGGCAATACGTCGACCGATCAAACCCCAGACACCCTATCTCCCAATGATTTCCAGATTCCTTGGGGTGTAAATGCAATTCAAGCCCCACAAGTTTGGACCGAAGGTGTGCGAGGTCAGGGTGTGAAAGTGCTACTTTTAGATTCTGGAATCAGCAAAGAGCATCCTGCCCTTCAAAATCGTATTCGCAAAGCGCGCGACTTTACAAAATCACAAGTGAGCTTAGGCATTCCCTATCCAGAATACGATATCAGTGGTCATGGAACTCATATTGCTGCGACCATTTTAGGTAACGGCCACAATGGCCTTTATGGCGTTGCTCCCGAAGCAGAACTCTATGTCGGCAAAGTTTGCGTCTTCCTTTGTGAAAACCTAGACAACCTAATTGAGGCTATTGAATGGGGTTTGGATCAAAAGGTACAAGTCATCAATATGTCTTTCAGCTCCGCCCGTATGGAAAACTGGAAAAGCTTAGGCCCCCATATCTTTGAAAAGCTCGAGGAAAAAGGTGTCGTCGTCGTTGCATCGGCTGGCAACAGGGGCTTGATTGATGGAAAGATTCTTTTTCCAGCAAATATGAAAAATGTCATCTCGGTTGGCGCCTTGGATAAAAATGCTGAACTTGCTGAGTTTTCAAGTTACGGCAAAGATCTAGATATTCTGGCTCCAGGCAAGGGTATCACATCTGCCTCTCTTACAAGAGGAATCAACAGCTCACCAAACCTGCGTATCGAAAAAGATGGTACCTCTATGGCCGCTCCCCATGTGACTGGCACCGTGGCTCTGATTCTTAGCGCCTGCCCCAATCTGCTGCCGGCTCAAGTCAGAGAACTCATCCTTAGGTCGGCCGACAATGGGCCGGTACACGACAAAGAGCTTTATAGAGTGGGTCGGTTAAATGCCGGCCGTGCGGTTCAGTTACTCAACTCAAATTGTCTGTTTTGATTTCTAAAAGGTTAATCCCTAAAACAAGTTGCCTATTTTAAATATCTAAATATCTTGGTCGCTAAAATCACGGATTCTAAATGTCTGACGCTTTTATAGACGGTGAGCCCACTGCAGATACTCATCATAGTGGCCTTCAAAGCTGACCAGTCGTTGTTTGTCGAGGGCAAAGACCTTTGTAGTTAAAGCTCTTAAGAAAAAACGATCATGGCTGACCATCATCACGGTACCCTCAAACCTTAGTAAAGCGTCCATTAAGATCTCCCGCGATCTAATATCAAGATGGTTGGTTGGTTCATCCAAAACTAAAAAGTTAATTGGTCGCGAAAGGATGGTGGCCAAAACCAAACGACTTTTTTCACCACCGGATAAGACTTTAATTTTTTTCTCGACATCATCACCCGAGAACAACAGCGAACCTAGCAAGTTGCGGATATAGCCCAGATTGGCCATTGGGAGGTGACTTTGCATTTCTTCTAAAATAGTGTTTTCGGGATTGAGAATATCGAGGGAGTTTTGTGAAAAATAACCTACTTCGATACTCGGTCCCAGTTTTGCCACTCCACCCGAGGGCTCCACATCGCCCACAATAATTTTTAAGAAGGTGGACTTCCCAGCCCCATTGACCCCAACCACGGCCACCCGATCTTGTCTTTTAACCATGGCATGGGCTTCGGAGAAAACCAATTTGTCGCCCTGATCGGTCTCATAAACTTTACTGAGATTGTCGACAACTAAAACCTCGTCGCCACCGCGCGGAACCATTTGCCATTCAAAGCGCAAAGTTTTTTCATCGGCCGGAACCTCAATGATGTCGACTTTCTCAAGCTTCTTCACGCGAGACTGCACTTGGGCAGCATGAGAAGCACGAGCTGCAAAACGTGCGATAAACTCCTTTTCCTTGGCGAGCATGTCCTCTTGGCGTTTGGCTGAGGACATTAAATTCTGTAATCGGATTTCACTTTCCTTTTTATAAAAGTCATAATTGCCGCCGTAAAGGTGAATACCTTTATTGGCAACCTCAATGATCCTTTCGACCACTCGGTTCATGAATTCACGATCGTGGCAGGTCATGAGCAAAGCCCCCTTGTATTCCTTTAGCCAAGACTCCAACCAAACAATGGACTCTAAATCAAGATGATTGGTAGGTTCATCCATTAAAAGCAAATCAGGATTGATCAAAAGAATTTTGGCCAAAGCAATGCGCATCTTCCAACCACCAGAAAATGTCTCGACTGGTTGGTGAAAACGTTCGGGCCCAATTCCTAGACCGGTCAAGATTTCGGAGGCTTTGGACTCGAGTTCGTAGCCCCCCATGGCTTCGAACTCATTTTGCCGGTCGCCGTAACGCTCCAAAACTTTGTTCATCTCATCTCCATCCAAAGGCTCACAAAGTTTTGCCTCAAGATCCTTAAGCTCCTTAGCAACTAAGCGATAGCGCGGATGGGCGGACTCCACCTCTTCTAGTGCCGAGCGCCCTTGCATGTCCTCTAAATTTTGAGAAAAGTAACCCACAACAATTTTGTCGGGAATCGTAACGCTGCCCTCATCAACTCGATCTTCATTGGCGAGAATGCGTAGAATCGTAGTTTTTCCGGAACCGTTCGAGCCTACCAAACCCACCTTTTCTTCGCGGTTGATTTGAAAAGAGCCGTTCGTATAAAGAACCTTGCTACCATAATGCTTTGAAATACCCGATGCAAAAATCATTTTTTCTCTTCTTTTTCTTTGTCTGAAGCAATACCTTGTTCATAAAACGATTTTTCTAGATTTTCAAAGTCTAATGCTGAGAGAGTCAGATTAATAAGCATTGATTGAACTCTTCGGAGAAAAATAACTCTCTTACGGATTGCACCAGTCACATTGAGCTGGGTCGAGAGCTTTAATGCCATCAAGACGACCTCGTTGCTCTTGGTAATCACACCCGGCACTTGGACAGCCCCATATCTCTTTGATAGGTTTGTCGGATTCGTACCCACAGTCGCGACACAGTAGTCCTCTTAAAAAATCCACCATCTGAAAACCCGGTGAACGACAACCTGGACAGAGTGAAGCCAAGTTTTCCATGAGTTTCTCACCCGCCTTAAAAATCACTTCCTGTCTTTTTGGATTCATATGAGCTCGATTGTCAGTTTCGATCCATACTTTCTCTAAATTTAACTCTTTTTTAAGGCTAAGAAAGGCATCCACAACTTGCTTGGTCTCGACCAAGCCTTTTTGTATCCAACCAGCTTCAATTGAATCGTATTGAGGTTTAACAATAAGACCCTGAGGCCCACAATCCAATTGCTGACAGAAGTTAATGACATCGTCCAAACATGCAGCTTCAATGTATTCGGTTCGACTTTGTGTACTTGTGAAAGCGGAATGAATTTCAATTTTGTTTTCTAAATCAAGAAACAAGAGGTTTTCTTGATTGGACCCAATCATTGGAATCAATGGATGGGAGCTAAAACTTCCTTCACTGGCGAGACTAAAGCGACTCCCTAAAAGCTCAGCCCCCTCTAAGGCCTTCGCGCGCAAAACAGACTTAATGTCCCTGACACGCCTCACTTCTCCTGAAAAAGTGCCATACTTGTCGGTATCTATCCCTTTTGGTACTTGCAATTGGGCTTCAAAATTTTTGCGAAACAAAGGAGCAAGAATCTGTTCTTTGCCATGCATAGTCGCAAACGCAACTTTTATCCCACAATAGGGGTGACGAACTGTCACGACTTACATGGCCTCGCAAACAGGGTCCACTATTCGACTGGTCTCAAAAAGGTGCACTTGATCAGAAAGCCTTTTTACAACAACTTTGTCCAAATCAAATTGTTGGTTGAGATAAAGAAAAATTCTAAAATCATACTCTCCATCTTCTACCAGTATATAATAAGGACAAATCTCCCGTTCAAAAGCCCGTAAGGGAGATTCGATTTGCAGCGCTTGACATCTTAAGTCTCGCCTGACGTTGTTGTAAGAAATTTGAACAGGCTCGCCCGGCTTCAGTTGAAACGCATACATTAATCCCCAATCTCCCCACGTGCTAAATGGTAATGCACTTAATTCTGGGAGTTTAATTGATACAGGTATGGCTTTGTCCACACCCGTTAACTGAAACTTATACTCTTGTCCTGAAATCTTATGTATATCTAATTCCACAATCCCTCCTTAATATTGATCCAAGAACCCTCATGCCTTAGTTTTATTGTTTTATTTTGAGTGTCGATCGATAAAATATGGAGCCATCCGTTGTCGATCAATTCTCTCACCATTTCGTGCCGCTTGATAATCTCGTCTATAGACTGGCAGGGTGCTTCAATAAATACCTGCAAGCGAACAGGCTCATGAAAATATTGTCCTTTGTAACGAACCGATTGCTCACTGAGCCCACCTAAAAGATCGCTCTCATTTCCTTGGATACAACCTATTGTCCCAACAACATTGTTGAGGGTTTTGTTACCCGTGCCAAACTTATTCGGATCAATAGTACTCGCAAAGTACTGCATATTAATCCAGTTGGTGACGATCATGGGGGCTGTCATAATCAATTCGAGCTTAGAGAGATGGGTATCCATGGAAAAATCGTAATCGTGAAGAAAAGAGCGCCCTTCTAAATTCATTTTACGTGTAAGAGGTCGTCTCGCCACAATGAAAGAGTGGTTTCTAGCCAAAGCCCACTCGGGGCGGATTTCAGACCAGTCGTTGGCACGGCGGCAAACCTCTTTTTGAAGTTGCTTTGCATCCATTTTTTTTGCGTGAGGTAAATAATTCGCTCGCTCTAAAAGGCAACTCTCACTTGCAGAACTTAAAATTTCACTTATCTGCATGTAGTCCTCAGAGTTTTCCATATAAGATTTTAGATCATCCACAATCAAGTGATCTAAAGTGGTGTTGTGCCATCCTGGAATAAAAACAGTCTCTTCTGGAATGTGAATGGCCTTTGCTTCTAATCCCTTGCGAACTTCCACATCGTTCAAAAGTGCTGCCAAAAGCTGTGAATTCAACAGGCCCTTGTGGCCAGCGCAAGCACCACAATCTAAAGCTGATTCATAAGGATTGTTGCTAGATTCGGCACCATGCCCAAAGAAAAAAACATAGGGAGCAAAATTTTGTGTCAGCCCCATATTTTGCAAAGCTCCTGCAACTAAACCAACTTTGGTGTTCAAATCAAGATGGGCATGATCTAAAAAAACTTCCTCTGTTTTTTTGTTTTTAAAACCAAGTGACTCAATAGAAACATTGGGTTTCATACGGAATAAAGCTGCCAATAGCATTTTTATGGCCGAGGCAAAGCCAAAAGTCTCGGCCACAGAGAAGCTTGAGTTCATGGAGCTTTGCATACCTTTCATGGCATATAAGGCATAAATAGCCCCTTGTCTTTTTTGTTTGAGTTTTTCAGTTCCTCGATAAGCTGACTCGTGCACCTCTACTGAAGGTTTTATTAAGACAGGACACTGAGAATCATGACCTGAAAAACCAAAACGTTTCACTGAAATCGGTAGCCCAAAGAAACCCGCAAATCCAATAGTTTGAATCTGATTTGATTGACTCTCGAGTTGGCGTCGTATGACCTCACTTCTCACATCGATGCAAAAAGCCATTTGTGCCAGAGGACGATTTTCTAGAGATACACTTGGGTTTGAGAAATTAAAACATTTTACAATTTCTCGACGTTTGGCTATTTCAAGAGCTTGTAACCAAATGTATCGACACTCGATTTCTTGGAGAGCCTCTGCTTTTGGATTTGCTGGACGTCCCAGTTGTGACAAATCATGAACTTGATCCAACAGTGACAGGTCGTAGGCCAAACGAATAGCTATTAGGTCCACCAACCCTCCCACCTTTTGAGTCCGATCTGTCCGTTCATAAAGCTGATCTTCGAATTCAAATTTTTGAATATAGGAAGCCCAACCTGAAACTGTAGCTAAATTTCGAGCCAAATAGTCAACAATTGGAAGACTGTGATTCATGCGAAAGGTCTCTAGCTCTTGAATCATCTGGACAACGGCTTTTTCTGGGTCTCGTGGCAGATTTTGCACTAAAATCTTAAATTTTGGAGAAATCTTAGCAAAAGTGGCGTCCCATTGTGCGAGATCTTTCCAAGCCTCAAAAAATCTTTTTTCTTTACCTGGCATCTTCCATAGAGATTGTCCCTCATCAAAATACGCTGATGCCCATTTTGAAATCTCTTTAGTAATCACGTCCGTTCGCTTTTTATCGTCTTGGATATCACAAAGATCACTAATGCTTTTGGTAAGATTTTTTTTAGTGATATTTATAATCTTTGAATCTAAGAACTGAACTAAAGATTTAGAATCGTAATCACTTTGTAATGTTAAAAGTGATTCTTTTTGCAAAAGCATTAATGAGGTGTTGAGATCAGCATCCAATATCTCGTGAGTTTCATAACATTGTTTGAAAAAGCTTTTTTCGGGCAAAAGAAGGGTTCCCGTTAAAGATAAGACCCTCTGCAAAGTGGTGAGAACTTTTTGGTCACGATAGCCAAATAGTGGATTGACCGCAACATAGTCCCTGACATCCCATAGTGGAGCAATGCGAGTTTTAGCTTCTTCAAGAGCGTCTAAAATTTGCTTTGGTTTGAGAAAGTCCAAATGATCTTTATTTTTTTTAAATGAGACGACATTCTCAAAAAAGTCTTCCCCTTTTTCTAGTTTAGAAGCCAAAGAAACCTCCACTTAAAGATTTGACATAGATTTTTTTACCAAACTCTGTTCTAGAAAGACGATCTAAATTATTTTGCATCAGATATAGAGTTATAAATAACAAACTGACAACAACATAGACTGTGTAACTAATGGCTGTGACATGGGCGACACCGGTCAGGATGACTCCAGCTAAAGCCCTATCAATTATAAGAAATAATAAAAAATAGGAACCTATTAAGAGAAAACTAATTTTAGAGGCCTCCTTTTTACTTTCGTGAACTAAAAATGTTTGAGAAATCGCCAAACCAAGAACGATAAGAAGTACAACAGAACCAGGTTTGTTTGGGCCGTAGTTCAGCAAAATTCCTGCAAGAAAAACAAAAGACATACAAGCCAGGCCTAATACAAATGGGACCCAGATTTTAGGGTTGTTTGAAGGTTTTGGTAAATAACGGTTAAGCCTAGCAAAGTCTGTAGCCGTTCCGGAGCTTAAAAAGGCATAGGCCTTGTAGAAGGCATGACCAATGATATGAACAACGGCTACAGAGAAGGCGCCTAAACCACATTGCAACATCATAAAACCCATTTGTGAAATGGTCGAATAGGCCAAAGACTTCTTAACATTAGTTTGAGTCAGCATAATGAGAGAGCCATAAAAGGCTGTAAACCCTCCGATAAGAGCCAGAAGATGTAGGGCCATGGGAGCCTGCTCAAGGAGTGCCCCCATTCTGACAATTAGGTATCCACCTGCGTTGAGTATACCCGCATGCATGAGAGCCGAGACCGGCGTAGGTGTTTCCATAGTGTTTGGTAACCAATAATGGAATGGAAATTGGGCAGACTTTGTCATAGCACCGACAGCTAAAAATACCGCACCCAGGTAGAATACACCCTTGTGCCCTGGCTCTAACACCATCTGTGTGGCTCTTGTCGTTATTGTAGAGAACTCTAATGTTCCATAAACATAAAAGAGAGCAATAGATGCCGTCAGAATAAAAAAATCACCCAATCGACTGATCCAAAACTTTTGGTTGGCTGCCATCTGCGCTGCCGGTCGATCTGAAAAGTGAGAAAGCAATTGATGTAAAAAGTAAGATGTACCAACCCATGCTAACCAAAAAATAAGCAAATTTGTTGCATTCAACATGCAGAGTACAAGACAAAGAGTATTGGCTAGGTGTTTTTGGAAGGTGCTCCGCTTGGGATCATCATCAAGGTATCTTTCAGAAAAACACATGACTGAAGCGCCTATTAGCATCACTGTTGTGGCAATAAGTCCCGACAGAACATCCAAGGAAAAACCGAGTGATAAGATATCTGCAAAACTGGCGAACTGTATTTGAACAGGGCTTTTTTGGACAAATGAAAAAAGGGTCAGCCCTGCAAAGCCAAAGGCTGATAGATAGACCCACTCTCTTTTGACCTGCAATGGATAGGTTTCCGATAAATCATTGATAATTCTGGGAAAAATCAACAACACAAACAGTATGGATTCAAACACTGGACTCTCCTTTTAAAAGAGATTACCAAGATCTCATAATATATGCAATTAATTTCATGTATTTAATTTCATGTAATTATTTTCTTGTTTTATTTTTCATATAAGTCCCTTATTGTTTGAAAATAGGGAGGTTTTTTGACTCAATTCGAGGCGCGCTGGACATTTTTTAGTAACCACGGTCACGTCTATTTTCTTTTAGCGACCAATGAAGACATTGTGGTGCGGGAAATTGCCCGTAAGGTCGGGATAACCGAGAGATCCATTATGGGAATTCTACAAGATCTGGAGGAGGCTGGTTATATCAAACGACAAAAAGTTGGCCGCACAAACAAATATAAAATTGTCCCCAAGAAAACCTTGAGACACCCACTAGAGTCTGACGTCCTACTTTTAGACTTGGTTAAATTAATAGAAAAAACAAATAGTTCTTCCAAAAAGAATTCCCCCTGAAAAGTCATCTCTCAAGCTTAAAATAATAACTGACAAACTTTTAACTCGATTTGCAAAAAAAACCGCAGCCTAAAGAGACCACGGTTTATGAAAACAAATATAGATCTGGTATTTAATTAACGAATATCAAAGCGATCGAGCATCATCACTTTGTCCCAGGCGCTAGCAAAATCATTCAAAAATTTATTTTGACCGTCTTGAGCGGCATAGACTTCAGAGATTGCACGCAACTCCGAGTGGGAACCAAAAATAAGATCGACCGGAGTTGCCGTCCACTTGGGCTCATTTGTTTTACGATCCAAACCATCGTATAAGCCTTCAGTCTTAGATTTTTCCCATTTTGTCGACATATCGAGCAAATTAACAAAAAAGTCGTTGCTGAGAGTTCCAGGCTTATTTGTGAAAACACCGTGCTTGGCCCCATCAAAATTGGCATCTAAAACCCTTAAGCCGCCCACAAGGACTGTCATTTCAGGAACAGATAAATTGAGCAAGTTTGCACGATCGACAAGAGCTTCGGTTGGAGACAAATAACTCTCTTTCGAATAGTAGTTACGAAAGCCGTCAGCTTTAGGTTCAAGAAATGCAAAAGAGCTCACGTCCGTTTGCTCTTGTGAAGCATCCATGCGACCCGGCGTAAAAGGAACGCTGATGTTGTATCCAGCATCCTTGGCTGCTTTTTCAATGGCTGCAACTCCACCTAAAACAATCACATCAGCCAAGGAAACTCTCTTGGATCGAGACTGGGAATTATTAAATTCGGTTTGGACCTTTTCTAAAGCGGCCAAGGTTTTTGAAAGTTCTTCCGGGTTGTTTAAAGTCCAATTTTTTTGAGGCTCTAAACGCAATCGTCCGCCGTTGGCTCCTCCGCGCATATCTGTTCCACGATATGACGCAGCTGAAGACCAAGCCGTGCGAACAAGTTCGGGTACCGACAAACCGGAATTCAAAATTTTTCTTTTCAGAGTTGAGACATCAGAGGAGTTGATAAGGGGATGATTGACCTCGGGAATAGGATCTTGCCAGGAGAGAATCTCCTTTGGCACATCTTTGCCAAGGTAGCGGTCGCGCGGTCCCATATCTCTGTGAGTCAGTTTGAACCAAGCTTTTGCAAAGGCAAGCTCGAACTCTTTGGGATTTTCCAAGAAACGTCTCGAGATTTTTTCGTACTCGGGGTCAAACCTCAAGGCTAAATCGGTAGTGAACATGATCGGCGCATGCATTTTGCCTGCTTCGTGCGCGTCTGGAACAGTGCCATCGGCAGCGCCGTCTTTAGGAACCCATTGAGTGGCGCCAACAGGACTCTTTGTCTTCTCCCACTCAAAGGCAAAGAGATTACTTAAGTACATCATGCTCCACTCGGTGGGTTTGGCCGTCCAAGCGCCCTCTAAACCACTTGTCGTCGTGTCAGCACCATGGCCTTTGCCACATTTGTTTTTCCAACCTAAGCCCTGTTCTTCCAATCCAGCTGCAGCGGGCTCTGGTCCCAGACACTCCTCGGGCTTTTTCTTACCATGGCCTTTACCAAAAGTGTGTCCACCCGCAATGAGTGCCACAGTCTCTTCGTCATTCATAGCCATACGACCAAAAGTTTCACGGATATCGTGAGCAGCAGCCAAGGGATCGGGATTACCATTAGGCCCTTCGGGGTTCACGTAGATTAGTCCCATTTGGACGGCAGCTAAGGGTTTGTCTAGCTTTCTTTTATCTTTACCTTCAGCTTTAAAGCGCTCATCTGCGAGGAACTTTGATTCTGGGCCCCAATAAACAAGATCAGCTTCCCAGTCATCGGTGCGTCCACCAGCAAAACCAAAAGTTTTAAAACCCATGGACTCGAGAGCGACATTGCCTGTGAGCACCATTAAATCGGCCCAAGAAATTTGCTTGCCGTACTTTTGTTTGATTGGCCACAGCAGGCGGCGAGCTTTGTCCAAGTTGGCGTTATCAGGCCAGCTATTCAAGGGCTCAAAACGCTGTTGTCCACCACCAGCACCACCACGACCATCGGCGACGCGATAAGTTCCAGCACTGTGCCAGGCCATACGAATAAAAAAAGGTCCGTATGTTCCCCAGTCGGCAGGCCACCAATCCTGAGATGTTTTCATCACTTTTTCAATGTCAGCTTTGAGCTCTTCAAGGTTTACTTTGGAAAACTCTTTGGCGTAATCAAATTTTTCGCCCATAGGATTGGATTCCACACCGTGTTGGCGGAGGGGCATAAGATCCAGTCTTTCTGGCCACCAAAACTGGTTGGAAATGTTGGAGCCTTCAGTTGCCATTTGTGGAGTCGCTTCATTGGATGGTTTGGAACATGCGATTTGCAATAGAGTCACAGCCAAAAGGCAGGCTCTTGTGATTTTCATTTTTTTCATAATTTTCCTCGACGAGTTGAGTTCAACATTCGTAGACACCCAAAAGGGGTGCCCTATTTATTAAAGAACGATTGAACTTAATATTTAGTGAGCGTCTCGGCAATCACTTTTCTTTTACAAGAGGAACCACTACGAGTTGGGTCTCGCATAATACTGTGCAAAAATTACTTATATACATTTATTGTGATGAGACACGACAGCGCTAGGGACTCTCTCGCTCTGCTAAAATAAACCTTATTTGGTGTGAATCCCATTTTTTCTTTGAGCTTTAGCAATCTTTGGCTTTATGCCCATTCTCTTGCACCAGTCCATTTTGAGCTTTTTCTTTCCTTCATAGGGATAGGCCAAATTGTTCTTGAGAATGATCTCACCCAAATTTTTTCCATCGTAAATGACATCCGCCAAGACTCTGAAATACTTGTCTCGGCCAATCTTGCTAAGATCAATTCTATTGGCATTTTTAAGCTGGTTCTGAGTTAAGTTCTTTGCCGCTCGAGCCGCTTGCTTCTCACAAGGCAGGGGACCACCCAATTCTGGCGTGTCGACTCCTCGAACACGTACAGGAATCTTTTGACCAAACAAAGAGTGAACCTGAGGTAGGGTGACAGTCAAGGTGTCGCCGTCATAGTTTTTGATAAACTTCACACAACGAAAATTTTGCGCGTCGTGATCACATTTGGGCATCTCATTGGTCTGAGCCCACACCGAAACTATAAAAAACAATATGACAACCATAAAACTCCACTTCTAATAAGTGAGCTTAGCTTTCTTGAAGAGAACGACCACAGTTATTACTTCATCTCTAGTTTATAACTGGTCATTTAGAATTTTTAGTAAATTCAATGAACTCAAGCAATTGCAGACTATTTAGCTTCCTTAGTCTTCTTTAAGAAGCTCAGGGTTTTATCGGGATGCATATCTAGTGTGATAAATTTACGACATTCTGGAAATTTATCACAGTCGAGTTCTTTAAGGTCGCGTATGGCTACACTTAAACTGCTCTCAACATCTGTGACTTTTTTGCAGACATCAAATTCCTTTTCGCATTTTTCACAAAAGAGCATCACATAAATGGATTCTACTTGAGCATTCGCAGGCAAAAAACCCTCGATCAAGTTGATTTGATCCAAAATTAATGGATGACAGTTTTGAAGCACTATCTTGAGGTCGGCTTTCAAGGCCAATTGAGACATGAGTTGAACCCACTTCTTGATTCCCGACGAATTAATAATACGGCAGCCATCAAGATTAAAAACTAAGGACTTGAGCTTGGATAGAGATTCGTAAGTCGGAAGCTCAGCCATCTCGTCCAAGTAGCCTTTAAAGCTAATGATCTGAGAGTCACTATTGGGACTCTCTACTTTGAAACTAAATTGGGTCAACATCACATCCTAGTGTCAAGATTCCACATTGTCCGCTTAATCAGTATTATTTTTGAACTCTAAGGAAATATCAAGTGTTTATAGGGTTTACCGACCCACCCCAGCTCAAACTCAGGAAAGGTGAAACTCAGCAAGTAGGTCGTCTCGAAACCAGGCAGTCAAACTCCAGCGCTCAGCTTGGGTAGGACGGACCTCATGCTCGAGTTCACTTAAAAACAAAATCATACTCCCAGCCCGAGGCTCAATGAGAACCGGATCTTTCTGACTTGGGTAAAGTACTAGTTCTCCCCCTCCTTGGTCGGGCCATGGACTTAAATAGATCACACAACTTATCAAGCGACTTGGATTCCATTTATGACGGTCTTTGTGTCGCTGGTAATGAGTTCCTTGTGGATAAAATGCAAAATGACTCTCAAATCGCTTGATTGGGAGGAACAAAAAAGAGCGCAGCTGATCTTGAATTGCTTCAAATAGAGACTCGACCTTGTCTAAGGGGGGATTAGACCAATCGGCAATCCAGTGAATTTGGTCTCCACGCACAGAAAGGTGTCTTGCTTTTTTGGCGCCCCGACCCACGCGACCTGGACGGAAGTGCCCTTCCTGGTAGGATAACCTTGCGTCTTGCAACAATTGCGATATCACAGCGTCTGGTAAAACAGATTCCAGAACCACATAACCCTTGCTAGCCAAAATTTCTAAACGGGACTCTAAATTAAACATCACAAGGATCTACGCTATTTTCTAAATAAATGGAAAGTGAATGAGACGGCAGAATAAAGCTGAGCCACAAGTTGTTGCGTACGGTCATATGTCAGACGGACTCTTTGGACTGGCAACCCCTTGCAATTTCAAGACGAAAAAGGCAAATACTAGGCAAGGAGTTCACTATGCTATCAAAATTGGTAAGATTTTTTATTATTTTTCAAATATTGGCATTTGTTGCAGGGTGTGGAGTGCAGTCTATTCCGATGAGTAAAAACGAAGTAGAGGCCGGTCTCGCAGAAGTGACAAATCAATATAAGAGACGAGCTGACTTGATCCCCAACTTAGTCAAAACCGTCAAAGCCTACGCGGGTCACGAAAAAGAGACTCTCGAAGCCGTTGTAAATGCCCGAGCCAAGGCCACACAAACATCTATTGATCCATCAAAGGCAAGTCCTGAGCAACTTTTAAAATTCCAACAAGCCCAAGGGTCGCTAAGCCAAGCCCTGGGACGATTGATGGTGGTCGCCGAAAGATATCCAAATTTAAAAGCTGATCAGAACTTTCGCGAACTGCAAGCCCAACTCGAGGGCACAGAAAATCGAATCACCATCGCCCGTCAGCGCTACATTGAAAGCATCAAAAATTTCAATAACCTTGTATCAGTTTTCCCGACGAATATAAGCAATTCTCTTTTCTTTAAATTCGAGAAAATGCCCCAGTGGGATGTGAAAGAAGGAGAAGACGTCGAGAAAACACCTGAAGTTAACTTTTAATGGTCGCCATTAAAAGTTTATTCTTTGCTTTCCTTGTTTTCTCTCTTGCAAATAATCTTGTCGCCCAAGATTTTGAAGTTCCAAAACTAACTTCTCATGTCAACGACAACGCCCGTGTGATACCCGCAGAAACAGAGCAACAACTGCAATGGATTCTCTCACAAATTAAAGCGCAGACGGGCGTGGAACTTGTTGTATTAACGGTTGAAAGCCTCGATGGTCTTCCCATTGAACAAGCCTCTATTCAAGTGGTCGACAAATGGAAGCTCGGAAGCCAAAAAGAGGACAAGGGTCTATTGTTGTTTTTGTCTCTACAAGAAAAACGTTTACGCATTGAAGTGGGACAAGGTCTAGAAGGATTTTTGACCGACGCCCACAGCAAACGGATTATCGACCAAACTATGGTTCCTCTTCTCAAAAATGGAGATTTCGGTAGTGCTTTTATATTAGGTACTTTTCAAATGTTAGAAAAAGCCCTGCCCGACCAGGATATCTCAACTTTTTATGAAAATTTCTATGGCAAAGGCTTATCAACCACTTCTTCTCGCTCTAAAGGAAAAGGTGACCTTGTTATTATTTTGCTCTTTATAATTTTCCTTATTTTCGGTGGTCGCTCTGGTCTTTTACCTCTCTTACTTCTTGGCGGCATGGGTGGTGGCCGTGGTGGTTTTAGAGGAGGCGGTGGATTTGGTGGTGGTCTCGGCGGTGGTGGCGGCTTTAGCGGCGGCGGTGCCTCAGGAGGTTGGTAAATGGACAAACGACCAAAGTGGCTCAAAACTTATTTAAATCCCGAAGACCTCAAAAGGATTGAAGAGGACGTTGCGAGAGTCGAACTTGCCACATCCGGAGAGGTGGTACCAATGGTGGTTCGCAAGTCCTCGACTGTCGGTCACATTCCCTTGCTACTCATTGCTCTTTTTAGTCTTTTGTTTTTTGCTTTTGATTTGGACCATATTCAAATGGTTTGGATTCCTCTCCCCCACTGGCTCCTTATTATTTTTGATATTTGTATTTTATTGGCGTTGGTGCGTATTCTTGCTCCCCTCCCCATTATCGAAAGAATGTTAACTCCAAAAGTGGATCAACAGGAACAGGTGGAGCAAAGAGCCCTCAACGAGTTTTACAATATCCGTGTTCATCACACCGAGAAATCCACTGGCATTTTGATTTTTGTGTCCCTCATGGAACGCAGAGCTGTCGTTTTAGGTGACCAAGCCATTGCCGAAAAACTAAGTCCCGAAACATGGGACAATCTTTTAAATGAACTTGTTGGCTCAATCAAATCACGACAACTCGCAGATGGTTTTTCAAGAGCAATTCAGAGTTGTGGAGAGCTCTTGTCCCAGCATTTTCCTAAGCCTGCGGGAGACAAGAATCAACTACAAAACCATTTGGTTATTAAAGAATAATTAGTTGGAGCTAGATCCAAAAATATTTCGAAATACTTCGCGCATATTTGCACCATCAGAATAACTCAAACCCAGTCGGTTATTAAATGTTCCGACTTGATTGGGCGAGAACTCAACATGGACAGTGCAACTCGCACCGGCGACCAGTGCATCCTGACAGTTGCCGCCAGTTCCTGGATACAATCCCCCTACATAGGCAAAAGGGCTCTGCAGAGCCAGGCCTTGGATCTGGCTTGCGGGACCACGGCCAGCGTTTGTGATTTCAAATAAGTGAGTGGAGGATTCTCCTGGAGCGGTTCTTCCAAAATCGTAGAACGGACCATTTGAGATAAGAAGACCACCTAAACTTTGACTGCCAACTCCCAACAATCCATGATTTAAAACCTGACTTTGACGTCCATCAAAATATGCGATTGAAATAAAGCCAGAGAATGTCCCGGTCTGCAGCGGCGAAAACACGAGCATTAAGGTGCAGCTCTCACCTATGGCTAGAGTTTCTTGGCAAGTTCCACTTTCACCTGGAAAGGAGCCTCCAGAGAAATGAAAAGGGTTCAATGGTCGAACCGCATTGAGTTGACTGGCCACTTCACTACCGGTGTTGGTCAAGTTCATTTGACGAACTTGTTTGGTGCCAACAGCGAGAGTTCCAAAATTTAAAGGGTCCGAGTTGGTCACTTCAATTTGAGCTCGCAAGTTCACACCATCCGACGAATTATCATTACCAGGTGTTGGCGTATAGAGTCCCTGACGCAAAATCAATTCTTCCTGTTGACCATTGCTGCAACGAGAAAGATTGTCTGGGTTATTCACCACAGACACAACTCTGTGAAGAGTCATCTCACTGCCTTTGATCACGCAGGTTGAAAAAGAATTCACAATTCCGGTAAAATCCAAAGAGGCATTGCACGAATTTTCACTATCACTGCACGAGCTCACGGAAGCACCATTAGAGCTGCATGTGACTGTATTTTGTCCTAAAAGATCAAATGTTGGGGGACTCTCACCAACTGAAAATTGCCAATCAAAAGTTGATTCGCAACTGGGACTCCCTTGTGCTTGGACAACACGGTTGTCGTTTTCAAAGAGATAGGTCACAAGATTTTGATTGGTTTGTTGCTGCCCATCGCAAGATATACGACTCAAAGTCCAAAGCCCTGCGGCCTCAGTACAGCTGATCTCACCAATTTCATCTAGGGCATTTTCTTCTTGGCAGCTGACAAGAAAAAGAGAAATACAAAACATGAAAACTTTGAATCGGTACAAAATCTCTCCCCAAGGAATTCTGTCTTCGCTAAAGACTATATCGGAGAAACGCCCTTATATTTTGAGGAATTTAGGTAGGAACTTTCACATCTTCTATATCTTTAATTATGAACCAGACAAAGATCCCACACCAATTCAAAGAGGATCTTCTTTGAAAACGGACCATTCAGACAAAGGTCGTGCTTAAAAGGGTCGGATTGTAAGCTTGTGGATAAACTCAAATCCAGTGTTCAATGATTGTGTTTGTGCACATTTTTAAAATCTTAATCAAATTCATTAATCCAAGAAACATAGGCATCAGTGCCCATCACCATTATAGAGTAAACGGTATGCTCTCCGGCAGTCGTGGCTCCATGGCCCGCTGGCATATGAACTGCCGCGAGAGGAGTGACACCCGCATCGCTGTAGGCTGTAAAGACACATGTTCCAGAAACTATACCTTTCACTGCAAAATTATAAACGCCCCCATCTTTGAGGTTGTGCAAGTCAAAAGCACCACAATTCGAATTGGTAAATTGTAAGTTTCCAGAGGCAAAATCAATTGTGGTTGACGCATTACTAATACTTGCCGTGTTTCTAATGGCACCATCAACTTCGAGCTTGCTCTGAGGGTTCGACGTTCCTATCCCAAAGTCTCCATTTGGAGCAAATCGCGCTACTTCAGATGTGCTACCACTTTCACGTGTTTGGAAAAAAAGATAAGCATTGTCATTATTATTAGATGTCAAGGCCATACTCACCGAACCAAGATAAGTACCAGCACCACCGCCGGATCGAAATGCGAGTCTAGCCCCCGCGCCTGTTGTCACAGACGTGTTTTGAACATTAACTGCTGAGTAGACTGTGCTCGAACTCCCACCCCAAAACCTTCCAGATCCGACAACATCAAGTTCAAAAGCAGGCGCAGATGTTCCAATTCCAACATTTCCAGATGAATCGACAACAAACCTTTGCGAGCCAGCAGTAGAAACACTGACGCTATCAGCTCCAGAACTATAGAGGCCAGTATCCGCATCACCGTTAAAAGAAAGACTCGGAGCCGCAGCAGAACCAGCTGATAAATTAAGGATATTGTTGTTGGCGAGATCTAAATTCTGAGAGGCCGTATGATCACCAAGATCGTCTCCACCAACTCCAGCCGATAAATCCAAACAATTTGCATTATCCTCGTCGCAAATGGCGGCGGCATTGATGGTACCAGTTCCAACATCTAACTCAACCTGCGGAACAGTCTCATTAATACCGATACGGTTGCTGTCCATAACAAGAACAGCAGGACTATCAGCACCGTTTTTCATATTCCCCATATAAAACTGATTGAGAAGGGTATTCCACAACATCCAAGCCCGATTCGTATCGGATTCACCGACGACGAGACCAGGGGAACCGGTTGTTCCACCCACAACAATCCTGTTGCCAGAATAGTCGACTCCAAAATTTTGTCCGACGACAAGGTTTTCTGAGGGGGCAACTATCGTACCAAGTCCAACATATCCATTTGCAGCAACAGTCAGTCGCTCCGTTCCAGCGGTCGAAATACTCAATCTATCAGCACCATTACGGTAAATACCTGTGTTTGCATCACCATCAAATGTTATACCTGGAGCAGCTGCTGACCCTACTGCTGCCTGAATGGGTCCGGTCATTGCCACTGTTCCATCAGCCATAAAGTCACCGCCACCAGAAGAGCCACCGGCCTCAACCCAAGTTGTTCCATCGTAATATTTTAATTTGTTAGAATCGCCACTATCGACGGCAACATCACCGGCTGCCGGAGCTCCGGGAAGAGCCGAAGGAGCCAGATGCACTGGTCCCGCCACATCCAGTAGGCGTGACGGTGCGGTCGTCCCAATACCAACATTTCTACCTGAATCCATTACAATGGCAGGACCAACACTATTAGCGCCCAAAAATAATTTTCCACTCATTGACTTGATAGCTGCGTCGCCACCTACAGTTCCTGTGAAAAAAGTATTATTCCCTCCGGTTACACCAAAATACGCATCAGTAGATGTTCTGCCCACGCCAAGACCTGTATAACCACCGGCAACACCAGCTAGTAGGTTTATTCCACTCACTGTATTATTTTGGACAACTTCTAATTTATTAGAGGGCGTAGATGTTCCAATACCAACATCTCCAGATGCACTTATAGTCATTCTTTCATTGGCAAGAGCATCACCACCAGTAATAAATTTAATTTCGCCAGACCCATGGTCTGAAGTCAGAGAAATGCCACCAGCGGCAATGTTGCGAATCTCAAGTTCTTGGGCACCTAACGTCGGTTTACCGCCATCGGAAAATCCCGAACTTGTGAAGTGAATTGTAGCATCATTACCAGCATCATTTTCTAGATTGATTTTTGCCGAGGAAACAGCTGCACCATTCGTATTAGTCACCTTTAAGCCACTTCCAGATCCATTTTTTCCATCTGCAATATGAAAAGTGCGATCAATAACGGTCGTGCCGATACCCACATTTCCGCTTGAATTAACAAGTAGCCTTTGCGTGCCAGCAGTAGAAATACTTAAACTATCGGCTCCGGAACTAAAAATACCCGTATCGGCATCAATGTTAAAAGAAAGACTTGGCGCCGCAGCAGAACCAGCTGATAGATTAAGAATCATATTATTGGCCAGATCTAAATTTTGAGTCGCTGTATGATCACCTAAATTATCAGCACCTGAAGCAGGAGTCACCCACGACAAGATACCTGTTCCACTTGTTTGTAGCACTTGTCCTGATGTTCCGTCACCATCCGGGAGTTCCCAAACTAGATTAGATGTGACAGTAGCCGGAGCACGGAAGCCCACTCCTAAGGTCACCCAAGCTGAGCCATTACAATAATCTAAATTTCCAGAATTGTAACGGATCATACCAGCGTTGGTTCCAACGGTACAAGTCTCACCACCATCAGCAATTTTTAATGTTCCATCTATATGAAGTTTTGTATCTGGCGCATTTGTTCCAATACCAACATCACCAGTTGACTTAATTCTCATTCTCTCGTCTGCAACAGTTGATCCTCCCGTTACAAAAGAGATTTCTCCTGACGCATGCTTTGCAAGGTGGATAATTCCACCACTTAGCCGAGACATAAATGTAAGGCTGTTTGGAGTCATAACCGGATCGGTTCCACTTGAGTAACTTGAAGAAGTTAATTGAATTCTAGCATTAGTAACATCACTCTGAAATTCAAGCTTGGCTGAAGCAAGGCCAGAAGAAGATGTATTCCTTAGAACAAGACCACTTTCAGACCCATTTACAGCATCTTCAATTTCAACCGTCTTAGAAGCACTTGATGTTCCGATTCCAATTCGACCATTTGAGTCGATTACCATTCTCTCACTACCGGCCGTATCAAAGCGGATGGTGTCATCGTTGGCACCCTCTTCTACTTGGATCATAGTGTTGCCATCGGCGTCTTCAATGGAGTCAGTACTTAAACCACCAACAGCGGAATCAACATAAGCCTTAGTGGTGAGGTCTGTGGCTGCCGTGATGCTGCCATCGCTAGCAATACTTGCCACCACTGCGGAAGCGGCGTTTCGAACTTCAACTAAGTTTACGGATTGCAAGGCATCAGCTTGCACACCAAATTGAACAACATCAGCACTTCCTGCAATGGAAAGAGCACCTGTCATGGCGTCGCCCGCTTGATTCACTGGCGTGTAACCTAAAGCGTCTTCTTTAGAATCGATTTGTGTTTGAATAGAGCTTGTAACACCATCCAGATAACCAAATTCTGTGTTGTCTACGCTTCCAGTTGCAAGCTTTGTGGCATTGATGCCGGCTGAAGCATTGATATCGGCATCGACAATTTCACCATCAAGAATTTTAGCACTCGTTACAGCGTCGTTTACAATTTTGACTGAAGTTACTGAATCACTGGCAAGGTCATCGGCAACAATAGTACCATCTAAAATCTTAGCACTTGTGATGGCGTCGTTGGCGATTGTTAAGGCACCCGTGTCTGACATTGTGGCATCACCACTCATGCTCACAGCAGCAGCTACGTTTGTACTACTACCAAGCCAAAATTGGGCCGAGTTCAAAGTCTCGCCCACGATACTATCTAATTTATTATTAAAATTATCGTAATCTGTGTTCGAGATCGTACCACTGGTCACACCAACACCACTGGCAAGGGGCACATTTAAAGTGTGAACATCACCAGCAGAACTAATAGCAGGAGCCGTTCCCGCAGCACCAGCTGCAAAAGTTTGGGTGCTTCCTGATTGACCACCAAGGTTAGTAAGCCCTGCGCCACTTACACCGAGAGTCACCCAAGCCGAACCGTTACAATAATCTAAATTTCCAGAATTATAACGAATCATACCGGCGTTGGTTCCAATGGTACAAGTCTCACCACCATCGGCAATTTTTAATGTTCCATCTATATGAAGCTTTGTATCAGGTGTTGCTCCAATACCGATGTTACCAGTGGCATTGATCAGCATTCTCTCACTACCGGCTGTATCAAAGCGAATGGTGTCATCGTTGGCACCCTCTTCTACTTGGATCATAGTATTGCCATCGGCATCTTCAATGGAATCAGTACTTAAACCACCAACTGCCGAGTCCACATAAGCTTTAGTGGTTAAGTCCGTTGCAGCCGTAACACTGCCGTCACTAGCAATGCTCGCCACCACTGCGGAAGCGGCATTGCGAACTTCAACTAAATTTACAGATTGCAAGGCATCAGCTTGCACACCAAATTGAACAACATCAGCACTTCCTGTAATGGAAAGAGCACCTGTCATGGCGTCGCCGGCTTGATTCACTGGCGTGTAACCAAGGGCACTTTCTTTAGCATCTAACTGTGTTTGAATAGAGCTTGTCACACCATCTAAGTATCCAAGTTCAGTATCTGTCACAAGTGAAGCCACTGGAAGACCACTAGCATCAGTGGCCAAAGCTCTATTAGCAGTGAGGGCTAATTCGCTCATTGCGCCCGTACCATCATTAATAACAAGATTATTAGCTGTTCCTAAAGCAAGCTTCGATCTAGCAATATTAGCTGAAGCATTGATATCGGCATCGACGATTTCACCGTCCAAGATTTTAGCACTCGTTACAGCATCGTTTAGGATTTTGACTGAAGTTACTGAATCACTGGCAAGGTCATCAGCAACAATAGCACCATCTAAAATCTTGGCACTTGTGATCGCATCATTGGCGATTGTTAAGGCACCCGTGTCTGACATTGTGGCGTCACCACTCATGGTAACCGCTACAGCTACGTTTGTACTACTACCAAGCCAAAATTGGGCTGAGTTCAAGGTCTCACCCACTATACTATCAAGCTTGTTATTGAAGTTGTCGTAATCTGTGTTTGAAATTGTACCACTTGTCACACCCACACTACTAGCCAAGGGCACATTTAAAGTGTGAACATCACCAGCAGAACTTATTGCAGGAGCTGTACCCGCGCTACCTGCTGCAAAAGTTTGAGTGCTTCCAGATTGCCCACCAAGGTTCGTAAGCCCTGCGCCACTTACACCTAAAGTCACCCAAGCTGAACCATTACAATAATCAAGATTACCTGAGTTGTAGCGAATCATACCGGCGTTTGTTCCAATGGTACAGGTCTCACCACCATCAGCGATTTTTAGTGTCCCGTCTATATGAAGTTTTGTATCAGGTGTTACTCCAACACCCACGTTACCCGTGGCATTGATCAGCATTCTCTCACTACCAGCTGTATCAAAGCGGATAGTGTCGTCATTTGGTCCTTCTTCTAATTGAATCAAGGTATTGCCATCGGCATCTTCAATGGAGTCAGTGCTTAAACCACCAACAGCAGAATCAACATAAGCTTTAGTGGTTAAATCTGTTGCAGCCGTGATGTCCCCATCAGCAGAAATAGTGGCTACAACTAAAGAAGCTGAATCCCTGACTTCAACAAGATTTGTCAATTGAACGGCATTAGCGTCAATAGCAAGTTGC
>JBGSNK010000049.1:0-6793 GCA_041739665.1 Bdellovibrionales bacterium
GCAACTTGCTATTGACGCTAATGCCGTTCAATTGACAAATCTTGTTGAAGTCAGGGATTCAGCTTCTTTAGTTGTAGCCACTATTTCTGCTGATGGGGACATCACGGCTGCAACAGATTTAACCACTAAAGCTTATGTTGACTCCGCTGTTGGTGGTTTAAGTACAGACTCCATTGAAGATGCCGATGGCCAAACCAAGATTCAAGTGGAAGAGAGTGCCAACGATAACACCATCCGTTTTGATACATCAGGTATTGAAAGAATGGTCATACATGAAGAGGGTAATATTGGTATTGGGACTTCAGCTCCAACCTCTACTCTCGACGTTCGATCCAGTTTTGGCGCCACACTTGCTGTTGGTGGCACAGCGTCCTCAGAAAACGCCACATTAAAGTTGAGAGAAAATTTAAGCGCAACCGACGGCGATGGTTTCAACTTCACTTACGATGGTTCAGAAAACCAGTTAAAGATCCAAGGCTCTGTTAATGGTTCACTCGTTGGAAACCCAATAGAAATTGATCGAGGCACTGGTGATGTGTTTATCGGTGAAAAACCCGTTGGTGTGATTGACGGAGATTTAGTTGTGACCCGTTCAACTGGCGGGTCTGGAATCCAAGCCCAAGCAGTCGGTATTGGTAGCGGCAACGCATGGCTTTCACTCCACACAAACTCTTCAGATGACGATTTTAAACTTTTGTTAGACGAGTCAGATAGCCGAAAGTTAAAGTTTCAAATGGGTGACGTCGCGAGTGTACCCGACACCCGCATGACACTGACCCAAGCAGGGAACCTTGGGATTGGTACAACTTCGCCTGATGACAAACTTGTTGTTGATGGAGCCATTCGAAACTTGAGTGCCGTGGATCAGACATCCTCGTCAACTATTGATTTTTCTTCTGGTAACATCCAATACACTGAAGATGACTGTGGAGCCTTTACTTTTCATAACGTCAGGAGTGGGGGTTCGTACACCTTTATTGTTCAAGGGATTATCCCTCAAACCTGTTCTTTTACAGCTTACAGTGATGATGGCAGTGGTTCTCCTGGAACACAACTCACGGTCCATTTGCCTCCAGATCATGGAGCGACAATTAGCGGTAAACACACCGTCTACAGTGCCATTGTTGCGGGCTCACATATTTATTTTGCCTGGACTCCAGATCTCTAATAGAAAATCACGGTCTAAAAATGACTCTTTTGTTGATAGCTGGCGGGAATGGGCTCTAGGATACGGTCGTTATTTTTGGCGTAAACTTCTTTTTGTAAGGTTTTTAAATCATAAACAAATGACTCACTATTAGGTTTTGAATCATTCTGTGAATGATAAATAGCTTGGTGAAGACTTTGGATGAGTCCAGAAGAATCACAGGATTCAGATAGATCGATAGGAATAATAATTGTTACTTTTTTAGAAGAAGTTGAAGTTGAATCGGGCACAAAAGTCATAACTTCGACATGAATCAAAGTGATCTTTTTATCGGTCGGACTGGCAAATTCTCTCCCATAAATATTCAACTTTATTTTGGCTTCAAGTTTTGTTTTTCTGTCATTAGTCAGTCTGCGAGCCAGTGATTTCTTTTCGCCATGAGAAATTTGACTCAATTGAGTATCAAGATTTTGAATACAAAGGTTTTTACTTTTGAGATCTGTGTAATCATAATGAGGACTAATAAAATTATTCTGGGAACCAATATGAATTCCTGTTTCAAAAGATGAAGAAGGCTGGTTTGATTTGTGTGAGGAAAAATCAAAAGGACTGAGATTAAAATAGGTGGTTTCGGCCATGCCATATTGAGACAGAAGAATTGCGAGAATAAACATCATTTTTTTTGCTCGAGATTGCATACATTAATCAAGAGCAAATATAGGGCCATTTATAGGGATTGTTAAGTGGGCATTATTGTTGACTCTTAAAGTTAGGGTCTCAATATCGCCCAGCTATAATTTTGACAGATGTTTACTTGTAAAGTAATAACTTTACTTAAAATATATGGAGAGGTCCTATGAAATGGGGAGAAGCGGATATTCAGAGCTGGCTTCAGCAGCAGCAAATTAAAAGGTCTTATCGGGACGAGGTTCTGAGTTCGATTGAAAAAATAAAAGGGAACTTTATGGTTCGTCAATACGGTGCCTTATCCCATGATCCGGATCGCTACCCCTTGTTTTTTATTGAATCTAAAATTTTTGACCCCAGCAAAAAGACCATTCTCATAACCGGTGGCGTTCATGGTTATGAAACAAGTGGCGTTCAAGGGGCATTGGTTTTTTTTGATAGTGCAGCTAATACCTATAATGACAAATTTAACTTTGTTTGTTTTCCGTGTCTCAGTCCATGGGGTTATGAGACCATCAACAGATGGAATCATAGGGCCCTGGATCCCAATCGCTCTTTTTACGAGAATAGTCCGGCGGAGGAGTGTAAACTTTTTTTGAAGACTCTTTTTAGCCTGAATATAAAGCCAATCGCCCACTTTGACTTGCACGAAACCACTGACACCGACAACACCGTGTTTCGTCCCGCACTTGAGCAAAGAGATGGTGTGGCGCAAGAGCTTTGGGACATCCCCGATGGCTTTTATTTGGTAGGCAACTCTCAAAAGCCGGCTCCCGATTTTCAAAAGTCGATTATTGAATCCGTACAAAAAGTCACCCATATCGCCCCAAGTGATGGAGCTGGAAAAATAATTGGTGTGCCCATCGAGCAAGAGGGTGTGATCAACTACGATGTTCAAAAACTGAGTCTGTGTGCCAGCTCCACTCAAGCTCCCTATACCACGACCACTGAAGTCTATCCCGACAGTCCCAAGGTGACAGATGAGGTTTGCATTCGTGCTCAGATTGCGGCTATTGAAGGTGGACTCAATTATTTATTAGAGTCGCAGGATTAGTTCCGTGATAGCTTGTCGATGGGTTATTGGCTAAAAAGTTTGTAAACAATTCTTGGAGTGATTTGTGGATTGGCTCTTTTCAAAAATAGACACTTCAAAATTTAAAACATTAGGACTCTTGGCAACAACAGAAACTATCACCTCTGAACCTCTCATCAACTGTCAAACTTGTCAGGTCCATGCACCTTTGGTTAGAACCCAAACGGTTTCTAAAGATAGTAAATGTTGTGACTTCAATCCCTTTGTAAGTGGATTTGCTGTGGGGGCCTGGTTGAAGGCAGGTGGCTCGGGAGAACAATTTTTGAATTGGACTCAAGACAAGGGAGTTTTGACTCGCTTGGGAGTGGCTCAACCATCAGTCCTTAATTCTTTGGCACGGCCGACCTGCCAATTTTATTCTCGAACAAAAAATGGGATGTGTGCGATCTGGTCCCAAAGACCCAGTATCTGTCGTAGTTACTTTTGTGCCCATTCATCAGACATGCTTCGCGAGGCTCGCGAAACTCAAGAGAGGACTCTCTCAGAGCTTGAGGCTCAACTCCTCAGACAGTGGTTTGAGGAGCAGGGTGGAGAGCCACAAGATTGGCAGAGCTGGATCGACTATATGGAGACCCCTTTTGGAGGAGACTTGCCCCAATCATTGCTGTTTCAAGAGCCGAATCAGGCTTTATCCCATTACTTAGAAATGTGGAAATGGGTGGATAGTCAGAAAATGGAGTGACAGGTTTGTGTTAAAAAAAGTTGCGACTCCACCTTTGGAGTCGCAAATAGAAACAAATTATTTTTCAAATATTTGCTTGGTCACTTTGCACCAATGTAACAATTATTTTACATTCATAAACTAAGTCTTTTGCGTTTATGAACTAGGTGTTTTGCGTTCATGAACTAGGTGTTTTCATTCATGAACTAAGTGTTTTGAACATTGTGCACGTGCACGATCTTGTTAAGATTCTGACATGCTTCCGGATTGCGTATTTTGAAAACTAAGAAAGTGTTTGACTAGTTTTTTCTTAATTTCTTGCTGTTGATATGGGTTGTTTATGTGCTGGTTTATTTTAATGTATAAAGCCCTGTGCGCCCCTTTGTGATTTATTTTCAGACTAGAGGGGCCCGCGGTCGTGGCTAAGAGAGAAGTCCTCGCCATCGCCAATTGAGGCGCCTTATATTCTTTTTCAAAACCCGTGTTAAGTTACTTTTAAATCTTGGAGGTTAGATCATGGACAAGAGAAAATTAGATTTAAACCAACTGAATGTCATTGAAGTGAATGTAAATAAAGCGGGTTTCAATAAAATAAATATCAATGAACTCGATATTCAAGCTAGAAAAGTTGCAAAAGATTATAAGCAGCTTGAGCAACAGCTTTTGGGTCTCGTTATCGAAATCGATAGAAACAAACTCTTTTATAAACTTGGCTTCAACTCCCTTTTTAAATACTTAACAGTCGGTCTTGAGTTGTCGCCAGCTGTCGCATGTGCTTTTACAAATGTGGCCAGAAAAGCTCAAGAGGTGCCAGAGCTCAAAAACCAGGTGGAATCAGGTAAATTGTCTATTTATAAAGCGCAAAGAATCACATCTGTACTCACTCCTCAAAATTCAAAAACATGGCTCGCACTTGCCGAAAACAAATCCCACCGCGAGCTGGAAAGAGAGGTGGCTATCGCCTCGCCCCAAAATGCAGTTCTAGAAAAATCACGATATGTTTCTTCATTTGAAGCACCTAAAGAAAAAATCATCGTCAAACGGGACATCCCCCGTATGGAGCTTCAACTAGGGGTTTCTGAGAAACTGATGCTGAAAATCAGACGCGCTCAAGATCTTGAGTCTCAGCGTTGTAAAAAGAACCTTAGCTTGGAGCAAACCTTGGATGAGGTTTTATCGGTTTATCTAGAAAAACGCGATCCGCTGAAAAAGGCCTATAGACAGAAAATGAAAGGAACATTGCAAACCACCTCGATGCAAAAAAATTGCAATGAGATGAAGTCGCGTCAAGAACATCCTCGTCAAGCCCAGTCGATTCAGCAATCTTCGTCCTATAATCAAACCAACCAGAATAAAAAATGCCGCAGCATAGACAAAAATCGTGCACGTGCAAACGGAAATAAAAGAGAGGTTATTCCGGCTTACTTACGACATCAACTGCAAATTCGTGATCAGAGTCATTGTACTTATGTCGATTCAGATGGGAAAAGGTGTTCAGCTAAAAGATATTTGGAAGCTCATCACATAAAGCCCGTTTCAGAAGGAGGCAAGAATACTTTAGAGAATTTGATGCTTCTTTGCTCAGGACACCACAAGTCTATTCATAGTCGAAGTGGATCCAGTTAGAATCATAGTGAATGTTGTTAGAGCCTTGGTGAATTCAGCAGATTCTAGATTGATTCAGTAGATTCTAGATTGATTCAGTAGATTCTAGATTGATTCAGTAGATTCTAGATTGATTCAGTTAGAGTCTTGGTGGATTTGGTTAGTGATGTGAATGTGAAGTCAATTTAGACCTCACTCATAGGATTGAAAATTCTCCCGATTTTCTATTAGGAGGCTTGGGTTGAATTCTTACATCTGTCGAGCTTCAAGCTCTATGCTCTATGCTCTGCATCCTGGCGTTCCTATTTATGCAAATAATAATATCTGAGTGGCTTAGGGGCTGACTTTCCTATCCAATTTGTGCTAACAATCTGTTCATGACTACAGAATCCATTCAACAACGGCAAGATAAGCTATTGCGGCAATTTCAAGATCTACCAAATTGGGAAGATCGCTATAAAAAGGTGATTGAACTGGGTAAAGCTCTGCCGAAAGGGGATGAGTCACTTTACGACCCTAAATTTTTAGTAAAAGGTTGCCAGTCTCAGGTCTGGTTACATGCCAGACTTAACGATCAAGGTGCCATGCAAATCCAAGCCGATAGCGATGCTATGATCGTCAAGGGGCTCGTTGCGATATTGGTAGGATTATACTCTGGCTTGACTCCCAAAGAAATTTTAGCAAGCCCCCCGAACTTTATTAAAGAGATGGGCTTTCAAGATCATCTCTCGCCCAGTCGAGCCAATGGTTTTTTGGCCATGGTCAAGCAGATCCAGTTATACGCTCAGGCCTTTATCCTCACAAAGAGTGAATAGTAGTAAAAGTATTAAAAATGTAAATGTTCGTAAAAGTAATGAATACTAGTACGAGTATTAGATGGTGAAAATAGAAAAAAATTTAATTATTGAACAGTAGTGAAAATATTTAACTGGAGTTTGGCTCTAGTTATGGCTTTGCAGCTTTTGACAAATCAGAGGTCCTCTTTTACCATTAAGCTATGACTTTTAAGAAAATACCAATTCTCACTCTTTTCGTAGCAACCCTTTTGGCCAGTAATTTTGCTAAAGCTCTTTGTGTCAAATCTTCACGGGCTAATTTGCGCTCGGGTCCTAGTACAAAAAATCAAATCACTTGGGAAGTTTACAAGTTCATGCCCTTTATCGAGCTCAAAAGACAGGGAGACTGGGTGAGGGTCAAAGACTTTGAAGGTGACATTCATTGGATTTATAGAAAACTTGTCACATCCGACTTCCAGTGTGCAGTTGTGAAAGTGGACAAAGCTAATCTGCGCACCGGCCCCGGAACAAAATATAAAAAGCCAGCTGATTTGCCAGTTGCCGAGAAGTATATGACTTTCAAGTACCTCAGCAAAAAAGGCGATTGGGCTCAAATTTTGGATAGTTATAATGATAGGTACTGGGTGTTTCGTAAATTGATTTGGGTTTATTGATTGTAGATATAAATTGCGGTAGTTTAGATTAGTGTTTACATGACACTCTCAGTTACGGCTTTTATCCAGCTAGTGTTTCAACGTCACCTCCTTTTCATCAAGTACATATTTTTTATAAAGCTCGTAGCTGTCATCGAACGTCTGACGAGG
>JBGSNK010000091.1:0-11193 GCA_041739665.1 Bdellovibrionales bacterium
CGGGTTCTATCTCGTCTTCTGGTGAAGTCTTTAAAGGCGAGGACGGACGTCTTTACATTCGGTTGAACTGGAATAAGCGTTGGATCACCTTGGCGGCCATTTCGACACTTTTGGGCGTGGCTTTCCGTATGCGCGACCCTCAAAACCTTTTAGGAAAAGGTGAGGATGTTGGAATTACGGCGGCACTCATTCCGACCAATACACCCGGTGTTATTATTGGCGAGAGACACGATCCTTTGGGAGTGCCTTTTTACAATTGTCCCACTCAAGGTGAGGATGTCGTAGTTCCCTTAGAAGAGGTTGTCGTGGGTGGGATTGATGGCTGTGGAAAGGGTTGGTCCATGTTGATGGATTGCCTCACTGCGGGTCGTGGTATTTCTTTACCCTCCCAGTCTGCGGGAGCCGGTAAGTATGCCAGTCGTGCCGTCTCGGCTCATGCGACCAACAGGAAGCAGTTTGGTCTCTCTGTGGGTAAATTCGAAGGTGTGGAAGAAGCCCTGGCTCGCATTGTGGGAATGAACTACATCATGGAATCTTGTCGTATCTTTACAGCTGGCTCCATAGATAGTGGTATTAAATCTCCAGTTGTGACCGCCATCGCAAAATACTACAGCACCGAGATGATGCGCAAAGTGGTCAATGATTCTATGGATATCTTGGGTGGTGCTGGAATCTCAAGAGGTCCGCGTAATGTCATGGCCCATCCATATATAGCTGCTCCCATTGGGATCACTGTGGAGGGGGCGAACATCATGACTCGCACTCTGATTATTTTTGGTCAGGGAGCTCTCCGTGCTCATCCCTTCGCCTACCAAGAAGTGGCCGCGGTCGAGAAAAATGATCTCGCCGGTTTTGATAAAGCTTTTTGGGGCCACATTGGCCATATTGTAGCGAACTTGTGTCGCTCTCTACTTTTGACTTTCACTCGCGGTTATTTTGTTTCCACTCCAGGTGGTAAAGCTCGTCGTATTTATCAAAAGCTCGCTTGGACTTCGGCTGTTTTCGGCTTTATGGCCGATGTGGCGATGGGTACCTTAGGTGGCTCTTTGAAAACAAAAGGAAAGTTGACTGGTCGTTTTGCCGATATTTTGGGCTGGATGTACTTGATCACTTGTGTGCTTCGTCGCTTTGAGGCCGAGGGGCGTCGCCCTGAGGATTGGCCTGTGGTTCAGTTTGCTGCCAACCACGGTTTTAATCACATCCAAAAAGCCTTTGAAGGTATTTTTGAAAACCTTAAAGTTCCAGGTCTGACTTGGTTCTTCAGTGGGCCGGTGGCTTGGTGGGCCCGTTTTAATTCACTAGATGGTGAGGTCTCAGATAAAGTTTCCCATCAAGTGGCCCATCTTATTCAGCAAGATACAGAGCAGCGCGACCGTTTGACTGCTGGTATTTACCTCTCCAAGGATCACCAAGATCCTTTGGCTCGTCTGGACCAAACTTTTAAAGTGGTGAAAAAAGCAGAGGCCATTGAGAAGAAAATTCGAAAAGCAGTGAAACAAAAAACTCTTCCCAAAGGGCGAGTGCCCAAGCTTATGGATCAAGCTCTAGAAAAGGGTGTCATCACTCAAGAAGAGTATAGCACTCTCAAAAAGGCCGAAGAAATGCGCAACGATGCCATTCAAGTGGACTCATTTACTCAAGAAAGATATTTGGCCCGCAAGGGATAAAAGATTGAGCCCCAGACTTTCTGGGGGTGTCTTTTTTATTACGTTGCCACTCGATCTATTTTAGATTCTGACACGCCATATCGCGCTGCCCAATGGATAAGATATAGACATAGGTCCATTAGTAGCTATCCTAATAAGGTATTAGAAGCTCAATGATGATCTTTTTTATACAAATCACGTCTCACGGAGGGGATTATATGGGGATTTTCCGTAACAACCGCATCAGCGGTATTTTGGGTTCACTATTGATAGTATTTACTGCATTGGGTGCAGAGGCTGCTGGAACTCGTTACTTAGTTAAAATGAAATCGTCGCAAGGGTTTCGTTCTGTCAAAGCAGAGTCTATCTCGGCTCAAAGACAGGGTGTGGGTTTGTTTGGAACCTCGGCTGTGGCCCAAGATTATTTAGACAATCTCGATATGATGGTTGTTGAGTCAAACGATCGTGCCTCTTTGGCTCTTATTGAAGCTCATCCCGATGTGGAAGCGATTGAACAAGAGAAGTTTTTTGAGATTCCTCGTGTCGAATGGCCCTCACCTCAGTCTTGGTCCCTGAATGACTATAGACAACAAGATTTAACTTGGGGTTTAGAGGCTATCAATGCTGCTGAGGCTTGGGAGACTACGAAGGGAGCAGGAATCCGTGTGATGATTCTCGATTCTGGAATCGACCAGAATCATCCCGACCTTGCGAATCGTTTTGAAAAAGCTCGCTCGTTTATGGGTGCAACATATGACGATAAAATCGGGCATGGAACTCACGTGTCTGGAACTATTTTAGCCGATGGAGCTGAGTCAGGCCTCATGGGTGTGGCTCCAGAAGCAAAACTATTGATGGGTAAAGTTTGCGACACCAGTTGCAGCTCGGTTGGAATCAGCCAAGGAGTCAACTGGGCCATCGAAGAAAAAGTAGATGTGGTCAATATGTCCTTAGGTGGACCCTTTATGTTTGAAACCCAAGTTTATCAAAAAGCAGAAGACGCCAATATTGTCATCGTAGCTGCAGCCGGTAATAATGGAAAAGGAAACCTTTCTTACCCGGCGGCTTTGCCGAGCACTTTGGCTGTCGGTGCTGTCAATCCCGACCTCACCCGTGCTGAATTTTCTCAATATGGTCGCCTCCTAGATGTGATGGCTCCTGGGGTGAATGTTTATTCAACTGTTCCCGTTGGGATGGGCCGTGATGCCTTAGTTCAAATTGATCTTGGAGAAGGCTTTGAAAAAGTTCAAAGCGCAGGATTTCAAAATTCCAATCCTGGCGATACTGTGACTACAGGTGAACTTGTTTTTGCTGGTCTTGGAAAACCCCAAGATTTTGAAAACAACAAAACCACCGGTAAGATTGCCTTGATCGAAAGAGGAGAGATTACCTTCCAAGAAAAGGTGACAGCAGCTCAAAACGCAGGCGCCACTGGAGTCGTGATTTTTAATAACGAAGCGGGGATTGTAAACGGTGGCCTTGATAGCTCAACTTCACTACCTGTGATGATGATCGAACGGACTGTTGGGCAAGCCATTTTGCAGAAACTCAATCAAGGTGGATCGGTATCGGCTGAGTTGAGTATTGCGGCCTCTAATTACAGTGCCTTTTCGGGTACGTCTATGGCCTCCCCTCACACCGCTGGTGTTGTGGCGTTGGTTCGTGCGGCTAATAAAAGTTTAAATGCTGTTCAAGTGAAAAATTTAATGCGTGAAACGGCGACACCTTTATTACCTAATCCAGACAATCAAATGGGGCGCGGATTAATTGATGCAGCGAAAGCTGTCGAAGCGGCTCTTTAATAATTCAAATTTCGGCAGGGGATTAATTTACCCTTGCCGAACTTTCCAGAGCATATTCTAAATTTTCCCAACATATTTCATCGATAGAGTGATTCTTAAGCTAACCGCAAGCCACTCAGGGCCAAAGGAAAAAACTTGAAAAAGTCTGAATTGTGTAAGCATTATAGAGCTTTATAATCGACCCTAATGGTCTCTATAAGCTCGAGGCCCAGCGCCGCCCACATTCTTCTTGGAGGTGATTCCTTTGAAAAAGCTAAAACCTGGATTTTTTTCAGAGATAAAATCTGACTTACCAGCCAGTTTAGTGGTCTTTTTAGTAGCCATGCCGTTGTGTCTAGGGATTGCCATGGCCTCTGGGGCTCCCTTGCTTGCTGGGGTGATAGCGGGTGCTATTGGCGGCATTGTGGTGGGCGCACTCAGCGGATCCGCTCTAGGGGTCAGCGGTCCTGCTGCGGGATTAGCCGTTATTGTTTGGAGTGCGATCAACGATCTTGGCAGTTACGAAGCCTTTTTGTTAGCTGTGGTGCTTTCTGGCGTTATCCAGATCCTTATGGGCTATCTGCGAGCCGGATTGATTGCCTATTACTTCCCAAGTGCGGTGATCAATGGAATGTTAGCTGCTATTGGAATTATTATTATTCTCAAACAAATTCCCCATGCGGTTGGTTATGATGCCGATTATGAAGGGGATATATCCTTTCAGCAGTTGGATTCAGAAAATACATTTTCAGAAATAGTAAAAATGCTGGATTATTTAAGTTTTGGCCCCATGCTGATAGTCGCGATTTCTTTGTTTATTTTAATACTCTGGGAAACTCCACGTTTCAAAAAGAATCCTGTTACTCAGTTAATACAAGGGCCCCTTGTCGCGGTCGTTGTCGGCATTTTCCTTGGTCAGCTTTTTTCGGGTTGGGAGAGTTTTGCTTTGTCTCCTACTCAGTTAGTCAATATACCACTTTTCATGGGATTCTCGGATGTGGTTGCAGCTTTGCGTCTCCCTGATTTTACTCAAGTTTTAAATTATGAAATTTATCTAACTGCTTTTGTCATTGCTACCGTCGGTTCTCTGGAAACACTTCTTTGTGTCGAGGCTAGTGACCAGCAGGACCCTTACAAAAGATTAACTCCAACCAATCGCGAACTCAAAGCCCAAGGGGTGGGGAATATACTATCGGGTCTCATAGGTGGGCTGCCAATCACACAAGTGATCGTGCGCAGTTCTGTTAATTCTCAAGCCGGTGGTAAAACAAAGTTGTCGACGATAGCTCATGGATTTATTATTTTGATCTCGCTTTTTTTAATTCCAAATTTAATAAATAAAATTCCGCTGGCCTCACTTGCCGCGATTCTATTCATCGTTGGCTACAAACTCGCCAAACCCAGTCTTTTTAAAAAAGCTTGGAGCAGAGGTTTTGAACAGTTTGTTCCCTTTGTTGCAACCATAGTCAGTATTATATTCACCGACCTTTTGGTTGGAATTACCATTGGTTTTGCAGTCGCACTTTTTTTTGTGCTTAGAAATCATTATCGAATTCCCTTTGTTGTCGATGATGAACTAGCAAAGGATGGGCATATTATAATTGAGCTAGGAGAAGACGTGTCTTTTCTTAAAAAGGCTTCATTGAGAAAGTTTTTAGCTAGGATACCCGATGGTCGTCACGTGACTATAGATGCCTCGAAAACCTATTTTATCCACCGAGATGTTATCGACATTATCGAGGACTTTCAGGTTGGAGCTCAGTACAGAGGCATTCAAGTCGAGCTCCTAGAACTTTACGACCATAAAAGTGAAGATTCGGTTATCCATTATCGTGTTTCCAGTCCCGATAAAAAAAGACCTTAATCAAATCTATCCACAGATTGTTTGAATGAAAAGAGGGTCTTTTTCTATCTGTCTCATTCTGAGACAGATGATAAAAAGCTGACAGACACAGGGCCTAAAATGTCATCCAAGCTCTAAAACCCTCTAGGGCCTTAAAAATAGAGCCTCAGATGGGTTTATATTGAATTTGGTAGGCACTCCTTTTGCTCTATTGAATGGAACAGGAGACTTTTATGAAGACCTTACTGACAATGATCATGGCACCTTTATTGAGTTGGGCTCAACCGGCTTCTTCACAAAGCCTAGGTCGTGACCTGAGTGCCTACCAATTGGTTCAGGTTTTTGATGGAAAAGTCGCCAAACAAATGCCTCGCTCACTAAAAAAAGTAAAAATTCAAAATTTAAAGATACATAAAGACAGCCTTTCTTTTCAAATACGGGGAGCGAAATTTGCACTCACCCTTTTATCTGGGAAAGAGCATGTTTTACGCTTTAACGGGCAACTCTTTAAAAGCAATGAACTAGAAAATGTGAATCTAGCCCGCAAAGCCATATTTAAAAAATTTGGTCTCAGCGTTAAACACATCAGCTGGATTTCTTTTTTAATCACAAATGTGTGGGCTGATACTCCCGTTGATCCCACTGAGGGCTCCATGGACGACGCCTTTTACTCGTACACGTTCATGCCCGACAATCAACCCTTTGATCTTATGTCGACCAGTTTGGCCGAGCTGCCCCAGCTCATGGGCAAAGCAAATACTCGCGATGCTTTATCCATACTGGGCTCTTTATTGACGGCTGTAAACCGCTTCTCGCAAACTGATCTAGGCTTTATTCAAGCCTTAGATCTTGGGGTGCCTAGCAATAGTTTACCCGTTGCACCCAATTTTAGTACCAGCCCGCATGTTGTTCGTTAACAATTTTTGTCACAACTCAGGATGTGTACAGGTGAAAGTCGCCGCATTGAAAATGAGGGCTTAATGAAGCGGTTTGGATCTTGCAATAGATGATTAAGATATAAGCAATTAAAATGAGGAAGATATGTTAAAAATTTCACGACTAGAAACTCGCTTTCAAGAAATTGTCTTTTTGTTGACGATCACGTTCTCATTGTCCGTAGCCGTGGGCGGCTTTTTCTATTTGAGCCTCTCGTCGAAGGGCTTTTTAACTGCGACTGGGGCAACAGGTTCAAGTCTTATTAGTAGTGGATTTTCATCTTTTGGTTACACCTATTTTTTTATTGTGATCTTTCTTCTGCATATGGGCCATCTGACATTAGCAACCTCTCACACCTTTCGCGATATGATGCGTGGAATGAGCATTTACTTGAGAAGTTCGGCTATTTATTTTACCGTTCTTCTTCTTATCTCTAGTTTTCTGACCGTTCTGCAAAGTTACAATGGATGGTCGCCCAATGCTCATTTTGCTTATGGTTATGGGGGTTGGTTTGGAGCCGTGATTGGCGGTTTCTTGTTTCGCAGTTTTGGATTGTATGGAGCTATGGTGCTGTTGTTCTCAATGACCTCAGTGATCGGTATAGCTGCTGGATATATGGAAATTGTCCATTCCTTTTATGTCATGAAAGATATTTTTAAAGAAATTATTAAAAACACTAGAGAACGTGGACCAGATCTTATTAAAGATATGGGACAGAAGTTTATCGACTTTGTCGATCAAAAACCACAATTTGCTGGCATGAATCCCCCCAAGGAAACTTTTTCTCAGCTTAACCCATACAATTCTTACTCTTCTCCCAGTCAATTAAGTTCGAGCCGTGGACGCTTCAATACAGATCACTTTCATATGCCACTTGCTAGAAATCCCCAAGACTTCCAAATACGCTGGCCCCAGGATTCCGCGCCCATCGAATCTCAAAATTTTGACTCCGAACCATTAGAAGAAAAACATATCACCCAAATCGAGGAACCTAAGATTACGTCACCTCGCGAGAACAAAAGTAAAAGTCAAAAGCAGATTAAAGAGGATCTTCAAATTGAAGAGGCTGCTCTGGCACCAGCCCTCGTCCAAATTAAACCATGGACAAAGCGCTATAAGAAAGTGGATGCCAATTTGCTAGAAAAGCCCGAGAAAAGAAAACGTAAAACAGATCAAGAGATGATTCAAATTTGTCAAACACTCAGCCAGCGTCTTGAAAGCTTTGGCATCAAGGGCGAAGTGATTGCAGCTCATCAGGGCGTGACTCTAACAATGTTCGAGTTCTTGCCTGCTGCCGGAATGAAACTCTCTAAAATTCAAAGCCTAAGTGATGATTTGGCCCTTGTATTGGGAGCTAAATCCATTCGTATCCTAACGCCCATCCCAGGTAAAACGACTGTGGGCATTGAGGTTCCCAACACTGAAATGGCGACGCTGCGTTTTTCTGAAATGGTTGCCACTTGCATGAAGATTAAATCCATGGAGCTTCCGATTCCACTTGGATTAGATGTCTACAACAAAGCTCACGTCAACGACTTGACTAAAATGCCACACTTGTTGGTGTCGGGTACAACCGGTTCTGGAAAATCTGTCTTTATGAACAGTCTTATATCAGGTCTTATTTTCCACAAATCTCCAAAAGAGCTCCGCTTTCTAATGATAGATCCTAAAATGATTGAACTAAGTCCATATAATGGCATCCCCCATTTGTTGAAGCCAGTTGTCACAGATGTAGAAGAGGCTAAAGATCTTCTCCTTTGGGCCGAGGCGGAAATGGACCGCCGCTATCAAATATTTTCTGATATGCAGGCAAAAAATATCGTTAGCTACAATGAATCCATTAAGAAAACATCGAAACGAGCTATCGAGGGTCGTCTCAATAAAAAAATCGATTGGGACTTTGATGAAATGCCCTACATTGTGATTGTCATTGATGAGTTAGCCGATCTCATGTTGACTCAGAGAAGTGAGGTCGAGCGTCCTATCACACGCATCGCCCAAAAGGCTCGCGCAGCCGGCATTCATATGGTTATGGCGACCCAACGTCCATCCTCTGATATCGTCACAGGATTGATTAAAACCAATTTTCCAACGCGAGTGTCCTTTAAGGTGTCATCCAATGTGGATTCGCGCACGATTCTCGACCAGCCAGGAGCCGAGAAATTGTTGGGCAACGGAGACATGCTTTATATGGCTCAAGGTAAAGCTATTGAGCGCTTGCAAGGTAGTTTTATGAGTGAAGACGAAGTTAAAAAAGTCGTTCGTTTTGTCAGCTCACAAGGTGGTAATAAAAAATAAGTATTCGCTCCTCAAAAAGGAGCTTTTGCTGGCGGCTAGTAGGTCTGCGTTTGATTTTGACCCCAGGTCAGATAGTAAAAGGCGAGAACCAAATCGGGATATTTTTCAAGATTCTCCTTTCTTAATTGTTTTTTTAAAAAATCCCAAACAAAGCCGGCACGATTTGGTAAAAGTGCCATTTTCGGAAAAGGGTTGTTCTCGGCCATCCATATTTTCCTTAAAAGTCCAGAGCGACATCCACGCTGACTGAGTTGTACCGATTGGTGAATTCTGTCGAGACCCTCGGCAAACAAATGCTTCTGTGGATGGTGTCGGACTTCGAGATGTCTGAGGAGAGCGGCCTGAACCAGGGCGCACTTGCCAACAGAGTGGTTAAAGAAAACAAGAAAACTTTCATTGGACAAACGCTCATCCAGGTACTTGTCCATGTGACGGAAATAGCGTCGGGCGGCGTCGAGGGTTTCAGAATCGATAGGAGCCCAACTCAAACCCACTTTATTGGCCTCAGTTAATGACTTTAAGAACTCATTTTCTAACTTTAAAATTTCAAGGGAGAATTGCAAGCCTATGGGCGTGTCCGTCGTCGAGAGCAAGCGGGCCAGATGCCGACCATCACTTAAGGCGCGAACAATCTCATTTTTTTCTTTTGCAATGATGTAATGAAGCTTGAGCCAATGCAGCAAAGGTTGCAGATTCGATCTTTGCATCTTCCAGGGCTTTGCTGGAATTGGGTTATCTTGGGTTAGACTGAGATCAAAGTTCCAATGATCAAATCCTTGCAGTGAAGACAGCCAGCTCGTATCTTTAGAGGAGGCCAACTCCTCTCCACTTAGTTTGGTCCAATCGCTGGCTTCCTCAAGTTGTTGTTGAAGTTCGCTATCCAAAGATAGCGTTTTTTCACCTTTTTTAAGAAGAAGGGCGTTGAGCACATGTGAGGCGTCTTCTTGGCCAGCGCTTCCTAGATTAAAAAAAGCAACTCTCTCGAGGTTTTTACGGTCTTTGAGAATGCTCTCCATATGAGTTGTTAAGAATTCTTCGGGGCTCTGTTGTTGGTAGCCCATGGAGTAACTCTGGATTTGCGAGCCCATGAAAGCCGACAAAAGGGGAGCTTGATAGACATGCAGCAGGGCTCCAGCTAGCAGTGGGAGGAGGAGAAATGCAAGGGGTCTCAAGGTTAGCTCCGATTTTTTAGAGTTGTCAGTTGTATTTTATTGTAATCATGGGATGCTACTTTTTTCCACTTTCAAAAGCGACTCGTGAAAACTGTAAAAGTGCGACGCGTTAGAGAGTGAAATCTTAAAAAAACAAAGCAAAAATTATTACATCTTTAAAGGAGATCACCGATGAAACACTTATTAAGATTCACAATAGCAATTTTGCCACTGACATTTGTGGCTTGTAATAAAATCACAGGCTCAAAGCCAAGCTTGAGCACTGACGACGACAAAGTGGTATATGCCATTGGTATGGATATGGGTTCAAAACTTAAAACATTGATGTTGTCTCCAAAAGAGTTGTCTGTTCTCAAGATGGGTATTGATGACGGAGCCGCCGGTGCCAAAGGACAAGTTGAAACTGGTGAGTATTTGGCAAAAGTCAGCGATCTTATTCGCACTCGTCAGAAGAAGTTTGCTGAACAAGAAAAAGCCGCCTCAGCTTCGATGTTAGATACTGCCGCTAAAAAAGACGGGGCCGAAAAATTAGAGAGTGGACTTATTTTCGTCACCACTGAAGCAGGAAGTGGAGAGTCGCCAAGTGCTACAGATCGAGTGAAAGTGAACTACCATGGGACTCTACGTGACGGCGAAGTTTTTGACTCGACTCGCGAAAGAAAACAGCCAGCCTCATTTCGTTTAGATCGCGTTATCAAGTGTTGGAACGAAGGTGTACAAAAAATGAAAGTCGGCGGAAAAGCTGAACTCTATTGCCCAGCTGACTTAGCCTATGGCGAAAGAGGCGCTCCACCTAAAATCCCACCAGGTGCCGCTTTGAAATTTGAAGTTGAGCTTCTTGAGATTGTTAAAGAAGACGCAAAACCTGCTAAAAAGAAATGATAATATTCATTTTATGATGAGCAAAAACCTCTGGGACTTCTCAGAGGTTTTTTTTGTTCCAGTTATGTAAGCTCATGCTAGCTGAATCCTTTTATGCGTTGGATTTGCTCTTTTCCTTTTAAGTGAAGTGGAAAAGAATGCGAGTCACCTTTGCGCTCTGCGGCGTGCCCTGCCCTAAGCTGATGAGACAAATTTTCACCGTCATTTGGGACATTTCTTCCAAGCTTTGACGTCTTATTAAAATGGTGCCTATTTGAGTTGATTTTTTTTGGCACATTTACTGCTCAACTCAGATGTACAAAGAAACTTGAGAGAGCAATGAGGCTGACTCAAAAAAAACGGGGGATTTCCATGAAAAAAATAATTTTAATCACAGCGGCTCTTATGTTGACCAATGTGTTTGTCGCACATGCCGAACAAGAAGTTGTTCATAAAGAAACTGTTGTTGCCCTCAGTGGTGCCTTCGTGCCAGGTGGTTTTGATTCCAAATCAGACGTCTATGTTGTTGTCAGCGGTATTTTTCCAAATACTTGTTACAACTGGCAAGGTGCTGACATTGTTCAAGAAGCGGGATCTCAGCAAGTCGACATCACTGCTAAAGCTCTGGTGGCTCAAGGTGTTCCTTGTATGCGGGT
>JBGSNK010000005.1:0-46632 GCA_041739665.1 Bdellovibrionales bacterium
TTGAGGTATAGGGGTGAGGATGTCACTTCGACGGTCAGCCTTCCACTCTTGATTCGTTTTTTGATAAACAAAATGAAATCAAACCAAGCACCAAAAAGGAAGCTCTTTTCGTTTAAACAATCTGTGGATAAGTTTTTACTAGGCTGGGTCCAGCAAGCAGGATGCGTTTTTGCCCGCAGGGCAAAATGCTGGCGAGGGCAGGACGTCCGCGCAGGCTAATAAAAACTTTTCCACAGATTGGCTACAAATTACAGAAAGAACCATGTGGAGCTGTGCCTTGCCAAGGTTAAATCACAAATAATTTGTGGGAAACGAGGACCCTTCGACCGAAGTCTTCCACGCAACTTGGCTTAGTTGCGATGTCTGTCACGAAAGGAAATCAGCTTCTTGTTGGCCTCATCCCAAAGGTGAAGATTCACGCACTTAAAACTTTGCCAAAGGGTGATACGGCTTAAGCTTTTCAGCTGAGGATGATCGCGCATGATTTTGGGTAATCGGTAGTAGGGAATCTTACTGTGTAGGTGATGTATATGGTGGGCACCGATATTGGCCGTGAGCCAACGTAAGAAGAAAGGAAGGTCGTAATGGGAGCTGCCAAGAAGGGCGGCGCTTTGGGGATCCCAGCTTTCATCTCGCTCCCACAGGGTGTTCTCAAACTGATGTTGAACATAAAAAAGCCAAACGCCTATCGTGCCAGCTAAAATAACGATGGGCATGTGTACTAGTAAAAAAGCCCAAAGACCGATGCAGTAAATCAGGACTAAAGCCATAGTGGCGATAGCGATGTTAGTCGCCATGGCGCTCACCCAGGCGCGCAATTCATTCATACGACCAAGTGGAAGGCGTTGTCGGATTAGGAAAAGATAACTTGGCCCAATAAAAAATAGAACAATAGGGTGCCTGTAAAGACGGTAGCTAAACTTCCCCCATACAGAAAGCTGTTGGTACTCCTCAAGGGTCAGTGTGGTGATGTCTCCATAGCCCCTTTTGCTTAAGTTTCCAGAAGTAGAGTGGTGGGCAGCATGGTCCATTTTCCACACATCATAGGGAGTGAATGTGAAAACACCAAGGACTCGTCCAATCCAATCGTTAGCCAGTTTATAACGAAAAAGGGTTCCATGACCGCAATCGTGTTGAATAGCAAAAAGGCGAACAAGTAAAAAAGCGGCTGGTACAATAAATAAAAGAGAAAGCCAATAACTGAAGTCATAGAAATAAACAGCGAGGAACCACAAGCTACAAAAAGGAATGCATGTGATTAAAATTTCAAGAGTGCTGCGCAAATGATTGGGGTTTTTATAATGGACAACGATCTTAGCCCACTCTTTTGCTGTTCGATCTAGGTAAGTTGATTCATGGGTTTTCTTCATTACCAAATATCCTCCTTTGTATTATGGCAAAAACCCTAAAAAAGGCAAAGCCAAAAATGATTCCAACAAGACCACCGGCAAGCACATCAAATGGGTAGTGAACGCCAACGTACACTCTTGAAAATGCGATGGTAGAGGCAATAAGGAAAAGCGGCCATGATAATGCGGGGTAGCAGTAACCGAGAAAAGTCGCTCCGGCGAAGTTGTTAGCGGCATGGTTCGAAGGGAAACTATATCCGTTGTGATGAGGGGCTCTTAATTTAAATTCTCGCTCGACAAGGGGTGGTCGTTCTCGCTGAAAACTTTTTTTAAGGACACGGTGGTTCAGGTTGTCCAAGGCTCCCAACATAAGACCCAGTGTGAGCATTTGAAGCAAAGCTTTATTCCGCCCTTTATAGAGCCAAAAAATAAGCAAAATTGGGAGAACAAAGATGATAAAATATGTATTTTGGTGGAGGTCGGTTACAAGCGGCATCAACCAATCAAAAAAAGGGTTGGTCATTTTTAAGTTAATAAAAGCAAAAAGGGATTGGTCGAATTGGTACATTTGAGAATACAGTCCCACGCTTTGTGGTTGCGAGCAACTCTTCCGCTAGGCTTTTTTAATGGACAGGCTGCGATAATCACCTAGAATGAACCTATGAAATACAAAACATGGCCCCATTTAAAACCAGGCGATCTGGTTGACATTGTGGCGCCTGGAATGAAGCCAGACGCACAGGTACTTAAAAAAGTGCCCGAATTTTTAGCCCAATGGGGGCTAAAGGCTCGTATTCCCAAAAATCTGTTAGGAAATGATCTTATTTGTGCCAACAGCCGCGAAATGCGACTGGCTCATCTTAAACAAGCTCTTCAGGCCCGTGATTCCAAAATGGTTTGGTGCTTGCGTGGAGGCTATGGCAGTTTTCAGCTCTTGCCGGGGCTACGTACCCTTTCTGCAAAATCTCCGAAACTTTTTATGGGTTTGAGTGATACGACATCTCTGCACACTTTTTTAGGACAAAACTGGAATTGGTCGACCGTGCACGCTTGCAACATCGATCGTTTGGTTTTAGGTAAAACCACTTCCCAAGAAGAAAGTCGCATTCGAAAACTTCTATTCGGTCAGACGACTGAACTGAAATACAAACTCAAACCGCTCAACACATCTGCTGAATCTTTGAGGTCCTTAAAAGGAGTTGTGGTCGGCGGCAATCTTATCACCCTGCAGGCCAACTTTGCCACTCCCTTTCAAATACAGGTAAAAGGTAAGTTTTTGTTTGTCGAAGATATTGGTGAGCGTGCCTATCGTGTGGACCGAGTTTTTGAACAAATGGATCAACTCTCTCTTCTCAAAGGGGTCAAGGCCCTACTCTTTGGTCAGTTCACAGGTGATAAAGAACCCAATGGACAGCCAAGCTTGTTGCCCCGTTGGATGAAAGAGTTCGCTGAGAGACAAAGTTTTCCGGTTTTCAAAGGAATCAAAAGTGGCCATGGCAACGATCAACATCCTCTGCCCCTTCATACCCCATCTCAAATAATTGGAGGAAAAGGGGCTTGCCTGATCGTCTCTTCAGGGAGTCATCGGTGAGGCTGCTCTTAAAAACTGAGCTTGACAAAAAATTTGATGGTTCTTCTCTTATGGATTTTCCAGGTTTTCGATTGCGAGCCTACTATAAGGGTCAAGAGATTCTCAATTTTTCTAAGGGTAAAGTCTACGACTTCTATGATTTAGCATCGCTTACAAAAATTATTTTCACGACCACGTATTTCATGGATGCTGTCGCTAAAAAAAAACTGAAACTCTTTCAGCCTGTCCAAGATTTTTTGCCGTGGTATCCTCACTCGATTGTTCGAGTTTGTGACCTTCTCAACCACTCGGCAGGTCATGCCTGGTGGCAACCTTTCTATAAAAAAATTGATTTAAGTTTGAGTGCCGATCAACGTTATCAGGTTTTAGAAAGTCTTGTTCTAAAGGTGCCGCGCAGTCGCAGCCTCAAGGCAACCTACTCGGATATTGATTTTTTTCTCTTAGGTTCACTCATGCAAGTTTTGGAAAATCGCCCTTTGTCTATGATTTGGCATGAGGTGAAGGAGAAGTATTTTGCAAGGACCAATCTCCATTTTAATCCATTAAACGCCAAGCCCCTTTTTCCTAAGTTTAGTTACGCGCCCACTGAGAAGTGCAGGTGGCGAAAAAAAATTCTACAAGCCGAAGTCCACGATGAAAATGCTTGGGCCTTGGGCGGTGTGGCCCCCCACGCCGGTCTTTTTGGAAGCATTGATGACTTATCTGATTACGGTTTGTGGTTACGCGAACTACAAATGTCCAGCAAGGCTAATCAGCTGATTCCAGCTACGATTGCAAACAAATTCAGCCGGCGAAGTATACCTGCTCGTAGGGGAGACTGGGGATATGGTTTCATGCTACCGGCAAGGGAAAACTCCTCTGCTGGCCATTTATTTTCTAAAAAATCTTTTGGGCACACCGGATTTACGGGTGTGTCTTTGTGGTTTGATCCTCAACGGGATCTAGTCGTCTGTTTAATTAGTAATCGTATTCACCCCAGCCGAAAGCAGCAGGGCTTTGTCAAGTTAAGACCTCTGCTCCACGATTGGATTGTTCAGTTTATTGAGGGTCAAACATGATTCAGCTTCAACCAGGATCTCATATTCATCTCATGGGAATTTGTGGAACAGCCATGGCATCACTTGCCGGTCTTCTTAAAGAAAGAGGTTACCATATCACCGGAAGCGACCAAAATGTTTACCCCCCTATGTCCACGCAGCTTGCCGAGCTTGGTATCGATGTGATGCAAGGCTATCAAGCACAAAACTTAGACTCGCGTCCTGACTTTGTGGTCGTCGGGAATGTGATCTCTAGCCATTTTCCAGAAGCAAAAGCTCTTCGAGAATTAAAAATTCCCTACGCCAGTTTGCCTGAGACTTTACGCGATCTGATTATTGAAGATAGACATTGTTTCGTGGTGGCGGGCACCCACGGGAAGACCACGACCACTTCCATGCTGGCATGGGCTTGCCAACATGCTGGACTTGATCCTGGCTTCCTCATTGGCGGGATTGCGAAAAACTTTGCCAAATCTTTTCAGAATCCTAAGGGCGATTATTTTGTTATCGAGGGCGACGAGTACGATTCAGCCTATTTTGCCAAATGCCCTAAATTTTTATTTTACAAACCTCGCTCCGTGATTCTTTCAAGTGTTGAATTTGATCACGCCGATATTTATGAAAATCTTGAGGCCGTCCTCGAGGCCTTTGCGGGTTTATTAAAAATCATTCCCGAAACCAATGGGTTGCTACTTTATAATAAAGAAGACAATAATATTTCTAAGATTTTACACCATTGTAAAAGTCAAAAGGTCTCCTATGGTCGCGACAGTGGAGATTGGTCCACCCAGTCTCTGGTGCGGGGAAGAACGGGCCTTGAGTTCGACATCCTTTATAAAGGAAAAAAACAAGAGCGCCTCTTTGTGCCTATGTTCGGCGACTACAACATCACCAATGCCCTGGCAGTCTATGCTATGATGCACGAGCGCGGACTTGATTTGGATACACCTCGTGCTTTTCAAAACTTCTTGGGGGTCAAGCGCAGACAGGAGCTGATTGGTGAGCCCTCTGGCATTCAAATTTTTGAGGACTTTGCTCATCATCCCACTGCTGTACAGGCCACTGTGGAAAGTTTTAAGAAGCGCGAGGGACAGGGGCGCTTATTTGCCATCTTTGAACCACGCTCGAACACATCCCGACGTAACTTTTTCCAAAAAGAGTATGTCCAGGCTTTGATTCAAGCCGACCGCGTTTTGATCAGTCAACCCTTTGTGAAAGAAGGCTCAGACACATCCGGGCTTTTGGATGTTGATAAAATCGTATCAGATCTGGGTGGTCCCACAAAAGCTATGAGTTTTTTAGAAGTGGAAGAGGCAGTTTCATTAGTTCAGCGTGAAGCCCAAAAAGGAGACACTGTTTTGATTATGAGTAACGGTGGCTTTCATGGGATCTATCATAAGATGATTCAGGCTTTGTCCTAAAAGGCAGATGCTTATAAGATTTATTTATTTATTTCAATTGCAATTCGAAAATGATTTATGAATGACGGGGAGTCGAAGAGTTTGCTCGAATTTTTAAAAGAATTTTACCTCTTCATAAGAGTGCGTAAAAAATATTGGCTCGTTCCAATTCTATTGGCGTCAGCCTTGCTTGCCGTTCTTATTTTATTCTCTCAAGGCTCTGCTGTTGCGCCCTTTATCTACACTATTTTTTGAGGTGCTGTGAACATTATTGGAATTTCTGCATTCTATCACGATAGCGCCGTAGCTCTGATTCGCAATGGTGAGATTTGTTTTGCCGCTCAAGAGGAGCGTTACAGTCGGATCAAGCACGATGCTTCTTTTCCGAGCTTGGCATTAAAAGACTGTATGAGGCGTTTTCAATTGCGTGCTCAAGACCTTGAGGCTATTGTTTTTTACGAAAAACCCTTTATTAAGCTCGAGCGCTTGCTTGAAACCTACCTGAATCATGCGCCGAGAGGTTTTGCCTCTTTTCGAAAAGCCTTTCCCCTATGGTCCAGCGAAAAAGTTTTTCAGCGTCAGAGAATCCATAAATATTTACAAAAAATAGATCCTTCCTTTGCAACCTCAAAAGTGAAGCTTCTTTTTTGCGAACACCATTTGAGTCACGGGGCCTCTTGTTTTTATCCAAGTCCTTTTCGCGAGGCTCTCGTCCTCACGATGGATGGAGTCGGGGAGTGGGCGACCACCTCGGTGCAAAGAGGGTTCGACAACCAGTTGTTTAAAGAAAAAGAAATTCATTTTCCCCATTCTTTAGGACTTTTTTATTCGGCATTTACTTATTATTTGGGTTTTAAAGTCAACTCAGGTGAGTATAAATTAATGGGACTCGCTCCCTATGGGAAACCCATATATAAAAAAAAGATTTTAGATCATTTTTTTAAAATCTTTGATGATGGCAGTTTCCATTTGAATCAAAAATATTTTGACTTTGCAAAGGGCCTGAAGATGATTCGCCCCCATTTTTGTGAACTCTTTGGCTTGCCAGTGCGTCAGGATGGCGAGCCCATCACTTCGCAACATATGGATATTGCGGCCTCTGTGCAAGCGGCTCTCGAGACTGTGGTTTTGCATATGACCGAGAAGCTTCATAAACAGTATGGGGGCGATCAGCTCTGCTTAGCTGGTGGTGTGGCCTTAAATTGTGTGTTGAACAGTAAAATCCAAAGCCAAGGCTTGTATAAAAAAATATGGGTGCAGCCAGCCGCTGGTGATGCCGGTGGTGCCTTGGGAGCGGCTCTCTATTACTGGCATCAATCGTTGAACAATCCGCGAACTTTAAATAGTGAAGACTCCATGATTGGAGCCTACCTGGGGCCCTCTTATTCACCACAAGAAATCCAAAAGGAGTTAGACGAAATGGGTGCTGTCTACACTCGACCATCGGAAGAAGAGTTGGTGAAAAGCGTAGCAAAAAATTTGAGCCAAGGATCTTGTGTCGGTTGGTTCCAGGGAGCTATGGAGTACGGTCCAAGGGCTTTGGGAAATCGCTCGATCTTAGCGGATGCGCGAGATCCGAGTATGCAAAAAAATCTGAATTTAAAAATCAAATACCGAGAAGGCTTTCGTCCCTTCGCTCCCGCTGTTTTACAGGAAAAGGCGAAGGATTGGTTTTCGACAGATTCCTCACCCTATATGCTTTTCATCGCGGACGTCTTTACCGAGGGCGATCAAACAGCAGCTCCTCATTCAGACACTCAAGGCTTTGAGCGACTCAAAGAGGTGCGTTCACCTTTGCCCGCGGTAACCCACGTGGATCACAGTGCGCGCTTGCAAACGGTGAGCAAACAAACCAATCCCTTGTTTCATAAACTTTTAAGCGAATTTGAACACCAGACAGGTGTACCCGTTTTGGTGAATACCAGTTTCAATGTGCGCGGCGAACCCATTGTATGTCGCCCATCAGATGCCTACCGATGTTTTATGGGCACAGAATTGGATTTATTAGCGCTGGGGCCTTTCTTACTCAAGAAGTCCGAGCAAAAAAAATCAATGGACCCGAACTTTAAAAAGAGCTTTGAACGTGACTAGGGAGCTGAATGGGGGAGTTAAATAAAATGATCCAAAATTCGACACACAAAGCTGAGGACAAGGGGACAGAGGCACTCAAGCAAATCGATCGTCAACATCGTTTTAAGGTCGTTGAACGCTTCACACATTTTATATCGCGATTGACCAACCCTATTTTCTTGGGTGTTTTCTTTTTTGTGATCTTCACACCTTTTGCTATTTGTTACCGTATCTTCTCCTCACAAAGTTTTCGTAAAAAAGAGAGAAACGCAGCAACTTCCTGGGTTGCCAACTCAACTAAGGGCTCTATCCAACTCGAAAATCAGTTTTAGCTTCATAAAATAGTTCTTTAATTTTTTAGATGCTTGATTTTAAAAAATAAAATTCTGAGACTGAGTGAAGTCTCCCAGTCCACCGGTCAACATCTGACTTGATGGATTAATAAACTCATGTCGCAGACACTAAAACAGTTAGAGACTCGACTCAAGAAAATGCCCAGGTTGCAAGAACCGTTGGAGGCTGATCTCAAGATAACACCCAGGCCGCAAGAACCGTTGGAGGCTGGTTCCAAGATAACACTCTGGTCGCAAGAATCGTTGGGGGTTGGCCTAAGATAAAATCCAAGTCGCAAGAACCGTTGGAGGCTGGTCCCAAGATAACACCCAGGTCGCAAGACCCGTTGAAAATCGGACGGCTGCTCTTGAACGTGCGGATTGCGAATTCGTTACAAATGCACTTTCTGTTGACGTGTTTTTCGGCGTTTAATTTGCTCTCTCTTAAGATTTTTTTCTGAAAAATAACTTTTTTCTTCCTCTCAACGTCCGCCGCTTATCTGAAGCCATTTGAGTGGTTTAAGATGGCTTTTTTAGAGCCATCCATTCCTAAGCAAAAACCTCATCTAGAGTACCCATGCTATGTTTGCTTCAGATCTTGAGGAGAGAGTTATGAATTATAAAAAAATTGATCAAAAGATTTTGCAAATTGATCAAAAGGCTTTGCAAATCGACCAAAGAGCTTTGCAAATCACTCAACATTTTAAAAGATGTGAAGCTGATCTCTTGAATGTCATTATCGAAGTGGATGACAAAAAAGTATTTCGAAAAATGGGTTATGCTTCTCTTTTTCAGTATGTTGTTCATCGTCTGGGACTTTCCGAAGCCCTAGCTTACAACTTCATCAATGTGGCTCGTAAAGCCCAAGAAGTTCCCGAACTCAAAAAAACTATTGAAAGAGGAGAGCTCACAGTTTGCAAGGCCAAAAAAATCACATCTGTCCTGAACAATAAAAACCAAAAGCACTGGCTCAACTTGGCCAGATCAGAAACTCAACGAAAAATAGAGCGTGAAGTGGCCTTGGCGCAACCTCATAAATCCATGCCTGAAAGACTGACCTATGTTTCTCCAACAATTGAAATTCCAGAAAAAGTACAAGTTAAAAGCAACAGCCCCAAAGTGAAGCTTGAGCTGGGACTCTCAGAAAGGCTTATGCTAAAACTACGGCGAGCCCAGGATCTTATTAGCCAGAAGCAACGCCAATCTGTGGGTCTGGAAACAGCCATCGAAGTGATGGTGAATGAATTCCTAGCAAAGAATGATCCAATGGAAAAAGCCAAACGCCAAGTTTTAAAAGGAAGACTCAAGCAAGGTTTCAGCCCAGAAAATCCAGAAAACCTAGAAAACCTAGTAAACTTAGAAAACTTAGAAAACTTAGAAAAACTAGGTAATCTGGATGAACTCAAACAGGTCAATGACAGAATAAAGGGAAACCTCAACAAGCAGCCCCATCAGTCTGCACGAACCGTTACAAACATTGCGACCTCAAAGGCAAGTCCGGTGCAGGTCGCAAGAACTGTAAATTTGCAAAATAGAATACAGAGTCAGTGCCAGAGAGAAACTTCCACTCAAGTTCAAACTCAGAATAAAAGACAAACCCAGATACAAACCCAGATACAAACACAAGTGCAGACTCAAAGAAAGCCACTGCCGGCCTCTTTAAAACACCGTGTTTATCTTCGCGATCAAGGAGAGTGTACGGCTCGAGATGAATCGGGTCAGAAATGTCGATCACAGCGCTTCTTGGAAATTCACCATATCTTAGAGCTTTCTCAAGGTGGAAAGGATGAATTAGAAAATCTCACTCTACTCTGCTCTGGGCACCACAAAGCCCTCCATGATCATGGGAGGCATGTCCTAACTTGAAAAAAATAACAAGCCATTCGTTGAAAGTTTTATTCAAGCTCCTTCTCTATGTGGGGTGAGAAACTTGGACAGTGGCTTTTCACATGGCAACAAATTCGAAAGAAGGAGCAGCCTTGTTTACTTGCCTCTGTGAGTCAGTCAATTTTACCGACGGCCCCGTTTGCTTTTTTATATCAGTGTCCATAGGAGCACCTTCCTAGGTTTTGAACTCAGTCGATCTGAGCCTAGAAATTGGCAGGATCAAGCTTTATATGCCCTTTTTGTAAGCAAATATAGCGGTGCGTCCCCGCGTTGTCCGGAGGAAGGCATAGACAAAACTCCCACGGATTTCTATAGTTTCTCACTCTATGGGTAATAAAAAAGAACTCACCCCCTTAATGAAACAGTACTGGTCGGTAAAATCCGTGCATCCGGATAAAATTGTCCTTTTCCGTATGGGTGACTTCTTTGAAATGTTTCACGACGACGCGGTAGAGGCGGCTCCGGTTCTCGGCATAACTCTGACTATGCGGAATAAAAAGTCCGGAGACCAAACGCCCATGTGTGGAGTGCCCCACCATTCCATTGGCGGTCAAATAAACAAACTCTTAGCCTCCGGCCGCAAGGTCGCCATTTGTGATCAAGTCGAAGACCCCAAACTTGCCAAGGGTTTGGTCAAGCGCGAGGTCACTCGCGTGCTCACTCCTGGAATGGTCTATGACCCCGAAACCCTTGAGGCCCACAAACCCAATTACCTCTGTGCTTTTGACACTCAACATTTGTCTTTTCTAGAGTCTACTACCGGTGAGTGTTTTTACTACCCAGTTCGCGATTTCGATCAAGTGGTCGAATTGATCTCTTCACTCAGGCCAGTCGAAATTGTCTGTGCCGATAGCGATCAAAAGGAACAGTTTAAGCAGGTGAGGCACGAATCTTGGGCGGGGACACTGAGCCTTTGCGAAGATGCCAAACTGGAGAAAGGCAAGCCTTCCCCAAGTCTTCCCAAAAGTGCTCAACTTTTATTAGCTTACGTCAACGCCACTCAAGGCAGCGAAGCCCTTAGTTTTTATCAAGACTTTGAGGTGCGTCAGCAGCATATCTCTTTGAAGGTTTCCTCAAAAGTGTTGAGCCATCTCGAAGTCTTTGAAACATACAAAGGAGATAAGAAGGGGAGCTTGTTCCACGCCATTGATCGCACACGCACCTCTGGTGGGGCGCGGTTGTTGCGTCAGTGGCTGACCTTTCCTTTAGCTGATAAAAAATCCCTTTCTGAACGTCATGATCAAGTGGAAAGATGGACTCAAGACCTTGCGGCCTTAAAACTTTTGCGACAAAAATTATCCCTTGTCGGAGACCTCGAGCGTCGTTTGGGAAAAATCAGCCAGCCCCAAGCCCATCCACGTGATTTGCAAAGTTTAGGTGATTCGACAAGTGTGGCTTTAGAGCTTCTCCCTTTGTTGAGCGAGTTTGGTTTGAACAATGAAACCACTGCGGGTGTGGGGCCCTGGGTTGAGAAAGTGCAAAGAGCGTTGGTCGACGAGATCCCAAATGCTTTTCGCGAGGGTGGTTTTATCCAACGCGGTTTTCACACCACTTTAGATGAGCTGATTGAGCTGAGCGAAAACTCGCAAAAGACCATTCGCAATCTCGAAACCAAAGAGAGAGAACTGACGGGAATCACTAGCCTAAAAATTCGCTACAACAATGTCTTTGGATTTTATATTGAGGTCACTAACACTCATAAAGACAAAGTTCCCAGAGAGCGCTATCAGCGCAAGCAGACTTTGACCAATGCCGAAAGGTATGTGACCGACGAATTAAGTGAAATCGAAAAGAAGGTCATCACCGCTAAGACTAAAAGGTCTGATCTTGAATTAGAAATTCTTAAAGACTTGCGTGACGAAGTGTTTCGCTACATGTCTTCTTTTGTTCGCTTGGCTAGGGCCTGCAATCAGCTCGATGGGATTTCAAGTTTGGCTTGGCTTGCTTTAGAAGAAAGCTATGTGCGTCCCGAGATGAATGAAAAAAGCGGTTTTGCTTTGCAAGGGAGTCGTCACCCGGTGGTGGAGCAGCTCAGTCCCATTCGTTTTATTGCCAATAACATTGAGCTCAAGCCCGAGCAATGCCTTCTTTTAACAGGTCCCAACATGGCCGGTAAGAGCACGCTGATGCGACAAGTGGCTTTATCCAGTCTTTTGGCTCAGATGGGCTCTTTTGTTCCAGCTAGCAAAGCGAAATTGCCAGTCCTCGATAAAATCTTCACCCGCATCGGTGCCAGCGATCACCTCACTGAGGGACTATCTACGTTTATGGTAGAAATGCAAGAAACCGCCGAAATGCTCAAAGAGGCCACGCCGCGAACTTTAGTGGTTTTAGATGAAGTGGGTCGAGGCACATCGACTTACGATGGTATGAGCTTGGCACAAGCCATCTTGGAACACTTTCTCGGTCACTTAAAGTCCTATACCTTGTTTGCCACCCATTACCACGAGCTCACCGAAATTGAGTCTCGCTTTACGGGGCGTTTGCTCAACAAGCATATGGCTATACACGAAGACAACGGCGAAATTTTGTTTCGCTATCATCTCTCCGATGGACCGGCTCATAAATCATACGGCATACAGGTGGCTAAGCTTGCCGGCTTACCAAAAGAAGTCATTCATCACGCCCAAAACATCTTAAGAAAACTAGAACAAAAACAAACAGAAAGTATCTCAGTTTCTCAACTCGATTTTTGGCAAAACCAGGAACTTCAACTTGTTGAAGCAAAAAAAGAAGCTCCGCCTCAAGACCACCACCTTGTGAAAGCTTTGCAGAATTTAGAAATTCAAAAACTCACTCCTCTTGAAGCATTGAATCAGTTGGCCCAGTGGCAGCAAGAACTTTCTTAACCCCCAAAGAGTTAGAGGCGGCCAAAGGGATGTTACTGCCCCCAATTGCAACTCCCATGGGGCAAGTGCATCTCGGTCATAGTTTGACGGTGTCATTAGATTTCTCGTCATGGCTTTCGCTCACCATTGAAAATCGCTTGCGCCAAGTGCCCGGATGGGAAGCTGCTTCCCCCATAGCCATTGGTTCGTGGGGGCGTGGGGAGCTGTGTCCAGGTTCAGATTTGGATGTGATTTTTTGTGGCGACAGTCAAGCTGTCGCAGAAGTGGTTCAGTACGTCGAGTCTCAAGGGCTCAAATTTCGCTACCGCGTTCCCCAAGATATGAACGATTGGACTGTGGGAGTAGAAACTTTAGAGATCAACGCCTTGTTCTGGGGAAAGGCCTACACCCAGGAAGGGGCCGAGCGTTTGCAGGAGCAAAAGGACAAGATCTTAAGAAAAGAAAAATCTTTTCGTCGCGAACTTTTAAAGACCATCAATCAAGAAAGAAAAGCCCGCTTTAAGCGTTACGACTCTATTGCAAGTTTTCTTGAGCCAAATTTAAAATTTGGCACAGGGGGATTGCGAGACTTGCATCAGGCCACCATCTTGGCCCATTGGTTTCCCGAAAGATTTTTGCACGAAACTCATGCCTTCCAGGTTCTGGGTTATTACAAATGTTTGTTTTTGTTAATTCGACAAAAGCTGCATCTCAACAATTTTCACGATATTTTGACAGCTCCCGATCAACAGGATTTGTCTGCATGGCTTGGCTATGAATCGACGCGTGATTTTATGGCAGAAGTTCAAAAAGGACTCTCACGGGTGAGCTTTCATTCGGACTGGGTAATGGAACGCTGTCAACTCAGTCAAAAGAAGCTCGATCACTATGAGTCTATCAAAATTACTTCATGGGGCGAGGCCGTTCGCCTGATTAGTCAAGATACCAGTCACCAAGCTCAGTCTCTGGTGCGAAGAGCTCTTTACCAAACCCAAGGTTTTAAAAAAGAAAAACTTCCTAAGATCAAAAAAGGGCGTTTTTTAAAAAAGATTTTAGATATTTCTCAAGACGATGCGGTGACTGTGGCCGCCTTCCGCTCCCACGTGATCTCACATCTAATTCCGAACTACACACGAGTGATTGGTTTGGTTCAGCACGATCAGTATCACCGTTATTCGGTGGATGCTCATCTTTTGCAGGCCGTGCGTGAGGTGAGGAGGCTGCACGACCATCCTAAGCTTTTTGGCCGACTGGAATTTTACGCCGAAAAACTAACTCTTTCGGATTGGAATATTTTGCGCTGGGCGGCTCTTTACCATGATATTGCCAAAGGGCAGGGTGGTGAGCACTCAGAAAAAGGTAAAGAGATGGCCAACAAGGACCTGCGTGCCTTTGGTTTGTCTCGCAATATGATTCTTGAAGTGGCTTGGCTTGTGGAAAATCATTTGATTCTTTCCAATGCTGCCTTTCGCAAAAATCCCCATTCGCCACAGACCTGGCAAGGACTTTTTGATCGTGGAGTGCGTGGCCCTAGGCTTTATCGCTTGGCCATTTTTACTGTCATCGATATCTTGGCTACCAACCCCGAGGCCTGGAACTCGTGGAAAGAAAATTTACTATTAGAGTTAATCGAAACCCTACGCAACCCCAGTCGTGAAAGTCATTATGATTTTTCACAAAAAGTTCATCGTCTTGGATTAGCGGTTCCGCAAAGTTTTATCGACCATTTAGATCCAGGTGTGATCGAAAACTTATCCCAATCGATTTTGATTAAAGATTTTGAGGCTATCCTCAGCGGTGAAGAGTTGGCACCCTTGGTTGTGCGCGATAAAAAAAATCGCATCTGGATTCGCTTTCACCAGTCGCAAGATCAACGCGGTTTAGTCTTGAAGTTCACTCAAAGTCTAACAAATATTGGTTGTAACATTCGACAAGCATTTATTCATACCGATCCCACTATGGGAGTAGTCGATTGGTTTTGTGTAAAAACAACCAAGCCCATGGGGACTCTTAAAAAACAATTGTTACATAATACTTCCAAGACGAAGATCACGCCTTGCCAGTTTTCAAAAATTGATCTGATTTCAGTAGAAGAGTCCGAGTGGGTATTAAGCTTTCGAGCTAAAGATAAAAAAGGACTTTTACTCGCGGCGATTGAAGCTCTTTATAAGTTGGAATTGGAGATTGTTTGGGCAAAAGTTCATACATGGGGGCGTCAAATTGATGACATTTTTGGTGTGCTGCCCAAAAAAGATGAAAGTCTAGAACAGATTCTGGAAAAACTGAAAAAAGAACTGGAAGTACCTGATTTAGAACTCTTTTAACGAACAGTCATACTGACTCACCGTCAAAAAAATTTTTAATGACTCAAATTTTTGATTATGGGACTGTCAGGATTTTGTAAAAATTGAGTCCAGTTTTGAATTTTTTCATCATTCCCCCTTGTCAAACCACCAAGACCTTGTCAGACTTTTATAGAGGCCAAAACATAGACGTTTAGCCATAGTAAATAACAAAAAAACTAACGAAGGGAGCAAGGATGCTCAGAGATGTCCTAATTCAGAAGGGTTTGTCCAATAGAGAAGCCGAGGTGGCAGAGCTGGTTTCAAAAGGCCTCTCCAACAAGGAAGTTGCAAATAGACTGTTCGTTACAGAAAAGACAGTCAAGTTTCACCTGACCAACATCTATAAGAAGATGCACGTCAAGTCGAGAGCTCAACTGATTGTATGGTGCCTGCCTCACATGGGTTTTGTGGAAGCACAAAATAACCAACAACAAGTCAACACAGCTGGTAACCAAATAGGTGCGAACAACACAATTGGTGGCGTTGATTCGATTCCTGCTGGGAACACAACAGTGACTTCTAACATTCAATCTGAGCGACCAACTCCTGGTTCCACTGGAACAGGTACTGGTACTGGAACTGGAAACACAGGTTCTGGTCACGGTGGAATGGGCGTTTTCGGTCTTTAAGAATATCGGTCCAATGCTCTTGGCTAAGGATGTGAATATGGACAGCCAAATGCGTAAGGACTTTTTATGAAGGCACGGCCGGTTTCGTTATCGCAAGTAACTATGACCGAGCTCGTGCTCCCTTCTCATACCAATTCTCTTGGAACAATTTTTGGTGGAACGATCATGTCTTGGATGGACATTGCAGCTGCCATTTGTGCCCAAAGACATTCTCAAAAACAAGTGGTCACAGTTCATGTGGACGATCTCGAATTTATTGCTCCCGTATATAAGGGTTGGGTTGTAAATTTAAGAGCTAGTGTGAATCACACCGCCAGAACTTCGATGGAAGTGGGCGTTCGGATCGATGCTGAAAACCCGATGACCAACGAGAGTTTTCACACGGCCAGTGCCTATTTAACCTTTGTCGCCCTGGATTCCCACGGCAAACCCACACCTGTGGCCCCAATTGAGCCCATTACTGAAGAAGAAAAAGAACGTTTCAAAGCGGCTGAAGCGCGCAGAGAGCACCGTTTGAAAATAAAAAGGCTGAAAACCAAGCCTCAGTAGACCTATTTGAAAGCGCTAGTAGAATTTTAGGATTTGGGGTAGGTTTTGATCTATGACAGCCTCACTCCTACTCACTCTGTTAGTATTTGTTGCCAGTTGTGCCACATCCACCCCTTATAAAGAGGCCGGAGCACGCGGCGAGGGTTATAAAACACACAAGTTGGACGACACCAAATTTAGGGTTTCTTTTCGTGGCAATCGTTTAACAGAAAGAGACCAAGTAGAGACCTACCTGATATATAGAGCGGCCGAAGTGACTCTTAAAGAGGGATTCACCCACTTTGTCATGAACAACTTGAGCACAGATCGCAAAACCGAGTACGAAGCGGCTTCACCTGCAATTTACGGTTATTATATGCCCAATGCAGGGACCTTTCCCTATTATGTTTATGGCAACCCCAATGCTCCACGCAGTGGGACACTCGAGGACACCGAATATGAAGCAGTTGCTTATGTGAGTATGGTTAAGGCACCACCTCAGGCCATCGCAGCTTCTTATTTCAAGGCGGATGAAGTTATCAAAAACTTAGAGCCCCATATTAAGCGCCCCTAGTTCGATTATTGATAGATACACCAGTTTCTGCGGCTTTAATGCAAATTCTTTTTGCTTCACAGAAGTGATTCTATAGGTTTACGGATGAGGTTGTAGTGGATTTTGTTCCAGAGTCTTTTTATCTTGGCTTTTTTGGGCAGTTTTAACTTTGAAGATTTCAATGAAGAGAGCGCCGTTTTGAGCTCGGTAGTGTATATTTTTCTTGTCACTGTCTAGGGGCAAATCAAAGGCGCGGCGAAAAATACCAAAGCATTTATCCCAATTGGTTTCAGCCACGCGAAAAGGATTAAACTCTTTTTCAACTTCGACCAAAACTTGATTGTCTCGGACCACAACCGCAATATCCTCTGGACGGACTCCGGAAACATCAAGAACCAATGCATAACGGTCCGTTGTTTCTGTGGGCTCTAAGAGGGTAGGGATCTTTTTGATTTGTCGAGCACTGGAGAAAATGGCCCGTGCCGCTGGGTATGCCGAACGCATAGTTTCTTGAGTGAGACCATTGTAGTAGCTTGGAAGGTTGTTGTGAACTCTCATAGGAATCCTCCTGTTTTGCTCTCCATCACTAAGGTGGACTTAGATCATAGGGATCAGATTAAAAATTAAGCACAATCTATCGGGGTTTGTTGTTTTTTTGCAGCACTCTTTGTAACGCAAGGCGTAAGGTGTTATAAGGGGAATGTTAAACACCTTTTAGGAGGCCATATGGATAAAAAAGAAACAAAAGAGAAACTGGACAACATCACCCAAACTCTGCAGCAGTTGATGGAGCAGACTCAGGTTAAGGCGAGTTTACTTAAACTAGAGTCCCAAGATGCCTGGCAAGATGTTGAAAAGGGCTTTTTTAAAATCAAAAGCTATCTTGAAAGAGATTGGGAGCAGACCAAAAAAGATGTCGGCGAAGCTCAAGTGCAAGTGAATCTTGGAATCATGGAGGCAAAAGAGGATTGGGATCAATTAAAGGATGATCTGAGCGAAGCCATCGCAAGTCTTAATGCCAAAGAAAAATTTGATCGCACAAAATTACAAGCACACTTAGCCAAAATGGACGTGCAAGATCGTTATAAAGAAAAACGAAAAAAATGGGCTCAAGATATCGATAACTTAAAACCCCAGATCCAATCTTCACTTGAGAAGATGCAAAAAGATATGGAGAGAATGGTCAAGAGCCTGCAGAAATAAGTTTCAAAGCTGGAGCCCTGGTAATGGAGCACAGCAAAAAAGCTGTTAGTGTGTGGACCGGCCAGGTGGGAGAGGCTCTTGCCGTTGAGTTCCCCCTTCACTAGATGCATCTGCAGTATCGAGCCCTAACTCAAGGCATGCCGATGTAAAGGCGGGGTCACTCATGAATGTTTTGAGAGTCTCTTGTTGGCTGTCATCAAGCTCGGCAAAAGCAGTGTTCTTTTGAGGCTTGGTGCAACTTGGATCAAGGCAACTTCTGAGGCTGTTCGTTTTCAAGTAATTTTCGACAAAAGCGATGGGAGCTATTTGTTGGGGTCTGCGTTGTGAGTAGCGTAAAACTTGAGTCGACAGCAGTTCTTGCGATGAATTCTGTCGTCCTTTTTTCTTATAGATTTCCATAGCCCGAGAGCCAAGTTGGCTGCAGTAGTTGTTAATAAATTGATGGAAGTCGTAATTCTGACCGATAGAACTGGCGTTTGCGGCGCCACAAAGTTGTAGAGCTTCCTTAAGAAGTTTATTCACTTGGCGGTTGAACTGATTGCTGGGAACCCGCACCCACTTTGCTCCTAAAGTTTTCGGTTTCAATTGATTGAGACTGCTCGCGGCACATCCTCCCCCTAAGACCACGGCACCAATTAAAATCACATAGTAAAGACCCATGATGGGGATCGCATAGGCCGTATTAAAAAGAAGTGGATCTAACACTGGTAAAGAGGCGGATGACAAGTCTTCGACCCAATTGTCCTGAATAAAATCAATTTTTTGATCGTTTAAAAGATAAATAGATTTTTTAATGTGTTGAACCTGATAGTTTTTGCCTTCGAAGGTGAAGAAAAGTTTTTTATTTTGAATTTTGAATTGAGGTAAAGCAAAAGGCTTCATTTGTAGAATTTTTTGTGAGGCTTGAGTGAACTTAGGATGGATTCTATCCAAACTTAAAAAAACTTTAGCGAGTTCATGACTGGTTTTGTATTTGTTGAGAAAAACTGATTTTCTTGCATCAAAAGGGCCGTAGATTTCAGAGGATGCCAGACTGACTTGGGATGTACAGAAAATAAAGATCAAGAGAATGTGAAAGAAGGTTTTCATTATGGCAGTCCCCACTTCATTAGAAGCCCTTTAGCGATTCATTATTATGTGTCTTGCCAAAAGGGTCAATTGGACTCTTAGAAGTTTTTGATATGATCCACTATCTGGGGAAAATCGATAAAGGGGTTGCGATTGCCTTGTGATTCTTCGATTTCGTCGTTGCGAATTTGCTCGTTAGAGTCGACTGGGTCCTCTTGATGCCACTTGCGCAAATAATGCTCCTCCACATCATCAATGCGCTTGTTGTAAACAACTGCGCTATAAAACATGGCACGGGCCACATTGCCCTTGTGCTCATTTGGAGGTTCAAAACCACGCGAGCCAATCAAACGTCCCGATTGGGGATCTCGGATGTTGCCTATTTTAGAGGGACAATTGGAGTTGACATACTCGCCATCCACTTCCCCAAAAGGATAGTTGCCTCGAATGCTATTTGCCCGCGAGTCGGTGGGGTAGAGATGATGCAAATCGCCTCGAAAGGGCTCCACATCAGCTCCCATAGACTGGGGCCATGTGTGCTCAGTATTCATGACATTGTTTTTTGGCATTTTTTCTGGTCCCACAGACTGTCGGACTCGAATGTTGCAATACACATCTCTTATAAAGTAGCCTTGATCATCTTGCTCTAAATCCACATAACCAAAGAGGACACGGCGTGTCTGACTGTAACCCAGCGGGTCGAGATGACGTCGACTGTATTTGAGAGTCAGATCTTCCAATTGAGCTGAGTCTTGGGAGTGATTAAAAATTTGGCGCGAAGAAGAGTCGTAGTAGTCATTAAAGTCAGCTCGCGAGGAGAGGGAGAGAGAAAGTAAAAAGAAAAGAAGGACGACTGCATTCATTAACCCACCCCTGTGTTTAAAGCCTTGTTAAATTGTCTCTGAGGGACTGAAAAAGATCATGTTAAGACTTCGTTAGGGTTCCTGCGTTGACAGAGTCTGACATTTTCTTTGTTAATTATTGTCAGGGAAGATAGGTCTGGGTAAGGTGGAAACTAGTAGGGCGGGGTCCAAATATATGGAACACAATTACAATCACATTCGGCATCAGTTACCACGTGATATTTTTAAACCTTATTGGCCAAGGCTGTTCCCGATCCTTATCGTTTTTGCTTTAGGTGTCGTTGGGGTGGTGGCTATATGTCATTTGAATTGGCCTTGGTATGGCCAGTTATCTTTGGCTCTGTGGGTAGGCTACTGTTGGTCTATTGGTGGTTTATTTGCCCATGAAATTTTACACGGAAGCGTTGTTCGCAATCGAACCATAAAAGATGTTTTAGGATTTCTTTGTTTTTTACCTTACTTGATCTCGCCGACCTTCTGGCGTTACTGGCACAATAACCTTCATCATAGTCACACTCAAAAAATCATTTTGGATCCAGACGCCTTTCCCACTCTCAAAATTTTTAAGCAAAGTCGGTTTGCCCAGTGGATGTTTCCTTACACCCCTGGATCACGTCACAAGCGCAGTTACTTTTATCTGTTTTTTTGGTTTTCATTCAACACCCAGGTGGTGCAACACTATCTTCGCTATCGGAATAAAACTTTTCAGAAGCTCAGTCATCTCAGAGTCAACCTTGAGCTTGTTGCGGCTTTTGCCATTCACATCGTAGCCCTCATCCTTGTCGGACCTGAAAATTGGCTTTGGGCTGTCCTGATTCCTTTTCTGTTCATGAACTATTTGCCCTTTTCTTATATTTCCACCAATCACAACCTGAGTCCGCTAACCAAACACAACGACCCTTTAGCAAACTCTCTGACAGTCACCAATCACCCTTTGCTCGAGCTTTTGCATATCAATTTTGGCTATCATGTGGAGCATCATCTTTTCCCGACCCTTTCAGGTGTGCACCTTAAAAAGGTGCATGGCTTGTTAAAAAGTGAATATCCCGACCGTTACTGTTCCATGCCAAAATGGAAGGCGATTCGTCAGCTCTATAAAACTCCACGCATTTATAAGAATTCCACCACCCTTATTCACCCGGAGTCTGGCCAAACCTATCCCGTTTTAGATACGCGTCCTCCTGAAAGCCATTTGTAATTGGGCGAAGAGAGGAAAAAGGGCATGGCAACAATAGGAATCAACCTCACTGGTGGCGGTGCCCGCGGCAGCTACCAAGCCGGAGTCCTAAAAGCTTTGGCTGAGATTTTACAAAAACGGGGGATTAAGGGAAAGCAGAATCCTCTGAGAGTTTGGTCCGGAACAAGTGCCGGGGCTATTAATGCCACCTATTGTGCGGCTTACAGTCATGATTTGTATGCCGCCACCCAGAATCTTTCTGAGCTCTGGGGGCAGCTCACTCCCGATCAAATTTACCGCACCGACTTTGCCTCTTTGGGTGCCAATAGTGCGAAATGGATTCGAGACTTGAGTTTTGGTTCGTTGTTTAAAACAAAGAGGGCTCAATCGCTTTTAAATACTGCGCCACTTGGTGAGTTGCTTAGAAAAAATATTCCCTTTGATCAGATTCAAAAATCGATAGATGCCGGCTATATCGATGGGCTCTCGTGCTCGGCTTATTCATTTAATAGTTCGAAAACCGTTTCTTTTCTGCAAACAAAAGGCAAAATCAGTTGGGACCGGCCACGACGACTTTCTAAGATGGTGAATATGCAGGCGAATCATGTTCTGGCCTCATGTTCCATTCCCTTGCTGTTTCCACCTACAGTAGTCGACGGATCCTATTATGCAGACGGAGGATTTCGTAATACCACACCCATCAGTCCTACGATTCATATGGGAAGTAATAAAATCTTGATGATTGGAGTGCGCTACTCAGGAAAAGAGAGCCTGAACCAAGAAATCAAAAAAGAGCCTGGAGTGGCAAGAATGGCGGGCTCCATCTTAAACGCCCTTTTCTTCGACACTTTAGATATTGATTTAGAACGCATCAGTCACATAAATGAAATCATTCGCTCACTCAACCGAGACATCAAAACTGAGCGTTCGGACTACTCTGTTGTAGATTACAAGATGATTCGTCCCACAGAGGATATTGCTAAAATTGCTCAAGAGACTTCACCAAAGGCTTTTCCGCGCATGTTGCAATTTTTAATCGATGGTCTTGGCACTAAGGAAGACACGTCGGACTTAGCTAGCTACATCCTTTTTGATTCCGCTTTTACACAGGTATTGATCGACATGGGTTATAGAGACTTGATGTCTCGCAAAGACGAAATCGAGGAATGGATCCTGAGTCCTTAGTTGTTTTTTTGAGGGAGAGTCAAGTCCTTGCATTTTTTCCTATTATTATGGATAAAAAATTATGCGACTTCTTATTTTTTTACTAGTACTTGCGGCCTGCTCCCCTAAAGAAAAACTTCCTGAAAATCTTTTGACACTTGAAAGACTGTTTTCTGAACCCGCTCTGAGTGGTGGATTGGTCATTGAGCCCCGCCTTTCTCCAGATGGGAAAATTTTGACCTACTTACAAAGAAAATCAGAGAACGAACGTGTTTTAGACCTCTGGGCGATGGATGCTGATGGTCGGAACCAACGCCTATTCGTCGATTCCGATGTTTTACACAACCAATCAAAGGGGCCAGAGCTCAGTCTAGAAGAAAAAGCTCTGCGCGAGCGCAAACGCATTTCTCATGGCGGAATAATCAGCTACTTTTGGTCTCAAGACTCCAAGAAAATTTTAATTCCATACAGAGGACAGCTCTTCCTTTATGATATTGAGTTAGGTCTGAGCCAACTCAGTTCCCAAGCTTGTTTTGACCCTAAGTTTTCGCCATCAAGTCGATTTGTGTCCTGTGTTCGCAATTACAATTTAGTGATTATAGACACTCAGACAAAAAAAACAAATCAACTGACGCAAATGGGGAGCCAGCTTCGCCCTATAGGGATTGCTGAATTCATTGCCCAAGAGGAGATGGGTCGCGAAAGCGGCTACTGGTGGTCCCCTGATGAATCCCACATTGCCTTCACTCAAACCGACAATAGTGTTGTCGAAAAGGTTAAGCGTCTTGAATTTTATCCCAAAGGGTTAGAGGTTGTTGAGCAAAGATATCCCTATGCTGGAAGTCAAAACGCCAAGGTGGATCTTTTGACTGTGCAGGTGGCCACCCAAAAAATTGAAAAGCTTCCTTTGCCCACTGAGAGTTCGGACTTTTATCTTCCTCACATACAATGGTTGCCCGATAAAAAGAATTTACGTTTGAGCTATCAAATACAATCCCGTGATCAAAAAAAGTTGGAATTTTGGCTCTACTCTCTCAAGGAAAAAAAGAGTCAAATGATTCTTAAAGAAGAGGATCCAGCCTGGGTCTCTGTGAATCACGAGCTCAAGTTTAACAAAGATGGCTCTAAGGCTGTATGGCTTTCTGAGAGAGATGGTTACCCTCACCTTTATTGGCTTGATCTGGATAGCAGGGAAGTGGAGCGTCTTACTCTTGGTTCCTGGAGTGTGAGCGCTGTGCATCGGGTTGACGAGAACCATGTTTATTTTTCAGCGAACAAAGAAAGTCCCTTAGAAAATCATTTTTACCGAGTGCTTTTGACTCCTCCCCATGAAGTGCAACAGCTCACTGCTAAGGAGGGCTGGCACACTATTACCATGGCTGATCAAGGGCGAGCCTATTTAGATAGTCACTCCACCTTAGAACAACCACCTGAGCTTTATCTTAACACTGGTGAGGGAGAGACTGGGGTTGCCGTGAAACCAAATTCTGTGGACCCTAACCATCCTCTATTTTCATTTAAGAAGGATTTTGGCCAGTGGCAGGCGCGTGTCTTTAAAGGGAAGGGTTACGAGCTCCACTATCGTGTTTTGTTGCCACCCCATTTTGATAAAAAGAAGCGTTATCCCCTGATTCAATTTGTTTATGGAGGCCCGGGTCGACAGGTTGTCAAAAATGCCTGGCAAGATTCAAAGCTTTTTCAGCAAATTCTAGCTCAACAAGGTTATATTGTTTTAGAGGCCGATAATCGAGGCACTCCTGGACGAGGACGGGATTTCGAGCGAGCCTTTCACAAAGCTCTGGGTTCAATTGAAGTTCGAGATCAATCTGAAGTGCTGCAACATGTTCTGTTGCATAATAAATTCATAGACCCTTTGCGCGTTGGGGTTTACGGGCATAGTTATGGTGGTTATTTGACTCTCATGCTGATGTTGCAAAAATCTGATCTTTACAAAGTGGGGGTTTCTGTGGCGCCCGTTGTGGACTGGGCTCTTTATGACACCCACTACACCGAGAGGTACTTGGGGCTTCCTAGAGACAACGAAGATTTATACAAAAATGCGAACGTCCTCAGTCATTCTGATAAACTAAAGGGCGATTTGCTGTTGGTCCACGGAATGGCAGATGACAATGTTCTTTTTTCACACAGCACTCAACTTTATCAAAAGCTACAGAGCCTCAACAAACCTTTTGATATTATGGTCTATCCGGGCTCAAAACACAGTTTACGTGAAAGTCGGGAAATCCAAAAACACCACGCTCAATCTATTCTCAGGTTTTTTCAAAAGAACATATAAGGACACGCGCGGCAGTTTCCGCCCGCGCCCGTAACAATCTGTTTCGAAGGTCGTATCGCTATGTTTCAAAACAGATGATATGAATTAGAATTCCGTGCTAAAATTTCGAGCATGACCAAGCTCCATGCGACTCACTTTTTTGAGTGTGAAAACCACGACCGAGCGCGAGTTGGCGCTATTTGTGATCATCAATCTATGGCTGGGACTTAGAATTTTTTCAGAATTCGAGTTGTCATAGCCTTGATTGATACTAAAACCATCCTCGTAAACACTTTCAAAAAGCCAATCCAGATCCTGATGCATATTGTAGGTGAGGATAGGAAACTTGTGTGTGGAGTACTGTTGGATGAAATTGCGGACATGGCGCCCACGTAAGTTTGCTAGCAGGACCTCTTGGTCCTCTTTCTCTGGGGCTTCAGAGGCGGATTCATCCCCCCATGTGGCCACTTCGACTTTACTGATCACTGCAGTTTTTTGCAGGTTGTTCATGATTCTTCTCAGCTCTACTTGTTGTTTTTCGCCGACTGAGATCTTCCCGGCCCTGTGATCAAGAATAACAGGCTCATAGAGTATGTAAAAATCTTTGGCCCCAGCTGGTTCGAGAAGACCAAATAAAATAAAGAGAAAAAGACCAACACAACGCACGACCACTTCCTTTCTTGGCGCGATAGACTAAGCTTATTTATGCAAGTTAAGGGCCAGCTTGAAATTTGTCTGGCCGGCTCTTTGGTACACCAGTCAACAAGGAGATGATTTTGCAGAAGTCAAGATTTCTATTTATTTCTTGGACAGGTCTCATTGGTGATATTGCCTGGCAGGTCACCAAAGAGGGACACGAAGTTCGTTACTACATCGATTCTGAAAGTGAAAAAGAAATTGGCGACGGTTTCGTCGAGAAAGTCGAGGACTGGAAGAGTCATGTAGAATGGGCCGATGTTATCGTTTTTGACGATGTTTTAGGTCATGGTAAAATGGCCGAGGATTTACGTAAGCTAGGTAAGAAAGTCATTGGCGGCACATCCTATACAGATCGTCTGGAAGATGATCGTTCCTTTGGTCAGGATGAGCTGAAGCGCCATGGTGTGCAAATTATTCCATTTATGGACTTTCAGTCCTTTGATACAGCCATAGAATTTGTCAAAACCAACCCCAGTCAGTATGTGATCAAACCCAGTGGAGAGGCGCAAAATACCAAGCGACTCTTGTTTGTGGGCGAAGAAGAGGATGGTGGCGATGTGGTTCGAATGCTGGAAGCCTATAAGCGCGCCTTTTCAGATAAAATCAAACAGTTTCAGTTACAAAAAAGAGTGATGGGTGTTGAAGTCGCAGTGGGTGCCTTTTTCAACGGCGAAGAGTTCATAACACCTGTGAACATTAATTTTGAGAATAAAAAGTTATTTCCAGGAGATCTCGGGCCACCCACAGGTGAAATGGGCACATCTATGTTTTGGAGTGGGCCAAATCGTCTTTATAACCTGACCCTAAAAAAAATGGAGCCCACCTTAAAGGAAGAGGGGTTTGTGGGTTATATCGACCTTAACTGTATCGTCAATCACAAGGGCGTTTACCCTCTGGAATTCACCTCTCGCTTTGGCTATCCGACAATCAGCATCCAGCAAGATGGCATTTTGAACCCAATTGGTGAGTTTTTTGAGGATCTTGCCAATGGTCGCAAAACCAAGTTGCGAACTCGTTCTGGTTTCCAGGTGGGTCTACGTATAGTGGTGCCCCCCTTTCCTTTTGAGGACAAAAAAACCTTTGACTCATACTCTCGCAACGCCACCATTGTTTTTAAAAAGCCCATGAAAGAGTTTGTTCATATCGAAGACGTGAAAATAATCAATGATCAATGGGTTGTGGCCGGCTCGACTGGGGTGGTTTTAGTGGTTGTTGGCGTGGGCCAAACTATGAAGCAAGCTCAATCCCAAGCTTACTCGAGAGTCAAAAATATTTTAATCCCTAACATGTATTATAGGCGGGACATTGGCGATCGTTGGGCAGAAGACAGCGATAAATTGCACACTTGGGGTTATTTAAGGGAGACTTGAGCTCTAACCTGTCGTGAGCATGCCGCAAGAGATGCCGGTGACTGTTTTCCGCAGTAGATAGGGGTCGTTTTTTTGCACGGCTATCACTTGTAAAACATTTAAGGGGTGAATCATTGGCGAGCGAAGTGCAATACTTTCTTTGAGCCAGGGTCGGTGCCACATCAAGTTTTTTTCCCCAGTCAATTGTCGGTAAAACTTTAAGGTGGTCGCGTACTCGTCCAAGAACTCATCAAAAATAGAGTCGACAAAGGCCTTCTCGAGAGAACTTTCTTCTAAGTAGAATCTCCACACAGCAAGCTCCACTTTGCTCAAAGTAAAGCCGAGGGATTTTATAAATGAGGAGAAAAGTTTAGATTCTTTGTAAGCCTTTTGCATTTGTTTTTTTTCTTGGCTATTGAGACTTTTCCAGGCTCGACCCAGTCCCCACCAAGTTGGAAACAGAACACGGGTTTGAGTCCAACACAAAATCCAAGGGATGGCGCGCAGTCCCGATACTTCTAGCTGCGAGGATCTTTTTGTCGGGCGTGATCCAATGTTCAACTGAGAGAGAAACAAATAGGGTGAGGCCTGTTCCACCAGTTGAAGAAATTCGGGATTGTGAACAGCTTGACGATAGCTTGCTTTAACTTTTCCGGCAAATAGCTCCAGTGCAGATAATGAGGCTTTTGACATCTTCACAGCCGGCTTCCTGTGCCATTGTTCACTGATTTTTTGAACGGTACTCAAAAAGATTTCAGGGGTGGCAAAAGTGCGTGCTACTGTTTCTCCTTGATAGGTCGCCTTAAAAGATTTTAAAGCACTGGGAGGCCACCACTCAATCTGTTCTTGAATAGATCCGCCTCCGCGTTCGACACTCCCGCCACTTCCATGAAAAAAGATTGGGGTCAGGGTGTGCAGTTTAACAACTTTATCAAGGTGTTCCATCGCTTGAAATATCAAAAATCGACTGGGTAGAACGCCACTTTCTTTTGAACTATCTGAGTAACCAAGCATCACTTCAAAACGTCCACCCCAGCGAGTCTGATGCAATTCGATTAACTTTGGTCTCTGCAAAAATAGAGAATTTAAGATATCATGTCCCGAAACCAAGGCATTTTCTGTTTCAAATAGAGGAACAATAGGCAGTGTTTGCTCCCCCAGTGTTTTTTCAGATAAACTCATACCATTGAAAATGTCATCCACACTCTCGCACATAGAGAGGACAAAGCCCCGAACATACCATTTTGGCTCAAGCCCTTGTGAAATTTCGGCCAGTTTTAAGAGCATGCGTCCAATGGCAAAGTCCTTTGGATTCGTCAAAGATTGTTTAACGACGGTACTGTCTTCACGAATTTCGAGCGGTAAAACAAGTGCGGGGAATAGCCAAAAGAGATCCAATACCTCATTTATTACGGGTGATTGAATGCCGACTTTTTTCTCAAAAGAGTGCTTGAAGAGGTTGAGGCTATCGCGGAAATGATGAAGAGCAAGCCCATCTTCTTTCTGTATCAGTTTCAACTTTTGATTATTTTCAATAAGTAAGGCAACCTCATTGAGGAGAGAGACTTGGTCCTTGAGGCTTGTCATGAGTTTTAACTCTGATTCGATATCTTGCAGGCGTATATCAATACACTTTAAAAGATGCAGACGCGATAATTGAAGGCTTTCAAGCATTGTTTTTTCGTCTACACCAGGGTGGCCATCTTTATCTCCACCGGCCCAGGTTCGTAACATAACATTGGTGCCCTGTTGGCGCAGCTTGATCAACAAAGAGATGATCTCTTTGTGCAAGGTGAAATCATAAATATTTTTAGCTTCATCTATGACTTGTGGCTTTTCATTACGCGCCAAAGGAACTCTAAGTAGAACTTGTAAAAGATAAAAGATTTGCTCTTCTTGTTCATGGGTCTTTTTCTCAAAAGATTCAATTATCAGTTCTGATATTCTAGAAAAAACAGACAAGAACTCGGGGCCTCGAGCCTCGGTGGGGTGGGCCGTGAGGACAAAAATCACAGCATGATCTTTTTTAGGCTGGACCGCCTTGTGCTCTTGCCCAAGTCGATAGGAGCGATAGGCAGCCTCACAACGATTCAGAAGTTCAAGTAAACAGGTGTTGCAATGGGCAAAGGTCAGGCGGTCGTCTTCGCTCAAACTGTTTAACTTTTTAGAGAGAGTCAGGAGAGTTTTCAGATCTTTCTGCCAATCACGATGGTCGCCACTCCAGCTATCACGTAGGTTCTCTCTGTTTTTTTCTATGAGATTATAAAATTCTTTCCCGTGAGTTTGTTGAATGGCTTTTCCTAACAAAGAAACAGTCCACGAGACGATGGATTTTAATTCTTGGGGTAGCTTTTTTCTATTCATTAAACCATGTTAAAGAGTTGTTGTTGAAAAGACAACAGCGTCTAGTGTTTTGATATTTCATTGTATTCATGTATAAAAAGCATTAATTTATGGACTTAGGGAGAAACACATGGAGTCGACTCAGCGCGCTTGGAATATCATCATTGGACGATTGCAGTCCTGGAACGAATCTATAATTTCTAATCTACCCAATTTTGCTGTTGCGATTATCATCATTGTCGGCTTTTCCCTTTTAAGTAAGTTAGTCCGCAATCTTCTTCATCAGGGTCTAAAGAGAAGTATTAAAAATGAAGCTTTAACCTCACTACTCGGGACCGTGGCTCAAGTTGTAGTTTTTATTGTTGGGCTTTCTGTGGCATTGGGTGTTTTACATCTCGACAAAACAGTCACCTCCTTGTTGGCTGGTGCGGGTGTTATTGGTCTCGCTTTAGGTTTTGCCTTTCAAGACATTGCCTCTAATTTCATTTCTGGAATTTTTATCGCTTTTCGCGAACCCTATAAAATTGGTGATGTTGTTGAAGTCGAGGGTTATTGTGGTGTCGTCAAAGAGATTGATCTAAGAACGACCTTGATTGAAACCTTCCAGGGAATTCAAATTTATATTCCCAACCAATATATGTTCACCAAGCCCCTTAAAAATTTTTCAGGCGAGCCGGTACGTCGTTTAGATTTTGAAGTGGGGGTTTCTTATGCTGAAGATCTAAGGCAAGTTGAAAAACTTATTAAAGATGCTCTTACGCCCCTTTCTGGACGTCTAAGCAATCGTCCAGTTGAAGTTTACTTTAAAAATTTTGGTAGCAGCTCAATTGATTGTGATGTTCTGATATGGATTCACTATTCAAGTAATCGTCAATATGTTGATTTCCGCCATCAAGCTATAATCGCAATTAAAGAGATCTTTGATAAGAACTCTATAACAATACCCTTTCCCATACGAACATTGGATTTTGGCATCAAGGGTGGGCAAAATTTGCAAAGTCCTCTCAGCCAAGCTTTGCAGTCCTATCACAAGCAGGTATCAGCAATCGACAAAGGATAGAACTGGGGATTCAGCTGATGAGAGCTATGATGCCTTACGGGCATCATATAGAGTCCAAAATTTAGAGATAATTATTGGCATATGCAAGGTCTTCTAACCAAAACTTGTCTGCTAAGGAAATCTCGGGATCTGTCAAAAGTGAGTTTAAAATCTGACGAAAATCAATAGAAGTTGTCTGATGATTATGAATGAGCATTAAACCGGTTATGATGTTGCGAACAAAAAACTTATAGTGAGGATGTTCTTTGTAAGTGAGAAATAATTGAACTAAGTCTTGCCCTTGGTAATTTGGCCAGCGAACCCCTTTATTGAGCTCATTGCCGAGGATTTCGGTGGCGATATCAAAATTTAAAGTAGGTTGAAGCTCGTTAAGCTTGTAGCTAAATAATTCTTCGTAAGAAATTTCGGGATCTAGCATAGAGGCTTGAATTAAAATCATACTTGAGAATGTTTTATCTACTTGATAGCCAAAATCAAATAGAGAAATCATTGTTTGTGCATAGGATTTTTGTTTTTCAAGAGAGGGGCAAAAAGTGTGTTCCCATTGAGGGGCCTCAGTCACCCAATTTTCTGAATCGTTAACACCTGACAGGACATCCAATGTTTTTGGACAGTGGGTGAAAGCTTGGATATTGAGGCAATCCTCGACACTTTCTTTTTCGCGTTCGGTGGCGGAGAGGAAGCCTTTATGTAAATTTAGGGTAAAGTTCTGACAGCGTCTATGCAATTCATCAGCTAAATCCTCGGGACTTCGATCGACTAACTGAGCAGGTAACTTTTTAGCGCTTAAAAAAAGGGGCATATATTGAGGCCAGTCCTGCAGTATATGGTTGTCATTTAGACTGTGGAGTTCTTGAATGTTGCCAAGCTTAGAATTTAGTGAGTACCAGTTACTAGAACTCAGTAAGGAGTTTTTGCTGGTTTTTCTGATGACTATGGCCTCTCCTGTGGTGTTCATGCCGTGAGGCGAGATGTCGGTAAATGACATAGTACTCGTTTTCACGATTCCAATGACTTCTTGTTCTTGATTGACAACGGGAGAGCCGCTTTGGCCAGATATGAGAGCTCCGGCAACTCGAAAATTATCTCCAACTTTGTCCAAAATTTTGAGTGACGTGACTTTTTTAAGAGACCCAAGTGGATGGCCGATCGTGAAGATTTCTTGGTTTAAGAAAGTTTGCGGAAGTGTTTCCGTTATTTTAAGATGCTGAGTGTTTATAAATTTTTGTTCTGTGCGTTCAAGAATACCAGTATCTCTATTTTTTTTAGTTTCGTAAATTTGAAAGATAGAAGCATCGGATGTTTTATCGACGTGTAAAGGTTTTGCAAAAACAACCACACTTTCAGAGGTGGCCCCTTTTTGATAATTTCTTAGTAGGCTGATAAAGCAGCCTTCTCTAAAACAATTGGTTGAACCGAGAACATGGTCATTGGTCATCATAACACCATCTGAAGACACAAAAAAACCAGTGCCACGTGCGTTTGCGGTCGTTATAAGGACAACGCTGTCGGCAGTATTGCGATCCGCAAGAGTGGAGCTTTGTACGTCTTGGTAGAAGCTGGTATCGTTGTAAGGTATGGGCACCTGGATGTATTTTTCACAAGCTGCAAATAGTATAAATAACGAATACAAGAGACGCTTGACGACTAGTTTACGATCCATTATTTCACCCATTCCTAATTATCTTATCAAAAATCCCAATTTGGAATGATACTTAGCAGAATGCCGCCGTATTTGAGAGTAGGGTGGTAAATTATTCATGAGTCTATAATAAAAGCTGTCAAAAGGTTGATCAGTCGAACCGCCATTGCTGACAACTTTCACGTTAAGATAATTAGACTCTGAGAACTTTGTCTTTGATAACCTTCTTATTCGAGCGCGAAACAGGTACTTCTGAACCGTTTTCAAGAATAAGACTCATATTATCCCCTTGCATGATATCCTTGATGGCACTCATCCGGACGATAGCATTGCGATGAACTTGCATAAAATAAGTGGGATCCAATTTCTCGATTAAATCCTTTAGGGGTTCCGAGTAAATATACTCAAAATCTTTGGTGCAAACATATGTGTAGTGATTTTCACTTTTAAACCAAAGCACATCGTCAATAGGGATGAGTGTGTTGCGGATACCTCTCTTGACCACCACTTTGCTCAAGTAAACTTTATCTTGTCCCAAATGCTGAGTCAGACCTTGGATTTGTTTGTTTGCGGAAGGCCGACTCAGTGCCTTGTCAAGAGCTTGGTTAAAGCGATCCTGGTTAAATGGTTTTAGGATGTAGTCGAGAGCGTTTTTTTCAAATGCTTCGACTGCAAATTCACTAAAGGCAGTTTGAAATATAAGAGCAAAATCTGGGTTGCCAATGGCTTGTACTAAGTCCATTCCGTTCATCTCGGGCATTTCGATATCGAGAAAAACTATATTTGGCATTTGGGCTTCAATGATATCGAGGGCTTCAAGTCCATTAGAGGCTTCGAGGATTTCAAAGCTCTCGGATCTAGCTTCAATAAAGCGGCGGATTTTAGTGCGACTGAGTAGTTCGTCGTCGACAACTAGTATTTTCATCATTTGGTCCTCCCAGTGATGTTAAATTTAACAAAAGTCATATTGTTTTCTGAATAAATTTGAAAGTGGCTCATCTTTCCGTAGGTGAGTTGAAGGCGATTTTGTGTGTTTTGCAGACCAGTACTTCTTTTTGAAGCCGTATTTTCTTTATAAGGAGCACCGGTGTTCGAGATGATGACCTCGAATACTTTACCTTGTTTGTTGACAGTTAACTTGATTTCGCCGCCCTCTTTTTTAGGAGAAATCCCATGTTTGATCGCATTTTCAACAAGAGTCTGTAAAATCAAACTTGGGATTTTAATATTTAAAAAAGCAGGCGAGACTTCGACGCTGAAGTTAATACGGTCGCCAAAACGAATTTTTTGAATTTCGACATATTTTTTTAATATCGAGATTTCGGATTCTAAAGTTGAGAACTTTTCTTTTGAGTTATTGAGAATTTCTCGGTAGAGGTCGGCCAGCTGCTGGGTCATGGTATTAGCCAAATCAGGGTCGACATAAATCAGTTCAGAGAGAACATTTAAAGAGTTAAATAAAAAATGGGGCTGCATTTGACTTTCTAGCATAGAGTACTGAGTCTCGGCCTGGGCCACTTTTGATTTGAGTGCGATATCTTTAATTTGTCTAAAGCGGTAATAGATTGCAGAGGCAACAGCAGAGTAAAGGGCTGTAGTGACGATCACAATCGACAAGTTTAGGTTTCTTGAATATCCAAAAATAGGTTCGTAAATAAAGTAGTATTGGTATTGTCCAGCTGTCAGCATTGTTAAAAAGAATTTTCCGAATTCAACAAAAATATTCGGTCTGCCAATAAAACTTAAAACTCTTTCGACAAGAAAATTAATGAGAAAGTTGTAAACAAAGAAAATGGCATAAAGAACTGAAATATAAATAGCCACCGATAAATTTAGTAGAACAGCGGAGGGCCAAGTGGGGTTCTCCGTGATTAAAAAAGTAAGGCCCTGGCTGATCACAATTGTAGTTAAGAAAAGGGAGGCCTTCTGGTCGTTTTCACCCTCTAAGTAGTCGCGCAGATAGCGCCTAATATTATGAGGTGATCCCTGGTTCAAGAGAGCTATGTTTTGTGCATCGGCAGTCAATTCTTTCTCCAGGTCATTCATGAGTCCTTTTAGCCCAGATGTGATGGGATGTAAAAGGGGTAAGGGGCCGCGGAGGCGCGGCCCCTTGTTTAAGGGGTTTTGGCATAATGGGGTAAAAGGGTCTTAAGTTCCTTTCACACTCAAAGTTCACATAGAGGGGAGTCTGTGGCTAGGCCCATTGGACTGAATGGTGGAATTTTTTCAACTCAACTGTCGGAGGGGGTATTGGGGGGAAAGGGACCCTTCTCAACTCGGTACTCTTGCCATTTGTTGGCTAGAGCTGGGATTATTTGGGCTTTACAGATAAGCCCCAACTGACTTTCTTCTTTTTGTAGAGAGGTGCAATCCCGTTGCAAGTCATAGACGAGGTGTTTTTTCTCGATTGGGAAAAAGACTTCGATGGAGATTGTCAGCTTTTGCAGAGTCTCGTGCATTAGGTTTTTTAGATCGTCGAGGCCTTCGCCCTGGGCCGCGCTAACAAAAACTCGCGGACTTGTTTTAACACGAAAGCGATTTTGAATGGGAGCGATGTCAATTTTGTTGTAAACATGAAGTAGGGGTTTTCTGTCCCAACCGAATTCTTTGATCAAGTCGTTGACCACTTGAATTTGCTTCTCCATTTGTGGGTTTGATAAATCAATCACGTGAATCAAAATATCAGCGCTTGCGGACTCTTCCAATGTGGCCTTAAAGGCCTCAATGAGATGAGTGGGGAGTTTGTTAATAAAACCCACTGTATCGGTTAAGACCGCATGGGTGCTGTCATCTAAAAAGACTTTACGAGTGGTGGGATCGAGTGTGGCAAAGAGCTGATCCTCAGTATAGACATCAGAGCGAGTTAGGGCATTCATGATAGAACTTTTTCCAGCATTGGTATAACCGATGAGAGCAAAGCTGGGGACTTGGTTTTTTTGTCTGGCATTACGGTGCTGCTCTCGGGTTTTTTGCACATCTTTTAGTTTTCTGCGAATGATATCCACGCGTCGTTTGATTTGTCGACGATCCAGTTCAATAGCTTTTTCCCCTAAACCTTTGGTTCCAATCCCAGCTCCTTGACGCGATAAAGAACCTAGCCAAGCGCCCACCTGGCGAGGCAATTGGTCGAGCAATTGTGCCAACTCCACTTGCAGTTTACCCTCATAGCTACGGGCTCGTTGGGCAAAAATTTCGATGATGATTTGGGCGCGATCTAAAACTCGAGCTGGCTTCCACATCTCTTCTAAATTTCGACTTTGAACTCCGGTGAGATGATGATCGACAATGACAAAATCCGCTTGGCACTCTTCGGCTATATGGCCAATTTCTTCAACTTTACCAGACCCAATGAGTGTGGCCGGAGTCCACTTGCTCACCAACTGAGAAATGCTGCCCACAACTTCCCAGCCAGCCGTTGCAGTGAGCTCTTCGAGCTCATTGAGGCTGGCTTTAATATCGGCGATACCCTCGCTCTTAAGACCCACACCTAGAATGATCGCCTTTTGCTTTATGATATCTTCAGATATGGAGGGGCTCCTGGTGAGCGACGGTTTCGGTTGTCGACTGGTAGTGCAAACAGGTCAGCACGATGGTGTTAAAAATATCGGCTACAACAGATGTTCTTTGCACCACGTGTGCTGGTTTTTTAACTCCTAGTAAGAAAGGCCCAATGACTTCGCCATTACCAAGTTGCTGAACCAATTTGTAAGAGATGTTACCTGCGTCTAGATTAGGAAAAATTAGAATGTTTGCACCATCTTTAATTTCACAGAAAGGAAAAATTCGATCGATGATATCTGGATTGACAGCCGTGTCGGCTTGCATTTCCCCATCCACTAAGAACTTGGGATTGTAGGCGCGGACAAGGTCCGCGGCTTCACGCATTTTTTTAGGACTGTCCCCTTTTGAAGTGAAGTTAGTGTAACTGAGCATGGCAATCTTTGGTTCGATTTTAAAATACTCAGCCACTTTGGAAGTATGTATGGCAATGTTCGCAACCTCTTGTGCCGAGGGGTTCACATTCACCGAGGTGTCGGCAAAGAAATACATCTTGTCTTTGCATAAGACGATATTCATACCCGAAGCTGTACGGCGATTGCCAGAGCCAATAATTTTGAGGATAGGAATTACCGCCTCTTTGTATTTAATGGTGGCGCCACTGATCATTCCATCGGCATCCCCAAGGTGGAGGGCCATAGCTGCAAAGTAATGGGGGTCGATCATAAGGCGACGTGCTTCCTTTTCCATAACTCCATTTCGCTGTCGCATTTTAAAAAGTTGATCGCAGTATTTGTCGTAGTGAGCGGAAAGTCGGGGCTCGATGATTTGAGCTTTCTTAAGATTGGTCAGGCCGAGCTCTTCGATAGTGAGAACAATGTGATCCTTGCGACCTAAAAGAATGGGCTCAATGATTCCTTCTGCATAAGCTGTGCTCGCAGCTTTTAGAATTTTATGGGCATTACCCTCAGGAAAGATAATGCGTGGAATATGGCGATTCTTGCGGATGTTTCCTTTCACTCTGTTGATGCAATTGCGAATGAAGCTGACTTTATTACCTTGCAAAGCTTCTAAACGCTCTACATAGGCCTTCATTTTTTTGATGGGTCTTTGGGCGACGCCACTATCTTGAGCGGCTTTCGCCACCACCGGTGCAACGGACATGATCACGCGGGGATCAAAGGGTTTTGGGATGATGTAATCAGGGCCAAAAGTAAAACTCTGTCCACCGTAAGCTTGAGAAACTTTTTCGGGGACTCCCTCGCGGGCCAAAGCGGCAAGAGCTTTAACGGCAGCTAACTTCATCTCTTCGTTAATACGGCTGGCACGAACATCCAATGCGCCACGAAAAATGGAAGGAAAACCGAGAACGTTGTTCACCTGATTGGGATAGTCACTTCGACCTGTGGCGATGATCACATCGGGTCGAGCTTTTTTGGCCACATTGGGATCAATTTCTGGGTCAGGGTTGGCCATGGCAAAAACAATAGGGTTTTTAGCCATGGACATGAGCATCTCAACACTCATCGCGCCGGCTACACTTAAGCCCACGAAGCAATCCGCCCCCACTAAGGCTTGGGTCAAAGTGCGCTTGTCGGTTTTGACTGCAAATTCTTCTTTGTAGGGATTCATGCCCTCAGAGCGCCCTTTGTAAATCACACCTTTAGAGTCACACATCATTATGTTTGAGCGCTTCACACCCAGTGACACAAACAGTCGGCCACAGGCAACAGCCGCAGCACCAGCCCCATTGATCACGATTTTGACGGAAGCCATTTTGCGTTTGGTAATATCAACGGCGTTGATAAGGGCTGCACCTGAGATAATGGCAGTGCCATGTTGGTCGTCGTGGAAAACAGGGATGTTCATCTCGCGCACCAAGCGCTCTTCTATTTCAAAACACTCAGGAGCCTTGATATCTTCCAGATTGATGCCACCAAATGTAGGCTCTAAGGATTTAACCGTATTACAAAACTCATCCACAGTTTTGGTATTGAGCTCGATATCAAATACATCAATCCCTGCAAACATTTTAAACAGGTTGCCTTTGCCTTCCATGACAGGCTTAGAAGCCTCGGGTCCGATGTTGCCAAGACCTAAAACGGCAGTTCCATTGCTGATAACGGCAACGAGATTACCCTTGGATGTGTAATCGTAAACCTTTTGTGGATCTTTTGCGATTTCTCTACAAGGAGCAGCCACTCCGGGAGAGTAGGCCAGTGAAAGTTCATATTCCGTGTGGCAAGGTTTAGGAGAAGAGACGCTGACTTTTCCGGCGGGCTCGGCTGAATGATAATCTAACGAAGGTTTGTCTAAATTCATAGCATCCTCTTTGGGTCTTTTAGGTACAAAGACTAGTTTCTACTATAGGGACACAGAGGTGTCGATTGGGAAAGCGACAGGCTGTATTAAGCGATGCATAAAAGGCTCTAAGTCCACAGGATTAATGGGGCGACACTCCTTAGAAAAGGTGGTATGATGATTCCGATTATCGACAGGAGAGTCTATGGAAAAATCAGCTAAAGATGTGGTTATTGTGGACGGAGTGAGGACCCCCTTTGCAAAGGCGGGTACCAAGTTCAAAAACACTCATGCGGCTGAGCTGGGTCAGGTCGCTTTGCAAGAGCTTATCGCGCGCACCAACCTAGATACGGACCGAATCGATGAGGTTATCGTCGGCTGTGTAGGCAACCCTTCTGACGCTGTTAACATTGGGCGGGTCGTGGCTCTCAGAGCCGGTGTACCTTTACAAACTTCTGCTCATACTGTGCATCGCAATTGTGCCTCGGCTCTTGAAAGTATCAGTAGCGGTTTTGATAAAATCCGTTCCGGTATGGCTGATGTTGTGGTTGCCGGTGGAACTGAAAACATGTCACAAGCCCCGTTGCTTTTTAATCAAAAGTTCGCCGATATCTTTGCCCAATTCGCCTCGGCAAAAAGCACAGGCCAAAAAATAGCGGCCTTAAGAAAAATCAAACTCAAGTATCTCGCACCTCGCATCTCGATTGTCGAAGCTTTAGTCGACCCGTTCGTTGGGATCAACATGGGGCAAACTGCTGAGATTTTAGCAAAAGAGTTTAATATCAGTCGCGACGAGCAAGATCAGTTTGCCTTAACCTCACACAATCGTGCTGTTGATGCCACTCAAAACAAAAAACTAAAAGCAGAGATGACTCCAGTTTATTTGGGCCCAAAATACAAAGAAGTTGTGGAAGAGGACATTGGTCCTCGCGATGGGCAAAGTCTAGAAGCTCTTGGTAAGTTGCGCCCATATTTTGATCGCAAAACTGGTACGATCACTGTCGGGAACGCTTGTCCGTTAACCGACGGTGCCGCGATGATCTTGCTTATGTCCCGGCAAAAAGCAGATGAGCTAGGTTACAAACCACTTGCTCGTATTCGTAGTTACGCATTCCGTGGTTTAGAGCCCGAGCGTATGGGATTGGGGCCTGTTTATTCCACCCCCGTGGCCCTAAAGAGAGCGGGTCTGAGTTTAAAAGACATGGATCTTGTTGAACTAAACGAAGCCTTTGCGGCTCAAGTTTTAGCTTGTCAAAAAGCTTTTGCATCAAAGAGTTTTGCCCAGGAAAAATTAGGTTTAAGTGAGGCCGTAGGTGATCTGGACTTAGAGCGCACCAATGTCAATGGTGGCGCTATTGCCTTAGGACACCCCGTTGGCGCCACTGGGACACGTTTGGTTTTAACATTAGCAAAAGAAATGAAGCGACGAGGCTCTCAGTTTGGACTTGCCACCTTGTGTATAGGTGGCGGCCAAGGGGGCGCTATGGTTTTGGAGAACGAATAATATGAGCATTCAAGAGAGTTTAAAAATCACCCCCGCTGCAAAGAACGACGACATTGCTTTGATTGAATGGGATCATATAGGTGAAAGTGCAAACAAGATGAGCACACCCATCATGGCGCGTTTAAAAGAGCTTCTTGGAGAGCTAAAAAACTCTTCCTATAAAGCAGTTATTATCATCTCCCGCAAAAAGAAGATTTTTATTGCAGGGGCAGATATCAATGAAATTAAATCCTTAAAAACAAAAGATGATTTTGCAAAAGCAGTTAGTGGTGGGCAAGAGATCATGAATCTCATTGAAGACCTACACATCCCCGTGATTGCGGCGATCCACGGGGCATGTGCCGGTGGTGGTTGTGAATTGTCTTTAGCTTGTGACTACCGGATTGCTAGCGAGGCTCGAGAAACAAAGATCGGTCTGCCCGAAACAAAGCTGGGTATTATCCCTGGCTTTGGCGGCTGTGTGCGTTTGCCGCGGGTGGTGGGCGCGCAAGGAGCCCTCGATGTGATTTTAGCGGGGAAAATGGTGCCAGCTAAAAAAGCTTTGAAAATGGGTTTGGTGGATCAGATGGTTCATCCTTCGATCCTAGAAAAGCAAGCTATCAAAATGGCCCGCGATATTATCAATCGTGGAGCTAAAAAAAGAAAAAAAGTTTTTGAACCCCAAGGTCTTGCCAATAAATTTTTAGAATCGGCACTGGGTCGTCCCGTGGTTTTTTCGCAAGCTAAGAAAATGACACTTAAAAAATCACATGGTCACTATCCGGCACTTCTTGTAGCTTTAGAAGTGATCAAAAAAACTGTGGGTCTTTCCAATCGTCAAAAGGCCATGGACATAGAAAAAGAAGGCTTTTGCCAAGTGGCCGGAGGTGAAGTCAGTCGCAATTTGATCAACCTTTTCTTTATGATGGAAGATGTAAAAAAGCGCAACGGAGTGGGCTCGGACGAAAAGGGCCTTGAAGTGGAAAATTTAGGAGTTTTAGGCGCCGGGACTATGGGTGGTGGAATTGCCTATGTGGCGGCCGATAAAGGTATCTTTGTTCGTTTGAAGGATATTAGCACCGATGCCATTGCCAAGGGCTTTGAAGCGGCCCATAAGATTTGGGACAAACAATTGCAGCAACGGCGAATGACTGATTACGAGCTCAAAGAGAAGATGGGTCATATTACTGGTGGCACCGACTTTTCTGGATTTAAACAGCTGGATGTTGTTGTCGAGGCCATTGTTGAGAATATGGAGATCAAGAAAAAAGTTATTGCCGAAACTTTCACTCAGATGAAAGAAGGTAGTATTATCGCCACCAATACATCATCTTTGAGCGTGAGCGAGATGGCGACTGCTCATCCTAAACCCGAAAACTTTTTAGGTATGCACTTTTTTAGTCCCGTTCACAAAATGCCACTTGTCGAAGTGATCCGAGGGCCTCAAACCAGTGACTTTGCGACGGCTACTATTTTTAACTTATCCAAAAAGATGGGCAAGATTCCTGTAGTGGTGAAAGATGCGCCGGGCTTTTTAGTCAATCGCTTGTTAGTCCCCTACATGATGGAAGCGGCTTTTTACTTGCAAGAAGGCGCCAGTATTGAAAAGGTCGACAAAGTCTTTGTCAAAAAATTTGGCATGCCCATGGGCCCTTTTGAGTTAATGGATTCAGTGGGCTTAGATGTCTGTGTCAAGGTGTCTAAGATTTTCAAAGAGTCTTTAGGAGAGCGTATTGAGTTGCCAGAAGTCTTATTGAAGTTAGAGAAATCCGATCGACTGGGACAAAAAAATAACAAAGGGTTTTATAAGTACGAGAAAGGTCGCAAAACAGAGGTGGATCAATCGATTTATAAAGAGTTAGGACTGTCGAGTCCGCTTGACCCTTTCAGTGAAGAAGACATCATCGGTCGCGCTATGTACAACATGATTAATGAAGCGGCCCTCGTTTTGATTCAAGAGCAGGTGGTGGGTAGTGCGCAAGACCTAGATTTGGCTATGATTATGGGAACAGGTTTTCCACCCTTCCGAGGTGGACTATTGCGCTGGGCAGATAAAGAGGGGACCGAAAAAATTGTGGACGATCTCGAAGTTTATGCCACAAAATATGGCTCCCGTTTTAAGCCGACAACCCCTTTACGAAATATGGCCAAAACCCAGAGAACGTTTCACTGATGTCTGAGAATCTTTATTTTCGAAGACAGGGCTTGCATTCTATGATTGGTGGAGTTTCGGTCCTCGATGCTCCTCGCTTATCAGTGCGTGATTTGGACCAGGCCAATAGCTTTATCCATTCTTATGGCTACAACCTTGCCGATAAAGACGACGAGCAAGTTGTGTATTCTTATTTCCGCCAGGCGGTGACCTTCTTAGAGGATCGATTTGCCAAGGAAGAGGGGTTTTCTGTCTTTGAGCTTTTTGATAACAATGGGGTTGAGGACGCCCAAACTCTTTTAGTCGCTGCCAGTAATCGGGAGTCTGATTATGTCAATTTGCAAAAGTGGTCTTGTGCCACCCTTAAAGTGATGCACGTAATGGCACACTTAAATAATGATCTTTACTCTATTTTTGACAATGAAATTCGCGAACAAATCTTGTCTCCTATCCAGAGCTTTGTAATTGATGACAGCATTCAAGGTGCCACTTTTTTGCAGAGTGAGGACGAAAAGATTCGATTAAATAAGTTTGAATTTAAGCCAGTTAAGAACCAACAAAGTGGCGTAATTAAGCTTCTGGCAAAACGGAATCTTGTTGCTTTAAATATTTTAGATAGAATCGGCGTACGCTTTGTGACAAAAAACACCTTTGATATATTCAAAGTTTTGCGATTTTTGGTGGACAATTCTTTGGTCAGTTATCCCCATTGTATTGTCAACGAGGCAGTGAATACCGTTTACCCTACAGATATGTTTTTAGAGGTCATGGACACGTTGCGAGCTAAAAACTCAAAAATGACGAGCAAAGAGATTTCGGTTCTTCTTGAGGAAAAGCTGCAGAGCAAGGGGGAAAACGTCGACTTTCAAGTGAAAGAAAATATTTTTACAGATCCAGAATATAGATTTATAAAATTTATCTCTCGCAAGTTGATTCGGATCGATGTCATGAAAAACGGCAATAAGGAAAGAGTTCAATTTTTCTATCCTTTTGAAATTCAAATTATGAGGCATGACACCTATCTAAACAATATGCGCGGACCTCTCTCTCACGAAGAATACAAAAAACGCCAATTGAAGGCCGCACGCCTCCGACTTTTCGGCAAATAACAAATCTCACCTAAACCTTCCTAAATTATTTTCCCGTTAAAAGGTGAGGGCTGTGGCGTGAAAGTTACCGTTTGCCCTCTTAAATAGTTTTTGGTGTCGCGTTCCAAGAGCTTCTGCCAACAGGCTCATCTCATGAGATAAAAGTTCAAAAACATCGGCCATTGAAAGCATACCAGTGACCCGCCCCTCACGGTTGACGATGGCCACCCTGCGTACATGGTGAGCGCTCATCTCCTCGACAAGATCTAAAATACTGGATTGGTCATCGATTGTGTAAACAGGGGTGCTCATAATATCTTTGGCCGTGATTCTATTGCAGTCGGTACTGTCTGTTATGCAGCGAGTGACGATATCGCGATCGGTAATAAGACCAATAGGTTTTTCTCTCTCAACGACGAGCACGGTTCCAATGTTATTAGCCTTCATTAAGTCCGCAACCTCTTTCACCGAAAAGTTTTGTGAACAAGTAACGGGTTTTGATTTTTTTGTAAAATTCTTCAAAGACATAGGCCCTCCTTTTGCATGCCTAAAAAGAAGCTATGCAAAATAGGAACCACGATGATTGCTTTCGTGCTCTGTTTCAATGTGAATTGTCAGGTTGGAGTGTAACGACTTTGTTTCAAAATTTATCCTCGCAACATAGAGTTACAGAGGAGGGGGAGGCTTTTCTGGTTGACTTTGATTCACCCTGGCCTGAAATCATGCACTATAAAACCATGGCAAAGCTGCAAAAAGTACATATTGAAATCACAAACGTCTGCAATCTCAAGTGTAGCTTCTGTCCCTCGGTAGACCGCGATGCCCAATTTATGGCCCCTGATGCTTTTGAGCAAGTCCTACTCAAAGTCAAAGATCACACTCAGTGGATTTGTTTGCATCTGATGGGGGAGCCTACAGCCCACCCTCAGTTTGCAAAAATAGTAGAGATCTGCCATTTTTATCAGAAAAAGGTGTACTTGGTGACAAATGGTCTACTTATGCCTAAGCATTTGAACCTTTTGCAAGGGCAAGGCTATTTTCATCAGATTAATTTCTCTCTACAAAGTTATTGGGACAATTTCCCAGAGCGCGACATTCGACCTTATCTTGGGACCCTAACAAAGGTTTCATCACAAGTTTTAGAAAATGAGCCCTATACCTTTGTAAATTTTCGTTTCTGGGATCGAGGCAGTGAAAACGAAAAATCAAAACAAGCCATTCAGTTTCTACTAGAGCACTATAATTTGGCTCTCGATGCCGATAGTTTATTGCAGGGAGAAGTGTTTGATCAAAATCGCAAACGCTTTCTTTTAGCTCCTCGACATTATTTACATTTTGATCAACGTTTTGCTTGGCCCTCTCGCCAGCTCAATCCTGATTATGGGCCAAAGGGGCGTTGTCAGGCCTTGAAGACCCATGCTGGAGTTTTAGTAGATGGTCGTGTTGTACCTTGCTGTTTGGATTCCGAGGGGGAGTTGGCTCTGGGGGCATTGCTCCAAGATCAGGCAACAGAACTGACAGATATTTTGGGCGGTTCTCGAGCCCAAAGACTAAGACGTGGATTCAGTCGGGGTGAACGGGTCGAGAACCTGTGTCGTCATTGCGACTTCATCAATCGCTTCCATTAGGCTTTAAGATCACTTGTCTCAATATTAAAAAAAGCGGCTATTTTGTGTTTTGCCTGCGCTGTACACTGTTCATGGCTTTGATGACCATGAAAATTGTGATGGCAACAATAAAAAAGTTAAGACTGGTTTGTATAAACTGGCCATATTTAATGACCGGAGCGGCGGCTTGTTCTGCCAGCTGCAAAGTTTCGTAATTGCCCCTAAGGCTGATGAAAAGATTTTCAAAGCTCACCCCGCCAAGAAGAAGGCCAATAGGGGGCATGACAATATCCTCGACAAGAGAAGTCACAATTTTGCCAAAGGCCCCTCCTATGATCACACCAATAGCCAGATCGACGACATTTCCTTTCATAGCAAACTCTTGAAATTCTTTAGCCAGACTCATTTTACTCCTCAACAGCTTTCAATAATGGAAATGAATTAGCAATGTATTCACGCAGACTCAATCTTATTTGCGAGGGGGCAAAAGAAGAATTGAGCCACTTTTTGGGGACTTGACGCGTCATAAGTGTGCATTTTCGAAACTTCGAACGGATTCGTTGTTCTGATTATTAAAGTTGGACGATCAATCATTCAAAAACAGCTAGCTTAATCGTAGTTTCGAGTTTGTTTCTGAAAGGAAAACTGTATGAAAAGAAAAATTAAAACAAATGACTTGTTTGATTTGCAGATTCAAAATTTGATAGCCAATTCATTAGTGGGTAAGGAGCATCAGATAGAAGTGAAATACTTTTCCACTCTTGCAGATATTTACAGAGCCATATCCAACAAGAATGTGGAACATATGGCATTGCTTAGCACTGAATCAGAGACCATTGAGCAGGGATTTCACTCAATTAAAAATATTTTGTCTGAAAAACATTCTGTCCCAATGGCACTTTTTTACAAAACTGAAAATTCAGAACAATTGCACTAGCTTTTTATTGGGTGTGGACTCTTGTTGCCGTGGTTGTTTGTGTGATTCCAGTTGAATTTAAGGACAGTTGTCCAGATTGAAAATCTAATATTGAAGTTCGAATCCAGACCCTAGGGAGATGCGCGTCAAAGCCGTCTCCCTTTTTTTTAAAAAATGCCCCATTCTTTTTGTGATTTGCTATGTTATAGGGCAAATGTGATGTTTCTCATCAGCCTGATGCCAGGTCTCAGTTTTGCCTCTTTTGTCTTTCTCTTTGTACTCGGAATTCTCCAGTATAACATTTATTATAGAACGGGCTACCGTCGCTCTTGGTGCCTGTCTCTTTTTTGTTTTTTTGCTAGCGTTTTTGCTCTCGAGCCCTTTGTCGCCCAATCAAGGGCCTTCTCTCCTTTTCTCACCCATATCTATGTCATGTTCTCCACCGGTTGTTTCTGTTTGTCCTCCGTCTTTTACATTCGCTCTCTTCATTATTTTGTGGCCATCCCTCGAAGACTGGGGCAGGTGGTTCAAGTGGCGTGTGGGATTCTTTCTATCGTGGCCTTCCTTGCCATTCCCGTTTATCTTTTTCTGGGCAAGAGCTTTTTCTTCGAGAGTGGAAATTTCTTTGAGACCGACAATTACTTCTCAAACTCCTACTCGAATCGTATAGGGACTCCCTTGATTCTTCTCACTGTGATTCTCGCAGCCTCAAGTTTGCTTAACTCGTTTGCAGCCCTGTGCATTTTGCGGATTGTTTTAAAATCTTCACAGGATATCTTTTTTATTGTTGGTCTGTTGTTGACTGTTTTGGCATCCCTCTTTGAAAATATTCTGCTTCCCTTTACCACCCAGTTTTTTTTCCCTCTTATCTTTTTATCTAATTTATTTGAAGCCTTTCGTATGCATTCTTTGAGTGTTGATGAGTATGTGCGAGAAATAACTCAGACTGCATTGCAAGACGAGACTCTTTCTGATCCCACCCCTGAGAAGTACCAAAACTCTAATTTAAGTGAAGGACGACTTTTTGAGCTAGCAGATAAAATCGCCCAAGTTTTTGAGCGCGATAAAATTTACCTCAATCCCAACCTCAACTCAGAACAATTGGCAAAAGCCATTGGGATTCCAACTTATCAACTCTCTCAAGTTGTGAATATTGGTTTGCAAACAACTTTTTTTGATTTGCTCAGTCGATATCGTATCGAAGAGGTAAAAAAACGTCTGGCCTCTGAGGAGTCCTCAGACGAAACGATACTCAATATTGCCATAGAAAGTGGTTTTAATAGTAAGTCATCCTTTAATAGTGCTTTCAAAAAAATCACTGGAATGACTCCTTCGACCTATCGAAAACTTATTTACAATCAAGAGAGTTCCTGACCCTAGTCGATAGTCGATAGTGGGTTTTATGTTTTTCTATTGAATGCGCCAGCTTTTCCCTAAGTCGGCTGTGTAGAGTTGCATGTACTTATTTTTACCGACCCTCAAAGATAAGGTCAGACGCTTGTGGCTGCCTTTGTGGGGCTCCACATTGAGGATTTGGAGTGGCCCCTGGGTCAAATTTTCTTTATTTGGTAAACTTTCAAAAACTAAATCCCAGCGTATAAAATCGCGAAAACTCTCGCCGTGATCAAAGCTCACCTTGTCGGCGACGAAGAGGACTCCGTTGTCGGCTAACTTAATTGGAAAACCGTTTTTAAATACACCTAAAGGTTGCCAATTCTTGAGATCAAAGCTGCGATAAATACCAGTGGTTGCCGATGCAAAATAAAGATCTTTTGCTGCCTTACTTTTTTCAATTTGATAGATCTCATCTTTGTTAAGCTGAACCAGTTGGGTGGGAAAACTTTGGATTCTCTCTACGTTAGACTCCATAGTTTTATCAAACCACCAAACAGTTCCAAGACGATCCAAGCGACTAGCACCCCAACGTTTGATTGTGTAACCTTGAACCACCATATTTTTCCAGGGTTGGATAGTTGCTACCGTTGGGGAGGCCATGTCGGGACGATCCTTCAGTTCAATAGAAAACGGTCCCGTTCCGGCCCATTGAGGGTTGGCAAAGATCTCGTGGATCTTTTGTTTGTAGAGGGCGGGGTGGGGCCTGAAGTAACCTGCATCGGTACGAACTTTAATGGCTACATCCATGCGTGTTTTCAAATTTTGAAATGGTATATAACCTTTTTGCGAGCCGTATTGAA
>JBGSNK010000007.1:0-18031 GCA_041739665.1 Bdellovibrionales bacterium
CAGACCCAATTAGAAAGAGTTAAAAAGTAACCCTCACTGGGAACAACTTCCACAATGGGAAGATTCAGATTTAAGGTCTGAGCCCTTTTTTCTTCGAGGGTGTTTAAAGCCAGGATAACCATAGAGAACTTGAAAAGATAAAGAGGATTAAACTACTTTCAATTGTGAAGTGAAGTTTTTGTAAACTTAAACCTTGATTGATGTTGGAGGATAAAAAAGAAGCCGCTTTGTGAATGAGGTTGTTAAGATAGACTTCAAAATAAAGACTGACTACAAACAAAAGCCATAATTCTTTAACCCCCAAGTGGATTGTAAAATAGGCCAAAGCAGCAAGGTGGATGCAAGAGAAAAGTGTGAAGAGTTTTTTGGACCTCTCAAAACCAAGATAAGTGGACAAGGTGCTCACTTGAGCTTTGCTGTTGTAAAAAATTTCACGCACTTGTTTTAAAAAATCATACTTAAGTGCGTGTAGACCAAAGATGGCACCAAGCAGACCAGAGGCCAAGCTCATATGACCATAGAGAAGGTATTCGTAACCGATCACCAAAAGAGGTCCGGCCAAAACAAAATTTGTTAAAACACTTAATCCCCGCAGAGAGCGGCTGACCCTTTGAGAAACAAGGCTCGCTGCAATCACAAAAGCTAGCAAACCAAAAAGCAGGGTCTCCGGACGTTGCCAAAAACAGTAGGCAGCAAATGCCGAAGACAAAAGAAAAAAGACAAAGGCCAATTGTCGAGCTTGGTAGGCGCGAATCAAACCTTGCACCAATGGTTTTTGGGAGTTGTACTCATTAACTCTATCGATACCATTTAAATAATCGCTATAGTCATTATAAAGGGTCATAGACATTAAAAAAAATTGCAGAGATAAAAAAGAGGTGAGCACCAAATCCCACGAAGGCCAACCAAAGTTGGATGCCAAAAAAGCCAGGCCACCAATTATAGGAAAGATCAAATATATATTGCGCGCGACAGAGTACCACTGAGCGAGAGCACCAAACAAAGAGCGAGAGCTTTTTTCTACAATTTTAAAGGTGATGGTTTCTTTTTTTGAGTTGACGTAAAGACTGCTAACCGGCTGAGCAAAATGAGTTTTAGAAAAACGACCGGTTAGAAGGGGCCAAAACTGTTTGTCATCTTTGGAAACAGTGACAAACGAGTTCATGGTTTGTCCAACTTAGGCGCCGGCTCTCGCCAATATAAAAGTTCTGGCAAACCTTTAAGGTTGGTCACCAGACCCGATGTTGGTCCGTTCAACTTTGATTCTAATCGCTCAAGTTTATGACGGTAGAGCTGAATCAACTCCATATTCAATTGATCAAATTCTTGCAGTCGATCCTGAAAATTCTTTTCGCCAGTGATACGATAAATTTGCTCAAGACTTTCGATTTTGCGCAAAGACTGACGGGTGTCGCTATCAATACCCTGACAGAAGAAAGCACCAAAAGAGTTGAGATAACCCGACTTGATATCCCCCAAAATAGCCTTATTTTCTAAGTTGCGTATATTGTAGTCCAAAAGATCATCACTGCGCTGAAACAAAAGACCTAAGGTGGTCCCAAGTTCACACATTAAATTATGGATTTCCTCGTCTCCACTCTCGGATGCCACCCAAGGTGCTAGCAGGCACCAACGAAATAAGGAACCGGTTTTGAGAGAGTGCACCTGGGTCAGTTGTTCGAAGGTGATCTCAAAATCTCCCACTAAAGAGTCCTGAATCCACTCGCCCTCTAAAAGTTCGGCAATGGTTTGGCTAGTCAATTGCACCAACTGAATATTTCCGTAAGCGGACAGATTGGTCATCACTCGCGCCAACAAATAGTCTCCGGCGAGGACGGCGTACTCAGGTGTGTACTTCAACCAAGCAGCAGTTTTCCCGCGCCGCAATTGGGATCGATCCACAAGATCATCGTGCAGCAAAGAGGCGTTATGAATAAACTCGATGGTTTGACAGAGAAGTTTAACTAATTTCTCGTCTAGACCTAAGGGAAAGGCCACCTTTTGAGTTAAGAGAGAACGAAAACCTTTACCCCCTTCAAACAAGTCATCATAAAGCTGACTTAATTTAGGCAGGTAGGATGGAAAATCTTTTTCGCTGTAATACTTAAGGCTCGACATTATTGTCTTGGGATTTAGCAGAAAAGCTGGGCAATAAGAATCAACAACCCTCTTATTGCCCTGAGTTATTTAACTTCTTTATAGGCTTAGGGCTTTATCCACCCGAGCAACCGTGGCACAAACTGAATATGGTCTTTAAAACACAGATTAAAATTCATTTTGATGAGGCAGACCCCGCCGGGATTGCCTTTGCGGGAAACCTTTTTAGCAAAATGCATCGCTGTTTTGAGGACTTTCTCGAGAAATACGGCGCCCCCGCCTTCTTTCTAGAAGGTTCATACGCCTTTCCTTTACGTCATGTTGAAGCCGAGTACTTTCGTCCACTCGAGGCACTTAAAACTTACGATGTGGCTATTGGAGTCCAGCATATTGGCGAGAGCAGTTTTCAAATGCTCTTTGAAGTGAACGACTCTACTCAAATTTGCGCCCGTTTGAATTCGACCCATGTCTGTTGTCAAAAAAGTGATTTTAAGAAGAGCCCTTTGCCTCAAGATCTAACTGACTATTTAAAAAATTATTTGAAGCCTTAATCACCGCCATCGGAATTTCGTGCCCGCCGTTAAACTGCTGCCACTGCCCCTTAAGCCCCAGTTCTTGTAACTTATCAAATAGCTTTTGAGCTCCACCAATAAGAAGGGTGCCATCCTGGGCCCCATGGCTTTGGTAAAAAGGTGGACGCATCTCTTTGGGTATTATCGGGAACGCCGATGGGTGCAGCAAGTAGCCTGAGTACAAAATCAAACCACTGGGACAAAAACGCAAACGGTAAAAAAGATGGCTCACCAGGATGGCCCCTTGACTGAAACCACCCAAATAAACTTGATCGTAACGTTTGCTTAAGTCGTTGAGCCACTCGCCCACACGATTCAAAACAGAGGTCACTTCGCTGGCCAAAGCGCTGTCATCGATTTGATTTTTAGAAAGTCTTTCAAAGTCACTGACTCGCAGTTGAAACCAAGCCCTCCCACTCATCATAGGTCCAATGGGGACCTCAAAAACACCTTGGGGAAAAAACCAATCCACAGGTTTGTTCAGATCAAAAACAGAACTGAGACTGGCCAAATCATGGGCGTCTGCACCATAGCCATGAAAAAGTACAACGCAGGATTTTGATCCTGCAGAAGTTTGACAGAGATAATCTAGACTTTTATATTTTTGCCACTGCATAATAACCTGTATAACATTCTACGGAGAATTCACAACTGAATATCTGTCACCATTTTTGAGTTTTAATTTAGAAATGAAACCAAGGAATCGCCATGAAACTGCATTTACTTTTAATACTCTCGCTGCTTTGTTTTGTCGCCTGTGGCACTAGTCCAGAAAACCGCACTGATGAACCTGAAGTTCTCAAAGAAGTGGATCGCAAAGGCATCAGTCAAACAATGTTTCGCCATCGTAAACACGTGAGCAACTGCTACGGGCAAGCACTCACAGAGAAAGGGCAAGAGAAGTTAAAGGGTAAAATAATATTACAATTTAATATTGGCCAAGACGGTCGAGCTCGCGATGTTAAAGCCCTCGAAAAGGAGTCCACTATCCAAAATAACGATCTTAAAGACTGCATTGTCAAAGGCTTAGAAAGTTGGGAGTTTCCTGTTCACCCTAAAGGCGAAGTGATCACCGTCAAGTACCCCTTGGTTTTTAGTGACGCTCCCCCCTCATCCATGCAAAACACCCTAGATAAGTTCGAAAAGTTAAAAAAAACAGAGTGATAGGGCTCTTGGCCCCGTCTTGTTCCTTGCGGTCTGTCTGTGAATTTGCTAATCACTTGGGCACGATAACCTAGGAGGGGACGATGTCAGACACACCTAAAACTATCTTTTTAAAAGATTATAAGGCCCCACCCTTCTTGGCCCCTCAAATTGATCTCCATTTTGAACTCAATGAAAATGAAACTTTTTTAACAGCAACCACAAACTATGAGCGTAATCCAAAAAGTGACGATTCAACTCAAGAGCTTTTTCTAAATGGAAAAAACCTGGAACTGGTCAGCATTAAACTAGATGGCCAAGCTTTAAACCAAGAAAATTACGAGATTCAGAAAAAAGGGCTGTTATTGAAAAACTGTCCCAATAAGTTCACTCTAACAACTCAGGTTCGACTAGAGCCCCATAAAAACAAAGCCTTCTCCGGTCTTTATAAAACCAAAACTGTATTTTGCACTCAGATGGAAGCCCAAGGTTTTCAACGCACTACCTATTTTATGGATAGGCCTGATGTTTTGTCAAAATACACCACCACAATTGTTGCGGATAAAATTAGTTTTCCGATTTTGTTATCAAACGGTAATCTCATAGATAGTAAAGATTTAGAGGGCGGACGCCATCAAGCCACTTGGTTAGACCCTTTTCCAAAGCCCTGTTATTTGTTCGCTCTTGTTGCTGGGGATCTCGATTGGATAGAGGATTCTTTTTTGACTCGCTCTAAACGTCGAGTGGATCTTAAAATCTATGTGGATAAGGGCAAACAAGATCGCGCCCGCTTTGCTATGGACTCTCTCAAACAATCCATGAAGTGGGATGAAGAGACCTTTCGCCTAGAATACGACTTAGATATCTACAATATTGTGGCCGTAGACGATTTCAATATGGGCGCCATGGAAAACAAAGGTTTAAATATATTCAACTCAAAGTTTGTGTTAGCAAGCCCCAAAACCGCCACGGATGACGAATATCAGGGCATCCAGCGCGTGATTGGCCATGAGTACTTCCATAATTGGACTGGCAACCGTGTCACTTGTCGCGATTGGTTTCAGCTAAGCCTCAAAGAGGGTTTGACTGTTTTCCGAGATCAAGAGTTTAGCAGTGATATGAATTCTCGCGCCGTTAAACGCATCGAGGATGTTTCAGCTCTGCGAACAAGACAGTTCCCAGAGGACTCGGGCCCCATGGCTCACCCCGTGCGCCCTTCATCTTACATTGCCATCGACAATTTTTACACTGTGACCATATACGAGAAGGGGGCAGAGGTCATTCGCATGCTGCACACCCTGCTGGGTGCGGATATGTTTAAAAAGGGGGTGGCCAAATATTTTGAACTTTACGACGGTCAAGCCGTGACCACTGATGATTGGATCTATGCTATGGAACTGGTATCTGGTCGCAACCTTAAACAATTCAAACGTTGGTATGATCAAGTCGGCACTCCACAAGTTTCGGTCCATCACCTTTACAATCCCGAAACTCAGAATCTTCTCCTGACACTTGAACAGACTACCGTCGACCCAATCACTGGTGAAAAGAATAGCCCCTATGTTCTTCCTATTAAAGTGGGATTGATCACAGATAAGGGAACAGCCCTTGAGTTTAGTTATAACGGGCAAGACAACTTGCGTGAGGCCACCCTTGAATTCACTGAGGGAACACAAAGCTTTGAACTCACCCACGTTTACCAAAAGCCCATTCTGTCGGTGAATCGCGAGTTCTCCTCACCCGTTCATTTAAATTTTGAACAGAGCGATCAAGATCTTTATTGTTTGATGAAGTTTGATACCGACAGCTTCAACCGCTGGGAGTCAGCTCAAAAAATTTATCGACAAATTTTGTTGAAAAACTATCATGCTCTGAAAAGTGGACAAGCCCCCACTCTTTCCGCTGACTTCTTAGAAAGTTTTGCTCAACTCATAAAAGGAGCACCGGAAGACCCCGCACTTTGTGCGCGGATCATGCAACTACCACCCATGCCCTATTTGGGTCAGTTCCTTCAAGAAATTGATCCCCCTACCCTACAGAAATCCTATCAGTTCTTAAAAAGAGAAATTGCTCAAAAGTTGCACTCCATGATCTCACAAGCTTACACAAGCTTAAGCGAAAAAAAGTTGGGTCACTCGCCCCAAGACATTGCTCTACGCAGTTTTAAAAACCAATTGCTCGCCTATCTCTACCGACATGATGAATCGGCGGGCGCAGCTGTGTTCTACAAACAGTTCGCTGGGGCTCAAAATATGACTGACAAGATGGCCGCTCTCAGTCGTCTCTCTGTTTATGGTTCTCCCGAGTATCAAAAAGCCATGGACGAGTTTTTGGAAGAATGGAAAAACGACAGCCTAGTGATGAACAAGTGGCTCACTGTCAGTGCTCTTTCTGGCACCCCAGATGTTTTTGAGCAGGTCAAATTGCGCACACAAAGCTCGGTCTACAATGGCAGCAATCCCAACAATGCTTTTGCTCTGCTTTATCATTTTGCCCAATTCAACTGGGCGGGCTTTCATCGCGCAGACGGCGCCACCTATGATTGGTTCACCGATCAGGTGATCGCATTAGATAAACAGAACCCACAGGTGGCTTCAAGACTGGGTTCGAGCTTTAACAATTGGAAAAAATTTGCCCCAATTTACCAAGCAAACATCAAAAAGGCTTTGCAGAAGATTTTGGATTCATCACCTTCCGACAATCTTTTTGAAATAATCAACCGAGCTCTAAAACACTAGGATTGTAGACACGATTCTTGCTAACTAGACTTTGAGCCAGACAGAGCGGGCTTTTAACGCAACGCTCAGGTCAGAATCTAAAAGCTCTTACTTTAAATATCTGGATTTCTTATGGCCTTTGGGGCCCATGACTTCATATGATTAAGACTTGTTCATGGTCGAACAAGGGGGAAATCTATGGAAAGATTTATTCTGGCTATATGCCTATTATTGTCTAGTTTCTGGGCCTCTGCTCGCGAACCAATGAGCCAAGCCGATGTGGCCGCCATTATCGACGAGTTTCAATACGAAAACAATTACCGAGAAATCTACAGCGAGCAAGTTGGAAGCAGTTGGGATCGTTGTTGGGTTTATGAGAAAGTCATTGAAGTGGACTATCCGGGGATGAGTGAGCCCCTTCAAGTGAATATGATGCACTATATTCCCAGTCGCTCTCAACTTGGTCAGGATACAGTGCCTGCTGTCATCATGATTCCACCAATAGGTGGCACCAATTTATTGGATCGTAAAATGGCCGAGACTTTTTGCGAAAATAAGATGTCAGCTTTAATCCTAACCGACGACTTTGCTTATATCCAATCCCAGTCCGCTGGGCCATTGCGTCCTCCTGAAGACCATCAAGAAACTTTTTATCGGGTGGGTGCTGCAGTCAAAGGCTCTCTTGCTCTTATCTCGGATGATGCCAACTTGGATTATAAAAAAGTGGGCATGTTCGGCGTGAGCTTAGGTGGAGTTTTGGGATCATTCATGATGGCCACCCAAGCGGATATTTCGGCAGGATACTTTGTCGTGGCAGGCGGAGATATTCCGCAAATTTTGGCCGTCAGTGAACAGGACGAAGTCTCTCGTATTCGTCGCAAACGCATGAGCGAAGAAGGTCTTAATACAAAAGCAGAGTACGAGGAGTTCCTTCGCGAACACATTCTTTTTGATCCGATGGATTTAGCTCAGACGATGATACCAGAAACCATAAATATGGTTATCGCCGAGAGAGACTCGAGCGTGCCAACTCCCAACCAAAGAAGTCTACATCAAGCTTTTGGTCAACCCGATACAAGATATATCAACGCCGGACATGTCGACGCTGTTATCTCTGCACTTTTTTGGTCAAGTGACCGCAGAGACATTGCACGTTTTTTTGAAAAGCGCTTTTCTGTACCGAACCCGCGTCCCGATGTTTTTGAATTTCTAAACTCTTTTAACTATATGGCGGCTGCTCAATAATTCTGAGAAAGCTTAAGCCCTTGTCAGCCACTACACAATTGTAGTGGCTTTTTTTTATGTTTTCTGACATTCTCTTGACATGTCAAATAGCGCTTTAGATGACCGAATTTACTCACGCCTTCTCCATACTGTAAGTGAAACCAATGGACTCACCTTACAGGACACCATTGAGCTGATTGTTTCGGCGCAAACACTGCCCGATGGTATCAAAAGTGAGTTTGTCGATTTTAAAACCAAACTCAATCGCTATCGAACTAACGAGGGCTCCATTCAGGATTTATTAGATCACTCTGTTGGCAAAGCCTTTCATAAGCTTTTTGTTCACTTCCCGTTGCGTTTTCGTGAAGAGCATATACATCTCACGGGTTCTTTAACTGCAGAGTTTATCTTCCCCCGTTTAAAAAAGCTTTTAGACGGCCCTCAGAAAAAAATATATGAAGAAAAAATCAAACAGGTCTATGGCCCCGACAGCATACCCATCAAAAGTGTGGAGGATGTCGACAAGCTCATCCGTCTACAAGATGGTGAAAAATTTGATCGTTATCTAGAAATTTTATATTTAGCTAAGCTGATACTCATTGATCGGAAGGCTCATAAAGAAGCCGCTTATCATTTAGCTCAAAGCCTTTGGAATAATTATAATGTTGGCGCTATTCGATTGAAATTCTCCCTTTCGCGCGCGACCACCCTGAGTAATGAGCAACTTCCCGGCGAAAATAGCGTAGGCCCCGAAGATGTCTTGATGGGACTTTACGAAGGTCTCAAGGAATTTAAAGAAGAAAACCCTGGTTTTGAATTTATTCTTTCCCCTTGTTTTCGTAAAGAACCTGAGTTTTATGACTCAACAAAATTTAAAAACAAAAAAGAGGACTTTGAATTTCAAATTTCAGAGCTACGTCGCATGCTTGAAACCCACCCCCAACTGCGTAGCCACCTGGTGGAGGTGGACACTGTGGGCAGCGAACGCGACTTGTATCGCAAATCTCATTTTCAGGAAATGAAGATTGGCTTTCGCAAACTTCAATCCATTGGACTTAAAATTCGCAGTCACCATGGAGAAACTTGGAGCACCTTACGCACCGGCATTCAGTCGGTAGATAATGCGATGAACATTTGGCATGTGGATGCCATTGAACACGGTTTGTCTTTGGGTATTAATCCTAACTTTTATTTTCACAGTATTTTTCAGCGGGTGATGGCACGCAACCGCAAATCCGAGCCTCTTCCACTAAACTCTATCGAGTATCGCGAAATTAAATCTATGGACTGGGGCCAATACACCGATGTGCGAGACAAATTGCTCAAAGGTGAAGAGTTGACAGAAACAGAGCACACTACTTTTGTGAAAACAAAATTTCATATGGCGCGCGAGGTTGAGCACTACCAACACGACATCCTCAACCGTATGATCGACAAACAGCTCTCGGTCATTGCCCTCCCCTCTTCCAACAAAAAACTGACCGGGCAGTTTGAAGATTATAAGGATCACCCCTTTTCTTGGTGGGAAAAAAAGGGTCTTAAACTGGGCGTCGGAACCGACAATTATGTGACCCTTAGTACCAACTATATTCGCGAGATGTTGATTCTTATGTTCACCGACCCTGTAAACCTTAAAATTACCAAATTGTTATTAGTTTGTACGGGCGAAACTCGTCGCCCTTTTATGAGCCAAAAACTCTGGCAGATGCGCAAACAAGCTCCTGCTCAACAGGGCTTCTAAATATGATTCGCGTTCTATTTGTTTGTTTGGGAAACATCTGTCGCTCTCCTTCTGCCGAAGGTGTTTTTCGCCATCTAGTTGAACAGGAAGGCTTAGGTGACCATATCCAAATTGATTCCTGTGGCACTTTGGATCATCACGAAGGTGAACAAGCCGACCCGCGCATGCGCAAACATGCCAAGGGTCGTGGTTACGATTTAAAAAGTATTGCCAGAGGAATCCGCCCCGAGGACTTCAAAAACTTTGATCACATTATCACAATGGACGATAGCAACTTTGATGACGTGATGGCCATGGCCATGGGTGACGAACAAAATAAAGTACAACGCATGACCGACTTCTGCTCGCAACATAAGGTTGACCACGTTCCCGATCCATATTTTGGTGGACCTGATGGCTTTGAATTGGTTCTCGATCTCCTTGAAGATGCTTGCAATGGCTTGTTACAACAGCTCAAAGTGGAACTTAAAAAGTAAAAAATAGAAACATGATCTTACCGCAAGAAAACTCTCTCAAATTTTGGAGTCATCTGGCCTAATGGCGTCGTTCTTCAAAAGCACTTATGAGGTGATGCAAATAGCCTTGGGGATTTTGCACCATCTCTTCCGAGACTTCTAACTTTTGCAGGGGAGTTGAGGGCAGCTCAAACTTAAAAGGACGCAACAGATCTTCAAAAACGGCGGTCAATCCTCGCGCCCCAGTTTTTTGTGCGTGGGCCTTGTGAGCTAAAAGTTTTAAGGCCCCATCTGTAAACTTTAATTGAATACCATAGTGGGCAAAGGACTCTACATATTGATTCACAAAAGAGTGTTCTGAGCTTGTCAAAATCTTATAAAGATCCAACTTACCTAAAGAGTCGCAAGAAACACGTACCGGAAGACGCCCGATGAATTCGTGTTCAAACCCAAACTCAACAAGGTCTTGGGCCTCAACCAGTTTTAAAACCTCGCTGTTGTCTCGACTGATTTTTTGGGCATGAACGCCAATAGATTTTTTATGCAAGCGAGTGTTGACGATATCCTCTAAGCCGTGAAATGCGCCACTAAAAATAAACAGGATATTTTTAGTATTCACCACATCTTTGTCAGCTTTGCCTTTTTTCTGAAAGCTGATTAAAGTTTTAAATTGCGAGGCAATGTCGTGGCTCGAGTTTAAGTCGACGTCCGAATTCTCAAGAAGGCGCAAAAAACCAAATTGCACACCTCGCCCACTTACATCTCGTCCTGATTGATCGCGCTTGGAAGCGAGCTTATCGACTTCGTCCACGTAGACGATTCCACTTTGGGCTCGGTTTTTATCACCATCGGCTTTTTGCACCAAATCGCGAATCACATCGTCGACATTGGCCCCCATATACCCAACTTCACTAAAGCGTGTGGCATCGGCTTTAACAAACGGCACGCCGATTAGTTCTGATACAAGTCGAACTAGGTAGGTTTTGCCGACACCGGTGGGACCCAGGATTAAAACATTTTGCTTTTGATAGTTGGGCTCTTGGGTTTTGTTTTGTAGTTGGAATTTCAAGTGATTGTAATGATCACAAACGGCAATGCTTAAGGCTTTCTTTGCTTCATCTTGTCCAATGACAAAGCGATCCAAGTAAGCTTTGATGTCCTTAGGTTTATATTGAAAATCTAGAATATCACTTTTAAATTTTTGTGGCCCTTCACTTTCAACAGTTTCATCGCTTTTATCATCTTCAAGCAGGCTCTCAAAGGGCATTTCACCAGCCATTGACATCACCTTTACATGACCACCAAAACGCTTCTCAATCAAATCTTGAAACTCTTTTTGCAAGTCATTGGGACTGAAAGATGCGGGGGCAATGATTTCCTCATGCGGATTCGTGGCCTGGTCTTGGTTTTCTTTATCCGTAGGGGTTTGATCGTTTGCCATGGGTTTGTGTTACCAAACTTCTAGCGCGCAAACACCCTTTGTTCCACTGGTTGGACCAGAAAAGATTACAAACAGTTTCTAAAGATACTTTTTTAAAAATGTCTGAAGAGAGCCGAAGAACGTCACTTTTTATTGGAACGGCGCATTTCAAAAAAATTATGAATGGAAATCATGAACTTACAGCACTCAAGAGCATGAATTTTTCACAGGATGGAAGGTACAACTGTCTGAACTCTGACCATAAGATTAATCTATGGTAGAGATAATTATAATCAATTTCCCTTATGTTAAGCCGGTTGCTATATCTAATTCCAACAAATGGGGAGACTAGAGGCCCCCGGAAAAGGGACCTCGAATCACCTCAGGGGTGTGAGCCAACTTGGATTTGCTCGAATTTAAGGCAACTCACAAAAAAGCCCCAAAACAGAGAAGCCGTCAGTAATTATGACTTCGACTAACCTGTCAATCGACAATTCTTAGCTGCCTTCGAGCCCGCAGCTCCCACCCACACAACACCCAAGAAATTGGGCCCCGCCACCGGCTTTGTGCCCCACAGGCACACTCCTCTGCGCGCGCCAAGGTTTTAGGGAACATTGACAAACTCGGATTCGGATACATTTTGCGTGTGACATGAGAAGGAGGTTCCCATGCAAAAAATTTTCATCCCATTACTCAGCGCTCTAGCTGGAGCCACGCTTGCCCTTTCCATATCTCACACATTGGCAAAAAAAAATCAGAACGATATTGAAAAGCCTAGGGTGACTGAATCCGAGACCGATATTCCACATGAACAGGATCAATTGATTCGTCGACTCTTTGAACAACAGCGTAATATAGAAAAGGGCTTTGATTCTTTTTTTGACGAAGACTTCTTCAGTAGCCAAGACCCTTATGAGACCATGCGCCAGTTTCGCAAGAGAATGGATCAGCAGTTTCAGGAATTTGGACAAGAGGGCGACTCCCCAACCCCATTTGACACTTGGTTCAGCCATCGATTTGGTGGCGGCTCTGTCGAAGACATCAAACAACGTTCGGACGACAAATACCTTTACTATGAAATCACAGTGAACGATCTCGAGGCCACCACCCTCAACACTCGTGTTGAAAACGGCATGATCACTATCGAAGGCGAAACAAAAAAAGAGTTTCAAAAAAACGAGCCAGACCAAAATCGGAGGTCTCAGGGCTTTACGAGTTCTCGCTTTACTAGGAGCTTTCCGCTACCAGCCCATGTGGATGCCGACAAAATGGAAACTGAACACAAAGGAAACACGGTTATCTTAAAGTTCCCACTCAAAACTCTTTAAATGTTAAAGAAAGTTGAGGCGGTGGCGCAGCTGAAAATTAAGGGCCGAAATGGCGGTGAACAAAAAAGTACCCCAAGCCATATCGACCAAAACCATTTCTAGAGGATAGGCCTCAAGAATTGCTCGATTCGTGCAGTCGTAAACGCCGTAGATTATAAAACCCAAAAGACCCCCATAAAACATATGCTCTTGCAAAGTGGTCAGGGCTTTATTTTGAAAGACAAAGACTTCGATTCCAAGGGCCATTAAAATATAAACAAAAAGGCCCGGGGCTAAACGAACATCAAATCCCCCATCTGGGGTAAAGCGACCAATCTCTCGCAACTGACGAGCATAGAACTGCCCGCCTCCCCAATTGATCCACAGGGCATCCAAAACGAAGATGAATATTAAACTCATGGAAAAATGCTTCAGAAAACTAAAAATGGTCGACTCCAAGTTGATGTCAAAACAAACAGACAAAGCCTATCTTAGAAACCGAGTCACTAAAAGAGAAATTCCTCATGTCGCTTCTTCCCACCCTCAAGATTATCTGTCCAAAAGTGCTGCTTCTTGTCTGGCATTTTGTAAAAAGATGAAATGAGAATGTAAAAATCACCAACCCCCTGATAGAGGCGCTTGAGCTGTGCTAGTTTTCTGAAATGGGAAAATTGTTGGGTTGTTTTGGGCTGTTGTTCGCATTTATATTACCCTTATCTGTGAAGGCTGATTTTGATTTCACCGAAGAGGACTTCGACGAAGACATCGAGGTTTTTAGCATTCAGGAAGTGAAAAACCTGGGAGCTCACACCCATTATCACTGTAAGTCTGAGCGAATTGCCACTCTCCTAGAGGGGCGAATGGCCAAAGAACATAAAGCTGAGCAGCTTAAATTGGCTCGGGGCCAGTTTGATATTATTTATTCTGAAGCCTATGATGTCCCATTGCAAAGTGTGTACGGCATCTTAGAGGAAAGCCCGATCAAAAAGTGGTTTTTCCTATACGGCTCTTACCGCGAGCTAGATTATAAAAAGCGCTGGGTCCCACGCAACTTTGACGTGCACAGTATGATTAAAATTCCAGGACCCATAATGGACCACCAAAGAGAAAATCCCCTGGAAATGGACACGCCTTACGACTACCAAGCTGGGCTGACCCAAGCCTTTGGGAAAAAGCCATGGTCATCACCCCAACAAAGTACCGTGATATACGCTGGTGGCAGCATCCCCTTTGTTGGCCAATTTGATAGTCAGTACCTAACTGAGTACGAAGACGTCCTCCACGAGACCGACACCACCTATGTGGTCTTTAAAGCGCCTTTGGACTTTGCAAAGAGAAACCAAACTCCGCAGTCCTTCATCGCTGAAATCCATACCCTTTATCGCGAAGGCTATAACGAAGTGAATTCGGACCCCCTCGTTCATAAGGTGAACTGTCATTTACAACAGAGGGATCTCGATGAAGCCAATCTCAAAGCTTTGCTTGGACGCTCTCAGACATACGATATGGACACACACTTTACCGACGATTGGGATTTTCCTGAAGCTGGTGGAGTGGTTCATAGTGAAAAGGCGCCAATGGATAAATCCTCTGTATACCAAAGCCTGCTTGCCAATCGCCAGGCCCTGCCTTTGTTTTGGGCCATGGCTCAGACTCTCTCGGACCCAGAACTTAAAATCACTGATCACAAACTCTTAAGCTGGCAAGGGGCCTCCATGGCGGCTGCTACACTTTTGAGCTACACCCTTTTACGCGGTCAAGGAGCGCTGCTTGCGCGCTCCACACAGGGTGCGATGGCCCCACCAGTGCCTTTGCAGTGGCAAGGCTATACGGTTCCCTCTCACGATAAATTTAGCTTGGAGCAAGTACGCCAATTAGCTGAGAGCCTTCAAAGTGGGGGGCTGGCTAATGTGTTAGAGGCAAGTTCTCAATTTCCCGAAGAGCTTTTGCTCTATTCTCTTGAGGTTTTTGATGCCGTCAGAAAGGCTCAGGCCCTTGAGTGGCGACAGAACTGTCCCAACCCTGATTATTGCATTTAAAGTTGCCGCCCAGACCTTTGCAAAAAAGCAAAGGGCCCCATATTATATGAAACGGCCATTGCGCTTGCATTGAGGGTTTCTCAAAACAAGCTAGAACCCTGAATGGGGGCGTAATGGCTTCGACGTGGATTTAGAAGCTTAAGGAGCATGCCGAGGCCGCATGGGGACCTCGTAAAAAACGTGCACTCTTTTTATTTGGCGAATCTTTCGCTGCACCAATGGCTGCCTAATAAGCTGACCATGGTTGCCAACCTTTTCGTAGATGGGTCGAGAAGAATTGGTATCACCTAAGCCATCTCGATTGTGAAGTGTAGATCCGAGCTTCATGATTTAAATCCTTCGGAACAAGGTTTGAGTCGTTTGTCGCTGGAAGGCTTAAACTTCAACAAACACCGACTAAGCATGTAGTCGCCTTGATGTGGAAAATTTGCGGACCCGGGTTCAACTCCCGGCGCCTCCACCCGAGGGTACCTGGTTCTTTTTGCAGAAGCACTGCAGAAGAATTCGTACCCTGGGGTGGTGGGCCCTCTTTTTATTAAATCCCGATCGTGCAAAATGAAGAACCCTAACTAATTTGTAATGATTGCCCCAAAGATACCACCAGCCATACCTGCACCAAGAGCCTCTTTAGTTTTTCTATGACCTAATTCAGATCTTTTTGCTATTTGATCGGGATGATACTTGGGATCAGTCTTTATATTTCTAACCTTTTGGACGCTTAGGAGGTCTGCCTCAGCTCTATAGCAAGTGCTCCAAAAATTAGGGCGAGACTCTTTCGTAATATTAATGACATTCGCCCCCAAACTGCAGGCATCTGAGACAAGGTGACGAAGAACATAGTCCTCCTGGCAATCTACTCCCATCCCAGGTTCTTCCGCTTTAATAGTTCCCAGCTCTTTAGAATCTGATGGGTTAAATTTATGCTGATATGTTATATAAACTCTGCATTTTGAAGTCTGCGCTATCTGATCTTGATGAATCTTATACCCTTCCCGAACAAAATAGGAACTCGTAGAACAAGAATTGAGTATTAGAATTAAAAAGCACAATCTAATCATTTTTAGCATAAATATTCCCATCTTAATTATTTTATTAACCTACTTCGCCAATTTGATTCAAGGTTATAAACTGAACTCAATTTTTAACAACCAAAGCAACCACATAAACTTAAACTCTATTTACTCTTGAAGGTCTTCTCAAGGAGCGCTATGCCGTTCACAACAGCGGCGAAAGCATCAGCAAAATCGCGCCGACTTGGCACTGTCGCGGTTGCAGTTAACCAGCCTTGTTGCAAGCTTGTTGTATTGATTGCACTTATTTTCTTTGAAAAGCTCTTAGGCATTTCGGTTTGTCTGAAGTTAAAACATTTCCTTAAAGCTTCACCGAGAGTCACGGCATTGGCCTTTGGCAAAAACACCGAAAGATCATGGACATCCTTCGAGCGGGAGTTGATATTTCCGTGTGTGATCAACGCATGAATTTTTTCAGCACATATTGTTTCGATTGGGTACACCGACCAACTTAAGTCCTCGCCTTTTGGAAGCAAAGACGGCACCTCCATTTTTTGAGGCCCTGGGGTGATCGGATCACCGATACCCAAATCAAAATGTACGGTTTGTGCTTTATTCAGGTTCTTCAATACCTCACCGATTCCTGCACGATAAGTCTGGCGGACACCGCCATATTCACCTTGGGTTTCAAGATCTATTTGATCTTCAAATTTAAACCAAACACCATCAGCCAAATCGACTTCGGCATTTTTCTGGGTTAAAGCTAATGTGGATTTAATATTAGCCTCAACAAGCAATGCATCGAGGTCAATCGTATACCGCTTGGAGTTATAAACCCTCAGCCCTACAAAACCTCCCTTAAAAACAAGGTGTTTGGCCAATTTTTTATCTGCCACCAGCCTTGCAACAAGTCGCTCTAGAATGAAAGCAGTTTGGACATTTTGAAATGGAACATCGAGCTTTGTTGCAAGGTCTACTAATTTTTGGCGAACAGATGTTCCTTTTGCTTTTGTTGTCATGGAACAATCACCTCAAGATACTTAATCAGTATCTGTTCAAGCCCAAGCTCCTTAGCAGCCCGTCCAAGTTTTAACTCCGTTGTTTTCCCCTTTGCAAGGGCATCCCTGGCGGCTTTCACGGCGGCTCGTTCCCCTATTTTTGTTATGAATTTAAGCCCCTCAAGCACAGCCCTTTCAAGCGTGACGATCTTATATCCATTCTCTGTGACGACGCCCTTATCTAGACTCACCTTAGTGCGAATCAGTTTGTAACCGGTTTCGCGAGTTTTTCGCTTGCTTGGAACCAGGACCCAAGTGTTCCCGGGGACCTGTTCGGTAAGATTATAATGGAAGAGCGCTGAGAGTCCGCCAATGGCAGCTTCTGGGCCGAACTTGGCATAAGCAATTTGAAACCCAACATCCGCCTCCAGGTTCGCTTCTGGATGTAGATAGATACCACGAGACACTCGTTTGAGCTCTCCTGCTGCCACAAGCCTTGAAAGCTCTTGTTGGTTCAGTCCAAGCTCTGCTGCTTCGTGCAATGTAAAGATACCCAGTTTCTTAAGCCTCGTCTCCTGCTGCTTTCTCATAATTTTAGTGTGCGGTGAAAGGCGACATTTATCAACTAAATTTGTCTCTTTTCACCGGACGAACATCACATTTACCAAAATGAATGTTCACTTTGGCCAAAATCTCCCAAACAGTCTCGCAGTCATTATTTTTGAGGCCCCACATTAGAGCCGCAAACAAGGGTGTTGTGACTTCCCTTTATTTCCCGATCTATCCTCACCTATTTCCCGATGTTCTGACCACCAATTATGGGCACCACTTGGACTCTACAAAAATAGTCTGGTGATTATAAGTACTTAAAAATTAGTCTCCGCCTCCACCCGAGGGTACCTGGTTCTTTTTGCAGAAGCACTGCAGAAGAATTCGTACCCTGGGGTGGTGGGCACTATATTTAGGGATAAAGATCTATCTCCCACATTCGGCTGATGGCCCTTTCATTTCAGAAACAACGGAACTAGGTAGTAAATTGTTCAAATTTAGTCAGCTCCCTTGAAATTTGAGGGGGGATTAAATAGTCCATCCTACGTATGGGAAGTGGAAATCTAAAATCAAAAAGAAAACTCTTAATTCTGATCAAGCTAGTAGGCTTAGCTGCACTGGTTTATTTTGTTTACACAGAATATTTCAAAACTCTCCAGTATGAAGATTTACCCCCCCCCTATGAGTCTCATCTAAAGGAAGCCTTAGAATTTATTGAGACCAGTCATGACGACCCAGAACTCATCCAACAACTAATTC
>JBGSNK010000017.1:0-24615 GCA_041739665.1 Bdellovibrionales bacterium
CCCTTATTGCGTGATATTGCCCCCCCCCAATGTGACGGGCTTCTTGCACATGGGCCACGCTTTGGATCACACTATCCAAGATGTTTTGATTCGCTGGAAACGCATGTCGGGATTCAACACCCTTTGGCTTCCGGGCTCGGATCACGCCGGTATTGCCACCCAAGCTGTTGTGGAAAAAGACTTGCGCCAGCAAGGTCAAGACCGGCTTGAGATGGGGCGAGAAGCTTTCTTAAAAGAAGTTTGGGCTTGGAAGCAAAAATACGGCGACCGCATTTACTCACAAATGAAGCGCTTGGGTGATTCCGTTGACTGGGAAAAAGAAACCTTCACTTTAGATGAGGGCGTGTCGCGCGCAGTACGCAAAGTCTTTGTTCATCTCTATAAAAAAGGTTGGCTCTATCAAGGCGAACGCTTGGTGAACTGGTCGCCTCCTTTGCAGTCGGCGATTTCAGATTTGGAAGTGGTTCACAAAGAAACAAAAGGGAATCTTTATAAATTAGCCTATCCTGTAGAAGGTACCGACGAGCGCTTGGTGATCGCCACCACACGACCTGAAACTTATTTGGGTGACTCCTGTGTGTGTGTCCATCCCGAGGACGAGCGCTATAAGCATCTGGTTGGAAAAAATGTGATTCTACCAATCATCAATCGTAAGATTCCCATCATCGCCGATGATTATGTGGACCGCGAATTTGGAACTGGAGCTTTAAAAGTCACGCCTGCCCACGATTTTAACGATTACAATTTAGGGAAAAAACACAATCTTCCTTTCCACAATATACTCAATGTCGATGGAACTCTCAATGAGTCCACTGGCGCCTATCAGGGCTTGAAGGTTCAAGAAGCCCGCAAACACATTGTTAAAGACTTGGAGGATCAAGGCTTCTTAGTTGAAATAGAACCACACACCCATGCGGTCGGTTACTGTGACCGTACTGGCGCTGTGGTTGAACCTTTTTTAAGTAAGCAATGGTTTGTGAAGACCAAGGAGTTGTCGACCCCGGCACGTCATGTTGTCAGTAATGAGACCATTCAGTTTATTCCGGAACAGTGGACCAAAACCTATATCCATTGGATGAACATTATTGAAGACTGGTGTGTCTCTAGACAATTATGGTGGGGACACCGCATTCCGGCCTGGTACTGTGAAGACTGCGAAGCGATCACAGTAAGCGAGTCAGATCCCTCAAGCTGTGAATCCTGTGGCAGTAAAAAAATCACCCAAGACAATGATGTCCTCGATACCTGGTTCAGTTCTGCCCTTTGGCCTTTTAGCACTTTGGGATGGCCCGAAGACAGTGAAGCCCTCAAAACTTTTTATCCCACCTCTGTACTTGTAACAGGGCACGACATTATTTTCTTCTGGGTGGCACGCATGATCATGATGGGTCTTGAGATGAAAGGCGACGTTCCTTTTCGCAAGGTTTACATCCATGGATTAATACGCGATTCTGAAGGGCGCAAGATGTCGAAGTCCTTGGGGAACTCCATCGACCCGGTCGAGATGATCGATCAATACGGGGCCGATGCTTTGCGCTTTACTTTGATGGCTCAAATGGCGACGGGCAAAGACCTAAAGTTCTCACTGCCACGTTTAGAGGGTTATCGGAATTTCATGAACAAATTGTGGAATGCCACTCGCTTTAGTTTGACGAATCTTGAGGGTTTTACGGCCCCTAAGAACGGTGTTGATAGCGTGCTTCCGGCCACAGAGTTCACAACTGCTGATCGTTGGTTGATTTTTAAAACAGGCAAGTTGCAAGATGAGGTGAATCAGTACCTTGAAGAGATGCGTTTTTCAGATGCCGCAAATGCACTTTATTCATTTATTTGGCACGACTTCTGTGACTGGTACTTAGAATTCTCGAAGCCAACACTATACGGAAGTGTAGCCGGACCTAAGCACGCGACACAATTGGTGCTGGCTCAAACTCTCAATCGTATTGTGCGTCTGCTTCACCCATTTGCCCCATTTATTACCGAAGAAATCTACCGCCGTTTGCCCATTCGAGGTGATGCTTGTGTGATTGATGCTTATCCTACCAGTCAAGAGGACCAAGCATGGCTTGGCTTGGGTAGTGAGATAGCAGCCTTTGAAATGGAGTTAGTCAAAGAGACCATAACCGCCATTCGCAACATCCGAGGTGAAAATTCAATCAAGCCAGGACAAAAAATTGATGTTTACTTAAGCCCCAAGGACGATGCTTCTCAAAAAATACTGGGTAAAAACCGCTCGGAGATTGTGCGTCTCGGCCAGCTCAACCTTTGTGAAATTGCACCGCGCGAATCTTTAAAAAAATGTGCTTTGGCTCCGATTCGTATGGGTGACTCCCAAGTGGATGTGATTGTTCCTCTAGAGGGTTTAGTGGATCTTGAAAAAGAAATGCAAAGGCTCAAGAAGCTTATCGAGAAACAAGAAAAAGACATCAAAATACTTTCTGGCAAGCTGAATAATCAGCGCTTTTTAGCCAATGCACCAGAGGATGTTGTGGAAGCAGACCGCGCCTTATTGGCAACTGTTAGTTCTCGGGTGGAAGACCTGCGGGCCTCGTTGATGAGATTGAGTGATTAATAATGAATTCAAAAGGCACAAAAAGGAGCCCTTTATGACTGGAGATTTGTTGCAAAATCCGTGGACTCGCTCGCCCAATGGTTGGCTCGCCGGAGTTTGCCAAGGTGTAGGTGAGAGATTTGATATTAAACCGAATGTGATTCGGATTATTTGGTTTCTCAGTGTCTTCTTTATTGGGGCTGGTCTTGTTTTTTATATCATCTGTGCCCTTTGCCTGCCGGTTCAGGGGCGTGAAGAGTATGCCCGTCAACCCAAACTTTTGGGTGTTTGTTACCGTCTTTCTGAAAAACTGAATGTGGACGTGGGATTGCTCCGTATAGTCACGGTTCTTATCGGGCTAGGCTCGTTAGGCACTACAGCCTTAGCTTATATTGTGATTCATTTTTTATTGGGCAGCTCGACAAACCATGACCGCTCCATTAATTAATTTCACATCAATGTGTTAAGTCTGGAAGAGGAGATGAAGTGTTTCGGTTGGGTGCAACCCTTAGTGGCGTTTTCACTTCACTTGGCATTTGTAAATATAGGCCACACCAAAACTTAGAGGCGTAATTTGGACGTCGCTATAGAGATTGGTGTCCAAAACATCGTTTTTGAAGTTTTGGCCACAGGGAAAAATTTGGGAAGAGTCATTGAGGTATTGATAGGCTTTGGGCTTTCCAGAAACAACTCCACCCAGCCAAGGTAAAATTTTAGTGGAATAAAAATTATAAGCTTGGCGCAAGACAGGTGTTTGGATCTGGCCAAATTCAAGGATCATAACATGACCACCTGGCTTGGTGACCCTGGCCATCTCTTGAAAGGCGCGGTTGCGGTCCTCTACATTGCGAATGCCAAAAGAGATACTAGTGGCATCAAACCGATCGTCGTCGAATTTTAAATCGGTGACATCGGCCCATTGAAAGTGGACATCAAGGTTTTGTTTTTTTGCTTTTGATGGTGCCTCATCGAGCATAGCTTGGCAAAAGTCAGTGCCGATCACCTGTCCAGTGGGGCCTACTTTCTTTTTATAACTCAGGGCCAGGTCTCCAGTGCCAGTGGCGCAATCGAGGACAGAATCTCCATCTTTAAGTGGTGTCATTTGCACCAATTTATTTTTCCACAAGTGATGGATTCCTAAACTGAGGACAGAGTTGGCCGTATCGTAAGAGCCTGCAATATCTGAAAACATGGATTGAATGGTTTGAGCGCGCTTATCCATCTTAAGTTAAACTCTTGTTCACAAGGTTCAAGTAGGGTTTTATTTGATCCATCATAGAAGAGAATCCGTCAAAGTTCAGGGCTTGAAAACCATCGCTGAGAGCTTTGTCGGGATCGGGGTGGACTTCCACCATAACTCCATCGGCCCCACTGGCAATAGCCGCCTTGACCATTGTGGCCACTAATTCTGGTCGACCCGTTCCGTGAGAGGGATCCACTATAACAGGAAAAGAGGTGTGAGCTTTAAGGTAAGCCACAGCTGCGAGGTCTAGGGTGTTGCGCATTGGACCTTCGAAACTACGAATTCCTCGCTCGCAAAGAATCACTTGATTATTACCACCACTGAGGACGTAGTCCGCCGCTTTGACCCATTCTTTGATGAGCGCTGAAAAACCTCTTTTAAGAAGAACAGGCTTCTTGTATAGACCCAGCTCTTTGAGAAGTTCGTAATTGTACATATTTCGACTGCCCACCTGGAAACAATCCACGACGGGCAACAGTTGCTCAATTTGGCGGGGGTCGGTGATCTCAGCTACAAAAGGGGCCGAAATTTTTTGCTTAAGGCTTTGGACAAGGGAAATGGCCTCGTCTCCTAACCCTTGAAAAGCTTCTGGTTGCGTGCGCATCTTAAAAATGCCGCCCCGCACCACCGAGGCGCCTTTAGAGGTGACCAGTTCAGCGGTGCTGTGAAATTGATCCTTTGATTCGATAGAGCAGGGCCCTGCGATAACTGTAAAGGTCGACTGTCCTACTTCAACATTTCCAATAGTCACGGTCTGAGTCATATGTTCCTTTAATTGATCGGACAGTATCAAAGAAAATCAAGAGTGCCTAGTTTTACTCACTCAAAAATAATGATTTCACAGCAAAGGATCTGTTCAAAAAGCATGATCTGTGAAATAAATCGCCCTATGGCTTTCTCAACAGCTGAATTCGATAAAAAAGCCTTTCTCAATCACGGGGCAATATTCACATATTACGATGATGTCTGGCTTTTTTGGGGGGCTAAGCACGCGTCCGAAAATCCCGCTACAGGACCCAGTCTCTATGGCAACGACTTTTTCTTAAGGTCGCCGCGGCCCTGGTGGAGTTACACTCATCAATTATCTGTTTCAAAGTCTGATTTAGAAAATTATTTTATAAGCCATGCTCTGGCCTTAAATTGGACCCCTCCTTCTTCTGAAATCTTTGATCGCCAGTTCCTTTGGGCTCAAGAAAAATTACAAAGAAAAGAACTGAACAAAGTTGTTCCCTACTTATTTGAAACCAGCTCCTTTTTGCCAGATTCCTCTTTCGTCGAAAGTTGTTTGGCCCATGGCCTTAAGGCAAAATCTGGTTTTCTCTACGGGTTTTGGGAGCAGGGCAGAGGAATGATCGGGCTGACTCCTGAAATTCTGTTTGAGCAACAGTCCCCCTGTGATTATAAGACCAACGCCATTGCAGGCACGACCACAGTGGAGAGTTATTTAGATGCTCCCCAAGTTTTCACTGCTGATCCCAAAGAAATTCAAGAGCACTTGTGGGTTGTTGAGAGTTTGCAAGCTTCACTTGCTGATATTGCGCAGGTTTCTGTGGGCGAACGACAGGTTTTGACGACGCCACATTTAGCACATCTCTATACTCCCATGACTTTTAATACCTACGAGCCCCTTGATTTAGAAACAATTTTGGTCAAGGTGCATCCTACGGCAGCCCTTGGAGCCAGCCCACAAGAGCAGCGTTGGCCGGCGATGCAACAGCTAGAAAGTTGGCAAGAGCGCAAGATGTTTGGAGCGCCCTTTGGTTTGAAGTTGGATCAGGAAAGAGCCCTTTTTTTGGTCGCTATTCGCAATCTTTCTTGGGAAGGTGGTGAGGTTCAAATTGCCGCGGGCGGTGGCCAGGTTGTCGAGAGCGTGAAAGAAAAAGAGTGGCAAGAGCTGGCGAACAAACGCCAATCCATCAAAAGGATTTTTGGACTGCAATGAATATTGAAAAAGCGACAGACATTCTTCAACAACTCTTAGACCAAGGAGTTTCCACATTTTGCCTTTGCCCTGGGGCTCGGAATGCTCCCTTTGTGGCGCTACTAGAAGCAAACCCCCATATCGAGACCCTGACTTTTTACGACGAGCGTTCCGCAGGATTTTTTGCTCTGGGACGAGCGCGCCGAAATAAAGCACCGGTTGCTGTGATCACTACTTCTGGTACTGCCGTTTCCGAGCTTCTCAGTCCCGTGATTGAAGCTTGGCACTCCTATGTCCCGATTGTTGTCGTTTCTGCCGATCGTCCTAAACGGATGCGTGGCACAGGAGCTCCTCAGACCATTGCTCAAAGTCAGTTGTTTCAAAACTTTGTGGAAAACTCTTGGGATATCGAAGTCAATGAGCAGGTAGAGCTTAAAATTCCCCAGTTCCGTCCTAGTCATATTAATATATGCTTTGATGAGCCGCTCATCGATGCTCACGTGGAAAAAAATCTCCTTGATAAGGCTGATAAGATAAGTTTTAAAAACGAATCAAGTGTTTCGCAAGCTCCAGCCTTGTCTCTTAGAAATTGTTTGATTGTGGTTGGTGGACTGGAACATCATCGGCGTGATGATGTCTGGGATTTTATAAGTCAACAAAAGGCTCCTGTTTTTGTCGAGGCCCTTTCGGGCTTGCGGCCTTTAGTTAATGGTCGCGATCACTTTTTGCAAACGGATGCTCAAGTTCGTAAGTTTTTGGAAACTCACAATGTACAGACCGTTTTGCGAATAGGAGATGTTCCGGTCGGGCGCTTTTGGCGCGATCTCGAGGATTTAAGTCAGATATCTGTTTATTCCTTTTCGGATAAAAACTTTTCGGGGCTGTCTCAGGGGCAAATTTTTTGTAGCGAGATCACATCTCAAAATTTAAAGAGTCTTGAGATAGTTCCTTGGGATCTGTCTCTTAATAAAGTATCTTGGGCAGAGGCCTCCGCAAAAGTAACATCTTTGTATCAAACCTATCCCCAATCAGAAGTGGCCCTATTGGCCGGGCTCAATCAAATAATTGCACGTGATGAGATTGTATTTGTAGGAAATAGCTTGCCTGTTCGCCAGTGGGATCTAGTCGATCAAAATCACACATGTGTTTATGCTAGTCGGGGAGTGAATGGTATTGATGGTCAACTTTCGACGGCTTTAGGATTACAAGAAAGCGAAAAACCTCTGTGGGTTATTTTGGGAGATCTCACAACCCTATACGATTTTTCGGCCTTTTGGTTAACACCACGGTTGCGTGAACAGAGAGGGCAAGTGAACCTTGTTGTAGTCAATAATAAGGGTGGACAAATATTCTCTCGTATTTTTTCTCAGAATTTATTTTTAAACTCTCACGACCTTAGTTTCAAGCCAATGGCCGAAATGTGGGGTTGGCATTATGAAAAACTCAGCACAGCGAAACAGCTCAATCTTGAGCACCAATTAAACCTCATCGAACTCAATCCAGATCCTCAACAAAGTCAGAACTTTTGGAAGGCCTTTGATAAAATATGGTGAACCCCAAGTTTGAAATCCATTTTTTTCACGGTTTTCTGGGCGAACCTTCCGATTGGGATTCAGTTTTAAACTTTATCCCCGACACTTGGAAGTCTGTAAAAATTTATAAACATGATCTTTCAAAAGACTGTGAGCGTATTGAATCATTAACATTTGAGACCTGGGCGCATGCCATCGAAGGTGAATGGGGCTCAGTGCTCAGTCCACAGTTTTCGGAAACTCCTCAGAGAATCCTTGTGGGATACTCTTTAGGGGGACGTTTGTGTTTGCACATCAAACCCGAATTCTATTGTCATCTTTTTTTAATAGCTGCACATCCCGGACTCAAAACAGGTCTAGTAGAAAGAGCAGAACAGGATCAAATTTGGGCTGAGAGTCTTTTGACAGAAGATCCAGAGGTATGGCTTGAGCGCTGGAACAGACAACTTGTTTTCAGTCAAGATTTGCTACGCCCCAAGCGCTGTCTCAAAGAACGTCAATTTTTTTGGTCTCAAGTTCTCATGGGTTTCTCGCTTTCACGCCAAAAAAATTTGGCGAATAAAATTCTAACCCATAAAAATAAGATCCATTGGCTGGTTGGAGAAAAAGATCTCAATTATCAGAATCTTAAAAAATCTATGCAAATACTACTGGGTGAAAACCATGTGGTCGAGATAACCGACGCCGGTCACGGAGTTTTATTTGATCAACCTGAACTTTTAAGTAAAGCCATTTTTGAAAGGTGTTCTGATGTGGTCTAAACTTTATCCATGGCTCCTTGCTTTCCGACTAAAAACACTGACAGCCGCTTTAGTTCCAGTGATGGTTGCCACTAGTTTATGTTTGGCTTTGGACCAATTTTACGCCAACTGGGTTAGCCTTTATGCTTTAGGAAGTGCTTTTTGTATTCAAATTGCCACCAACCTTTTAAACGATGCCATTGACTTCAGAAAGGGGGCTGATAGCGAGACTCGTCTCGGCCCGCAAAGAGTCACTCAAAGTGGTTTGTTATCAGAGCAAGTGGTGTTTATTTTGGGACTTGTATTTTTAGTTCTCGCCACTTTGCTTGCCTTACCCTTGGTGTGGAGAGGAGGACTGCCTATTGTTGGTTTAGGTGTGGTCTCTCTTTTCCTGGCTTACGGCTACACTGGAGGTCCTTATCCCTTGGCTTACCTCGGTCTGGGAGATTTGTTTGTCGTTCTCTTTTTTGGTTTGTTTGCCGTCGCTGGGACGGCTTACTTGCACAGCTTGACACTTTCAGCTCCCTTTCTTATCGCGGGCTTGCAAGTAGGCTTTCTCTCCACCATTTTGATCGCGATAAACAACCTACGCGATAGTGAGACGGATAAATTAGTTCATAAAAAAACTTTAGCAGTCCGCTTTGGTGATAATTTTGTACGTCTTGAAATTTTTATTTTGACCTTGGCCACCTATCTGCTCAATCTCTACTATTTGGTGGCCCTCGAAATGCTTTATCCCTTGATCACATTTGCCATTATCCCGCTCGGGGGCCTGGTTGTGGGCTGTGTGATGGTTATCAAAAATAAAAAACAATTGAATAAAATTCTGGCTCTATCGGCTCTCCATCAGCTGTTGTTTGCTATCCTATTGTCTATAGGTTTTCTCGTATGAAAAAAATGTGGCTCTCTCCCTACAAATTATTTCACATCAAGGCAGGAACGATTAAACAGGGTTTTCTTCTGAAAATGCGGACATCTGAATTTGAGGAAGGCTACGCCGATATTTTTCCATGGTCAGAGTTTGGAGACCCTGACCCCAAAGAGATTCCCCAATTACTGCGACAAGATTCTAAGACTTATCCGCTTTTGCAAAGAAGCCTATATTTTGCTGAAAAAGATGGACGTGCTCGTGTTGAAAAAAAATCTTTGGGTCGAGAACAAAAAATAAAAAATCATTACCTCGTTGAAAATATTGACGACCAGACTCGCGAAGAAATTCAGAAGGCCCTGCAAAAAGGTTTTGATCGCTTTAAACTAAAGGTGGGACGTGACTGGATTCAAGAGCGTCTCCTGTTACAAAATATGAGCCCGATTTTAGGGAGTGCAAAGTGGCGACTCGATTGTAATCTCAGGGGCCATGAAATCGATTGGAATTTTTTAGAAACATTTCGTGAGCAAATTGAGTTTATTGAAGATCCTTTTCCTGAGCCCCGTAAATGGTCGAAAAATTGGCCTTGGGCTTACGACCAACCCCAGTTTGGGATAGATCAGGTGAATGTAAGGTGGCAAATTTTAAAGCCGGCGAAACAAAGTTTTAATAAATTAGATAAAAATCAAAATACAGTGGTAACAAGCTATATGGATCATCCGATCGGTATTGCTCACTCTCTTGCCGAGAGCCAAGAGAATATTTCACAAAGTCACGACTTTGGCTTTATGAGTTTTTCTCTTTACAAAGAAACACCTTTTCACAAGCATTTTAAGTCGGATGGTCCCTGGCTTTGGACTGAACCAGAGTCTGGGATTGGTTTTACAGATCTTTTGCGCCAACAGCATTGGATGGCTTTATGAAATTGACGACTTCCTTTTGGACAAGTACTGAAAGCCCACTTTTGCTGAACCCACGTTTACCCTCTCATACTCAACAAATAATGCACCATGAGATTGAGAAAATAGGCTTCCAATCAACTCTTTGGTTGCAAAGTTCAGGCACGGAATCAAACGTTGTTGGGACAAAGCTTGTGTCGATAGACAAGATTGCCTTTTTAACGGCGGCTCAGGGTTGTGTTGATTTTTATCAGATCAGTAAGGCGGAGATTTGGCTCAACTCACTTCCTCTTTTCCATGTCGGCGGACTTGCCATTGAGGCGCGCTGTTTTCTTTCCGGTGCTAGGAGCGAAATTTATAGGGGTGCCTGGTCGGCTTTCGATTTTCAAAAACAGCTTCAACAAAGTAAAGCCAGTTGGGCCTCGCTTGTGCCCACTCAGATTTACGACCTGGTCCAGGCATCTATCAAGCCTCCCTCATCTCTACGAGCTATTTTAGTGGGTGGTGGTCGTCTGTCTATGAATCTTTGGATGCAAGCGTATAACTTGGGCTGGCCGTTGTTACCCTCTTATGGAATGACTGAGACCTCTGCGTTGTTGGCTGGATCACCACTTGAGACCTTGCAGGAGAAGCCATCCCCATCTGGGATGATTATTTTGCCTCATGTGCGTCTGCAGCAATTTGAAAAAGAAAAATACACCATTCAGTCTCCATCTTTATTTTCGGGATATCTGCTTTTTGACGAGAATCATGGGGCGATTTGGAAAGCCCGCCCTGACCCGTTTGTTTTGGACGATCGACTGAGAGTTGAAAAAAATAAATTATATGTTTTGGGTCGAGAGTCCCAACTGGTCAAAATTTTCGGCGAAACAGTTCATCTACAAGAGATCACGGACCGGCTTGAATCTGTTGTCAATGCGCCAATTGCAGTGGTTGCTGTTCCCGAAGACCGCAAGGGTTATGACTTACACCTCTTTGTTCAGTCTACAAATACTGAATTGCCCTCTCTGGAAAATATCAATAAAGCTCTTTTGCCCTTTCAACGAATTTCAGAAGTCCATATTTTGAAAGCTTTGCCACGAACAGAACTCGGCAAGGTTAAAACAGCCGAGCTTTTAAGACTTCTCCAATTGAGGGCTGTTGAGGCATCTCAACAAAATTAAATTCGAGTTGAACAGCAGACAAAATTTAAGCTACAATCAGGCTCCTTTAAAATTGCCTAACTAACTAGAGGTGCTAGGCCCGATGAAACTCAATCTTGTTATTATTCATCTTGACATGGTCATCGACACGCTTCATTTGGATGAAGGTGAGTACACAATAGGTCGTTCGAGCCAGAACAATATTGTTGTGCAGCATTTCTCCCTAGAACCAGCTCAGGGGCGCATCTTTTTCGAAGATAGCGTTTGGTATTACCAAGACCTCAAGGGTGGATTTAAAAAGTCAATTTCTCACAACTCTGCACTTTCAGTGAGTTCTCAAATTGATATTGCCACCGAAGAGTTTGTTGAAAGCGGCAAAGCTAAGCTAGCCAATTACCATACGTTAAAGGACCATCATCAAACTAAGCTCAACAAACGTTTGGCATTGGTCTCCACTTTAATATTCGTTATGGGACTTGCGACAATTTTAGGTTATGGACTTTTGCGCAACGGACAAAGTGGAGTCAGCCAAAACCGTCTGTTGAATAAAGTCAGGACAAAGATTGTCGAGTTTGAAAGCAAGTCCGATCCACGAGCAATCGAGGACTACAAAAAATATGGTGGCTTAGGTGATGATGATTTTAAGGAGACGAGTGGCTTCTGCACCGGCTTCTTAATGGGACCCAATGTGGTTCTTACCGCCGCTCACTGCCTTTTAGGTAGTATGGTTATCGATCTCAACAATGACTTTTATATAAAAACCTCTGATGGCAAACAGCATGAAGTTGTGGAAATATTAGGCTTTGATGTCAAAAGAGATTTTCTTTATTTGCGGACTGAAGGTATGGAATCCTATGGGCATTTGGATTTTGCAGATTCCTATGAGATTGAACAAAAAGTCTACACAGTCGGGAATGTCCATGGTGAAGGTATTGCCATCCGTGATGGAATTATTTCAAGTGAGTCCATAGATCAGGATGAACCGGATGTGAAATTTATTCGTTACAGTGCCGGAACAAGCCCTGGAAACAGTGGCGGACCTTTGTTGAATCAAAATGGTGAGGTTGTCGCTCTCGTTTTTGCCTCGACCTACTCAGAGAATTTTAACCTTGGCACCTCTGTGGAAGATTTAAAACCGGCTTACGAGCGTTTTGTTAATCCCACTACAGAAAAACAAATGCTTAATCTGGCATTGCGACGTCTCCTCAATTTTAAGCCCGCCCCGTTATTGCAATCACTGTCCATTCCCTATCTCCCCCAATTTGATGAACATCCTGAAGTGAACGAGATCTTCAAGCAAATTTCCATTGATCTCGAGATGCCCATGGACTTTGATAAAGTCGACGAAGCGATCTTAACCCCCTTAAATAAGGCTGTCATCGAAGCTTACTTTGATGTTCAGGAGCTATTAAGAAAAAAAGGTGAAATTGTTTTAGATTGGAAATCCTTTGTCTCGAACGAGACACCGGCCATATTGCCGACCCAATTTGACGCCAGCCAAAGTGTTTTCGTAAAAAAGAATGGCCGCTACTATCCCTATTTGGCCGGTCTGATAGACAGTCCGTCAAAACCTGATTTCGTGAAGTATAAGACTCAGTTTAAAAAAGAAGATAAATTTGATTTTCAAGCCTACGGATACAATATTCACATTCATGACTCACCTCTAGACCTTTTACCGACGGATGTTTTTTACAAACCTAAAAATGAAAATGGCAATAAACCGCGTTTGCAAAATCTTGCCTTTGGCGCTCCCTACTCACAATTACTCATAACGGGGAGTGATGATTTAAGAACAAAAGGATTCTATAATCTCAAGCTTTTTCTAAAAAATTTTACAGGCGGCGATGGCGCTTTGGCGAGTGTCAATTCTAGATTTATTCGGCCTCAATCAGCCAAGGATTTTGTTGTTAAGGATTTTGGACTTGAAGAAGAACAGATCCAAGTCGCCGATGTTGTAGACCGTTGGGGACGCCCCTGGAAAAGAAGTCGTCTTAAACTTTTTGAGTCGCTCAATATTCTCAGTTATTGTACCGAACTACCTGAAGGAGCTTTTTGTACAGCTCGTGCTATCAATGTGGATAACAACCACCTGTTAACAATTCTTGAGAACAATTATCGCAAATTTATTTTGTCCCATCTTTTAATTAACGCCTACTTTTGGGAACCCAAAACTTTAAAGAGCTTCATCACTGATGGAAAAGCCAAACCTTTTCCGTCCCTAAATGGTGTTGATTTAAAGATCGAGGGGAATATGTTAGAAGGGGCTGTTTCGGGTTTGCCATTTGAATTTAAAATCGAAAATCTAAAAAATATTCAAAGTGTTCGTATACAGACTGGATTGATTGGTAATGACAAGGGCTCTGAATGGTCGGGTTTTGGTGTCGATTGGATTCAAATTGAGGAAAAGAAGGACCTTGTCTGTGGTCTCGGTGTTGAAATTTTCGAATCCCAGTCTGCGTTCATACTCAACTTTCTAAGAGATCGAAAAAAACAAGAGAAAATGAAAAAAATCAAAGGTGAGGATGCCAAGCCCTTGCCTGGAGTTTGGTACAAACCCTTTCGTGGTTTTAAAACACCATTTCAAATTTATGGTTATTGTGCCCCTCTTGAAGAGGATCCGCGAGTTTCTGGACAATATTTTGTCGATTTTAAAAATGCTAAACCTTACATTTACAAATACAATGTGACATTGCCAAAAGAGGGATGAGAGGTTTTCTTTAATGCTTCACATAAGTCAAAATCTTCTTAAGACCCAGTACTATGTGAGTCGATATATAGCTTGCGGCCTGAGACAACGTTTGTTTGATAATCAAAGTCCTGTAGATTTGCGTCGCAAGGCTCTTGAAAACACGGCCCGGCATTCACGCTCTATCTTAGATGCTTTGAATGTCAAAATTCATACTAAGCTCTGTCGCGAGGATCTTTTTGATCGTCCCTATTTCATGGTTTGCAATCATATGTCCTATCTAGATATTTTGATCCTGAGCACCGTTCGACCTGCTGTTTTTGTCACCTCTGTCGAAATGGAAAAGACTTTTTTTCTTGGTGATATGGCCAAAATGGGAGGGAGTTTTTTTGTTGATCGCATCAATCGTCGCAAAATGAAAAACGAAGTCACAGCACTCAAGAATCTTCTGACCGAAGGATTTGATGTTTTCCTCTTTCCAGAGGGGACCAGCACCAATGGAATGGAGATTCTTCCCTTTAAGAAATCACTTTTTCGAGTGCCAAAAGAAACCGATTTTCCAATTCTGCCAATTTGTTTGAAATATAAGTCGATAAACTCTGAGCCGTTCTCAAATGAGAATTGCGATAAGGTTTGCTGGCATGGAGATATGTCCTTTGCGTCTCACTTTTTACAGATGATGAAAATTAAAGAAATAGTGGTGGAGCTCGAATATTTAGAGCCCTTGGAGTCCACTCACTTTAGCACCCATGGCGAGCTCGCCCTGGCTGCTGAGGCGGCGATTCGTCGGGCTTACCAGAATTTTTGAATAATGAGTGGGAATGCGCTGTCCCTAGCCATTCCTAATAAAGCCCCGTAAATTTTTTATTCTTATAATGAGGAGGAACCCCCATGAAAAAAACATTTGTTATGTCCCTGGTCTTGATCAGCTCCTTGCTGTTTTCCTGTGTGACAAACCAACCCACAAGCGAAATACCAGAGCGTCGCGAGTTCCCCACTCATCCGGAGGTCAATGCTTGTCAGGACTTCTTTCAGCACGCCTGTGGCAAAGCCATTGACGGATTTAAATTGCGAGAGGATCGAAATCGTCATATTTTCGCGTTTAATGATTCTGCAGAAAGATTGCTTGTTGCTAAAGAGGAATATCTGAAAGACTTGCTCTCAAAAGATGAGTTCAATGAAAAGACCAAACAACTCCATGCTTACTACTCCTCTTGCCTCAACGAGTCGGCTCGAGCTGACGAAGAAAAGGCAATTTTAAAAGAGGCAGTTAAAAAAATCTCTTCTCTTAAAACCAAAGAGGAATTCATTCAGTTTTTGGTTGAGCAGTCTTTAAAAGGGCAAGACAGCCATTTGAGTTTTGGCAATATCCCCAATTTAGATAACAGTGATATTTATGACTTTATTTTCATGCCAGCTCGGATGACGTCCTTGCCGGAGAAAAGTTATTACGCCAATCCTAAGCTAATGGAAGAATTTAAAGGTCTTGCGACTGACTTCTTTAAATTAGCTGGAATGGATAAGCCGGAGCAACGCGCCAAGTGGGTTGCGAATTTCGAAACGGATTATATCAACAATTATCCAACTCCCGCGCAAATGCGTCCCCTATGGGCCAAACGTTCTTATTCATCAAAGAAAGATATATTAAAACATAAGAATCTTGAGGCCGGAAAAGTTCTAGCTAAAGTCCCAAACCACATTAAGATTCGACACCCACTCCCTAAGGTGTTTACTTACCTAGACAAGGCGATAAGCAAATACGACTTGGATCAGCTCAAGAGTGCCTATCTTTTTCAAACACTTGAGGGACATTTAGACGAAGCCTATCCAGACTACTTTAAACGTAGCTTTGATTTCCAGAGTAAATATCTAGGAGGTAGTCCCAAGCGTCCTTCCCTTGAGGAAAGATGCACGATGGACACAATGGAGCACTTTGCAAAAGAAATTGACTCACAGTTGTTCGATCAATTTTTTCCAAACTTTCCGGAGGAGAAGTTTGTAGCTCTTTTGGAAAAAGTGCGCGCCTCTATTATCGAGGGTCTTATCCAAAACAAGTGGCTCACTCAATCCGCCAAGAAGAATGCTATTAAAAAAATGAAAAGCGCAACTTTTCAAGTGGTCAAACCCAAGACAAATAAAGAGTGGGATTTCAATCCGGTCGCGGACTACAGTCCTAAGCATTATATTCAAAACAAAAAGACATTGGCGGCGAACCTATCCGCCCGTGAGTTTAAACGTCTTGGAAAACCTGTGGATAAAGATGTCTGGTGGATGGCTCCATTGACCGTAAACGCCTACTACAGTCCCTCAAGCAATAAGTTTGTGATGCCGGCTGGCATTCTACAGTATCCTTTTTATGATCCTAAGTTACCCGACTGGGTCAATTTAGGGGCAGTGGGTGCGGTCGTTGGACACGAGCTTGGACACGGTGTGGACGATCAAGGATCTAAGTATGACGAACAGGGAAAAGTTCGTCAGTGGATGACTCAAAAAGATCTACTTAACTTTAAAAAGCGTGGCGAGGGGCTGGTGGCTCAATTCAAAGCGGCTGGGCACGATGGAGAACTCACCCTTGGTGAAAACATCGGAGATCTTGTGGGTGTGACTTTCGCTTTAAACGCGGCTCAAAAAACAATGCCAGTCGATCCTGTTGCTCGCGATAGGGCCACTAAAGACTTTTTTCTTCAGTATGCCCGCGCTTGGTGTGGTGTGATTCGACCTAAACGGGCCGAAATGCAGCTGAAGACTGATCCCCATGCTTTAGTCTGGGCACGGGTGAATGAGCAGATGAAGCACCAAGCTGAGTTTGCCCGCGTTTTCCAGTGTAAAGAAGGGGATAAGTTGTTTTTGGCTCCAGAAAAGCGAATTAAAATTTGGTAATGAACCAACAAATGGCTAGATAAAACCTGGTGAACCCATTTCCATTTGTGTTCGCCAGCTTTTGTCCTTAGTCTTAAGTAATGGCACGAAAAGTTTTTTCTTATTATGGTTGGTCGGAGTTCCAAAATAAAATGCTCATTGTTTTTGCAGGAATCAGCCTCTTGCAAGGAGCTTTCTTTTTCTTAGGAGCTCATCTTGTAATCTTAAAACTTGAGGGGATGGTCGAGAATGGTCGCATGCCAGCAAGTCAGACCGAATTTGCCGAAATTTTAAGTCACCAACAGACCTTTTTGTTCCTCATGGTTCTGGCCTCGACCTTGATCACCACAGTGGCCTTTGTTTATCTTGGCTTACGTTACAGTCATGATGCCGTTGGGGCTATTTATCGCATCAAGAAAGATGTGATACAGATGACCGAGAGTGGTCAGATTCAAAAGCTCAGCACACGCAAAAATGACTATTTTAAAGATGTGCAAGAGGCCCTCAACGACTTCATTGAAAAATTCCGCCGCTGATAAAGTAGGCCTCTACCTATGATAGTGATTCTTTTCTAGTTTCAGCCGACACAGTCGGGATACATATGCATTTTAACTTCAGATCTGGTTTAGGCGAAGTAATTTAAAAGCCCACTCCAACAAGAATTTTTGCATACATACCAGATAGGTCTAAGTCAGATCCATAGAGATTGGTGTCTTCTTCAAAATTAGCCCCTAAGTAACCCAGCTCTGCTCCGACCTGCATCAGACCCAGGGAAAGACCACCCTCGACACCGATACTGTAGGTCATAGAGGAAGTGAATTCCGCGTTGCCCACGGCGGTGGAGATGCTGGCATCGTTAATTAGACCAATAGATCCGATCGCTCCAAAATAAAAAAGAAGGTCGATAATACGGTAGTTCACAAGAATAGATGTTCGTGTCATTTCCGATTCTAAAGGTAGTCCAGACTGGTTAAAATCAAAGCCCATGTTTTCGTAGCGTAAACCCAGGCCAACTGGAACCATTGGGATTTCGACGATTGCATCCAAATTGAATCCGCTCATCGTGGAAAGGTTTTGAGTGGAGGATAAATCTTGTTCGCCAGGTGTTTGGACTCCGTATCCAGCTCTGATTTCAAAAAGGGCATTAGCGTTCAGACTGATAAAAAGTGGGACTGTAAGAATTAGAAAAATTTTTTTCATTTGAGAACTCCTTGAAAGGTTGTCTTCAATATTGAATGCTCACGGACCTCATTTTTCAAGTCTTAACGCAAATCATGTGAGGCTTTTAAGAGCGAGCCTGCTCAGCTCTGCGAATAAGGGGCAGCGGGGACATTTTATCCATACAGGGATAATGTGTGCATTTCTCACCGAGGCATTCAAATTGGGACGGGCAGCTCACTTGGGGGACGAAAACTTCTGTGTGAGGACCTTTGGGCCCCCACCGATTGGGGTGGTGAACAAGAATCGGAGAGTAAATTCCTAAAGAGGTCACCCCCAGCGAGGCGCCCAAATGTATGACACCTGTGCTGGGGGCGATAATGGCAATGGCATTTTGTAAAACAGAAAGAAGTTGGTCTCCATTGAGCTTTTTATCGAGCCAAATCACGTTGCGATTGTCCGCTAGTGTTTTCTTGAGTGGTGTCAAAAAGATCTCGTCCATTTGTGTTCCGGTAATCACGACAGTGGTTTTTTGAGAAAGCTCTTCGACCACTTGTTTGTAATGACGAGTGGGCCAATTGAGTGCCGATCCACCCATACCAGGATGGACCACATAGTAGGGTGTGTTCGGATCAAGGGGCGAGAGATGATGACTTGAAACTTGAAGACTCAATGGTTGGCGTGTTTGATTTTGTCGGTCGAGGTCAAAAACATATTCTGTGAGTTGAAAGTTGTATTCTATTTCGTGAGCCTCACAACGACTCCGTTTTTGACGGAGCCCCTTATTTAGAAAGAGGTAAGAGTGCCACTGGGAGAGCACACCGCCGCGTGTTGGGATGCGAGCTAGGAATAAGGCCGCATTCACCCACCAAGGAACATGAAAACTTAAGCTCACATCAGCTTGGATAGCTTGAATGTGTTTATAAAAAGACAAGAAATTGCGAAAACTATATTTTCCGTTAAAGGAAGAAAAGCGGCGGGAAGGTGTCGCATGTTGTACAACAAACTCAAGACCCTGGGGAGTTATCCAGTGGACCTCATAATCCCCTGCGATCAGTTGGTCACAGGGGAGGGTTAAAATAAGGTCGCCCATACGATCCAGGCGAAGGAGGATAGCTTTCTTCATATTAATAACGTCGAATGAGTCCTACCACGATTCCGCGCACATCCACTTCGCGAGGGTCGTACCAAAAAGATTGCATTTGGCTATTCGCTGGACGCAACTCCAATTTGCCACCCCGTTTTTTAGGCTTGAAGATGCGTTTGACAGTCGCTTCGTGTTGAACCACTGCCACCACAATGTCGCCATCATTGGCCACTTCTTGGCGTTGAACTAAAATGGTGTCACCGTCGTGTATTCCATCTTCAATCATAGAATTTCCCTGCACCTGAAGGGCGTAAGTTTGATCGGGTTTGCGCAGAAGAGAGACCGGAATATCGATGTATTCATCGTGTTTCAAGTGCTCGATAGGTGCACCGGCTGCCACTTGACCTAAAAGAGGAATGGTTACATTAGGAGTCATGCGAGTACGTATTTCTTTGAGATTATCTGGAAAGGTATGGGACGACTGAACGACCTGTAGGGCTCTTTTTTGATTTCCACCTGGGTTGTGCAGATAGTTTTTGGATTCCAGTTGCTTCACATAGTTTTGCACAGAATTGTAAGAGGCAAAGCCAAAATTCTCTTTGATTTCCATAAAACTAGGGGAGTATCCGTTTTCAGCAATATAGTTTTCTATATATTGAAGGACGTTTTTTTCCTTGGGTGTCAGTGGTTTGATTTCTTGTGCGTTGATCATATTCCCTCCTTGGCGCTTACATATATACTGTAAGTATAATGTAAGTTATGTGTACAAAAGATGGAAGTCAATCCACCAAAGGTCGAGTCTAATCAATAAAAGAACAATATTTATAGGAGAACTTAGAATTGATTGTTGCCTGAATTTTAGGCTGAACATAATAAATGCGCTTGAACCGTTCGCTGGGGCTAAGTTCTGCAGATAAAGGGGGCATTATGGAGGGGCCCAAAAGACAAAGGTCGGTACGAATCGTACTCGTCTTGTATTGGCTCTGCCCTAAAACTTCGGCGGCAAACCAATCGCTAAAAACACTGTTGATTTGTTCTTTTTGTACACCCTCGGGTGGGTAGTTGGGCAAATTGCATAGAGGATTGGCTTTTAAAAATTGAACGTTTTTTTCACTGATTAATTTCTTAAAAACCCACTGCTCAATATAACGGTTATCTCGTGGTTTGGCCGCTGCACTTTGCGAGTCGCGAAAACAAGAGTGTAATTTTGCAAATGGGTCATTTCCAGATAAGTACTGGGGCCATAGGCAAGAATCAAAGGACTGGGTCATTTTTTGAACAAGAACAGTAAAAAGACTAGCTTTGTCTTCGAACTCGCGGCTTTTTAAACCGACCAAGATTTGGTGTGTTTTTTTGTCATAAGTCAGTCCACTGTTCAAGAACTCAAGGGGCTTATTCTGGAAGGGACCTCCCTTGAGTTGATCCAACCAATAGAGTTCTATCTTCTCGATTCGAGTTTTTAGACTGTTGCGTTCAACTTCAGCTAACTTTAACGTGTCGATATATTGGAGGCTCTCTTTTTTAGCCTCGGCAAAAGCAGTCTTTATTTTTTTCTGAAATTTATCTTCAAAGGTTAGATTCTGGATGTCTTTAAAAAGGCTTTCAACGCTATTGTTAATTTCTGGATTGGGAGTGGGAAATTTATTGAGAATATAATTTCGCAGATAATATTTTCGCCACTGACTCGCAATACCGAGTGGGCTGCCGCCGACAAAACCCTGTTGTCGGAGCCAGTTAACGAAAGTCGGGTTTTGAGAGCGAGTGAGCTGCCCGAGGACTCGGTCAGCCTCAGAAGAAATAGTGACTAGGTTTGAGGTCTCCGCCATCTTTTTTTCAATTTTTAAGTTTAGCTCTTTGATCTGAGGATCTATTTTTAAGTCAGAGGGACAGTGAGGATTTGCAAACAAAATCTGAGCGAGGATGAAGAGGGCAATCAATTTGTACTAGGCCTATTGGTTTCATTAGCAAGAACAAGAAGATTGGATTTGTCCTTTTTGAATTTCAAAGACTTGGCACTCTGCCCCTCTTCGGTGACAGATAAGATAGAGTAAATAGAAAGGTGAAGTGTCTTCACATTTTCGAACTCCATTTTTTTTGCTTCTTCATCTGGGTTCACAAGGATCCCATCTGTCTCAAAAATAAAATCAGAGACAGCCACAAAACTGAGTCCCAATGTGGAGTCGGTAATCTTGCGAGCTTTAATCGAGACGATGTTACCGTCTTTTGGATTGCGGTAATGGACATGGTAAAAAGACGAAGATTTTGTCTGACTCATAGATCCAGAAATAAATGGGACAAGGGTTTAATGCAAGTACAAGTTGCCGTGTTGAGCAAGGTATTTGATCTTTTCATCACGCAACTGAGGGTTCATAAAGTCTTCGGCTTCAACAAAATACTGCAACAATCCTTCTTTCGCATTCTTGATGGCATCAAAGAGGTCTTCGTTCCAGCCAATAGTTTGAACCTCACCCTCTTTTTGGGTGGCGGTCAGCTCGGCCTCAAAGCCGTTGCGTACTTGTGTGAGTTTAATCTGAAGGGCGGACTTCTCGTCCAAATGGGGAGCAAGCTCCACCATTTGCTGCTGAATAAAAGCGGCCACTTCCTTTTTATCGAACTTTTCGCCTAACTTATCCATCTTTATCATAGAGTACCTCTTGCTCTAAAGTTGAGGTCTTAGAGTGATTTGTCAACATCACAATTTGATCAATAAATTCAGTATCTTAAAATAGGACAAAGGTCGCTGTGTTGCAGGCTAAGGCAAAAGGTTCCTCAGTCGGCAAGGGTGGCGCAGGGACTCTAGCTATTTTGCACGCGCTTGGTTATTTTCAAAGTCTCTAATTTAATTAAATAAGGGGACAAGCTTGAAGACCACAACGCCTCCTAAATTGGAACCCAGTTGGGCCAAACATCTGAATCCAGAGTTTGACAAAGAGTATATGCAAAAATTGCGACTGTACCTTAAAGAGGAATACTCCCAGAAAAAAACAATTTTTCCTCGCAAAGAGGAGTACTTTGCCGCTTTCAACCAGACTCCCTTGGATCAAGTGAAGGTCGTAATTCTTGGGCAAGATCCCTATCACGGCCCTAGTCAGGCCCATGGTTTTTGTTTTTCGGTGCGCCAGGGTGTGAAGACTCCGCCTTCACTGATGAATATTTTCAAAGAGATCCGCAGTGACTTGGGAATTGAGAACGGAAAAAGTGGGGATTTGCGTTCCTGGGCTGAGCAGGGAGTTCTTCTTCTCAACAGCGTTTTGACAGTCGAGTCTGGAAAAGCGGCATCCCACAGCGGAAAAGGCTGGGAGGCCTTTACGGATAAAGTTATCGAAGTGGTCAATAAGCAGGCAAAGCCGAGTGTCTTTATGTTGTGGGGGAGTTACGCACAAAAAAAAGCATCCCACGTCGACACGCAAAAGCATTTGGTTTTGCAAAGTCCGCATCCGTCACCTCTTTCGGCTCATCGTGGTTTTTTAGGTTGTCGACACTTCTCAAAAGCAAATAAATTCTTAATAGACTATCAAAGGGAACCCATCGATTGGGAACTGCCTTCGTTGCGAGAGGATCTGCATGAGTCCACAATTTAAAAGCCAAGTGGTTTTGCGCCATCAATGGCCGGTGGGTCAATTTGATGTTGAAAATTGTTTTTTACTTTTTGATCGCAAGCTTGAAGAAAGACTTATGGATGATGAGGCCATGAAGGAATTTATTGAGTCCTTTCCCCATCAGCTGGCCGTTAATGCTGGTGAGTCTATTAAATCTTTTCGAGACTTTCCAAAAAATTTAGAAATTGTTTTGAGCAAATGGCCTCGTCCCATTCAGAGAAGCCAAACATTAGTCGTCTTGGGCGGAGGAAGTTTGGGAGACTTTGGGGGTTTTGTAGCATCTATTTTAAAGCGAGGTATTCCCCTTGTGCAAATCCCGTCCACGTGGTTGTCGGCTTTAGATTCCGCCCACGGTGGAAAAACGGCCCTCAATGTGGGGGGCGCAAAAAATCAGGTAGGAACTTTTTATCCCGCCCAAAAAGTATATATCATCAAGGAATTACTTGAAGGTTCTCCCGAAGAGCTCAAAGAGCAATCTTATGGAGAGTTGATTAAGATGAGTCTGGTTGGGTCGTCCAAGTTTTTTAAGGACATGATACTCGAAGAACGTCCTCCCACAGAGTTTATCTGGCGCTTTTTAAAACTTTGTATCGAAGATAAATACGAAGTTATTTTGCAAGACCCCTACGAGACAAAAAAAGTGCGTCAGGTGTTGAACTTTGGTCACACTTTAGGTCACGCTTTTGAGTCTCATTTTCAGTGGCCCCATGGAGATAGCGTGTTGCAGGGAATCTTTTTTGCCCTAGAGTGGAGCCGTTTTCGAGGGGATTTATCCCAAGGTCTGTTCGATCAGATCCATTCTATTATTCGTGGAAGATTTCAAAGAGCTCCCGCCCACGAACTCAAATGGTACCGGCCAGCGAGTCAAAAAGCCTTTTCCCAACTCTTAATACAAGACAAGAAGGTTCAAGATGACGACCAAGTTCTTTTTGTTTTTTTAAAAGCTGTTGGCAAACCATTTCTCAAGACTGTGCTATTACAGGATTTACTCAACGAGGCCAAAAGGCAGGGTTGGGTGAAGTGAAACCTTCTTTTTTTTCCTATCAGGGCCCACTGCCAGCCTCAAAATCTTTGATGAACAGAGCCCTTGTGGTTCAATCCTTTTTTCCTGAATTACGAATTGGGGGAGAGTCTAGTTGCGAGGACGTTGTGTTTCTCAAAAATACACTTAACCAATTTGATCAAGCCGGTTCTCAACATTTTCATTGTGGGGCGGGCGGTACGAGCCTACGGTTCTTGATGGCTCGTTTGTCCCGTGTTCCCGGTCAGTATGATCTTTATGGTGAAACCCGTTTGATGGCTCGTCCCCACCTCGGTTTGATCAAAGCATTAAAGCAATTGGGAGTTCAAATCACACGTCCCGAAGAAGACTGCCTGCGCATCACCAGTCAAGGTTGGTCGTTGCCACAAGACCCACTGTCGGTTACTGATACAACTTCGAGTCAGTCACTCAGCGCTTTGTTGTTGAGCGCATGGAATCTAGAAAAAGATTTATTCCTTGAATACGACCCTGAGTTGCAAGCCTCAATGGGTTACTTGCAAATGACTCTAGATTTCTTGAGAGATCTTGGAATGGGATTCGAAGTGAATGCTGGAAGTATCCGAGTTCCTGCTGGAGAGACGATCCAAAAAACGCAAATTGATATCGAGCCCGATATGAGTTCGGCTTTTGCCATAGCCGCCTGTGCTCTCTCATATGGAGATTTGCAAATTCACCAGTTCCCCAGTCAATCTCGTCAACCCGATTTTATATTTGTCGAGCTTCTTAAATCGATGGGCGCCAATATTCATTACAACGCTCAAGAGCAAATCTTAAAAGTCCAAGATTCTCGCGTGCTCCAAGGGGTTGAGATAAATCTAAAAAATACACCCGATCTCTTTCCAGTACTTGCCGTTTTGTTGGCGCGGGCTCAAGGTGTGTCTTATTTATCAGGACTTGAAACTCTAGCCTTCAAAGAGTCCAATCGCTTGCAAAACACGCGCGATCTTTTGCAGAGCCTAGGCTATGAGTGTCTCTATCAAAATAAAAAATTGAGAATAGAAGGACGACCTTCTCATGTGCCCCTCGGCTCTTTTGAATTTGATCCCGATCAGGATCACAGAATGGCCATGGCCGCGGCCCTCGCTCAGCGACAAGGAGCTGACATTAATATTTTAAACCCTTGGGTTCTAAATAAAAGTTTTCCTGAATTCTGGGAGATCATGGCGTCGTGTTAAAACTTTTGATCATCGGACATCGTGGGGTTGGCAAAACCACTTTTGTGAAAAGATGGCGCCAGTACTTTCCCAATTGGCAAGGGCAGATGGTCAGCCTTGATACTTGGATTGAA
>JBGSNK010000042.1:0-6620 GCA_041739665.1 Bdellovibrionales bacterium
TAATATATTGTTTTTGAGTCACGGACTCTCTCCTTTGGTTATTAATTTATCTTCAACAAATAAATAATAACTGAGAGGGTCCGACTCTTTTAGGTCTCACCCAGACTTTGGTGATGTAAACGCAATTCTAAACTTATCCAATTTAAAGACCCTGGCATCGCGACTTTGGACTGTCGACTCTGCATCGAGATTACGCCTTTTCAGCATAGGTTAGTTTCATCGTCCCATCCTTCCTAAGAGCTTGTTCTAACTCTTTATACTTCTTTTTTGTAACTAAGAAACGCTGCGTATTGTGCGGGAAATTTTTTTGATGAGTAGAACACAAACTCTATTGTAGTAAGGCTTATAGTTTTTACGGCTAACCGCCCTATTTTAATTCATTTAAGTTAAAACGGGATGAACCCAATGAATTTAAAAAACCTATTACTCCTGATTTTGTTATTTTGCTGCTACCATTATCTTCAACCTCGGAAAATTCACAAATATCACTGCCATATAAAAAAATGGTTAGGAATTGTCCAGTTCTTTCAATGTAGACCTTTCCGAAACGAGTCTGCAATGTATCATCACTTAATAAAAAAACAGTCTCTTTAGGAAGAATGAAACCAATTCTTACCGTTTCAATATCCTTCACTCGATTGAGTTGCTCTACGCCATCACGAGCAGTCTCTTCAACTCTTTGAATTCTTTTTATAAGTTGCTTTTCAATATCTTCATTCATGTTAGGGTTTCTAAGCTCAGCATTAAGCCTAATCACATCCTCTTCGCTAATTTTAACAATTCTTATTAGAGACTTGTTTATGGCGCACCAATCAACGAATTCTTGTGTTGGCTGTATAGAAGATATTATATCTGTCGAATGGCCTTTGAAGTCATAACTAGCATTTCTTTCAGCAAGAGCATTTGATGGATTCATGCCTGCAAACATAAAAAGAGCAATTGTAATTTTCGTCTTTACTGACCCTAATACTCGCATAAAAACTCCAGTACCGTTCTAATACCTAGGGCGTACCATACCCTTTAATTAATAAAACGGATTTATTGATATGGAAGTGCAATTAAAATGCCACTTCCTTCGTTTAATTTAATTTGATCGACGTGCTTTTGCTGCCCAAAAGTGTCAATTTCGACGACTTGTAGTGCCGCTGTCGGTCTTTTTGATAACAAATACGGAAAGATTCTGGCTCAAAGCTCCATAAACGAATGTATTGATTTTGATTCGCCAGTACCCGCTATTTTGGTTCTAATGGGGGCTGACCTTTATGTCGGTGGCTGTGTTTGTAACATAATTACTAATATCAGAAAGGATAAGAAAAGGCGGTTCCCGCCTAAGCGGCCCCTTTTGGCGATAGGGGAGAGGCCAACTCGGCAAAAAATAGGCGTTTGAGTCTCCTATCCACAACCTTTTATTACCAACGGTCGTCAAAAAATTATCAGTGTATAAATCACCGGATTGACGAGTTTGAATTTTCCACTTGAGAAGCAGAGCTTTGGAGGCAACTTGAGGATGAAAAGTTCAAAACCTGTATAGCTTGTCTGCCGTTATCTCTGGTAATCACATAGGCATTTTCTTCATCTGAATCAATATATGCTCCAATATAATCATCAGTAGTGTAGTAGTTTGTAATATTTTGGTCTGCGCAACTCCAACCATTTACGGGATCAAAAAATGTATAATTTATGTCTGATGCCCTGTCGTTAATCCTGGTTTGCATCAAAAAAAGATTTCTTCCTTCGTAACTCACAAATGTGCCAGTAGCGACTTGATTCAATCTCTTACGATGAAGAATAGTGGTGCCATCTCCACTAATAATAAATAACTCGCCATTACCAATTTCATGTGCATCATAGACTATTAAAGAAATCGTTCCGTCTTGATTTCGATTGACTCTAGTAATGGGAGTTGATAGTTCAACAGAGAACAATAGTGCTTTCTCCACGCAGTTTCGCCCTTGAATTTCGCATACATGGATTCTATTTGTACCATATTCTCCATAAGTCATTATTGTTGGGAAATCTCTGTTCGCGACTTCTGTTGCATCAATCCCTTGTGGGCCAATAGCTAGGGCTGCAGGTGAGTTGGACAGTGTTTGTCCAGTGAAATTAATTTCGATTCTAGAGCCGTCAGTGGGGTTAAAATAAAAAGCTCTGTTTTCTGTTTGCACAAGAGGGCGATGGTTTGGGTGATATGACACTTGGGTAAAAGCTAGGACGCTTCGCCCGCCATGAACCTGTCTGACAATAGGCTTGTCTGGGATACCTTTTCCAATTCTAAGAGTGTTATCAATAGGAGTAAAACTGCTACCGTCGGGATCAATTAGGAAAAATTCAAGCTCACCTGAAGAGTAATTTGAATTCACTGACATACAGACACCCAAAAACTGGTTTCTCTCATTTAAAAAAGTTATTTCTGGATTGGTACTAAAATCGTAAGCCCTATTTTGATGGTAGTGGCTAAAAGCTCCTGTGTTTGTTGAAATTGCAAAATGACAACGACGAGGACCCACTCTGTCTGAAATGTTTAAGCCCTCTCCAATCGCCAATCCGGTTGCACCAGCCCCCGAAGATACTGCCAGCTCAAATTGGTCCCACAACTGTTCAGATTCTTGACAATATCCATTAATCGAAGCGGCCAAGACTAAGCTGAAAGTAATTAAAATCACTACTTGATTAAGTGCTTTTTTCATGACTTTTTACAGTGCAAATAAACTGCCGTTAGCCCTTGATTATCAAGCTATAGTGCATGAGGCATAAGTTATTGTATTTGCAGCTAAATTCGGATTTTCCATCAAATTACTGCCTTTGGCAGTATTGAGATTCCACGCTCAGAGCACCATTTCGTCAAAATTGGACTGTTGTAGTTATTGGTCACAAGATGGGCAATACTCCCAACCCCCAAGCTTTCAATGATTGCCTCTCCAGATTCTTCCGAGTATTTGCCAAGGTCGCTGTCAAAAAAGAACAAATGCCCACTAAAATCCTCACAGGTATCAAACCAATCTTGCAGCTCCGATTGGTTCCTGAAAGAGAGAACTTTAGCCAAAGGATTCACCAATGCGATTTTTGATTTCCACATTTCATGGACCTTCTCTTCATCGTCCAGAACCACGATAGTCTTGGCCTCCTCTAATCGCAATTGAGGCATGACCCACAAAGGAATGTCGATGACAAATGTAGTAGATTCATCACTTTGATCGGACACCCTAAAAGTTCCACCCCAGGACTCAATAAATTTTTGCGCATGGTAAAGACCATAGCCAGTACCACCATTTTTGCCACTGGTAAAACCACGATCAAATATTTTACCTTTTATGTTTTCGGGAACTCCTACACCATTGTCAGTGATATTGATTCGCAGACTCTCTTCAAACTTTGACAACTGAATGTCTATTTTACTGGCCCTAGCCTCAATGGAATTGTTCATCATGTTGGATAAAATGTCTCGAAGCTCTGGACCAACAATTTCAACAAATGATTTCTTCAGCTCTTTATCATAGGCTAACTTAATTTTTGGTTTCCTTGAACTGTTTTTTAACTCAATATTTTTGTGTTCAATTGCAACCTCAAAAACATTGACGACGTTGACCTTGGTTTTCTTCTCATTTTCTTTTTCAAGATAATTTAAAAAAGTTTCATCCGAAGTGATGAGTCTCACTTTGTCAGTGTCGGGAGTCTGGTCGGCAATTTTCGCCATAATTGCTCTGATGTCTTTAGCAAGCTGCTGAACCCTTTTCTTTTGCCTGTCTGATGAAAACTCTCCCGACATAATGACATCAAGGGTTTGTTGAATGGATTTGATATTGTGGCCTATGCTCAAATTGTGCTCTAAAATAGCACCCGCCACCGCTTGCTTTTCTTTTGACCGCCGATACTCCTCAAATTTTAATTTAATGGTGTTAAGTTCTTTGATTTTCAACTCATCTTTGCCGGAGAGATTAGCTTCAAGGGGAGTCAGTATATCTTCTGTTAGTTTTCTTTGAATCCGGTAAATTAAATGAAATACGATGCCAAGTAAGCCTAAAATAATCACGTTGAGCCAAATGAGTGATGGACCCACTTGAAAACGTTTTACATAAAAGTGAAGCCTGAAGTCTTTAAACCCTGATGGCGTTACTGAAATTATTGATTCAAAAGGATTGGCTCGCGGTGGGACTGGGCAACTACCGAAACCCATTGGCTGATAAAAGACTTTGAGACCTCCCTCACAGACGATCATGGATTTTACACCCAGCTCATCAATAGCAAGCTGAAAAGATGATTCCAGCAAGGGGCGGTTACTTTGCTCAATTCCTATATTGGCAACGGTTGCAACAAGGCTCTCAATGGCTCTTTTCTGGTCTTCCTTGGTTTTGTTGTGAGTATAGAAAATAAACCCAACTTGCACCAAAGCCACCACTGCACCAAGCAGGAACAGTGGAAGTTTTGTATTTTTAAAGAACCATTGGTTGAGCGTAGATTTTGACATTATCCACCCACAGGTCTGTAGCCAGTAAATCGGCCAGTCTCGCGGCTCATGTAATTGGTGCCAACTTGCACCTTGTCTTTTCGTAAGATCACCATTTCTTTTAAGAACCCAAGGTGAATAAATGGCACTTCCTCAAGCACGGCTCTTGAGACTTTCTTGTAGTGACCGTCGAGCTTGTCAAAATCAAGAATCTTGCGGCCATCTTCCAAAAGATCATTCACTCGCTTTCTTTCGAGCATTGGCGAGCTGATGGCACCATTTTTTCCAAGAGCGTGATAAATACCGTCGGGGTCACCACTGAAGACGCTTAAATAAATGGGTAGCACATCGGGTTCGTTGGTCTTGTAGTACATATTCATAAGCGTTGGGCCAGGAACTTCTTTAGTTTTATCAGAAAGCGTAATCCCTCGCTTTTTCAAAAACTCTCGATACCAAGTGGTGCCTTCAGTATGAGCCAAGAACAAAGGCTGCTTTTTTGTTGCCTCAATAAACTCATCCACATACTGCTTGCCTTCGCTGATTATTTTTTTCACCTCATCTTCTGGAAGGTGTCTGTGTTTGTAACATAATTACTAATATCAGAAAGGATAAGAAAAGGCGGTTCCCGCCTAAGCGGCCCCTTTTGGCGATAGGGGAGAGGCCAACTCGGCAAAAAATAGGCGTTTGAGTCTCCTATCCACATACGCAGAAACTTGACGAGGGTTTCACCCCTTGGTGGTGCCGTTCGTCCGTTTTCGATTTGAGAAATATAGGAGTCAGAATAGCCAAGCTTGAGGCCGACCTCTCGCATAGACAGGCCATGCTTCTGGCGTAGCTCACGCAAGACTCTACATTCTGGACTTAAAATGACCTTTGCTGTGCGATTTGTGCTCATGCATTCTTATCGGCAGACTGCTAGAAAAACTACATGCTTACTTAGTATGTAGTCGGGCATCAAGCAAGACATAGGATTGGCAGCAAAATACAGTGAACTTGATGGTAGGTGGTGGTCAGATAAAGAACCCTTTGCAGACTTTAACCGTCTGATTTTTAAGAGGGAAAATTGAAATTTCAGTGCCTCAGGGCAGGTTAGAGAAAAAAGAGGTAACCTGTTGATTTCAGGTTACCCATAATTGGTGGAGGTCATCCCATAGTAACGCCTACACCTATGACAGTAGGAACAGACCATAAAATAGATTTGAGGCCAAGGAGAAAATAGGGCACGGTTACGCCGTTTTCTTTTTTAGCCGTTGGAAGCCCTCAACAATAAACATTCTCATAAGCACCTGATACGGGATGCCACGGGAATCGGCCTCTTTTTTCAAATCTGCAACGAAGCGCGGATCAAGTGCAATAGAGGTGGGTACCTTTTTAGGCTCTCCAACTTCTGCCCGCACCTTCTTCAGGCCTTTTTTAACGGCCTTCCAGTCGGCATCAAAAGACTTCTCATAACCTTTTTCATTTTTAACGTATCGACTCATAATTTATCCTTTCGCTTTTGCTCATTGGCCTCGCTGAAATAATACGAATTTTACCCTCGCGGATCGTAAAACATACAGAGAGCTTTCTTCCTGAAAAATCTGTTCCCAGCGCCCCAAAACGGGGTTCATTGGTTGTGGGCACAACTTGAATCCCAAGTGGAACAAGAAGATCTTTGTTTAGAAAGACCTGTTCAGCACTTTCGGAGCTGATTTTATGCTTTTGTAGGCTTTTAGTTGAATTGCCGTGATCCCATTCGAAATCAAAGCTATCTTTCTCTAAAATCCATTTTACCAGCCATGAGACGAATTCAAACTGTGCCATTAGCTAAATAGTGTTGCACACTATTTAAGGAAAATCAATAAATTCATTAAAATCAAGGTGTAGTGCTTTATATTCTTTTTTAGAAACCATATAGGAGGGTGTTGGATTGAATGACAGAGGCTTGTATTCGTGTAATCAGGTGTTAAAAACAAAAAAGCCCCTAGAAAATATCTCTAGAGGCTTTCGTGACACAACCGGCTTCAGAATGAAGGGATTTTATTCGGCAAAATTTAAATGCGGTAGTTTAGATTAGTGTTTACATGACACTCTCAGTTACGGCTTTTATCCAGCTAGTGTTTCAACGTCACCTCCTTTTCATCAAGTACATATTTTTTATAAAGCTCGTAGCTGTCATCGAACGTCTGACGAGGTG
>JBGSNK010000062.1:0-89175 GCA_041739665.1 Bdellovibrionales bacterium
TAATCTTCATTGGGCACGACACAGTAGACAATGAGGTCGTCGACAATACCACCATGGCTATTCGGAAAGAGAGTGTACTGAGCCTGCCCTTTTTGCAGGCGGCTGACGTCGTTGGTAGTCAACCACTGTAAGGTGGTTAGAGCTTCGGGACCGGTCACACGAATTTCTCCCATATGAGAGACATCAAAAATACCGACTTTTTCGCGCACGTGGGCATGCTCTTCTCTTAGGTTCTTGAAGCGCACTGGCAGGGCCCAGCCTGCAAAATCCACAATTTGACCGCCACGAGCGACATGGGATTCATAAAGAGGGGTTTTTTTCAGTTCTTGTTCCATGATTTGCCTTTTCCTTGCTGCAATTCTGTCAGCTTTAATGTGTTCTCAAGTAGCATTGTAATTGTCATGGGGCCAACGCCACCTGGCACCGGGCTTAGCGCCTTAAGCCAACTATCCAGCCCTTTGGGATTCACGTCGCCACATAGCTTGCCATTTTCTTTTCGATGAATGCCGACATCGACCACCACAGCACCTTGTTTGAAATACTCTTTTCCCAAAAACTCAGGGCGGCCAGCGGCCACCACAACAATGTCGGCTTGGCGAGTGTAGTGAGCTAAATCTTGGGTCTGAGAGTGGCAGACAGTGACTGTGGCATTTTCAGTCAAGACGAGAAGAGCCATAGGTTTGCCCACAATTTGACTGCGCCCAACAACAACGACGTGCGCCCCTTTCATTATGACCTTATGAGCTTTCAAAAGTTCGATAACACCGGCTGGGGTGCATGGGGCGACTCTCATTTTGTCACTTAGCAAGAGGCCCAAGTTTTCTGGGTTCAATCCGTCGGCATCCTTGAGAGGTGAGATCTGACTTAATACTTTTTCGGAATCCAACCCCTTTGGGAGTGGCAGTTGCACTAAAATTCCGTGAACAGCGGGATTGGCATTCAAATCTTGGACGACTTTGATCAACTGGGACTGGGAAATGCCAGCTGGCAGTCTTTTTTCTACGCTTTTGACTCCCACCTCATCACAGGCTTTTATTTTGTTGCGGACGTAGACCTGGCTAGCTGGGTCTTCTCCCACCAAAACCACAGCTAAGCATGGTGAAATTTGAGTTTGACTGTAAAATTGTTGCACGCGCTCCATGAGCTTTTTACGTCTAAGAATGGATAGGGCCAGCCCGTCTAATCTTTCCACCGTCATCTCCTGGGTCTTGTCAAACCAAGTTGTCGCTGGCTTTTCCCCGCTTGTCCACCCCTTTTGCAGAGGCTTTCGACGAGCTTTAAGCCTTGATCCTTGACCCCACGCGGACTTGTGATATTTTGACAAAAATCTGTAAGGAGGGCCCACGAGTGTCCCGCAAAAAAGCCAAAGCCCAGTCTGCAAATGATCCTGAAATTCAGGCGATCCCGGCATCTCTTAAAAAATTTCGTCAAAGCCCTGAAATCGAGGGATTTTATCGTTTTATCTACGAAAACGACCTGCGCACAGAAGCCTTTGCAATCATTGATGATATTGGCCAGAAACGCCTGGCTTCTAAGGCTAAAAAGAAAGCAAAATAATTCGCCCCTCAAATGAACGGGCTTATCAAGACCAACGAACTTGTGCTGCACCTGCTGTGACTTTGATACAAGTTCGCTGTCACTGCAAAAAATAAAAATTCAAGTCACTCAACCAACATCCGCGCCGACAGACCTAAGTACAAAGCAAAAGTTTCGGAACAAATCCAAACTAAATTCATCTGTCCAGAAAGCAAGTTCGGATGTTCGGATTATTTGTCTTGTCTGGCTTCATTTCTTGATAATCACTGGGTCTATGTTTTGCCTCTTTCTTTAAAAAAGGAGGCTTTTATGAAAACACTAAAAAATCAAAGAGGGCAAAGTCTAATCGAGTATATGGTAATTGTGGCACTGATGGCCGTCGCCACAATGGGAGTCATGCGTGTTCTCTCTCAAACCACCAGCGGCAAATTGGCTAGTATTACCCAAAGCTTGCAGGGGGGAAAGGCGAACATCAGCGTCGAATTTGAAAAGATTGAAGCCGACGATGTTCGAAAAAAAGATATGGGGGACTTTTTCAGAGGGGCACGGTCCCAGCGCAACCGATGAAATTTTTAAACTGTCGAGGGCAAGCTCTTGTTGAAAGTCTATTTACCATCCCTTTTGCAATTGCAGTGGTGAGTTCATTTTTTATTGGCTTTCTTTCCTTGAGCTCTGAGTTTTTAGCTGATCATTGGACCTACCAAAGTGCTCTTTGTTTAGCTTCCCATAAACCCGTTGCCCTATGTAAGAGGGAATTGGAGCAGCACTTGCAGCTTCTTCCCTTTTATCATCACGATATTCATAAAATGGACAGACAACAACAGAGCGCTGAAGTTGTCGTTTATTTATCTGGCCCCCTGATGCACAGAAAATTATTTTCCGAGAGCTTGCGCTTACCTTTAGACTCCGGAGATTTTAGGACATCCTTATGAATCGTAAAGGTTTTATGACGTTGGGACTTATTATCTGTTTGCCAGTGCTTTTCACCTTAATATTTAGCTTTTATTGGATTGTTTGGTTTTTAAACCAAAAACACAAACTGGATAATATCTGCTACAACAATTTGCTAATGGCTCAAGATCATCTCGTCGATGGCAACAATAAACTACTTCAGCTCAACCCCCAAGCTCAACGGCTTATAAGTGAAAAAAGGTTCTGGACTCAGGTCATGAAAACCGCACCACCCAAATTAAGAGCGGCAGCTTATCTACGCAAAAAACAAATTATTAGCCAACAGGTTTTACTTAAGACAAAGCAAAAAATCATACTGCAAACAGCCGAATTTCGTTCACGACAGCAGATGGGAAGACTCCGCACCGAGATACAAAAACACTTTCATCGTATACGATATTTTTGGCAAGCTCGCAAAACTCAATCAGAACGGATTCGACCTAAATGGCTTAAAAGTCAAATTCAAGTGGATCAAAGGGACATTGCGCCCACTTACAAGCGCTCTTTAGCCCATTCTCAACTACAAACTTTAAAAATATCGTGGTCTTTTCCCTTAGCCCAAATCACCCCACAATGGATGGTTCGGATGGCGAGCGTTCAACCAATCTGGCAAGGGCTTTGCGAATCACACCCTTACAATCAAGGAGGAAAATGGCAATCTTCAATCGGCGCGGGCAAAGCCTCGTGGAAACAATTGTTTTAGGCAGTTTTTTTATTCTATTTATTTTTTATTTGGAGACCTGTTATGAAAAAATTAAACCTGAGTACAATCGATATAAAATTCAAAGATATTCAACTCCTCTTTAGCTTAGACAACCCTAAAAGTTGGATGTGCTGGTTCATTTTGGCTATGGCGCTTGGATTTATTTCTTATTTAATACAAAGAAGCCCGGCTGAGAAGATGCCACTTCAAACCAAAATGAGTGTTGGAAGCTTGGACACCTACATTCCCGAAAATCAAAGTATTGTTCCGATTCAGGTCGAAAATTACGAATCTTTGGACCAAGTTATCGGACAATTTGGAGTTGTTGATCTCTACACAATTCCCTTGTCGGACAAGGAAAAGGCTAAAAAAATTGCCCACGCGGTCAAACTTGTTCGAAGCCGCAAAAGTCCACGTCATTTCAATGTCTTACTGCCAGCCGATCAGGCTTACCGCATTGCCGGTCACAGCGGTGCATTCAGTGTGACTGTCCGCAATCCGAAACTAGTTGGCACTAAAATTGTTAAAGAGAAGGCCAAAACAAAAAGACGACGAGTCTTTTATGAATCGGAGTGAATATGTTCGCATTTTTATTAGCTTTCCCATTATGGGCTCAGGTGGTAGCCGTTTCCACACCCAATACCAATCCGTTGGATTATGAAAATCATCTTCTACAAAACCCAAGCCAAATCTCGTTTTTACAACATTACGGTAAACAACGAAAACAAACCTCTGATGATCTTTTTGCAAAGTTAAAACGTGCACAGTTTTACTTTTTAGACGGACAGCTGAGCTTGGCAAAAGAATCATTTGATGAAATCACCAGCATGGCTCATTCCGCGGATTGGGGCGAGGAGGAGCGAAAGGCCTTACACTTTTCTTTTCTCCGCAAAGCCCAACTCACAAGCAATGTCCAGACGAGTTATAAAATTTTAGGTCAGGCATTAGATTTTGATTTTGAGCAAATTATAGATGAGCAGATCTTTCCTCCACCTCTTGTGCAACAGTATAAAAATCTACTCAAGCAAAGAAAATCACTAGTTTTTGCTTTGCCTTCTCAGGCGAGTAAATTTGATCAGATCTTAATTAATGGAAAGGTGCAGACGGACGTAAAAAGTTTTTTAAAAATTCCAAGACAGGATGTACGCATCACCTTCTTGTCTAACACCTATAAACCACAAAGTTTTGTAACAAATAGTGAGCAATTGCAAAATTTAAAAATCTCTCTGGACCCACTAATTTTAGGAACCTGCGAGAGTCCTGATTGGGATAGGAACCTTTTTGCCGACCAAAAGATACTGCGAATCTGGCCAGGTTGCCAAAACAGCAAAAGCCTTGCCTTACCTACTCTTTCAGAAAAATTAACTATCAGGCCAGAGGTTTCTTCTTCAAATTTTAAGTTTCTTAAGTCCAAATGGTTCTGGGCAGGGGTATCGATTTTGGCGACCGGTGCTATTGTTCATCATCAACAGAAAGATCGATCAAGCGCTCATCAAGGGTCAGAAGTCCAAACTCCTCAAGTGACCATTTTGAGTAATCGGTAATAATAATAAAGGAACTTGACCCGAAATACCCTCGAACAGCTAAAATAAGGGCATGATAAAACTATTCTCGCCCCTCATTATTCTATTTTTCGCCCCGACACTCTTTGCTGATTTTTATCCTGCAGATTATTTACAAAGTCGCAAACACCTACAGACAATATTTGAACATTTAAAAGTTCAATTTCCCGAAGCCGAGCACAATGCACTTGCCGTTGACGCCAAGGAAAATCTCTTTATTGACGCTCTTTATATCCCAGCACAAGATGCGAAGAAAGCTCTCGTTATTGTCACATCCGGAATACACGGGGTCGAAGCCTTTACCGGAAGTGCCCTTATCTTTTCTTTTCTTAAGCAATTGTCCAAGGCCCAGGTACGGAATACTGGGTTTCTGTTCGTGCATGCTGTAAACCCATACGGCTATCATCAGCTTCGACGAGTGAGTGCCAATAATATCGATCTCAATCGCAATTTCTCGGCCAAAGACGCTCAATTCAAAAGTCATAGCTCTGACTATAAAGATTTTGAAGATTTTCTTAACCCCACATACAAGCTCAATAGCAGTTGGTGGAATGATAGCCTTCTTTTTCTCAAGTCACTTTATAAATTGACCGTTTTTGGCAAAAAAAAGATCACCCAAGTGGCCGTTGGTGGACAGTATCAAAATCCAAAAGGGATTTATTACGGTGGGCAAAGTCCCGAGCCCCACGTTGCATTACTTAGAAATGAATTCTTAAGAGTCGGGAAAGAATACTCGCGTGTTTTGCACATAGATTTACACACCGGATATGGTGAGCGAGGGCGTCTGCATTTCTTTTCAAGTCACAAAGCTGTAAAAAGTCCGGACTTTCAAAAGGTATTTGCCGGTTTTGATATCGACTACGCTCAGGACGAGGACTTTTATGAAACTTCGGGTAGTTTTGGACAGTTTACGGTTGAGACATTTACCAACAAAAATGTGGTGCCCATGACTCTTGAATTTGGCACCATGGATTCGCAGACGATCATGGGAGGATTCTATTCATTGCGGAATATGATTTACGAAAATCAGGGTTTTCACTACGGATATAGCAATGAGGCTTCACAAAAACGCAGCCAACATTCTTTTTTAGAGATGTTTAATCCCAATGATAAACAATGGCGTGCGAAGGTTTTAAAAGAGGGTGTCGAAACCATGAAAATTTTGAGCCAAAGATTTTCTGAACTTTAACAACTTACCATTCTCCTAAATATATCACTTCATTGGTGAGCTGAACTCCATGTTTACTGAGGACCTGGGCTTCCACATGTTTCATCAACTGGTGGATATCATCAGCTGTGGCCCCACCCGCGTTGATAATAAAATTAGCGTGTTTTTCAGAAACTTGGGCGCCTCCCATCTGGTAGCCCTTCAGACCGGTGGCTTCGATCAAGCGGCCCGCATGGTCGCCCTCAGGATTTTTGAAAACCGAGCCACAACTGGGCCATTGTAAAGGTTGAGTGAGCTTGCGACGTTTATTTCCCTCTCTCACTTGCTCTAAAACGCTGGCTTCGGGTAGATTCGGCCAAATAAGACGGACTTTACTGATCACACCCGGCTGCCAGTTTTCGCTACGACGATAATGCCAATGAATCGATTCTCGATAAAAAGTTTGGCTACTCACCTCACCTTGTTTATCTGTCGTCATCACATCAAAGCTATGTACAATTTCGTAAAACTCACGTGGTGCTACTTTGTGTCCCACGCCCGCATTCATCACCACTCCCCCGGCCACATCACCGGGAAGACCAGCTAAGAAAACGGCAGGAGCAAGTTTTCTTTTTAAAAAGAATTTGAGCACTTCGGATTTAGGTGTGCCACAAAGGGCTTCTAGAAGAAAATTTTCCTCTTCTTGCAAAACGGTCACTTGGTTGAGTAAGTGGGTGTGAACCACAAGTCCTCGCACTCCTTTGTCACTCACGAGGACATTGGTTCCACCACCCAGGATGGAGAGTGGAACCTTGTTTTGAAAAGAAAAGCGAAGAGCCTTTTCCAGTTGGTTCAGGTCTTGAGGAGCGCAGTAGTAAGCGGCAGAGCCGCCCACTTCCCAAGAAGTGAAGCTTTTAAGATCTTTGTTTTCTTCGACCTGAAAGTCCTGGACCATAAATTTAGTTTCCTGATTCAACTAATTTGTGCGCCAGTTGCCAAACATCGCCGGCTCCCATTGTGAGAACCACATCGCCAGGGCGGAGAGCTTGCATCAATTGTGAGAGCATCTCTTCTTGATCCTCGATATAATGAGCAGATGGTCCAATACTTTGACTCAATTGCAAACTGCTCACGCCATCTATCGGCTCTTCTCCAGCCGGATAGATATCGAGAAGATACAGGGCATCACAGCCGGTAAAACACTTTTGATAATCTTGCCAACAATCGCGAGTCCGAGTGTAACGATGGGGCTGATAAATCAAATGCAATCTCGCCTGGGGACACAATTCTCGAGCCGCACCAATAGTGGCTAAAATTTCTGTGGGATGGTGAGCATAGTCATCATAAACAGAGACACCCTTGATTTCGCCAATTTTTTGAAAGCGTCTGTCAACACCTGAATACTCGTTTAAACCTTTCATACATTGTTCCCAAGTCACACCCGCTAAGTGTGTCGCAATGGCTGCTGCCACGGCATTGAGAGCATTGTGTCGTCCAGGAACTTGTAAAGAGAATTGCCCGATTAAACCTGAATGAGATTGAATTTCGTAATGCTTCTCGTTTTTTGATAAAACAAAATCGTTATTTTCAGAAAAGCCGTAATAAAAGATTTTCTTTGTAAACGACTTAAATAGAGCACGAATATTGGGGTCGTCACCAAAAACAACAGCCGCTCCATAAAAAGGAACGTTGAGAGCAAAATTTAAGAACGCTTGCTGAAGATTCTCAAAATTTCCAAAGTGATCAAGATGGTCGGTATCGATATTGGTGATAATGCAAATCTCAGGATGGTATCTGGAAAAACTTCCGTCGCTTTCATCGGCTTCGGCTACCATCCAGGGCCCCTTGCCTAAGCGTGCAGTCGATTGGATCAGCTTGAGTCGCCCTCCCACAGCAATGGTCGGATCAAATTGTGAGTGCATAAAAATAGAGCTGATCATACTTGTGGTTGTGGTTTTGCCATGGGTGCCTCCCACAGCAATACCGCGCTTAAAACGCATTATCTCTGCCAAAGCCTCGGCACGAGGGACAATGGGAACACCTAGGGACCTGGCCTGTTGAAGCTCGGGATTGTCGAAATGAATGGCACTGGAGTAAACGACCACGTCGAGTTCAGATGTGACTTGGTCTGCCTTATGGCCGACAAAAATCTGAATACCTTTAGCCTCCAATTCTTTGAGCTGTGAGCTGGCTTTCAGATCACTGCCTGAAACTTGCGCACCCATGCTGTGGTAGAGTTGGGCGAGCGCAGACATTCCCACACCTCCAACTCCCACAAAATGAAGCTTGGCATCTTTAATTTCCACCCTGTTCTCCCATCAGAACCTGAAGAATCTCGCTGGGGGCGTTGGAGTAATCAATGGTTTTTAAATTTTCCATGGTTTTCATCAAACGTATTGGATCTTCTTTCAAATCAAAAACCAAACTATCTAGTGCTTGCCAATTGAAATCCTTTTCTTCGATCATAAAGGCGGCCTCTTGATTGACCAAGACCTCGGCGTTTTTAAATTGATGATTATCGGCAGCCGTAGGTAACGGGACAAAGATAGCCGCACGACTGGCCATTGCCACTTCGGCCACAGAGCCAACACCGGCACGACATATTACAAGATCCGCCCAAGCTAGTTTATCAGGCATATCGTTTATATATTCCGTGTAAGTTAAAAAAGAATCATACTTTTTATCGTAACGCGTTTGCCAGTCAGCAAAATCGCGACTGCCAATCTGATGGATAATTTCTATTTCCTTTGATTTTTCACCAAGACTTTCTACCCATTCGGCAACCACTTTGTTAATGGCCCGAGATCCCTGTGAGCCACCAAAAATAAGTATACGAAACTTGCGGTCCATCCAACTCTCTGACTTAGGTGGTCTTTTTTGAAGACGCACGGGCAGACCAACCTGATGAACTTTGTTTGTTGGAAAAGATGTTCCAGCTTGAGAGAAGACAACAAAGCAAAACTTGACCCAGCGAGAGAGGTAGCGGTTGGTCATACCAGGAAAAGCATTCGGTTCAAGAAATGCAGTCTGTCGACCAAGGATGGACGCCACCAATACAAAAGGGCCTGAGGCAAACCCACCTATTCCTAAAACCCAGCGGGGTCTCAACTTGATAACTAGAAAAACAGCCTGAAAAAAAGAAAGGGGCAGTTTTAGCAATGACAACAAACGCTGAGACTTAGGAACACTGGGATGCAGACGACCCACACGCAATAAATGCAAAGGGTAGCCGTACTTAGGGATAATTTGTTCTTCTAATCCACCTTGAGCACCAACAAAATGAACCTGGATATGAGGATGGGTTTCCTTAAGACGATCGGCAAGAGACAGCCCTGGATAAATATGGCCTCCCGTCCCTCCACCTGTAATTACGACATTTTGCTTTTTCACTCTTTCTTATTAAGTGAAAAAAGCAAGAGTGACTAGGTCTTGTCTTCGATAACGCGGGTCAATGCATATCTAGAGAAGGCGCGCACCCATAGAATCTAAAAGCCTATTGATGGGCACAGAGGGGTAAGTCATTGTGATACAATGAATAGAGCCCATACCTTGATTTGAAAGGACCGTAGACTCAAGTCCAACCACATTTTCAAAACCGGAGTCCTTATAAATTTGCAAAGCTTCTTTGTCTTTCCCATCTCCGAAGACAGGCACAAAAACTGTTCCATTAATAAATAAAGAGTTCACATAGGTCTCGTATTTATTTTGAGCACGTGGAAGAAGTATGACTTTATAGCCCTGCTTCTCGAGAATTTCGATGTAACGAGTTTCATCTGTAATCACGGTACTATCATCGACAAATTTCACAGTTTCATCAGCATGACCAATCCCACGAAGGAAAGGCAGTCGGATCAATCTTTGACAACCGTAGTGGTCGGCAAATGTTGCATCGGGAATAAGGTTTGTCGCATCGGTATTAACCACTAAACAATCACCAATAGCGTTGGCAACAAAGTTACCACCTTCGTAATAGTAAGAATGACGTGTCAACTCGGCATTGAAGAATTGGCTCACAGGCTCATCTGGCTCAAATCCATGGTAATAACGAGCATCAACCACAGTGAAAAGGTCTTGTACAGAGCGACCTGAGCGCCACACTGGCACTGGTATTCCATCACGGGTCCAAAAACCTCGGTCGGAACCTGGTATATAAATAATCTTGAGACGATCACTATCGATGACCTTATTATATTTACCTTTAAGGGCTTGCACTGTGGTGGGATCCTGGCTAGCCGTGTAAACCACAAGGCTCACTCCCTCTGGTAAATTCTTAGCCATTTTCATCTTTGCTGATGTCGAATTAAAATGAAAATGTTCACTGATGATTAAATATCCCGTATCTTCGTACTCAGCAAATGGACGGGCCTGAGTTTCAGATAGCAATCGGAAGGTCAGGGGATCAGATTGATCGGCAAAAAGTGACTGGAACTGTTCTTCAAAGAATGAGGTGGTTTGGTTTTGCTGAGCCATCCACTCTTGCTGTTCGGGAGTGAATCCCATCGGCCGTTCAAGCGCTAATAAGTTGAAACTAAATAAAACTATTGAAATAAAGGCTGTGGCCTTCATAATCCCCTCCCCAGTCATCAGAAGTGAGCTACTACAAGCCCTTTAAGTTGTCATCGATGGCTGGCAACGCGCCGCTCGTTGCCTTAGTTAAGGCCCTATAATTACTTAGAACCAATTTTAAGGACAGGGGGATATTCTTATGAACGCATGGCCGAAAAGTCTATTGATGGTAAGTCCAGAGCATTTTTGCGTAGAGTACAACATCAACCCCCATATGTTAGATGAATCCGGTAAGCTCAATAAAGTGGACCGCATCCTAGCGCGACAACAATGGCAAAATCTAAAAATTACTTTTGAATCCTTAGGCCTTGATGTGGAAGTTTTGTCGGGCGCTGAGGGTCTACCCGATATGGTTTTCTGTGCCAACCAAACTTTTCCTTTTTATAAGAACGGCGAAAAGCACATCATCCTCAGCCAGATGCATTCTGAAAAAAGACAACCCGAAGTGACTTTTTTCAAAGATTGGGCCGACAAACGAGGTTTTGTCACCCACACCCTAGAAAATGAATATTTTGAAGGCATGGGTGATGCCTTATGGAACTATGAAAGTGGTCAACTCTTTGCAGGTTACGGATTCCGCACCTCTCCTCAAGCTTATTCACAAATTGAGAAGATACTCGATCAAAAAATTATAACTTTTGAACTCAAAGATTCCCATTTCTACCATTTGGATACTTGCTTGGCGATCTTAAATAAAAACACGGCCGCATTCGTACGTGAAGCTTTCACCTCAGAGGGACTGTCTACTCTTGAAAATTCTTTTCTGAATCTCATAGAAGTCCCCTCTCAAGAGGCGCATAAACTGTTAGCGGGTAATATGTGTTGTGTGAATGGCCGAGATGTTGTGTTACAAACCGGGGTCAGACAGACTGTCGAGCTTCTTGAGAAACATGGTTTTCGTGTTCACGAAGTAGAAACCGGAGAGTTTATAAAGTCCGGCGGCTCGGTCTTCTGTATGAAACAGCTTTTATTTTAGTCGAGCCTTTTGTGTAAGTGACTTTGGCACTTTTTTGTTTTCTTAAGTTGTCCATTAAGTTAAGTAAGATTCCAAAAAGTAAACAGTTCATAATGAGGGAGCTTCCCCCATAGCTTAAGAACGGCAGTGTCAGCCCTTTGGTGGGCAACAAACCCAATGTGACGCCCACATTGATAAAAACAGAAAATGCGAAAGTTAAAGCTAGGCCGAGGGCTAAAACCTGTCTCTCGATAAGGCGCAAGGAAAATGAAAGCTGGAAAGCCTTAAGCACTAAAAAGCCATAACAGGCCAAGAGAATGACAAAGCCGATAAAACCCATCTCCTCTCCCAATACTGCAAGTGTGAAGTCTGTGTGAGCAGCAGGTAGGAAAAATAATTTTCCTTGTCCAGCGCCTATTCCCACTCCAGTTAGTCCTCCGGAATGAAAGCTAATCATGCTTTGAATCAATTGGAACCCACTGGTCTCAGCATTTTTAAAGGGATCTAAAAAAGCCAAAACCCGAGCTTTGCGATAAGGAACTTGCATGACAAGAAAATAAAAGGTCGGTGCGATAACAAGAATTCCAGCTAAAATATAGCGCCAACGCAAACCACTGACAAAAATAAGAGTCATTAGGACGGCCATGCAAATGGTAAAGGAGCCAAAGTCTGGCTGCAACAGTAAGAGCCCTATTGGACCTAGAGTGAAAAATGCTCTCAATAGCCACGTCCACCTCCCCCAAACATCGTCTGGTTGAGAAACAAGCTTTGCACACAACAAGGGCAAAGAGACTTTTAACAACTCACTTGGCTCAAAACGTATACCAAAACCAAGAGGTAGCCACCTTTGTGCTCCGCCCACTTTAATTCCCAGACCGGGCACAAAAGTTAGGAGGAGCGCAAAAACACCGACCACCCATAGCAACCAACCCCAACGTAACAAAAAGTTTTGTGGCATTTTAAAACTCATGACTAAAACCAAAAGGCCCATCGCCACAAACAGCAATTGTTTTTTAAAAAAAATAAGTCCATCTCCATACTTATCTATCGCAAAGATAAAGCTAGACGTATAAACCTGAATAAGACCAAAAGTGATTAAAAAAAAGAGAATTAAAAGCGTGTTTTTTGTCTGCGATTTCATAGACTTATTGTCTAATGCTCACGCTCTCAAGACAACTCGACCAAACGACAGTTTCCACACAAATAGAAACTCTTTTACTCTCACTCGAACATTCCAAAGAAGATTTATTTAAAGTTCTTTACGATTTCTTTAAAGTAGTTGCCGCGTTCGATATAACTGTCAAAAATATCGAAACTGGAACATCCAGGAGACATAAGAACCACATCGCTAATTCTAGATTTCTGATAGGCTATTAAAACAGCTTCTTCAAAAGTTCCAATCAGAAAAGTCTCGGACGCATCACCGATATCGCGGTTAATACGCTCTTTGGCTTCACCAAAAAGAATCAATGATTTTACCTTTCTTTTCACGTGGTCAAAAATAGGTTCGTAGTTTAAGCCAGTGTCTTTACCACCCATGATAAGAATAATGTTGTCTTCAAAAGAGTCTAGAGCTTTTTTCACTGCATGAACATTTGTCGCCTTAGAGTCATTAAAGAATTGAACACCGCCCACTCGACGGACGTATTCTAAACGATGGGGAATTCCTTTAAACTCGCTAATAACTTTTTGAATAGCTTGCGACGTTGCACCGTGCTCTCGAGAGGCAAGTAGAGCGGCCATGAAGTTCTCCACCATATGTTGACCACGAGCACTCATTTCAAGAAGAGAAAAGTGTTCGATCTCAGGGCCGGTGCGCACTTTCAGATCCTTTTTAGAGGCGACAACACCACCAATGTTCATGATTTGAGGTTCTAAGGCCTTTTTGCACGAGAAGTAAAAAATACGGCCACGTTGCACAGAAGGGTCGCGAGCCAATTCAATAACAGCATTGTCATCCGCATTTAAAACGCTTGTGGTTGCTTGATTGGTGTTGAGGAAAATTCGTCTCTTCGCATTGACGTACTCCTCCATGGACTTGTAACGATCCTGGTGATCTTCGGCCAAATTAGTGAAAACAATATTTTGAGGTGTGAATTTTTCGCAATGCTCAAGCTGAAAACTCGAAACTTCGAGTACCAAAACTTTAGATTTGTGACCAGCACGCAGATAATCCACCAAGGGAGGTCCGTAGTTTCCACCTACCCACACATCGACATCCGACTCTTTTAACATTTTATAAATCAGGTATGTTGTGGTGGTCTTGCCGTTCGTTCCCGTGATGGCAATAACTGGCTCTTTAACAAACCAAGAAGAAAACTCGAACTCGCCAGTGACTTTGACATTGTGGTTTCTCGCGTATTCAAAAATCTTAAGATAGGGTGAAACCCCAGGACTGAGAATAATGAGTTCTTGCTCTAAAAACTTTTTGGGAGTGTGCCCACCGAGATCAAACTCTACTTCTATATCGGACATCTGTTCAAGAGCATTGGACAATTCGGCCCTTGATTTATGGTCGGTAATCGTAACCTTGGCGCCATGCTCACATAAAAAACGAGCAAGAGAAACTCCCGTACGTCCCAAACCTACTACCATTACTTTTCTATCTTTTAACTCACTCACGTCAGTGAACATTCTCTACCTCAATTTCAATGTGCTTAAACTTAATACGGCTAACAAAATGGACACGATCCAAAAACGCACGATGATCTTAGTTTCGTCAAGACCTTTCAATTCGTAATGATGATGAATCGGAGCCATTCTAAAAATTCTTTTACCAGTCATTTTAAAGGACGCCACCTGTGTGATAACAGAAAGGGCCTCGACAACAAACACTCCACCCAGGAGTAACATAACTAGCTCATTTTTGGTGAGCACAGCCATCACGCCCAAAAAGCCCCCAAGACCCAGGCTCCCCAAATCACCCATAAATACCTGGGCAGGATAAGAATTGAACCAAAGAAAACCCAAACCAGCTGCTACGATAGTCATGCCCATGGGAGCTAACTCTCCAGCTCCACTAATGAACGGAATCCCTAGGTAGTTGGCAATTTGAAAGTGACCGGCGACATAGGCAAAGAGAGTCAAGGTGCCCGCACAGATAATCACGGGGCCAATAGCCAACCCGTCCAAGCCATCGGTCAAGTTGACAGCATTGGCCGTTCCGACAATAACAAGGCTTCCTAAGATGATATAAAAATAACCTAAGTTAAAAACCATGCCTTTAAAAAAGGGAAGAGTGAGATCTGTCGTCAAAAATCCGTTTCGAATTAGATAAAACAAAACGCCGCCAGAGATTATGAACTCAGCTAACAGGCGCATACGCCCCGATAAACCTTTGCTATTCTTTTTAATCACTTTGTTGTGATCGTCTATGTATCCAATCGCCGAAAAGCCAAGAGTGACCAGCATGGAAGCCACCACAAGTGGATTTGTGATATCCATCCATAGAAAAAATGGAACGATCAGTGAGAGAAGAATCAGTCCTCCACCCATGGTCGGAGTCCCCGCTTTAAGTTGGTGACGCTCGGGCGTATCTTCACGAACGTTTGAAAGTTTTCCTTGCTTCAGTTTTAAACGACGAATGTAGGTCGGCCCCACAATATAACAAACAATGAAAGCCGTAAAAAAACAGATAAAGCTACGGAATGTGATATAACGAAAAACATTAAATATCGTATGTTGATCGGAAAATTGAATTAACCATTGGTATAACATGTTGCTATTTTTTAGAGTTGAAATCTTTAGGAAGCAAACGTTCTACGATGCGCTCTAAAGCTCCGCCCCTTGACCCTTTCACGATGACTTGACTGTTAGGGTCTAGCATAGAAAGGAGATCTAAAGCAAGCGATTCTTCATAAGATCTTAATATCATTGGGTTATTTTTATTTCCACCAGCCTTCCACCCCGCCTCAAAATCAAGACCAGAGGGACCAATAAATAGGCAATTCTGCCAAGGCAACTGGCTGGCTCTTTCACCCAGTGATCTGTGTTCGCGAGAAGCCTGATCGCCGAGCTCTAACATTTCAGAGAAAATTCCAAAATAGTTCTTATTTTTGTCCCAGGTTTTCTCAAGGTTGACGAACAGCTGTTGAAAGCTTTCGGGGTTGGCGTTATAGGCATCGAACAACACTCGTGCTCCAGACTCAGTCTCTATCCACTGGTTTCGTCCCCAACCCGTGTGACAAGACTCAACCTGATCCCACAGCTTTTGCGGAGAGACACCCGCTGCATATGCCAATGCTAAAGCCATACCTAAATTTTCTAGGTTGTGCTCCCCCCAAAAATTGATTTGCGCTTGTCCCAAAACGCCTCCCACTTGCCCCTCAATACAAAAACCAGTGTGGTTTTTTTCTTTGATTCGCAAATAGACATCGGCCGAAAATTCTTTCATAGAATAGGTTATGGTTTGATGGTGACTGTACTTAGAGTACATTTTTCTTGTCCAAGAGTTGTCTAAATTAAAAACAAACAAACTCGAGACAGGTGCTGCCTGGTAAATCTCTTCTTTAGCGCGAGCCACGCCTTCTATACCATCGACAAATTGTCCCACATGGGCGCGCCCCACATTGATCAAACCTACAATGTGTGGCTGACCAATTTGAGTGAGCTCTGTTAACTCACCGGCGTGGTTCATACCCATTTCTAGTACACAGAAATCAGCATCCAATGGGGTATCCAGCAAAGTGAAAGGAACTCCCCAATGGTTGTTAAAGCTCCCTCGGCTGGCATGAGTGCGCCCTATTTTTGATAAAATTTGCGCTAGAAAATCTTTAGTAGTCGTCTTGCCATTACTACCAGAAAGACCAATCACGGTGGCTTGAAGTTTCATCCGCCAAGCTCGTGCCAAATCTTTAAGAGCGACCAAAGTGTCTTGGACTTCTATAAAAGTCACTCTATCTTTATAGGGCTCCCACTGTGGATACCACTTATGAAAGATAACGCCTGTGGCTCCAGCCTTTATCGCAGCTTCCACAAAAGCATGAGCATCGTGAGTCTCACCAACAAGGGGAATAAAAAGTCCTTCTTTGGTTTTATCGCTGCGGTTATCCACACTGTAATCTTTAAATTGAGTATGAGGCTTTGATAAAACTCGCCCCATGGTGGCTGTAAGAATAAACGGGAGTTCAAATTTCACAGGATAGTTTCCTTATTAAAGTGTTGAACTAATTTTTGATAGTCGTCAAAAGGAAATGTTTTGCCTTGTATGGTTTGGGTTTGCTCGTGCCCTTTACCTGCCACTAAAATAACATCACCCTCTTTTGCCTGCTGAGCAACATAAGCGAGGGCATCATTGCGATCGACAATAGACATTATTTTTATTTTTGATTTTTTTGTTCCCGCGACGATATCATCAATAATTTTTTGCGGCTCTTCACTACGAGGATTGTCGGATGTTACCACCACAAGGTCGCTATACTCAGAGGCGACCTGCCCCATTAACGGACGTTTGCCGGGATCGCGATCTCCCCCACAGCCAAAGACCGTGATGAGTCGTTGCTGGGGAGAGAGCAGGTTTTTTAGATTTCTAAGAACCTGCTCTAAAGCATCGGGAGTGTGGGCATAATCGACAAAGGCGTGCACATCTTGCATTTTATCTGGGCGAAAGAGTTGCATACGCCCAGGTATGCCTGGAAACTTCTTCCAATGGGACAGAGCCAAATCAAGATCACCACCCAGAGCGTAAAGGGAGGCCAGAACTCCCACTAGATTGTAAACATTGTGTTCTCCAAGCAGCGGACTGGAAACAATCCGTGATCGCTTGTCGGGAGAGGTGAGCTCAAAACGGACTCCATCCACATTACTTTCTTGTAATTGAAAATAAAAGTCAGCATCTGGGCATTTTCCGTATGTCAAAAGAATGCGACCCTGCACTTGACTCCGAAGCTGAGAATAAAAACTGTCATCGCAATTGAGAACGGCAAAATTTTCAACATTGGCTTTTAACATCTGATGGGAAAAGAGTTTGGCCTTACTCATCAAATAATGATCCATACTGCCATGATAATCTAAATGATCGCGAGACAAATTAGTAAACAAACAAACATCAAAACCCTGCTGCAAACGACCCTGGCTAAGCGCATGACTGGAAGCTTCAATCACAAAGCTGTCGGCTCCAAGCTCTATAAAATCACGTAACCTTTTTTGTAGAGTAATGGGGTCGGGTGATGTGAGATTTGTGGGCCAACTCTTGTTACCCAGGTGGTGATCAATCGTACCGATAACACCACATTGAAGACCTAGAGTTTTCATTAGATATTCAAATATGTAAGTGCAGCTTGTTTTTCCGTTAGTACCGGTGACTGCTAAACTGCGTAATTGATCGCCAGGTTGGGAGTATAAATTTTGGGCTAATGCCTGTAAAGCCAAGCGACCATCTAGGACCTCGACAACGACCCCTTTAAATTCTTGGAGAACTCGTTTGGCATCCTCAACCACCAATACTTGGGCACCTTGTTGAATAGCGTGAGCTAAAAAATCGTGACCATCCACACTTGTGCCGCGAATAGCAATGAAGACACTGCCGGCCTCAACCAGTCGGGAGTCTTGGCAGAGATGGGTCACTTCATGCTGTTGAGAAACAGCGCCCCAATTGATTTTGCCATGAATATTCAAAAGTTCTTTAAGTTGCATTTAGAATGAACAATAACAACGTCTATTCAGAAAGGGTAGTGGAAGATAATTGAACTCTCAGTTTTCCCTGACTCAGGGATGAGCCAGCAGGCGGCGAAACACTTTGCACCCGCCCTTCACCACTCCATGAGAGAGAAAGGTCTTGCCCCTGCAATCTTTTAAGAACTTCACGCAGGGTGAGCCCCTTGAGGTCGGGGACCTTTTGCCACTTAGGCTGAGCCTGGCTCCAAGTTTGCAAATTTTCTTTTTTCACTTTATTTTCTTTAACAGATCTGTCTTTGTTTTCTCTGTCCTCAATACGGATAAGATCCTGATTACTGACATAGACGGGAATAGTGCGATCCCTGCGTAGGGCGTATTGCGCAATGTTTCTAAAAATCGGAGCTGCGACCGTAGAAGCGTAATAATCTTTTTTCATTGGACTATCCACCGCCACATAAATCACATATTTGGGATTGTTGGCAGGTACAAAACCCGCAAAACTAGAAATATAGTGACCTTTTAAGTAGCCGCGCCCGTTGGGATCCACCTTTTGTGCCGTTCCAGTTTTACCAGCAACTGGAAAACCATCAACCCGAGCCTTGTATCCAGAGCGTCCTTCCAGAACAACCGAGGACAACATCATTTTCATCAGGTTGGCGTCTTTTGGACTCATCACTCGACGTATTACTTTTTTTTCGGTGGACAGCATTTGACCACTTTCAATATCGCGCACTTCTTTTAGCAAATAGGGCTCGTGCAAAACTCCACCGTTGGCGATGGCTGCATATGCGTTGGCTACCTGCAATGCTGTAACTGCAATGCCGTGACCAAAAGAAATATTGGCAGCTAAATGATCTCGCCACGGTGGACTCGAAAGCAAACCACGCGCCTCTCCTGATAGCTCGACTCCAGTTTTATCACCAAAACCAAAATCTTGCAGTGTCTCGAAAAGTTTTTTGTCGGTCATCATTAACGCTATTTTAGATGTTCCAACATTTGATGAATGAGCGAGGATATCGCTGACACTGAGCTCTTTAAAAGCATGTTTTTTATCAGCTTCGCGAATCACCCTGTTGCCAATTTTAAATTGACCACTCTCGGTATTGATCTTTGTATTGGGTTCGATAAGTCCACGGCTGATGGCCCCACTCACAGTGAAGGATTTCATCACGCTTCCAGCCTCGAAAACATCGTGAATGGTTTTATTGCGTCGAGCTTGTGCGCTGTATTGCAATGCCTGATTGGCATCAAAGGAGGGGTAGTTGGCCATTGCTAAAACTTCGGACGTGTCAGGGTCTAGAACCACAGCCAAGGCCGAAGCGGCCTTGTGCTCATGAACTGCAGCTTCAAGATGAGACTCCACCCAATACTGCAAATCCTTGTCGAGAGTGAGAATCAAGTCAGAACCGCCCGGGCTAGAGGCAAACACATGACCATCTTTGACGAGGACGCGGCCTCGGGCATCTCTTTGCACCCGCAACTGCCTTCCATCCCCACTTAAAGTGTCTTCAAATTTTTTTTCAACCCCACTTAATCCCTGTTGTTCTCGGCCGACAAACCCTATCACTGGGGCTGCTAGGGTTTTTCCTGGATAAATCCTTTTAAACTCTTCCTTAAAAGCCAAGCCTCGAATACCCCATCCCTTAATGACCTCATATTCAGAGCGATCTAAACGCCGGCGCAACCACACAAAACGCTGGTTTTTATTCGCTATTTTTTTATGAACACTTCGGAAGGGAATCTTAAAATGACGGGCTATTTTTTGTGCGACGGCATAGGGGTCTTCGATAATTTGGGGGTCGGCAAATAGAGAGTAAGCTGTGATCGAGACGGCAAGTTCCCGTCCTTCGCGATCGAGAATGTCACCACGGCGAGGCGCCACCCTGATCATTCGGTTAAATTGCTTTTGCTTGATCTCAGCCAATGGCAAATCAGGATTGAGCTGAAGATAGGCGCCACGTCCCAACATCAATGCCCATAAACACATAACAAATAAAACAACTAATATTAAACGAGCTTTAGACACAATAACTCACCTCACTCTGTTATTATGGCAAGTGGGATGTGGAGGTTCAAGGTCGAAAAGTGGCTTTCATTGAACGAAAGCTAGACCTTCTCCCGTCATTTGGATGATTTGCCCCTCTTGTGCTTTTTTCATCGGTAAGCGTTGGGTCGCGACAAACTGAACGCGCTCGGGGCCGGTCATCTGTGCCAATTGCAAAGAGCGTTCGCGCTGTTGGTTGCGTAAATCTTTTTCAATCGCGGCCAATTGCATAAATGAATAGCCCATGCGACGATTCTCCATTTTGATAAACGCGATCCCAAACAAAAAACACATCATAAGAACAATACTGACAAAAGGTTTGATCGTGTTAACTTGTTGCTGACTCATATAAACTCCGTTTCAGTTTTCTACTTTAAATTTAAAATCCGTTTGCAATCTTTAGCTTTCTATATCCTCATTCGTCCATTCTCAATTTTAGCTTAGTAAATAGCCGTGTTAAATAGTCTTATCTTTTAAACTCTCTTGAATGATTCTCTCAAAGGCACGCAGCTTAGCACTGCGAGATCTTTTGTTTTCTACTTCTTCAAGACGAGTGGGCTTGATCACTTTTTTATTTACAGGCTGTCCAAGGTCGGACTGCTTAAAAACCTGTTTGACGATGCGATCTTCTAAAGAGTGAAAAGTGATGACCACCAAACGTCCGCCAGGCACCAAGTGATTCATCAAGCCCTGCAAACCCTCTTTGAGGTCTTCGAGCTCTTTATTAACAACCAAGCGAAGAGCCATAAAATATTGAGTGGCCGGGTGCTTGCCTTTTTTTCTCCAGCCGACCGAGCGCTCGATGAGACTGGAAAGCTCTTGTGTGGTCGCAATATTGCCTTTTTTACGCTCGCGCATGATCGTTTTGACCACGTTATAGGGTTTAAAAACTTCTCCGTAGTCTTTGAATATATCGACCAACTCTTCTTCGCTCCAATAATTGATGATTTCTTCGGCGGTGAGGGGAGCGCGCTGATCCATGCGCATATCAAGCGGGCCTTGATGATAAAAAGAAAAACCTCTGGACCCTTGGTCAAGCTGGGGGGAGCTGACACCAAGGTCCAGGAGGATCATATCGTATTTTTGTGGCCAATTACGGCTTTCAATAACTTTATCAAGACTGGCAAAGCTTGCTTGTTCAATAAAGAACTTTTTACTTTGGATTTTTTTGTCCCACTTCTCTTTTGCAAACTCTATAGCTTCCTTGTCTTTATCCAAGGCGTAGATATCGAGCTCAGGGAAATGCTCACTGATTCGCTCGGCGTGACCACCCCGTCCAAAAGTGCCATCCAAATAATTTTTTGGCTGCTCGACGCCTGCTTGAGCAAACATTTCCATAACTTCGTTAACCATAACGGGATAATGATTATTTTTATGCATGCCCTACTCCCATATCCAAGTTGGCAATGACTCCGAGTGTGTCTTCAAAATCGGTTGCCAAGTTATCAAATATTTTTTGCCAATCTGATAGGTTCCATACCTCAAGTTTGGTTCCCATTCCAACAATGACGATTTGGTCTTCGAGTCCAGCGTACTCGCGCAAACTTTTTGGAATGAGAACTCGCCCCTGAGAGCCGGCCTCTACATATTGGCCACCAGCAATATAAAAGCGTTGAAAAGCCTGTACTTCTTTTTTGAGTGGTGAAAGCTGGGCAATGCGGCTCTCAAGTTTCTCCCACTCCTCTTTCGTATAAACATCCAGACAACGACATCCTTGATACTGGCTATTGGTAATGACGAAGGATGAATTTTCAGAGGCACTCAGGGCAGAGGGAAGATTGAGTCTTCCTTTGCCGTCTAGCTTAATTTCAAAGCGCCCTCTTAACTCTTTCACTCACCCATCCTAGGTTTTCGGGGTTTTCCACTTAGAGCCACTTTCGCTCCACTTTTCCCCACTTTTCTCCACTTTACGGCAGACGACCTGTCGCGTCAAATTTATTGAAACAGGACCAATCCTCTTGTCTGGCTATGTTAGACTTTGCATTTAAGGAGCAAGGTCCAGCGCCATGATGGTCAACTGTCCGAAATGTAGCTTATTACAACCCAAAGACCAGTATTGTGCCCGCTGTGGTATCAATATGGAAACCTGGCAGCCACCTCCCCAACCATTGTGGAAAAAAATAATCACCAATTGGATGGTTCAACTGGCGGTCCTCTTTACCCTTATTTTCTTCATTGTATTAAGGGACAATTTAAAGAGTGGTGGCCCACAAGAAGAAGCGGCGACGCCGATTATGGCGGAACAAAACTTTTACCAGAGCCGTGAGCAAAGCTTTCAGCAAGCTAGTGCGCCCCCCACTCAAACCGATCAACCCTCCTCTAGGTTGCAAAAAGTAGCGGCAAAGGGTATGTCCGCTGCAAAAGATCCAGTACAAGAAACAGAAGAAGATACCCGGCTGCTTAAAAGAGCCAATCTACGTGTTTTTCTCATGAGCCGTAGCTTAATAGAAAAATTGGCTCAGAATAGTCAACGTTTAAGCGGATCCTCTTTGATTATTCCCAGGATTATATTGAATAAAACTTTGACCGAAAGCCGTACAGAATTTCAAGCTATCGGATCTTTCAGTAACAATTTTGAAATGGAGCAACCCATTCTCTTTTTTGTTGGAGAAGAGGACCTTGAAACAGGGCTTAACTTGGGCTTTTTTATGCAATTTAATGTGGGAGCTGACAGCACCAAAGATCGCATCCAAGTCGAAGCCCGCCATTGGAGCCAGTTGCAGCTCAGCGGCGAGTTGAATCCACAAAGCGTCACGGCGGCCACCCTTTCTCACCAGTCCTCTCTGATAGTGCTCGACATTGGCGCTCACGATGCGGATTTCAGCCCCGAAGAGAGAAGTCTTTTTGAAGCCAGCCCCAAATTGCGCTCACTCAATGAAAATAGCTTCTCGGAAGGATTGAGTGAAATCGCCCTTGTGCTGACAATAGAGTGAATGTAAGACAAGAACCATGAGCCATAAAATTCAGCAAATCGAACATCACTATCCAGAAACTGTCTGCATATTAGATGATTACTACCTTTCATCCTTAGCGGGGCTCTTGAGCCAAAGCCACATTCAACAGCCCCACTTCAATTTTTATTTGAAGGAGTTTTATAAATATTTTTTTATTCGCGTACTGAATCAAGTGTGGCCAGTTAAAGAAAAAGAAGTGGCCACTCGAATGAGTGAAATCCACCCCGATCAAAAAGTTAAAACCCATTTTTTTGACCCCAACTTCCACGCCGTCTGTGTCGACTTGGCCCGTGCGGGCATGGTTCCTAGCCAAGTGATTTTTGATCAGCTGAACCATCTTGTGACACCTGCAAATGTGCGCCAAGACCATGTTTTTGCCTCGCGTGTCGCCGATAAAAATCAACAGGTCACTCACACTGAATTAAGTTCTAGTAAAATTGGCGGCCCCATTGAAAATGCGTTTGTGTTTATTCCCGATCCAATGGGTGCCACCGGCCACTCTTTGAGTGAAGTGATCTCTAATTATAAAAATAATGTGGACGGTGACGCCCACTGCTTTATTTCTTTGCACATGATCATCACACCAGAATTTGTGCGAAAAATGAGCCATGACCACCCCGACACCTTGATCTTTGCCGCTCGCCTGGATCGCGGGTTTTCCACACCCGAAGCCCTTGAAATGGCTCCCGGAAAGCTGTGGGATCAAGAAAAAGGGCTGAATGACAGCCAGTATATTGTCCCTGGGGCAGGTGGTGTGGGAGAACTAATAAATAACTCGTTTGTCTAAGTCTTAAGGAGAATGAAATGCGCCCACTACAACTCACCGAACTGATCAGCGCCGAAGATGTTCAAAAAAAAGTTCAAGAAATCGGAGCCAAGCTCAGTAAAGAATTTGCCGGAGAAGACTTAACGGCCATCTGCATCCTCAAGGGCTCTTGTATGTACTACGCGGATTTAGTTCGCAGCATGAACCTGGACATCCAATGTGAATTCATAGGAGTGTCCTCTTATCAGGGCGGAACCACATCATCTGGAGAGGTTAAGCTAACCTTAGATCTCACTGTGCCTTTAGAAAATAAAAATGTTTTATTGGTCGAAGACATTGTCGACACCGGCCTGACCATGAACTACCTAAAGAAAACTATCGAAGCGCGTATGCCTAAGCGCGTGGTGACGACTTCGCTTTTACTGAAGCCTGCGGCTCTTAAAACCGAATGTTATGTGGATTATGTGGGTTTTGAAATTGAAAACCGCTTTGTGGTGGGCTACGGACTGGATTATCAAGGGTATTACCGAAATTTACCCCATATCGCTCAGAGCTCTGATTTTAACTAATCCTCGTCCAAACTTTGCTACAGAAATTGGATAACTGTTTAATCTTTGTTAAGTTTGAAACCGTTCCTCTGCCGCTTAGATAGACCACAGCGACCTCTCTGAGGTTATGAGTTTTGGTGTAGACGCCAGACAATTTTATCGAAGAGATCGCGGACTAACCAGTCGTGCTTGCTCGGACCGTTGTAGATTAAAACGAAGGTCACTGGCTCTTGCCCTTTAAGGGGCTTGATATAGCCCGCTAAACTTACAACCCCCGAGAGATAACCGGTTTTAGCTCTCACTTTATTCTTCATTGTATGATTCAAACGTTTTTCTAAAGTTCCATCGACGCCACTAATAGGCAGTGAAGAAAGAAACTCGGGATAAAGCTGAAATTGATCTTGAGCTTTGACTAAGAGTTCTCCTAAACGGTCAGCCCTCATCTTGTTGTTATTGGTAAATCCTGATGGGTTTTCAAATTGATACTCATCAGCACTCCAACCTTGTGACTTAAGATAACTGGCAATTTTTCTAAGACCCTTGTCGATGTGGCCTGGCTCGCCCTTGTTTTTACCCAAATGTTTAGTGATCATTTCGGCAACAAAATTATTAGAAAATTTTGCCAAGGCGGCAACAACACGCGGAATTTCCCATCCTTTAAACTCTACGAGCTGGATAGCTTGATCAGGCACTTTTCGTTTCTTTATGTCACCATCGTAATGAATACCTGCTTGCTTCATAAAATGCACAAAACTCTCGCCCGTCCAGAGAGCTGCGTCGCCCACACTTTTATAAAAATCTTTTTCTTTGCTGGACACACCAATTTGACCCGTCACAGTAACCACCATTTTATTGCCATTCAGTTTTCGCTCAACTTGCAACTTATTCTTATTGCCAGCCACTGTTTTAGCTTTGTTGACAATCTGGATGCTCGGCAATTCTGGATCCACATAAACGCGAGCCGCTTCTCCACTTTTGGCACCTGGGCGCACGTAAATGGACAAACTATTCCAATTGAACGAAAGCCCACTCACGGGCGCATCATAGGCGCGATCCACTCTTTTTGTTTGCCGACCATCGGAGTAATAATTCGTATCAAAGTAGGATTCATCTACATATACTTGTCCCTGAATTTTCTTAATATCACTTCGCTTCAATTCATTCAGCATGAGCCACAATGATTCGGTCACCAAAGTGGGATCCCCACCACCTTTTAAATACAAATCACCCTTTAAAACGCCATCTTTGATTGTCCCAGTTTTATAGATCCAAGTGAGAAAGCGTTGGTCCATAGTAAACTGATCTAAAAATGTTAAAGCTGTCGGGATCTTTGATAATGATGCGGGAACAAAGAGTTGGCTAGGATTGACCGACACAATTTCACCTTTGTGCTGGATCCAAATTCCAAAATTCTCATGAGATGCTGGCGAATCTGAAATTATTTTATCCAATAGCTTCTGATTGGTCTCTGACCAGGATGAGGCCCATAGGAAATGAGGAAAAAAAACGAAAAGAATCCAAAATATTTGCTGCACTCGAAAGTCCTTTCTAAATAGGGCTACAGGATACTGTCATTTTAAAATTATTTAGACAGTTTTCAATCCACTGGTTAACATTAGGCCTGCATGATTGGCCTTATATCTAGGATGACCCTCCTACTCACCTTGCTGAATACAACTCAGTGCACTTGGGTTGCAACTCCTAGTCCCGACACCTTAGTTGTGGGCCTTAGCGACTCTCCAGTCACACTCGATCCTCGCTTTTCGACAGACGCCACGGGGCAAAGGATTTGTGACTTACTCTTCTCGTCATTGGTTCAATTAGCACCAAACTTAAGCATTGCTGGAGACCTTGCCGAAGAGTGGACCTACGCAAAAATGACCTATACTTTCAAGATTAAGCCACATGTCTACTTTCACGACGGCAGTGCTCTGAAAACTGAGGATATCATTTTTAGCCTAAAGCAGTACACTCTGCCAAGCTCACCCTTTTATGGACAGTTCGAGAAAATTAAAAAATTTGATGCAACTTACAATCTTCAAAGCGGTGGAATTGTCAGAATCCTTTTAAAGGAGTTCTCGGCATCATTTTTAAGTGACCTCACTCTTCTCAAAATTTTACCAGAAAAAAATGTGAGTCTTCTCAAAAATAAATTTTACAGTCAACCTATTGGAACCGGCCCTTACCAATTCGCAAATGAGCACAATAATCAACTGCAATTAAAATCATTTAAAAATTACTTTGGTGCGGAAGCACTTATGGACAACCTCATTTTTAAAACTGTGCGTGATGCGAGCACTCGCTTTCATAAAGTCTTTGCCGGGGAAATTGATATTGTCCAAGCCGATATTCCACTATCAAAAGTTAAGGTCTTTCAAAAAAGTACAAATTTTGATGTGCAAATCAAGCCCAGCCTTTCAACGACCTACATCCTAATTAACTTGAATCATCCCAATTTAAAATCTCTAGCATTTCGCAAAGCTATTGCTGCTTCCATTGATGTTGAGCCCATCTTAAAATATAAATTCGAAGGGTTGGCGGACTCCGCGCAGTCGCTGATGCCAAAGGCCCACCCTGCTCACCTTCCCTCTTTAGTCCACTTAAAATTGCCTCTAAGTAAAATTAAAAAAATCTTTTCTCAGCAATCTACGAAACCTCTAGTTTTCAAAACTTCAAACAATTTTGACGCCATGGAAAATGGACGCATCCTTGTGCAACAACTGCAAGAGAAGGGACTAAGAATTCAGCAAAGATCCTTTGAATGGGGCACTCTTTATGAAGACATCAAAAAGGGCAATTTTGAACTAGCTCTCATGAAATGGGTGGGCATTACCGATCCAGACCTTTATCGAATTTCACTGCACTCCAAGATGACGCCGCCAGGTCGAAACCGCGGTTTTTACAACAACCCCACTTTTGATAAGCTGGCTGTGAAAGCCGACCAAGAAGCATATCCACTGGTTCGACAAGATTTGGTCAAACAAATACAAGAGATTATTCATCGCGATCTACCCATAATCCCTTTGTGGTACGATCAACAAATTGCTATTATTAATAATCGTGTAAAAGGTTATGAACTACCATTAACAGGAGACTTTTCTGGACTTCTAAAAGTCTACAAAAACAACCATGACGGAAGATAAACCTGCAAAAATTTTATGTGTCGACGATGAGCCCGATATTCTCGAGGCGCTTGAGCGTACTTTGCGTCGCCGCTTTCAAGTTTTATGTGCTGAAGATGCCAAATCAGCCCGAGCGCTTTTGCAAGCCCATCCTGACGTAAGTGTTATTATTTGCGATCATTTTCTTGGAAATCAGACCGGTGTTGATTTTTTAGCTGACTCGCAAAAGTTATCACCCCTTTCTAGCCGAGTCTTACTCTCAGGACAAATCGAGCTCAAAAGCCTAGAAGAAGCCATTAACTCGGCTAAAATCCACAAATTTATTGCGAAACCCTGGGAAAACGATCAACTTCTATTGCAAATTATCGAAGCCTTTAAAACTCATAAGCAACTTGTCGAACAAGAGCAACTTAAAATCCTATCGATCACCGATCCTGTCACTCAGCTTACCAATCACCGTTTTTTCCAAGAAAAAATTCGCCTCGAGTGGGATAAGAGCCGTCAGAAGCAAACACCTCTTTCTTTGGTTATGATCGATATTGATCATTTTAAAAAATTTAATGACCGCTTTGGACATCCCGAGGGCGATCGTTTTTTAGCTCACGTAGCTGAAACCCTCAAGGCTGCGAGTCCAGACGGATCAAGCCTGTCGCGCTACGGGGGTGAGGAGTTTTCTTTGATACTTCCAAAATGTGATTCGCAAACAGCTCTGGCCTTCGCTGAAATTTTGCGTAAATCCATTCTTGAAACTAATTTCAACAACTATCCTCTGAGCATAAGTCTAGGTGTCGCCACATACCCAGATCACGCCAGCAGCGTGAATGAGTTGATTCTCAGTGCTGACCAATCCCTTTTTCAAGCTAAACGACGAGGTCGTAACCAGACAGTTGTGGGTTTAGCTTATCAAGACTAAAATAAAAGAATGAAAAGAAAAGATCTGTATATTGTCCTTGTGAGCCTATTTTCCGTCATAGCTGTTGATCAGGCCTCAAAGCATCTTATTCTCAGCTTTAACCCACGCCTCAACTGGGAGTTTCTCCACATATATCTTCACTTTAACAAAGGAGCCATGCTTGGTCTTTTTTCAGACCTACCTCCTGTACTTCGAATAGTATCGCTCTCAACAGGCGGAGCATTTTTACTGTTCTCTTTTGTTATTTTTCAATATCTATTACCCACTCGGTCTATTAGTTTGCGTCTCGGTATGTCTATTTTGATTGGCGGAATTCTTGGCAATGTTATCGACCGTATTGTCTGGGGACATGTCGTTGATTTTATTATTATCGGAAACGAAAAACTGAGTACTGGCGTTTTTAACTTAGCTGATGCTTTACAGTGGCTGGGCTACTCTCTGATGGGGCACGCCCTTTTGCGCGACAAAGACAATCTATGGCCTAAGGAAAATCTACGCAAGGTCGCCTGGATTCACCCTTCTTTTCAATTGCGCTATTGTTATATTCTTGTCACCTGTGGTCTGGGCTTCTCTTTAGTTTCTGGCGTGTTCTCATACACATTTCTTCGTTTCGTAGTCATTGATCTAATTGGGAACAATCCAAAATTACTCGATCAATTTCTAGTTCCATTCTTACTTACGTTCTCAATTGTCAGCTTAGCTTTTGCCGCCTTTCTATTTATGGTCGGCAAACAACTCTCACACCGAATCGTGGGACCCGTTTATGCTTTCGAAAAATTTATAGATAGCTATATCAACGGTCACTATTACAAACTACGACTTCGAAAAGGGGATGAGTTTCCAGAGCTCGAAGAGTTAGCAGAGAAAATCGCAAAAGAACTTCGCGCGGTGGATGAGGTCAAATGTCTTCCCATCTTACCCAATGGAAGTGCAGAACCACTTGATCCAGAAATCAAGTCTTCTTAAAAGAGTCCTCAGGGTATAACTTCGGCTTCACTGAGTTTTTTAAGATAAAATCGTTTGCTTGGACCCGGCTCTCCTGGATCTAAAGCCACCATAAAATCGCCAGTGGGACTGCAAACAATAGACAGGGGTTGAACGACTCTTTTTTTCCCCTTGTTAGAGCCACCTTGATAAACAATTTCTAAATTTTTTCTTGTCTCGATAGCGAGTATGACTTTTTGCCAAGTTTGGTTGACTATAGCTTTTCCTTTGAGCGAAAAATCCTGCCACCACAAAGGCTGCCCTTGCAATTTAAAGATCTCGGCAAAAGTATTTAAACCCTTGCGCTTCACACATTCAAAAAATAATTGCAAACAAGCATGGGCATCATCGAGAGCCCTGTGAGCCTGACCGCCATCTAGGTTTAAGTACTTCACAAGTGTTTGTAACTTATGGTTGGGAGGACCGATAATCGCCTTGCGAGCCAAAAGACTGCTGCAAAAAGCTGGCTGATCGGGGAGTCGCATCCCGAGTTTTTCTAAATCGTAAACCAAAAATCCCAAATCAAATGGAGAGTGGTGCCCCACAATCATTGCATCTCCAATAAAGGCCATAAAGTTGGCAAGAACATCCTCTATAGGTGGTGCTTGTTCCACCATCTCATTGGTGATGCCGTGTATTCCAATTACAAAATCAGACATTTTTTCTTTGGGTTTGACGAGGACTTGAAAGGTGTCGACAACTTTTCCGTCGAGTGACTTCACAGCAGCCAATTCGCAAAGGTCATCTTGCATGGGATACTGACCACTGGTTTCGGTATCGATGGCCACGATGGGGTGGGAGCGCCAATCTTGTGGCAAAAGGCTTTGATCTTTCATTTTTTTTTTGTAGCGCAATCGACGCTAAAATCCAATGAATATCCCTAGGATCATGAGCAAAACCTCCTCAATTGGGCACGTTCAGATTGTCAGCCCCGCCGAAAGGGGCTATAGTTTTGAATATGAAAACTGGCCTCGCTCTCTTGATCCTCATCTCTTCAAGCCTACTTTACGGCAACAACCAGGACCTCTCTCAACTCAACCCTATGACGGCTCGCGCTTTTTTAGTGAATAAAGAGATTCAACTCGGAAAACTTTCTGACCTGCAAATTGAATTGAGCTTAAAAGAGGGCTTTTTCGCATATGAAGACCGTTTTAGATTAGAAGTCTTGGAGCCCGAAGGGATTGCCACAGGTGAACTCTTTATTGACCCGATTGTGGAATTTGACGATAAAATTAGTAAAAAGAAAAAGCGTGGTGTTCATCTTGCAGCCACTCTCAAAACACAATTGGATATACCCGCCCGCTTGAGTGCAGATGTGACACAATTAAAGTTGAAACTGACTTATATTGCCTGTACGGAAAAGTTTTGCCTCACTCCCCGCGACTTAAATCTCTCGACTAACGTGATTATCCAAGAAGCTGAACTGGAGAACGTGGCATCTTCAGCTTTTATAGAGAGAAAAATTGACGACAACTTAATTTATGCTTTGATACTCATTTTCTTCTTCGGAGTTCTCACATCTCTCACCCCATGTGTGTATCCGTTGATTCCAATAACATTGGCAGTTTTAGGAGCCAACAAAGATAAAACTCGACTCACATCTTTTATGGTTAGCCTTTCCTACGTTTTTGGAATTGGCATTACCTATGCCCTTCTAGGAGTTGTGGCTGCGCAGACTGGGCAGCTTTTTGGTTCTTTGATTAGTCATCCACTTGTTGTTCTTTCCATGAGCTTGGTATTTTTCTTAATGGGCCTCAGCCTCTTGGGTTTATTTGAAATTCAGCCTCCTAACTTTATTCGCAAGCGCATGAATCAAACACAAACTCAGAAAGGGTACCTTGGAGCCTTTATTTCAGGCCTTTTAGCTGGAGTCATTGCTAGCCCCTGTGTTGGCCCTGTGCTTGTTGGTGTATTGGCCTATATTGCAAAAAGTCAGAATAGCCTGTTGGGCTTCATCCTTCTCTTCACCTTTGCCATGGGTTTTGGAGTCCTGTTTATTATTCTTGGAACTTTTAGCCAGCTCAGTGGCAAACTCCCTCGCTCGGGGGCCTGGATGAATGGAATCAAAACAATTTTGGCTCTCGTCCTCTTTGCCTTATCCTTTTACTATGCCGCCCCACTTTTCAAACAGCTTTTTCCCCAATCTGTTACGACCCAGGAAGAAACGGCCGGCGTGATTTGGCAAAAATACTCGGAAAAAAAGGTATCTGAAGCGCGGGCACAAAAGAAACCGGTTATCATAGATTTCTATGCGGACTGGTGTGTGGCTTGTGTCGAGATGGACCAACTGACTTTTAACAAGCAAGAAGTCATGGAGTTGAGTAAAGAATTTGTCATGTTGAAAATTGATGCCACCTTACCTTCAAAGCAAATCAACGAATGGCAGAAGATTTACAAAGTATATGGCCTTCCCACCATGATTTTTATTGATGACAAGGGTAAAATTCGGGAAGACCTGGTTTTGACCGGTTTTGAAGAAGCCCCAGAGTTTGCAGAGCGAATGAAGAAAGTCCTCCCCCAAAAGGTGGATTCACCAAAGTGAGCGACAAAACTTATTTATTTTTTAATTTTTCCACTTCTTCTACGATTTGCTCAATAATGCCTCGGTAGGACATGAGCGTCATTTGCTTCTCAGACAAAGCTTTTTGAAGGGTGTTTAGCCTATTTTCAAATTGGGCAAGACTTGTATTGAATCGATCGACCATTGACTCGACTTGTCCCTCACTGACTTGTTGCTGCCTGATCTTTTCTTCTATCTTTTGATTATTACGATTTTGTATAAGTTGATGATCGCGCAATTCTTTTTCAAGCTCACTAATTGCTTTAGAAAAAAGATCTGTACGTTTTTCATGGCCCTGATTCAAATGTTTCATTTGAGAATGCAGAACCTCGACCATGCTTTCAAGATGAGAGACTTTTTTCTTAGTTTCCTTGAGATCGGTTTCAAGCTTTCTGGTGGCCACCATAGAGGCTCCAGGATGCGTCAAATCTTCTGAATTTGAGTTGAGATGAAAAAGCTCTGGATTCAAGCGTCGGTTCAAGGGTAGCCACCTTTAGTGTTCGACATTTTAGTGGACGGGGTCCTCAATTACCCCTATCCTTTTAATAGGTTATGAATACAACCACGCATCTTGCAAGACATATGTTATCCTTTCAGCCCAACAAGGACGCTGCGCGTCTTTGTTTTTACCACTATCTTATTCATCACTGTGATCCTGAGACACCATTGAGCCCCCAGCTTTTTGAAAATTTTTGTCGGATGTCTCTGGTTCATGAGCATTGGCAGAACAACAGCACTCACCTCAGCCAAGAGCTTCAGTATATCATTCAACATTACAACGAAACTTTTCTCCTCGACTGGAGTTTAAAAGACTTTGTCTTTCCCGATTACTGGCAAGTGATTCCTATCAAGAACAGTATTGAGGGTATTTATATATTTGAGAAATGGCTCGATCGCACTTCGCCCGAGGGGACTAAAAAGCGTGTTGTCTTTACGAAAGACAAAAACTACCTGCTTCTTTTGCAAAACTTGGATCAGAGCTTGTCTGTGATTCACGCCTCTCCACTGATGTTGATTCGCAAGGGAGAGCTTGAGCCCCTGACCATGGCTATTCGACTGGAGTACAACGAAAATTTAGAGTTAAAAACCAACACAACACAGTATCTTAAGGTTGACCAACACACCTACGCACGCTTTCGTATGGAGCAAAAGAAGCTAACGGGAATGATCATTCGCGGTTATATTTTCCAAAATCAAATGGAGGCCAGTGGACGCCTCAACCAATACCCAAAGCTTTATTATCCTCTCAAAAAGTTAGAGCAATATTTTATCGACCGAAAATCTGACCCCGATTACCTGGAACTGGTTGAAGTTTTAGAAAAGGCGGTTGAACTGTTTCGAATTCACCATCCCGAGGCTCGAAGCTTTGGAGAGGCAGCCTGGAATCGCGGTCAGGATGCCCTTGGAAACATTTTTATCAATGACAATGTCATCGCTGCCTTGGTAGACCAGTTGGGCCAGCATTTTAGCCCCAATCAAAGGTTTGATTCATGAATGACAATGCCCCCAAATCAACAACACCCCACCTGATTCGCCTTAATAAGTTTTTAGCCGACCATGGGGTCGCCAGTCGACGCAAAGCCGACGAGATCATTGACGAGGGACAGGTTCAAGTCAATGGACGCAAAGTTTTTGAGCTCGGCTTTAAAATCAACCCAGAGACCGACTCCGTAAAAGTCAAAGGCAAACCTATTGTAACCAAACCCCAGCCTTTGTACTTTGTGTTTAATAAACCACGCAATGTTGTCACCACGACATCAGACCCCCAAGGGCGCCCTATTGTTCTCGATTATTTTAAAAAAATTAAAAAGCGAATCTTCCCAGTGGGACGCCTTGACTGGGACACTGAAGGTTTGTTGTTAATCACTAATGACGGAGATTTCGCCAATGAAATCACCAACCCCAACTCTAATATCACAAAAACCTATCACGCCAAACTTGACGGTATCCCAACTGATGCAAAACTGGAGAAGCTCAAGAGAGGTGTAAGCATTATTGGTGGAAAAGTTCGTGCGGTTCACTCGAAACGACTCAATAAGGGTTCGAATAAAAAAGACTGGATTGAAATCACTATTGCCGAGGGTAAGAACCGCCAGGTTCGAAAAATGTTCGAAAAAATTGGCTTCTCTGTAGTAAAACTCAAGCGAGTTTCTATTGGTGAGTTGAAACTTGGAGCTTTAAAGGCTGGCGACTACCGCCCCTTGACCACAAAGGATCTCGAGAAAATTTTTGCCAAACGACGTAAGAAAGCCGAAAAAGAAGCCGGCACTAAAAACAGTTAAAATACAGGTCAAATTCACTCTTCCTTTCACCTCATGACCCCAAACCTTCACTGCTTTACTCTATAATTTTTTTAAAAATCCACTTTCATCTGGCATATATTTTGTGTCTAGTCTTTATATCGGTATGCCTTCTATTCAATTATTTTTTCTTATTCTTTTGGGAATTTTCGGAACCTCAGTGAGCAAGGCTAATGTCATTTGTTCTCATGTATTCGACCATAGAGCTATATTAAATTCTACCGATAGTCTGGACTCTCCCTTGGCGAAATCCCTGCAGCAATTAGAAGTACGTCTCATTCGCACAAAAGAACTTTTTGACTTAGCTTCAAATGAACTACACCGCAAAGTATTGAAATTAGAGAGAGTATTCTCAAAGTCCCTGGACCGCTTTCACGAAAGTGGAGAATTATCCGATAATGAACTTGAAAAAATCATCACTCTCTCTGAAGAGCTTTACGCCTTAGAAGCTCAACTCAATGACCTAGAATTAGCCGCATCTTTAGATCCTTTACGGTTGCGCCGAATTTTGTTTACTGGCGAAAATATTGACACCAACAAGGTTTACCATGCGTTAGATCTTCCTGGTTTTGGTCCGACAAAGTTTTATTTCTCAAAAAGTACTGCTGATTTTTTTAATAAACCTGGCCTCGGAAGAGACTTTTACTTTCCCAATATTTTTAAGGGAGCTGTAGCGAAACAGGGGCATAGTGGCCTCAAGCCCTTGGCTTTAAAAACACTTGTTAATCAAAAGAATATTGAGTGGCGGGTTATGGAGCTTAAAGTTATGGGCAAAGAGTGGAGAGTTGCTGCGATCGTCCGAGAAGGTGAAGTTCATTTTTATAAAGTTTTTTTGAATCACAATCGTGTGGACTATATCCAAAAAGAAAATATTTTAAGGGATTTTTTACTCCACCACTACAGCAATAGTTCCCAGGATTCATGAGCCCATTTCCTCATAATCCTGTGTTTTAGAAAATTGCGCTGCCCAATTTTTAGAAGTTCACCATCTCTCACCACTTGCTCAAGACTGCAAAGTTGAACTGGAGAACCTAATCTTGTAAAAAAGTGCTTCTTTTTTAAAGCCTTCTTCATTTTTTATATATTATTTTCACATTATAGTGCCTGTCCATTTAAACTATATTAAGAACTTTCAATGCGAAATTTAGTTATGTTATTAGCCGTGGTCGTGGGTGCCCCAGCGTTTGGAGCCACATCTCCAGATCTAGCCCCTTTTCATCAACTGTTTCAAAATGGGGAGCTGCACGCGGGTTTCGGATTAGCAAGGGATTTAATTGCCCATGTTTATCAAGGTCGACGTTTTGCACCCCGTGATTATGACTTTGCTGTAATCGGCACCAACTGGAGCGAAGAAGAGGCCGAACTCATCTTGTCCCAATATGGAAAAGTGATAAAAAAAATACAGATGAGCCGCGAGGTGATCAAGCCTAGTGGACGTGTGTTTTCCTATCACTACGGTTTTGTCATCATTATCGACTATTTGGGGACACAAGTGGATTTTAAATTCTTCAACAGTCTAGAAGACGCCCACACCCGAGGACTTTATAATGTTGAGAAAATCCTTTTTCCAATGGCCGGAAGATCTATTGAGGAACTAATTTCCGATACCGAAAAAATTCGAAGAGACGGACGCACCCCCAATTCTTTAGAAGTTTCCGATCCCCATGATGGAATCACTGCCATTCTTCAAAAAAGTCCTATCACGGTCAATTGGGCCAAAGCCAAAGCCTCTCCGCTCGACTGGTTGATCCGTGGTGCGATGATCTACGCCAAGATGGGCGTACCTAAACTAGCTCCTCAAGAAATCGAACAAATGAAAGAGGCCGTGCGCTCCGTGCAGTTTATGTTGAAGAGTGATTACGCCCTTATCGACCGAGCCATCGCCCACAAACGTTGGTGGCATGTCCGCGAACTCTTAGAGTCTGTTAATTTTTTTGACCACATTCAGACATGGCGCTGGAGTGAGCCCGTCCGAGCAAGGGTACAAGAGTGGAGGTTACAGCCCCGAGAATCACTTTTCTGTCGTGCTGTTTTTATTTAGTGCCCCAACCAAGGGGCAGCGACACAGTTTCGCGGCCAATGAACAGGAGTCCCCACAAAAAGTCAGATTTCTGCAGCCGACAGTCATGGACTAAGATCACGGGGCCGCTTCTTTTTCTGGGATTCCTCATCGGAGACTTCATTGTTTTTAGACTCGTCATTTTCTTCCTCAATTTCATAGTCTTGAGGCTGCAGGTAGGTAGAGCCAGTATAGGGAGCGGAACCTAAGACATCGGAGGTTCCAGAGTCTTTTGTATCTGATTGCGAGTCCTTCTCTTGAACTTGCGTTTTAGAATTATTGGGTTCGGCAGTAAAATTCTCATTTTTTTGTGATGCTGAGACATCCACAGAGGGCAGGCCGATGGATGGCTCATCTATGCTAATATTTTCTATCACAATACCATTGTTTAAGGGGTCATTTGCCCAAATGAGGCACACACTGAACAACAGATCCCATATCATGGATTGTCCGGCTGTAACTTTGCCCCTGGATCGCTCGGGATCTGTTTAAATTCTTCTAGATAACTTTGATGGCGATCAGAAAGCTCATCGGTTTGGACCTTCTTGCCAAATTGTTTTTTTGCCTGCTCATCCGCACGTTGCTGATCGCGGAACTCTTTCATTCTTTGATCAAATTCTTTTCTTTTGTCGCGCAAATGAGATTCGAATTCTTTTTGTTTTGCACGAGTCTCAGACTCAAAATCCCGCCGCTTTTCCCGCTCTTCTGCAAAGAATTCTTTGTGGTCTGACTTTTCTTCAACGAAAAAATCATCTCTCTTTTCTTTACTTGGTTTCTTATCCAAAAATTGAGTGCGATCTTCTTTGGCTTTTTTTAAAAAATCTTTTCGCTTAGCTTTTTCCTCTTTATCAAACTCTTTTCGAAGTTTTCTGAAATAGCGTTGAGACTTCTTGCGAAGTGAAGAAACGCGCCTATTGAACTCTCTCTGAATAGTTGTGGGATTTCTTTTCTTATCGTCAAAAAGTTTTAGGACAAATGCCAACTCATCGTTCTCTTGTTTAATCTCTTCGGGAATATTTTGGCGCAATTCTTCAAGATGCTTGCGATCCTCACTGAGACTCACTTCTTCTTTAGGAACAGAATTTTGGGCTAAAGCCAGATGACCGACAGAGGCGATAAGAGGAAAACACATACAAATTAAACGCATACATAAAGTCATGATCATACTTTATTTTATTACTTCTTCAACACTCGAGCAAGCTCACGGTCGGATTCTTTCTTTTTGATGCTCTGACGTTTATCATGGGTCTTTTTACCTCGACCTAGACCAATCTCGACCTTCACTCGGCCACCTTTAAAATAAAGCTTGAGTGGCACACATGTGAGACTCTTTTCTTGCACACGACCCATGATCTTATTGATCTCTTCTTTATGGAGAAGAAGTTTGCGCAACCTTTCGGGATGGTGGTTGTTGTAGCTGCTGGCCGTGTAAACACTAATATGGGCATTCTGTAAAAAAGCTTCGCTATTTCGAAAGGAAACATAGGAGTCTTTTAAATTAACAGCCCCATCGCGCAAGCTTTTGACTTCGCTACCCGTTAAAACAAGACCCGCCTCAAACTTTTCAAGAATCTCATAGTCGAAGCGTGCTTTTTTATTTTCCGCAATAATCTTCATGCCCATTAGGCCTGTTTACTCTTTTTTGAGCAGAGTGTATAGGTCAATAAATTGTTGTGGCTCCAGCTGCTGAGGCCTTACATCGCCATTGTGGCCTAGTTTTTCCAAACTACCAACCACATGATCGCCATATCCCGACTGCTTCAGGCGGGGAGCCAACTTTTTTCGTCTCTGGGCAAAGCTCACTTTTAAAAAATCTAAGAAGCCCTGAGTGGCCAGGGTCTTATTTGCCAAATTGACTCGCCGATTGAAAACAAGGACACGACTGGCAACATTGGGACTGGGTAAGAAGTCACGAGTTCCCGCCTCTAACAACATCTTTTGATTCCAAAAAATCTGGGAAGCTACACTTAAGAAACCGTAGTCAGAGCTCTTATGAGTGGCCATAATTCTTTGCGCCACCTCTTTTTGAAACATCAAAACCATGCGGTCAAAACTTTGGGGCAGAAAAGAAAGTTCGATGAGAAGGCGCGACGACACCTGATATGGCAAATTGCTAACTAACAAACTTGGTCGCTCCCTCCACGGATGTTCGGCCCAGGGGTAGCGAAGAACATCGGTCTCCACAACATCAAGTCCTCGCTCTCTCCACCACTGCACCATCGTGCGATCCATTTCGATGAGAGTTAGTTTTTTTGATAACTCCTGCAGAGAATCCGTCAGGGCCCCCAGGCCAGGCCCAACTTCGGTCACTTGTGCAAAGGCGGCAGGGTCTGCTGCGCGAATGATTCTCTCAACCACACTGTCGCTGACTAAAAAATTTTGCCCCATGGAACGTTTAGGTTGAATCCCAAGCTCACTCATCCTAGCTAATATTTTATCTCTTAGAGACTGACTCACAAAGAGGCCCGCGGCAAAGGCTTAAGCTCTAAGGGAGAAGACTCTCCTCTTTGCAAACGTAAAAGCCCCACCAGGCCAATCATTGCAGCGTTATCCGTGCAGAATCGCAAGGGTGGTAGAGCCAACTGTACTTTTAGGTCAAGAGCCACTTGCTCGCACGCCTTTCGCAATTCAGAGTTAGAACTCACACCACCCGTGACCACAAATTTTTTATAACCCGTTTTATGCAGTGCCCTTTTTAATTTTGCGCTGAGCACGTCGACAATAGCCGATTGATAACTGGCACAGAGATCGGCTTGAGACGATTGGAGCTCCTCCAAACTCATTTTTTCTAAAAGACGTTGGGCCGAAGACTTCAATCCCGAAAAACTAAAATTGAAATGATCCTCATTGAGTAATGGACGCGGGAATAGGAAAGCCTTTGGATTCCCTAATTGAGCCAGCTTGTCCACTTGGACGCCTCCCGGATAGGGAAGCCCCATCATCTTGGCAAACTTATCAAAGGCCTCACCTGCAGCGTCGTCTATTGTTTGCCCCAAACATGTGTAATTTCCAAAACCTTGAATTTTATAAAGTTGAGTGTGCCCACCACTCACAACCAAAGCTAAAAAATTATCATCATAAAAGTCAGCCCCGGCGTGTTGACTGTCGCTCAGGAAAGGGGCCAAGATATGCCCTTCGATATGATGAACCCCAATGAAGGGCTTTGCTTGTGCAAACGCAAGAGCCTTGGCGGTCACCAAGCCCACAATCAGGGAGCCCACAAGACCCGGCCTATTGGTCACCGCAATTCCCAAAATATCATCCCAAGCCACACCCGTCTGGGAAAAGGCTTGGTCGATCAATGGAACAAGAGACTCGGTGTGATTACGGCTGGCAATTTCGGGAACAACACCACCAAAAGGTGCGTGCACTAAATCTTGACTGGCCACTAGACAACAAAGAACATGGCGGTCCTCGTTTAGGATCGCCACTGAGGTGTCGTCACAACTGGTCTCAATGGCTAAGATATGGTTCATTTATATACTTTTAAGATTTTCTTGGGCTTTGTTTGCCACAGCTGTTTTGGGGAATCTCTGGATCACTTCTTGATAAAAAGCCTTGGCATCTTGATTCATTTTTAGTCTCTGAAAAGCTTGCCCCATTCTTAAAGTGGCATCGGCGTACTTCTGCCCCTTGGGAAAATTTTTGCGATACTGATCGTAGGATTCAATGGCTTTTTCATATTGAGCGCGAGCAAAATAAGCTTCGCCACGGGCAAAAGGTCCTTTGATCTTGTCAGGAGAGATTGAACTTCCAGTATTGCCCAGTTGGCTGACTTTTTTATCAAGTGACAAAAGGGCCTCTTCAATTGTGCTCATTCGCTTTTCAAGTCGACTCATTTTTGCTGATGATTCTTCGGACGAAACCGCACCAGCACCCGACTGAGGCGCTAGGTCACTCACTTTTTTCTCAAGGATCTCGATCTTGCCGTAAAGCTGACGAAAATCTTGATCGATTTCAAAAAAACGACTGTCGATTTGAGCGCGCTGCTGCTGAGAACCACCTTGAGTTGCTGGCGCGGAGTTGGCGCTATTGCGAGGAGAAGGGTTGTAATCACCTCGTAACTCAGATCGAGTTTTTAGACAGGCACTCAAGCTCAATATCACTAGAACTAAGAACACAAATTTCATGGCGTCACATCTCCTTGCTTAAACATCTTCACGCGAGCAATATTCTCAGCCTTCTCAGAATAGTAGCGCGACTTGCGAAAATAGTCAGTGGACTCTTCAAAATATCTTTCTGCATAAGATCTTTCACCTTTTTTTAATAAAAGACGAGCTCTCGAGTAGATCTTGGGGGCATAACGCTTTGCCTCACTCTCCTGCGCCGAGCGAAAGGCTATTTTTGCCAAGTTCCATTCCTCAACACTGGGCTGCTTGTTGACACAACCCAAAGCTAAAAACAGAAAGAGGCACATAAAGTGCCTCTTTTTTAACAGATGATCAAAACCAAGTGGATTGGTCATGAATTACTGAATGGGTACGAAGTTAGCTCTGCGGTTGGCGGCGTGGGCCTCTTCATTGTCGCCAGCGTTGAGTGGCTTCTCTTCACCGTAGCTAAGAACAGAAAGTCGGCTCTCTGGGATGCCAAGGCTGACCAAGTAAGACTTAACAGAGTTCGCACGACGCTCACCCAGAGTTAAATTGTACTCAATTGAACCACGAGAATCACAATGTCCTTCAATCTGAAGATTTACATTGCCATTAGAGCGCATAAAGTCGGCGTTCTGAGACAAAATATTGCGAGCCTCAGGACTTAAGCTAAAACGATCGTACTCAAAATGAACAGTGGCAAGACCTTGGATATTTCCGCTGTCAGAGCCCATGGGGTCAAATCCAATTGGCTGTTCGGTGATTCCACCGTCAACTTCCATTGTATCAATCACATCGTCATCTTTTTTCTTGGATGAACAGGCTGCAACAAAAGCTAACGCTGTTAAAGCCAAAATGATATTCTTCCACATTCTGCACTCCTTTGAAGTTCATTTGTTATAAGGCCGTTTATCTGTATAACTCAAGCCGCAAAACAAATGTCTGTGTATGTTTGTATTTTAAAAACTCTGCAATTGATGTCAAACTCTTAAAAGAGTACCCATCAACATTTTTAGGATCCCAAGCTGCGCATGTTTAAAATAAAATTTGTCTTTACCTTTTTGCTTTTCTTTCTTTGCTCCAGCCCACAAGGCTTACAGGCGCAGACCGACCCACGCATCCATTGGAAAGAGATCGAAACCAAAGATGCCTTTTGGCTTTTTGACGCCAAACATCAAGAGGTCGCTGAATACTATATAATGCAGTTTGAACGGGCAAAAGCGCAGGTTGTCCCACTTTTTAAAGAGACATCTCGTAAAATGACAATCCTTCTTGTGGACAACACCGACATGTCTAACGGCTCGGCACAAGTAACCCCACAGCCTTTGATCACACTGTTCTTAGTCAACCCATCGACCCATTCATCTATTGGCGAGTTCCAAAATCAGGTTTATGAGCTTTTAGTTCACGAGTACACCCATATTCTGAACATGGAGCCGGTTCATGGTTGGATTCGCCCCTTCTACTGGGTTTTTGGATCCACCGCCCGCCCTAATATGATGCTGCCACGCTGGTACACCGAAGGCTTGGCCGTTTACACAGAATCCGCATTGTCAGAGAACGGCGGACGCCTTCGCTCCCAATACCTGGAGTCTTTAAGTCGAGCCCTGACTCTTGAAAACAAGTGGAAAGACTATCCTCTTGACGAACTCAATGACGTTCAATGGGATTGGTTGGGAGGCTCTAGAGCCTATCTTTTTGGTGGCATTCTTTGGGACAATATCACCCGTGAGGGTGGAGATGAGATCATCTATAAATTGAATCAAAATTATTCGCGACGTATTCCCTTTCTGCTGACGGGTCCCTTAAAAAATCATTTGGGCAGTGATTTTAATCAACAATTAGAACGAGCCTACGATTACTGGAACAAGAGAAGTCTGGAACAGATTCAAAGGATTCGCGAAAAGCCCACCCTAGACGGAAAAACCGTAGCCGCCGGTGAAAATGAACTTGTCTATGCCCCAAGTATTAGTCCCGACGGACTATGGATGGCGTACATAACCGATAACCCCGAGGGTGACGGTCATGTGATGCTCACCCTAAGACATCCCCGTCACGGCTTTATGGGTTACGAACCTAAGAAAATATTGGATAGTACTGAGGCCCAAAGCTTGAACTGGCATCCTGCTGCAACCGGTTTTGTTTTTGAACGAATCGGCCGTCATAAACGTTTTTATCGTTTTTATGATCTTTATTTTTATGACCTTAAAACAAATAAAAGCACTCGCCTCACCCGAGGAGCCAGAGCCCACCAAGCCTGCTTCTCCCCCCGGGGAGACAAACTTTATTTTTTAACTAACAGAGCTGCCAGTAAGAATATTGAAGTCATGGACTGGCAGACAAAAACAACGAAAACTCTCTATAAAGCTCCTTTAGGTGATGACTTACGTCACCTTTCCTGTATCGACAAAGACAACCTTCTCCTAGTCGAGCAGCTTCCCAACAAATCTCCACACCTGTCTCGTCTAAGCCTTGCCGACAACTCTATGAAGGTCGTTTTTGAAAAATATCCTGTACGCTTCCTCAAACAAACTTCCAAGGGGACGCTCATCAGCTCACGGCAAACTGGCGTGGAAAATCTTTACTTATTTGAAAATGAATCCCTAGAAACAGCAAAGGCAATCACCAACTCCTTAACTCGTGCTTTTCAAGGAGAGATCGACCCCCTAGATGACAGCCTTTACTACAGTCAGAGCAGCGCACAGGGAAGTCGCTTGCTCAGAATGAGTGGCGCCCAATGGGAGAGCCTGGATGACTTACCCCCACAAGTGGAGCCCCTCTTCACTCCCAGAAGGGAGGCTTCCCAACAAGCGACCCCACGGCTGCCAAAGGGACAAAAGACCACAATTCAGATCGGCAAACGGGATGGCAAACAAGACATTCAGGAAGAGCAGACGACGGCAAGAGAACAGGCCCCCAAGACGCAAACAAGCCGCGACTTCAGGCCCTGGCGCTACCTTTACCCCAATCACTGGATCCCTTTTGTTTATCTGGTCGACGGAGGTCAACTTTATCAGGCTATGACTTCTGCTGGGGACCCAATGGGAATAAATAATATTTCATTGATTGGTCAGTGGGACACGCTCACAAGGAAGCCAGGGGTCAGCCTATCCTACTTGAACAACTCCACACCCTTGACTTTAGGTGGCTCTGTCTCAGACGTTTATAACTACTTCTTTAATGACGGTAGCACTTTGCATTTTACGAATGTGCAGTTTTTGGCGTCCTATCGTCTGGATAACACCGCAATTGGACGCAACACAAATGCGGGACGGTTGAGTTTTCGTTGGCGTTACAGCGGACTCAATTTCAACAACCAAAACTATATCCGACAAGGTCCACAATTGGAGTTTAATTACAGTAAACTTCGGAGCAAGGCGAATGACATTTCTCCAAGTGCGGGTTGGCGTTTTGATTTGGGTCATAGAGAATATTTATCAAATCTTGGCAATATTGATTACAGTGAGTCCTACACTCATCTCGGTAGTTTTTGGTCCTCCTTCACCCCCAAGCGCCATGTTTTTTATCTCGGGATTAATGCGAGCTACGCCCCCGAATTGAGTAACAGTTTTTTTGCTACCAGCACTTTGGCCGGCCCTTTCATCAATCCTCAAATTACCAACACATCATTTATGCAAAGAGGCTATCCCACCGGCGTTTTTATCGCTCGCAACATCGTCAACACCAATGCCGAGTACCGTTTTCCGGTAGCTTCCATTTTTAGCGGCTGGACGCAGCCCCCTTTCTTTATCAAGAACCTTCAGGGCAGCTTTGTCTTTGATGCCACATCTTTAGATGGTCTTTACAGTGACTCCGCCCTTCGCGCCAGTCGCCCAGCGGACTTTGGACGTTGGTTCACAGGCTATGGAATTGAGCTCGAATCCAATGTGCAAGTGGGCTTTCATGTTCCCGTAACCTTCACTTTAGGCCTCTATTACGGGGAAGATCTGAACTCATTTGGAGGATTTAACACTTTTTTCAACATCCGCCTGTGACAAACTTGACAGGCTTCCCTCTTTCTTTCTAACATGGGTAATGCGGCATGGCGTCGCTGGAGGATGGAGCCCATGGATACACTCAATTGGATCAAAGATCTTGTTCGCGCCGAACAAGATATGGAAGAGTCTGGAATGATCCAAATCACAACTGGATTTGAGCCCGAAAAGCACCTCTACAATGAAACCCTCCTGTTTTTAAGTGCTTTGAAAAGAGATTTTGTCGACGCCTCAACGGCCTTCAATCAAATGAAGGGTTCTCCTATGGGCCGCATAAAGATTTATAGTATTTCACAAACGCAAGCTGATTTTATGCTCTTTCGTAATGGTTTTAAGCTTATTTTCAGTATGAAGCAGCCCGGGACTATTTCTATGAAGTTCCACCGCGCCCAAGGACTCAACCCAGCCTTTCAAAGTGGTGAGTCTGACGAAGAGTTTTTAATGGCCAAATGGGGCCCCTTTGGCGATCTCGTCTGGTCCTACAACAATCAGCCCATCAAGGTCGATTATCTCATCAAATATTACACCACTCGATTTGTACACGAAAGCGCCAAGTAAATCAGGATTATGCCAAACAAACTTGGGTCTGCGAATTTGTTGCTGACCGTTCTAAAAAAACAAGTCAAGCTTTTCATCTTAATTTGTTTAGCACTTATTCAGACTTATTTTCTTTTGCAATTCATTGGTTACAATAAAAACACTCTTAGCAAAAAAACAGATTGGGCGAGTGTGAAGTTGATCCAACAACTTGCAACAATGGGCGCTCCTAATTTTATGCTCACTCGCAATGGTTTGTTCCAGAACCAGCTTCATCTTGGAGCTTGGCATGGTTATCAATTTTTAGCTTTAACCCAAGAACAAAGTCCCGAAGAAATCTCATTTGATTTCTTTTTGCCAGATGCGGGAAAACTCTATTTTATGTTTAACATAAATAATAACCAGATGATGGGCCTTAAACTTACCCCCCCCACGGGTGGACTTGGCTTTTTTTTTAAAGGGAATGTTAAAAAAGGTTTTCAGTCTAAGGAATATACAGACCTATTGTTGACTAAAGGGTGGCATCATTTTCTGATAAAAAACGGTATCTCTCGCAGCGAAGTCGTTCTTGATGGTGTGAAGTCCAACTATCCTTTTCCTCCCCTGGTGAACAACCAATCTATTGCCTTTCAAGGTGGCTTGCAAGATGTGGTCATCGACAACTTTAAAATCAAAGATCAATATTCTGTCGTAATCGACGAGGATTTCTCTTATCAGTGGGCGCTTCTTCCTATAGCTCTTATCTTTTTTATCTGCCTAGGTTTACAGATATTCGCTGGGGGAGTTTTCTCACAAAAAACTAAAATAATTGCTTTTCGCCTTATTCTTTTCAATTTCGTTTTTTATTTCTGCCTCGTACCTTTATATCTGTTTGATTATTTTTATTGGTCCAAAACTTATCATTACGACACCTATGTACCTGACCGCAAGACGAGCTTACAAAGTGAAAAGGGGATTGAACGTTGGCGCCAATGGTTATTCTTCGAAATGATTAGACCTGAAACATACAAGAAAATCGCTTTTGACAAACTCCTTGAATCCTTTCTAAAAGAATTCACCGACTGGGACGGAACATCCCATTTTGAGGTCAACGTCGTCACTCAGATTGAGGGTGCTGAAAACGTCAAGATTACACAAATTCCGACCCAAAAGTTTCAAGCAGGGCTCAAAAAAGAAAACGAGTTTCGTATAGGCTTCTTAGGGACTTCACAAACTTATGGAAAAGGTGCTAGTCGTCTGGAACAAACAATGGTGGCAGAAGTTCATATGGAACTCGTCAAAACGCGACCAAAAAAGAGAATTACAACATATAACTTTTCAGAGGCAGGTCTAACTAGCTCAGAACTTCTTCAACAGTTTAAAGACAAGATCGACTCATCTCAACTTGATGTCCTTGTTACCAACCTCGGCTTTAATGATCCAGATCCTGATTTGCTTAAGAAAAATATAATGACTATTCAGCAACACTTCTCAAAGAGGGGTACTCGAACTCTTTTTCTAAGCGAGCCGACGAGTGAAGACTCGGTGAGCTTGCACCATCGCATTAATATAATGGTTTTATCCCACCTTTCTTCAGAAGGGAAAATTGAATTCTGGGATCTTGCCGAACACATGAAATCAGAAAAAGACTCTGGCTTACTCTGGTGGGACCATGTTCATATGACTAGCCTTGGTCAAAAGAACGTCGCCCTCTGGCTAACCCAAAAACTTTCGCCCTTGATAAAATAACTGACACCAGATACATATTTAAAAATTAATACTGGAGGGCGTGTATGCTCAGCAAAATCATTACACACAGCTACGATGAAGTTGTCGGAATGCTAATCTCTGATCAACAGACTTCAGTGTTTGAGGATTATGATGAATTCAAGGTTCTTATTCTGAGAAGGATGAGTGTCAGTCACGAGAAGATTAATTTTATTCCCGAGGCCTTTGTTTTAAAAGAAAATAACATTTATCATTTCAATCGAGAAAGTGAGCAACTTGAACTTCTCAACCATGAATTTCAAGATCTTTTAACCCATCTAGAAAAAATTTACCAACACAATCAAAAAATTATTGTCAGTTATTCAACCCAGGTAGAAGAACTCGAAGATTATCTTTTTGCCCGCAACACACCCCGCTATTTTATGGACCTCTGGTTTGATCTAAAAAAAGATCTCTCACGTATAAAAAACTATTTTTTTCGCAACTCGGTCGTTTATCGCGAATTTTATAAGAACTCCCATGAATCTTTTAAGAACTTCTCAGACGAGTATAAAGACGTTGAAGAAAATATTGAGTTCCAAATATCGACAATTGATACTCTGGTCGGACGACTCGATGGCGTCTATAAGTATTTTGAATCAATTAAGGCAGATCGGCTGAACAAAACTTTACTTAGCCTGACAATGATTTCTGGAATTTTTCTGCCACTGAACCTTATTGTTGGTTTTTTTGGTATTAACACTCCCGCATTATTTTTTATGGAAGATCCTCAGGGATCCCGCAAAGTCCTGATCGTTCTTTTAGGAGTGCTGCTAACAATTTTGCTGGGGATCAAAGTCATTCAGCTGACCGATCGATACCTATTGCGCTTTATTCTGGGACGCTACAATTTTTATAAAAAATTAACCTCAAATATTGAAGAACTGGGGACTCGTTTACGGGGTCAATAATAAGTTAAATGCGGCGGCTCCAAGAACCAGGGCTTGGATTGTGGGCCAATATTTTAAGCTTGACGGGTGAAAGGCTCACAACTTGTAAATTTAATTTCATACCTGCATGAAATTTTGTCGTGGTGGTATTTTTGACCTGAAAAAGATGACCTTGATAACTGACGATCCAATGATCTTTTTCCACACATTCAATCAATCTGGCAGTGAATCGGTCACCTTTTGCTAGCATAGATTTAACTGAGTTTGATACTGCGGAACTCAGACTTTTCTTTATGTTCTTGCACAGCCCTTTGAAAGTTTGAATAGGTTTTTTCTATGGACGGGGTTTCAATTGAAGGCATCTGTAAACTGCGAGCGAACATTTCATCATTGATATTCGCCGGCGGCTCGCCCCCTTGGGACTCATAAATGCATTTTTTCTTGTTTACCTTAACGATAAGCTCAACCTCTGCGCGCGGCAGCTCAAGTCGCTCTACAATCTGATTCACTCCAAGACCTTGATGTGCCAAACGTGCCGCTTGAATATATTTGCTTTCTATTTTCTTTTCGATAATTTGGTCGGTGGTTATTTCTTGGCATAATTTCTCTGCCATTTTTTGCCCTTCTTGTATGGAGCGCCCCACTTCATTGATGTGCTGATTGACTTGATTCATGGTCCCGCGCACTTCTCCAAGTTTTTTATCAAGCAAGGTCATCAACTGCTTCACTTGGGTTTCGGTATGGTCGGATAAGTCTTCAAGAATTGAAATTTTACTTTGTAAGAGTCGAAGCCCTTGGGTCAGCCTCGGGTCGTCTTCCTGTTTTCGAAAAACTTTGACAAGACAAATACTTAAAGTACCTAGTAAGAAGATATTGATTACAATTTGAAGCAAAAACCATAGCGACACATCATCATCCTTGATAAAGTCCAAGCTCTATTGTAGTGGCAAATGTCGCACTATGTCTATAGGTTACAAGCCCTTATAAGACCTGAGACTGTGACAAACTCTAGGAAAGTTCGCTGTGGAACTGGACCAACCTCTGGGCCGCTCTCATTAAGTCCTTTTTACTGGCAGCAAAACTCAGGCGAAGATAGCCCTCAAGCCCAAACTCCATACCCGGTACAACTGCTAACATCTGATCTTCAAGAAGTTTTTCTGCCACCTGACGACAGTCCTTAAGCACTTCACCACGATAAGTTTTACCTAACCAATCTGTTAACCCCACCCACAAATAGAAGGCACCCTGGGGGGCAAAGGACTTAAGGCCCGGAATATCGTCTATGAGCTTGGTGAAGTAGTTCTTTCTTTCTATTAAAAAAACAAGGCTCTCTTTGACTTCATCACAACAGCCTTCGATAGCAACCACAGAAGCCCATTGTGAAATAGAGCTAGGTGCACCAGTAGTCTGACTCTGATAATTGCCCATAGCCTTAATAACTTCTTGAGGACCGACCGCCCAACCAATTCTCCAGCCAGTCATAGAGTAAGCCTTCGAAACACCATTGATGGAAATACACCGATCAAACAAATGGGGAGCGACGTTTAAAATATGGGGACTTAAACCCTTTGGGTTAAAAGAGAGCTGGTTATAAATATCATCACTGAGAATTACAACATTAGGATTCACATCCAAAACTTGAGCTAAGGATTTAAGCTCTTCAAGGCTGTACTCGGCCCCGGTTGGATTACTGGGAGAGTTGAGCAAAAGAGCCTTAGTTTTGGGTGTGATCGCACTTTGCAATTGCTTGGCGGATATTTTAAATTGCTGGTCAAAACTGCAAGTCACTATTTTAGGAACCCCTTGGGCCAACTCCACCATGGTGGGATAACTGACCCAATAAGGACTTGGTACAATCACCTCATCACCGGGATCGAGAATCGCATTGAGAGCTGCAAAAATAACAAACTTGGCTCCACTGGCGACCGTGATATGCTGCTCTTGAACTTCTAAGCCCAACTGGGTAGATGTTAGGCCCGCAATCGCCCTTTTAAGTTCAGAGATGCCAGAGGCCGGCGTGTATGTTGTTTTATTGTCTTGGATTGCCTGTATGCCAGCCTGCTTCGCCTTATCGTAAGTGGGCCAATCGGGCTCACCAACAGTCAGAGAAACAACATCGTGACCTTGGCTTTTTAAGTTCTTAGCCTTCGCTGCAAGAGCTAGCGTGGGTGAAGGTTTTAAACTCTTAATTTGCCGCGATAACATGAAAACTCCTTTGAGGACTCGTTACAAACCATAACAATATTTTTCTGAATAATTAACCAAATACATAGTGCGATAAATATTTATCTCCAAACGCTTTATGAGATTTTTGCCGCAAGGGAGGGTAATTCTGCAACACACTCTCTTGAGTTGAAGACTCTATAAAAACTTCACTATGTGGAAGAAAAACGTCGGACTTGGAAAGAGCCTCGAGAACACTATGGGCCATTTTCTTAGTAAAGGGAGGGTCGATGAAAATAACGTCATACTTTTGATGGCCATTTTTTAAGAATTTTAAGACGTCTTGTAAATGAATGGTCAATTCATTGCCAACTCCGAGGATTTTTTTATTTTTATTTATTATCGCAACAGAGGCTTTTGACATTTCAACGGAATCAACACTTGTGGCCCCGCGAGAGAGGGCTTCAAAAGACAGGTTGCCGGTGCCAGCAAATAGATCCAAGACTCGGGCCCCTTCAAGACCACCTTGCAGCTTATTAAAAAGACTTTCTTTCACCCGATCTGTCGTTGGGCGAATATGATCGGCCTTGAATGTGGAGAGTCGACGACCTCCATATTTTCCCGCAATGATTCTCAAAGTTTTTTCTTCTCCACTAGATCCTCGAGAGATTGCACCAGTCCAGATAAGCTGTCAAAAGGCTTCTCTATAAAAAGATCGGCTCCCAAGGACTTTGCCATTTCAGGATTATAGTCACCTGTATAGGCCGAGATGAGGATAATAGGTGTGCCTTCGCGAGCTCCAACCTCGGAGATGACCTCTGGGCCAGTGAAGCCTGGCATAAGAACATCTAAAATGACGGCATCAGGTTTCTCGGCTAGCCACAGAGTTACGGCCTGTTTGCCATCCTCCGCGAGAATAACATTGTGTCCTTGGCGCTGCAAAATCTTTTGTAACGATCTGCGAATCAAGGGTTCGTCGTCGGCAACAAGAATTTTCATTTTTTCACCCTTGGTAAATGGATTAGAAATTCTGTTCCATCCTTATAATCTTCATTGAGAAAAAGTTGGCCACCAAATCGATTGACAATTGTACGCGACATACTAAGTCCCAAGCCAGTGCCCTTGCCATCATCTTTAGTTGTAAAGAAAGGTTCAAAGATTTGTTCTTTAATCGCATCAGGTATTCCGCTGCCAGTATCGCGAACTCCAACTTCCACTATATCTTTCTTAGCCTTAACCCACACCTTCAGCTTATCTCCATCAGACATAGCCTGACAGGCATTGTTTACTAAATTAAAAATAACCTGTTGCAACAACTGGGGGGCACCTTCAACAAACAAAGGTGATTCTGCAAGAGTCACATCCGCGTTAATAGTACGCATTGAGACTTTAAGGAGTGGAAGGGTTTTAGCTACCAGCTCGTTCATATCGATATGTCGAACCCGAGCATCTGACCCCAAATTGGAAAAATCGAGAAGGTCTTTAATGATTCTCTGACAACGTTCGGCTGCATCTTTGATCTCTTTAAGATCTTTGTAAGTATTTGTATCTTTATCAAAATCCACCAAGAGCAATTCGCTTAAAGAATGGATACCCGTAAGTGGATTGTTTAATTCATGGGCTATATTACCAGCCAACAGTCCAACAGCTGCCATTTTTTCACCCTGTATAACTTGACTGCGCAAATCGACACTGGCACTCACATCAACGTATTGATTGATAACGTGCGAAACCGTACCTCCACCATCCAATAAAATTGGATAAGAGTGGACACTAAATATTTTCCCATCAATCGAGATATCAGAAGTCTTAGGCTCATGATTATTGAAAACATTTACTATTGGGCAATCATTGCACGGCTTAGTGCGTTTTGCGAAAACCTCATAGCATAGACTTTTTGATTTCTTGTGAAAATCAGCGTTAGAAAGACTAATTTGATAGTTCTGGTTGACAATTAGAATTGGGTCTTCCATTTGATTAAAGGTTTTAGCCCATTGACGAGCGATAGCCTGTAAGCTTTCTTTTAACAGAATATTTTCCAAAGCCATATTGACAATAGATACATGTTCGAGAGAAAAATTTTTGAAATCCTTTTGCGCTGACTCGTTAAAGGAATGCTCAAAAACAAGAAGCGCTTTCACCGACTCTAGTTCAGCTGATTGAAAAACCAATGGCTCGACAATGACAGAGCCAAAAGGGCGTCCAAAAATATTACTGAGGTCATGTCTTAACTTATTTGAATCATGGTTATCAATAACATCAGCGAAATGTGAGGAAAGTTTTACTGTTTTCTCAACAAGCTGTCTTCCCTGGAAATAATGAATTCGTTTGTCATTCTCACTTTTTATTATAATTAAGATAGGCGGCATACTGCTCTGAAATCTTTTAAATTCATTACTTAGATTCGTCAAAAGATCTTCAAGCCCGTTGGAGCTAGATATTTTTTTTATAAAGTTCAAAATCTGTTGAATTTTCCTTAACGAATTTTCAGCCTGTTGATTTGCCTGAAATTCATTAATGGTTCTTTGATGAACTAGATCTTCCAGGTTTTGATTTAAGCTCTCTAATTTCTGATTTTGAACTTTAAGCAGCTTTAAATTTTCGATATAGGATTTTCGTTTTACGTTCTCGACCAACGCCTCTTGCAGACTTTTTTTAAGCTGCATTTTATCGCTGATAATTGTATAAATATCGAACTCATTAATAAGTTTGGAAAGCTGGTTGACCGATAAGTCTTTGGCTTTCAATAAAACTGGAATCGAAGGCCATTTTGTTCGAAGATTGTCCTGTATAGAGAGAAAATCAGAAAAATCGTCTCCGGTCAGATCTATAAGAATTACCTGAGTTTCGGGGCCCACCATTGACAAAAGCACCTGGTTACTCGAACAAAAATGAGTGGTGACTCCAACATCAAAAGCATCGGCGAGCTTGTCTCTTTCGTCCACAGAAATACCCGAAATGAGAATAGCTGGGCTTTTAGTTAAATGAGTCTGTTGTTTTTCAAGCATCAACCCCATTATTGCTATTTTCGTTTGTATTATTCAAACGAAAAGTACCACTTAGCTGGGTATTCTCTAAGAGTTCTTTTTCTAAGGCCTCTTCCCAGCAGTCCAGTGCATGAATCAGATCGTATTCAATAAAATCACTTAAAAAGGTGGTCTCGCTATAGCGTCGACTTTGCAAGATCACCTGTAAGATATTGGTCAATTCTTTTTCAGACTCGAGCCAAAGGGAGTGGTGACGGATATGAAAACGGCCCGTGGTGTGAGAGTAAAATATCTCTTCTAGGGCATCGATAACTCCACGGCACTGAATCATCAGATACTTCACTTTCTCATCGTCTACACTGTTTGCTTGTCTAAATTCTCTTGAAAAACGTATTGCTCGGATCTGTATATCTTGGATAGCTGCAATTATATTTGTAATCGAGTGACTCACGATTTCAGATATGGTTCCCATTTCAACACGAAGGCTCTCTATTTCATTTATAGATAATGAATCTAGTAAGTTTTCTTCATCTTGATCCATCAGCCTTTCATTCATATAAATTTTAACGATATACAACTTATTATTTTCACCTTCAGCTTCGATAGTCGAAAGAAGTTGGCCGAAATTTCGGCATTTTTGGAAAATTGCCGGGTAGGTGTTTCTATTCACCAAGATGGTTTTCATGCAGTCTCCTTGTGATTTCCTGAAAGTACGAGTTGGTCGTTCTCTTTATCAACTCGAACCAGAAAATCCAGAAATAAAACAAATTGTTGCAAACACTGTGTTGAATCTAAAGGTTTATTTTGATTGTGAATTTTTTCAAAAATTGTCTCGGCAACCAAAAGACGATGATGGTCACTTCCTAGTCTTTGAAAAAGCCTTTCTCCTGATTTTAAGGATAAGATCATGCGCTCGACAATCAATATTATGAACTTCATTGAAAATGAAATTGAATAGGAATTGTGCTGATTGGCCCTGCGTAAGTCTTGCAGAATATGGTGAAATTCGCGTGTTTTAGTTATACCACGCCTCTGATTATAGATCTCTAAAACATGATGGCAATTGTCCAGATCTGTAGAGTAACTCATTAGATTACGCAGACCAACCCTGTCCTGCGCCTGCTCAACAACATGAATATCGATGCCCATATTTAACCACTGGAAAGACAATTCTTGAAGCCGGTCCGCACGCCAATAATTAATAATATTTAAAAGCTCGACTAGATCAATTTCGGATTCAGACTGAATATGTAGATCTCCAGCAAAGAACATCGATCTTTCAGCAGGCTGTGCATAGACTGCAACCTTATAGGAGCGGCTTGTTTGAATATAGACAGATTCGGAGTCAAAACAAAGAACTGGGTCAACGGCTAAGTGAACCTCAGCTTCGCTGCGCTCAACTATGAAACCCTTTAGACCTATTTTTCTTAGCAAAGGCATATCGTCACTTCGACATATTATTTTCAGCCACTTAGGAAGTTGCTTATGATCAATATTAATCATCATATCTAAAAATTTTTGACTGATATCACCCATTTCATAGGGATCAACAAAAACCGATCTTGGCTCACTTTCTCTACTTAACAATGTGAGGGGTTCAATTTCCAAATTTTTATAAATCGCATTTATAACCTGTAATGATGAGTCGGGCTTATCGATATTGATTTTATTATACTTTTCAATATTGCGACTATCAAAATAAGATCCAAGCCAGCGCCCCCAGTGCAACTCACCCACTGTGGTGACTTGCTTGATATCAAAATCATCAAGCTGAGCGAGAAGAGAATCTAAACTTTTTGATAACTCAGAGCCTGTCATACCTTTATAAATAGACTCTTTGTCTAAGCTAACAACCGCAGCTTCATTTCCTAAAAAAGGCTGCCAGCTCTTATCACACAAACAGACAACTTCTTTTTGCCAAAACTTAGCTCGAATTGCATCGAGCGCTTGCAGAACCGGCCCTGGTGCTATTCGAGAATCTAAGCAAATAACAAGATGTACCTGAGGGATCGTGGGGCGCATCTACTGCCTATGACTCATAGCTATTTTTTGGACTTCAGCATCGTTGGGATTCGATTTGATATATTCATTTACATAATCTTGACTCACGTCAACACCATCTTGTAGAGACCAATCATACAAGTTTGTCACAGCTATTTTATTTAATGGATTTTCGTCTAAAGCACGTAGCAAACAGGCTCGTGACAAATCTTGATCCGCATAAGAACGATGGACTAGAGCCAAACCCACCCAAGACACGTCCGATTGGTTATTTTTCTCAATGACATATGCAAAACGCTGTTTGGCTTTATTAAAATCGCCTTTTTGAATAGCTAAAACACCATAATTGACAATCAGGCTCTCATCTTCGCTGTTGATTCCATGAGCCAAGTTGTATTTTTCCTCGGCAGCATCTATATCTCCGCACTTCAAATAAATGTTACCCATTGCTTTATATATATCAAAGAGTAGAGGACTGTTTTCTTCCATTTGATCACAAGCCTGATGTAAACATTTTAGGGCTTTAGGGTAGTCACCATTGGCTTCAAATATTTCACACATTAAAATTTGTGTTTCTGGAGTATCGACAACTTCTTTAGGCAACTTTTGAATCAGTTGACTTGCCTTGAAATAATCTCTGCTTTCAACGTATTTTCTAATCTCGCTCACTTGATGTTGAGTGAGTAGGTTGTAGGGTTGAAATTGACCTTCCGATGAGTTCATTAAAGTTTCCATAACACGACCTTGTTGAGTTGTTCTTAACTCATACAAAGCAATGATGATGCCAAACACATAAGGACTAAATTTAGGGGTACTGCGTCTCAATTTTTATTGAGCTCAAAGCTCTAGACAAAGGACAGCCTACAGCGCCAATTTCTTTAGGAATTGGCGTCATATTTTTGACTAAACGGTTTTATATCCCTTGAGAACTTTTCGCCCCTCTCGGGTGCTAGATATCTCGCGAATGATTTTGCTTTTCTCATCTTCTATACAAGAAATAATTTGTAGATCTTCTTCTAGAATAGAACGAACATTGATTTTAATAGTTTCAAGCAGTTCATTCATCTCTGTATTTCTGGGAGGATGCAAAAGACTTTTGTCTTCCATCTCAAAGAGCTTATTAATTCGATCATCAATGGTCTGGATATTTAATAGAATCTGCTCGCGCTTCCTATATAAAGAGTCCAGGTTATCAAATCTTCTCGCTTTAAAACTCAGTTTCTCACGACGCGATTCCTCAAGGAACCTCTCTAAGCAATAATTTTTTTCTCTTAGTAACTCTATAACCTTGACCATTCTGCCCCCTATGCTCCCTTTGACTCATTCTTTTTTATTATTTCAACGGCTTCTTTCCATCCATCGTACAAAGTCTCTAAAATCTTTAACACATTATTGAGATGTTCGACTTTTCCTGTGATATTGGCGCGAGTGAGCTCATCCGTCATAAACATATAAAGTTGTTCTAAATTTTTTGCGACGTCGCCTCCAACTTTATGATCAAGAGTATTCATTAGCTCTAACAAGATATCGTATGTCTTACTTATATTCTCACAACGAGCCTGAATATCTTTTCTGTCATAGGCTAGAATTGCCATCTTCGTAAATTTGATGGCACCTTCATAGAGCATAAGCAGAAGCTTTTCTCGACCAGCGCTTTCTACAGCTGTTTTTTTATATTTGGTGTATCCCACTCAACTGACCCCTTTTGTTAACCGAACTGTAGTCCTACTCCGCCAGCGCCGCCACTATTCATAGCCGCAACAGCACCACCCTGAGCTTTCAATTTACCCATAGTCTCTTCAAGTCTTGCAAATTTCCTGCGTAACCCATCTTCTTTTTGAGCCAATAATCGTTCTTTATTCTCAATACTTTGATCAATACGTCTTAAATTGTTCTCTAAGCCGCTTTTCCGATTTGCAATAACTCCATATTGGGTATTGACGTTATTCTTTATCATATCTCGAACCTTAGTGATAAAACCGGACCCTCTACTTCCATCACCACGAAGAAACTTAACCACTCCACTGGGGTTGGACTGCAAAACTTGGTCAAATTTTTCTTGCTTAAAATCCAGGGTACCACTTCTGTTAAATTCAACACCAAGATCTGAGAGTCGATGGACGCCCGGCTTAGAACTGTACGAGCCTGATTGAAGCATGTTTTTAAGTCTCAACTCCACACTGCGAAGCATGGAGTCACCACCCAGTGTTTTTGTAGTATCTGTATTTTCATCCATTGCATTTTGTTGCTGAATAAAACCCAAAACACTATTCATTGAGTCGACAAACTCGCTCATCTTGCCTTTAATGGCCTCGTAATTTTCACTCACCGCAACCGTGACCTCTTTGCCTGGTTCAGCGCTTAACAATCTGAGGTTCACTCCAGGAACTAAACTTTCCAGCTTCTTGGCATCAACCTCTATTTCGAAACCGTTCATCTTGATTTTCCCGTTTTCTGCCTGTCTTTGGTTTTCAAAAAAGAAGTCATGATCACCATCGAGCAAATAAACAGTTGGGAATTTTATGTCATTGTTATTTCCATACTTATCACTAGAGAGAATTAGCTTATGTGGGTAATCACTATCGTCTGCATCTGCCACAATAGACGCCTTTACACCGACGCCAGCTTCATTGATGGCACGAGCAACACCACTTAATGTGTTGTTTGTATCATTCAAATAGACTTCTTTAGTGCCTTCGGGTGTCTCAAATTTAAGGTAACCTACGCCAACTTGAGTACGATCACGATCTGGAAAACCATTTGTCACAGTTCCTGCACTCACTGGTAATTTTAGTACTTCAATAGACCACGATCCAGTTTGCGCATTGTCGACATCAACTGTGCCGGCTACTATTCCCTCTTGAGAAAGTTCAAGTGAGTAATCCTTAAAACCACCGGCACCAACTATATTACCTAAAGTATCGCCGACGCTACGAAGCCTAGTCTCGAGATCACCAACTAAACTCATCTTGGCATTGATTCCCTCTTTTTTTCCCTCGAGGGTTTGGATAGGAATACGTTCGCTAGCCATGATCTGTTCGACCATGTTCGGCGGCAAACCTGATGCAATTCCTCCAAAGCTAATTGGTGGCAAATTCCCTCCCTAGAGATTCCTTAATTATGCCGGAAATGTAAGGTTTCCTGTGAGTCATTAATATGTCACAGACGAAAGCAAATAGAGCGCTTATAACGAATTGAAATCATTTAGGATGAAAAAAGGGTGACAGTTTTTTGACGTAGTAAACAGTCGATCAATTTTAAGCAGTTTTATTAAGAAGTTGTATTTCATCCCTTGAGGACTGTTCCCAAAGAAAAAATAGGTCGCGTTCTACAAAACGGCGAACAATCTGGCCCTCTGGACTTTCAATAACGATGATATTTTGATTATTCTCAACTTTGTGTTTAACAATAAGGTTATTTTGCTTAACACCTTCGTTATTCTCTAATTTTTTGATGACATCTTGAATCTCGGTTTCGGACAAAGGTCTGTGACTCTCACTTTCAGAGTGAGTCTGTTGACCGTTAGCCTCTCTCTCACTTGTCTCATCTGACTTGATAGACTTTGAAGCCTCGATTTTATCTTTTGCCAGCACTTGGGCTGGATTTGAAAGAGATCGAATATTCATCAATAATATATTCGGCAAATTCCCGTGATAGCTTTAACAGTCATTTTCCAAAAAACGAGGGGGATTTTAATCCCCCCCGAGGCGGAAGAATGGCCTGGGTTATTAGCCAACGAGTTTTAATGCCATTTGTGGGTTGACGTTCGCTTGACTTAAAATAGAAGTCGTCGCGTTCTGGAGAATATTCCCCTTCGTCAATTCAGCGCTGGATGAAGCGATATCTGCATCGCGTATACGTGAATCTGCAGCAGATAGGTTTTCAACAGCACTGTCAATATTTTCAGTTGTGGTGACCAATCGATTCTGTAAGGCACCGAGTTTGGCTCGATGACCGTTTACACCGACGAGAGCTGCATCAATATCTTCGATTGCAGACTGAGCCCCACTCTTACTTGATAGATCCAGTCCACTTAAGCCAAGGGAACCGAGTGTAACATCTGTATCAGAGGAATCATAAGAGATCGCGTTTAATTCTGTATCTCCATGAATACCAACTTGGAAGTCAAAGACATCACCAGCACCGTTGAGAAGTTTTTTCTCTCCAAACTGGGTAGACTGTGCAATTCGCTCCACTTCAAGCTTCAGTTGATCGACCTCTTCTTGAATAAATCCGCGTTCTCTTTCGTCAATAGTATCAGAAGCTGCCTGGATGGAGAGCTCTCTAAATCTATTGATCATGTTTGCAACTTCACTCAAGCCACCTTCAGCTACTTGAACCATAGATATACCATCTTGAGTGTTTCGCCCCGCCTGAACATATGAGCGGATGTTTGATCGTAGACTCTCAGAGATCGACAATCCGGCAGCATCATCTGCTGCTTTTGTGATTCGAGAACCTGTTGATAGTTGCGCCATTGCTTTATCAGTGGTGCGCTGATTGCCGTTGAGTGCTCTTTGAGCCGTTAACGACGGAACGTTCGTTGCTATTCGCAGTGCCATATCTTCCTCCCTATGAAATCACTGTTGCATAATCCACAAACGATTTTTTTTCGTTTGCATGTTGAAACCTGTTGGTCTCTTGTTGCCGTACAATGTTTGGGAAAAAGTCTTTGTCTGACGCGCCCCCAAGCACTGACAACAAACCTTTCGGCAGGACTGGACTAGACTCAAGTCAGATCTGAAAAAAGTCTAGTGGACAGAATACAATAGTTGTTTCAAATGAAGACTATTTTTAAAAATAGTCGTGAAAAAATAGAGGCTTATGAAATGTTAAAGAAATTTTCAAAAAAAATCGCTGTCAAAAAGTTCGTCAAAAACCCCAACTTTCGCTGGGGCTCCTGGTTCTTTTTACGACTAAGGTATTAAAGTTAACCTATCAGTTTCAAAGCAGCAGACTGGGATTGGTTAGCTTGTGCCAACATACTAATCGAAGCTTGCTGTAAAATCTGATTTCTCATCAGTTCAGAAGACTCGGTTGCGATATCCGCATCTCTGATCCTTGAATTAGCGGCCGACAAACTCTCGTGGGAGACATCTAAGTTATTGATTGTCGAATCTAACCTGTTCTGCAGAGCTCCAAAACTTGATCTCATCTCTCCTACTTTAAATAGTGCTGAGTCAATATCTTCTAGAGCGCTTCGAGACCCTGACATACTAGATAAATCCAAACCGCTCACATTTAAAGAACTCGTCGTGGCGTCGGCATTGGAATCGTAGCGAATAATCGAGTTATCACTACCGTCGGTTCCAACTTGGAATTCAAGTTCATCGGTTGAGCCATTAAGAAGGTATTTATCTCCAAAACGAGTGCTCTCTGCAATTCGATCCACTTCTGATAACAACTGCTGGGCTTCTTGGTCTATGAAACTTCTTTCATCATCAGACATGGTCCCACTCGCACTTTGTACACCGAGTTCACGTAGGCGAACCAGGATATTGTTCACTTCGTTTAAGCTGCCCTCACCTACTTGAATCATTGAAATGGCATCCTCAGAATTTCTCTTTGCCATTCTATTACCGGTTGTTCGCGCTTTCAGTTGTTCAGATATGGCTAAACCAGCCGCATCATCTGCCGCAGAGGAGATACGACTCCCCGACGATAATGCTCTCATAGAACTTGAAAGTTTTTGCTCTTGCGTCGACAACTGCCTTTGGGCGTTTATCGAAGCCATATTTGTATTGATTCGCAGACTCATAGAATCCTCCTTCTACTTACAGCTAACTCTTCCAAAAGTTCGACTGACGTGAACAGGCACAACCATGTGCAAAAAGCTGTTATGTTTGTTTGAAAGGGGAGAGTTTCTAAGTTGATCGAGCGATCCTTCTAGACTTTGATCGGGTTCTCAAAAGAATACTTTAGTTATTTGAGTGAAAACAGCAAGAAAGCCACACTTATTCTCATATTCATACGTGAAAAATGTCATTTTGACTTGAATTGAGTCTTCTATTTTGGGGGCTTAGGCTAGCTTGCCTTTTTGTTTGAGTCTGATTCTTCCGCAGACTGGTCATTGTCTTCAAGATCACTATTGTCGTTGTTTTCCTCAAGACTATTTTCACCAGAAATGGCCTTTTCAAAACTGACCTCTAGTAAAAATTGCCGCAATTGCAACTCTTCTTTTGGATCGACAAAAAGTTTATTGCCATTGGGATTTTGATCCAATCTGTCGGCTTGTTCGACGCTCATAGCGCCACCTTTTTTAAGATATCGAACACTTTTTTTGTTTTTGGGGAGATAGATGTAAACATCAAAATACAAAATTTTCTCTGGCTTTATCAATTTAGGATCAATTTCTAGGTAACCCGCCTCTTCAGAGATTTCAAAGTTCGGTTCTTCGTAAGAGTGGTCAGCATACAGAAATTTAGGATCCTCAGCTTGAGGCTTGGCATTAAACTTATCTACAGAGTCTACTACATCACTCAATTCCGAAGAAATCTTAGCCAGGTAGGGACTAATTTCGGATTCATAGCCAGAATCTTGCAGACCTCTTAATAATTCTTTCCTGAACTCAGAAAACCAATTCTTTGGAAGAGTTTGATCTGAACGAGCTCTCACCATAAGACAGCCAGTCGACTTGTTAATTTCTACTGTCATCATTTTGATAGAATCAGGATCTGAATCGCCAGAAACGACTCTTTTTGAATCCAATTCATCATTAAGGCTGATGATATTTCGTATAACCTTTCGAGATTGGGCCAATAAGATACTATCGCGCTTCTCTTCTTCTATTCTCTCTGTTTCTGTTTTTACGGGTGCATTGGTTTTGTCTCTTTTTTTCTTATTTGATTCAGATGCACCACCAGCACCCTTTGCACCAGGATAGGAGGCTCCAGAAAATGTAGAGTTTTTACTGGCAGAGCCTTGTCCAGAACCTTGTCCAGAGCCTTGTCCAGAACCTTGTCCAGAACCTTGTCCAGAACCTTGTCCAGAACCTTGTCCAGAGCCTTGTCCAGAGCCTTGTCCAGAGCCTTGTCCAGAGCCTTGTCCAGAGCCTTGTCCAGAGCCTTGTTCAGAACCTTGTCCAGAACCTTGTCCAGAGCGCTGTTCAGAACCTTTTCCAAAATCAGATCCAGAGCCTCGTTTAGACCCCTTTTCAAATATTAATCCAGAACTAGATTCTCTCTCCTGATAATCAGGAGTGTAGCCATCCCGATCTTTTTTATCGTCACCACCCCTTCGATTTGCTCTGAGCAAGTAACCCAAAGATGACACCATCTCATCACTCTCTTCTTGACTCATTCCACCTTTTAAGAGAATGGCATCGGGGCCCTCGTTTTCATTAAAGCTAGATTTCGCTTTTTTCTCGGCAGCTAACTTAGCAGCAGCTTCATTCTCTATACAATGACGTATCTTCATCCAAAAGTTATGAGCCGTTACAACGCTCGTGATTTTGTATTGAGCTTCACAGGCACTCAACACACTTCGAACTTTTGAATTGTCTTCTTCTATAAAAGCTATAAGCGGGCAACCAACAGTAGATTCAAATATTTGAGGAAACTGACCAACACTCGAATGTGGAAAGTTCATACTGAGGGCCATAACATCAGGTGGATTTTGCTTTGACGAACTAAAGAATTCCTTAAGGTCAAAAAAACAAGTCATATCAACAGGACGCATTTTACAAATACGCTCTTCGATAGACTTGATTTTAGACGGTTCAGCCGCAAGGACGTGAACCTTTATTCTCTTTTCATCAGACATATTTCTCCGAGACATATATCACTATAAATGATCGGTTGTTCTAAAATTAAATTGAATCAGACTTAAGCCCAGAACAACAGTCTAGTGGTGATTACAAGGGTTTTGATGAAATCAAAACTGTAGCTTTTTGAGAAGAGTTCGCGCCATGTCGATGTTCTCTGGAGAAACATAGACTCTTTCAATGATCCGAGCTCCCTCGTATTTTTGAAAGATCTCTGTGCACTCTTCTATGCAAACTGGCTTTCCATGGGGGTCGTAAGGGTCGACAACAAAGATCTCATGGCTCTCTTCTTCAGGTGTAAGCCCATGATACTTTGAGAGCCTCGACTTTGAGCTGGCGGTTATTGTCTCAATACCTGCCTCTTTCAGCAAAAGATTCAGTTTTTCAGTGCGAGGTGATCCAGAAGTCACATGGTTCTCAAAAAGAACCTTATAAGATTCTCGTTGTGAGATTCTCTTGGCCCAGGGATTATCAGAATGGGCCATGTCTTGATATAAAGAAAAATCTGTAAAGTGAACATAGTCTTCAATATTAGCTGGCAGCTTGTATTGACAATTTTCAGAAGTAAGGTAGCGAAAGAGCATCTCTTCATAAATAATACTCTTATGGTGGAAGTAAACCATAAGATACATATGATGTCTGGACAGTAAAAAATCATCGAAGGTGTAAATTGCCCGTCTATCAAGGGCAAGATGAACTCGATCATCAACTATATGAAATTTAAAATTTCCCAATAACCAATTGAGTTCGACTTTGCCATAGCTAGTTCCACAAAAATAGGCGTCGCGGATGAGGTAGTCCATACGATCCACATCGACTTCTGAACTCACGATCTGACTGAGGATCATGCGAAAATTGAGTCCCTGATCAAAAAAGAAGTCATCTTTGTCTATTAAAGTCTTATCGATAAGGCTGGCGATATGAAAGGGTTCAAAATCAGGAAAGGCTTTTCCTAAAATCAGAGTCAAATGTGAGTCCGTTATAAATTTAATCGTGTAGTCTTCGTGAGTGGCCCGTCGCTTGCCATCATTGGGCAGGTGGCCTTGCGTCTTTGCCGATTTCCTCTTGTCATAAACTTGGACTTTCAACTCCGAAAGGATGGGCATCACCTCTTCACTGGTGTGGCTCAAGGGGCCGTGACCAATATCATGTAAAAGGGCGCTAAGGCGTAAAACCTGACGGTAGAGATCTCTTTTTTTAGGGGAACTAAATTCAAAATCTTTAAAAATAAAGTCAAAAGCCTGACCTGCCAAAAAAGATACACCTAAGGAGTGAAGGTAACGACTGTGCGTGGCTCCGGGAAACGAAAATTCGGAAAAGCCCAATTGCTTGATCATACGCAGTCGCTGGAAGGCTGGAGAATCGAGCACCATGGTCTCGGCACGACTGACACCTAAAGTACCATGAATAGGATCTCTAATTTCCAAAACCAACTCCCTTTTTTTGAGCTTTAAAACTAAGCAACAAACCCTTGTGAATGGGTATATTGAAAAGCCAGCCCCTTGTCACCCCTTGGCAAAGAGGATTTTTCATGGACTGACAGACTGTGACGACCAATCAAATGGTTATAATGATGGTGCCACAAGCTAGCTCTTGCACAAGGAGCTACCAATGGTAGAACCCTAAATGGGTCATATCCAGCGTCCCACCCCAGACACACAAGAGGTTGATCGTGCGCAACTACCTAAACTTACTAGAAGATATCCTAAACCATGGAGATAAAAAGACGGATCGAACAGGCACTGGAACGCTTAGCCTTTTTGGTTACCAAACTCGCTACAGCTTGGACCGCTTTCCCCTATTGACAACCAAGAAGGTTCACCTCAAATCCATCATCCATGAACTTCTTTGGTTTTTGTCCGGCGACACCAACATTCAGTACCTCAAAGACAATAAAGTTCGCATCTGGGACGAATGGGCCGATAAGGACGGCAATCTCGGGCCTGTTTACGGCGCCCAGTGGCGATCTTGGAAAACCCCTGACGGGAGAACTATCGACCAGATCTCAGGTGTGGTAGAGCAAATAAAAACCAACCCCCACTCGCGACGCCACCTGGTGGTGGCCTTTAACCCAGGTGAATTGGACAAAATGGCTTTGCCACCTTGCCACGCCTTTTTTCAGTTTTACGTGAGCGACAACAAAGAGCTGTCTTGCCAGCTCTATCAAAGAAGTGCCGATGTTTTTCTTGGTGTCCCCTTCAATATCGCTAGCTACGCTTTGCTAACAATGATGATCGCCCAAGTTTGCGGTTTAAAGGCCAAAGAATTTGTCCATACTTTAGGAGATGCTCACCTCTATTTGAACCATATCGAGCAAGCCAAAGAACAATTAAAGCGAGAACCAAAGACACCACCAATTATGCTCTTAAATCCCGATGTGAAGGATCTATTTGCCTTTAAGTTTGAGGACTTTGTGTTGAGTGAATACGATCCCCACCCTCGCATAGCTGCGCCGGTGTCGGTATGATTCTGTCTCACATAGCCGCTCTTGCTAAAAATCGCGTGATTGGAACAGAAGGCACTCTACCTTGGGACTTACCAGAGGACATGGCTTTCTTTCGCCAAAAAACCTTGGGGCACATTATTGTCATGGGTCGCAAGACTTTTGAGTCCTTCCCTAAACCTTTAAAGGACCGTCTGCATGTGGTGATCACAAGGCAAAAGGATTACAAAGTTCCCGATGGGGTCCATGTCTTTTCGGATATCATATCGGCACTATCATTTTGTGAAAAGCAGGTCCCACGCTGGAAAAAAGAAGTTTTCATTATTGGTGGCGGCGAGATTTTTAGCCAAACACTACCCCAAACAGAACGCCTCTACCTAACCTTGATAGATAAAGAGTACCCGGGGGACGCCAAATACCCGGAATTCGGTAAGGACTTTGTATTGGCAGATAAGGATGAGCGCTACGAACCCCTGCCTTTTGCCTTCTGCCTGTATGTCAAAAAAATTGACAGTTAACTAGCGCCTTTTGTCACAACTTCCTCAAACAGAATACAAGCGTGCCAACACTGGTCTTAGCTTTGCATTACTAAGTTTCGTAGTCCTATCTATTGGAGGATGGAGATGCTTACTCAAACGATCTATTTAACATTGGCGCTTGTGCTTACTAGCTTCCTGACTTCTTTTGCGCGAGCTGAGACTCTAACAGGTCAACAGTGCCGCAACCATTTGACACCGATCACTCAATATGTGGTGAATCGTTCAATGGCCCCACAGTTTAATGAAATCAACGGCGAAATACCCAATATGATGGGAATACCGCTTTCTGAAATCGCCAAATCGAGAGGCGAATCTCGCTTGGTTCAGTATTTTATACTTCAGGCTCACAACACAATTAATCAATGTGAAAAGAACTGTTCTGGTATTCGCAACCGCGACGGAAATCTCTTTAGCTGCTCTGATCTCAGTAAAATGAGCATCATTAATATACATCATAAAATTGACCTTATTGACGAGAATGCCATTGCCGAAGTGAATTTTACTCCAAACCCCGAGTGTGCTTTTAACCCACATGCTGAAAACTGTGAATTGGTGGTTGAACAACCCAAAGAAGACAATGCTTCTGATCCTATTCTGGAAAGTGATCCTGAAATTTCTTACGGACCAGACACACGCCCCGTTATCCATAACAACAGGGATCCGGAAACAGATCCTGTTCTACCAGCCCCATACACCTATCACTTCATCAAAAGAATTGAGCCTAAAATCCATACCAACGGAAGTGCAATTTAAAACTCACATTAACATGTGAGTTAAAATTCACTCCGCGCTTCTGATTCACCCTGGCTATCTGGTGATTGGTACTTCACACCAGGAACTTGATCGCCATCACAACGATAAACCTTGATTTCGTTATCTTTAGCAAAGTGACTCTCAGACTTGATATCCATCATCTTTTCTTGCCCCGGATTTTGTATTCGAACCGAAGTTTTGATAATCGGCACCTTGGTTCCATTGGAAGCAGTATTAAAGCCCGCTTGGCTTCTTGATAGGCCTACAACTAGAGAACAACTGTTGTCTTTCTTGTTACGTGCAAGAACAGGATTATTAGGGCTCGCTGCTCGAAGCACATTAAAATCTGTGACATCATAATAACGACAGCCTGTATTTTTCACACTCTTCAAATTAGAAACACATCTAGCCATTTTGTACCGAGCGGCTGCACTTTGTCCTTTTAATAAGTCAACAATCGACCCTTGCCCAGCCAAGTCCACTGGAACCCCTCCAAACTGCTTCATGCGAGCTACAAATTGGTTTTGTGATGTAGAATTACAGAAGGCTTGGCGAAACTGACCAGAACGCATACCAGTTGCCGCAATGAACTTGTTCTCCTCATCCTGACTGAGCTTTGCACCCGCGCGAAAGCGTGGAGCGAGAGACATAATTTCGGACAGCTCTAGTTCTTGACGAACGGGATTGCCATTAGGGCCTTTAATTTGCTCAGTTGTTTGTGCCACACAAGTGCGTGTGGGTTCGCTGTAATAATAGCTTCGTCTTTTTTGACGAGCCTCTGTATCGTCAGCAGGAAGCTCTGCCAACTTACCGGCCACACACTCATCATATTTTTCGGCATTCACAACTGCTGATCCTCTAACTGTCCCAGCCGGGCGCGCTTGTCGAGTGTATATTACTGTTTTTCCAGGCTGACGCAAACCACCTTCGGGAGCTTCCATATTATTCAAATCACAAAGCCCTACAATATTCATAGTCGAAGTTACCGATGGACGTCCACAAGCTTGTTGAGCAAAGCCGGTCATTCCTCTCCAGAAAGAGTTGTTACTTGCCCCACTCTCAGAAGCATCGCGGTTCTTATCTTTGGCTTCGGCCATTTTTCTAGAAAGCTCTTCACAGTCAGAACCAGATGGAATTCCAGTTGCAGTTGGCGGAAGAGGCACATCAGAGTTTGTTAATGCCGCCATGGCTGATCGGCAATAATTTTTAGATCCACGATCGTTTTGGTTGCACCAGTTCTCCACCCCTTGAGTTGACGTACGCATCGCTGTACTGAGTTCAACACAGAAAGCACTGGTGCTTGCTGCACATCCGACTAAAGCTCCTTGTAAAAGGTCGCGATTTCCTAGTTGCACACATGTTGCCGTAACATTTGGCGAGCATGGCACCTTGTATTCACCACCTACTCGAACAAGGCCCGTGTAAGGCGCGCAGGGTAGTTGACCCGAGGGACAATCTTGACGGAGCGAACCTAAATTTAAGCTAGAGTAAAAATTTGCCAATGAACCTTCATAAATGAATCCATTACTAATGGTTGTTCGTGCTTCGGCTGGGTTCATGAAAAGCTTCTGCAAAAGCAAGGCATCGACGCCGGCAGTACTATTGGTGGATAACTTGTAGGCGAGTTTTTCCATAGTCTGCAAATAAATTTGCTGCTGTTTTTTATTCAAACCTGCAAACCAGATTTTTTCATAGGCGAGATGAATTTTTTTGCTTTGGTTTGAAACTTGGGTCTGATTTTTTTTTGAGACTTGCTGAGCAAAAGTGAACTGAACGGGCAACAATACGGCCACCAACACGATAAGGATTGAAAACTTCTTCATAAGTCCTCCATAGAGCAATTATTCCAGTATAAATGCAGGGATGCCACTGTTAGGGGGCAAATCCAGCCTTAGGTGCACTGGGAGCTAGACCCTCAAGACCACTTTCATTGTCTCAAATTGAGAAATCAATAAGCCGAGACAGACGTCTTCAAATCACTTATGATATTCTATAAGTCTATATGGGGGGCCATTTGTTAGTACTAAAGTCTGATCTCAAAATCTGGTTACTCTTGTTTCTTGGCTGTATCATCTACAGCACTCCATCTTCAGCCTTTGACTCCACTCAGTGTTTTCTAGGCTATGCCAAGATGGGTGGAAATAATTTAGATAATCATCTCAAACAATGCTTGACCTCCATTATGGGCGAAAGTCTTGATGGAACACCTAATAATTTAATTATGTCTCTGCAAAAAGATGCTGAAAATAAACCACAGGCCGCTCACCTTCTCAATATTAGCAAAAAGGCGCAAGAGGTCTACTATGACAACTCTATTTGTGGGCGCTCAGTCACAATCACTCAAGTCACTTGCTCTAGGCTACGCCAATTATCTCAACTTAATACCAGCGGAATGTATCGATACAACTGCGCTCAGGATTCACCCTCACATTCACGCTGTGCTGATTTTTCTCTAGGTATCATAGAAAAAATGGATGGGATTTGTGACAAAAGTCATGTGAACAAAAACAATTGCAATGACTTGATATCGGCTTTCCTTGCCCACCCGAGGTGTAAGAGCGATGCTACTGAGCGCGCTTGCCTGACTTACTTCGACGACCGAATGAAGGTGGCAGACGGTTGTGATATGGCAAATAATAGCTTTGATGCTAACGGTTGCACTGGCACCGATATTGGTTTTGGTGTGGCCAGTGTCACTAACAATGAAGAAGATCCAACAGTTGGTGATGATTACGGCGGTGGAGGCGGTGATGGCAACCCCAACGACCCAACCAATGGCGGTGAAGTCACGAGTGCTGATGGTGAGAAGTTAAGTCAAGCCGCCAATCAATTGGGACAAAATATGTTTGGTGGTATGGGTATGATGAATCAAATGCCCTCACCGACCAATGTCCCTAAATCAGATCCAAGCTCTAAAGCCAGTGTGGGTGGTTTTGATGGTCCTCAAGGTTTAAATGATGCACGAATGGCTGATGTACCTGGTGGTAGCGTCCATTTACCTCTTGCAAATAATCTTCCCATCCCGACCGAAGGGCGGCCCGGACCTCGCCAACAACCTGGTGGAACAAATGCAGCCAGCGGTAGCACCCCAAATCCGATAATGGGTGGTGGGAGCGGCGGCATGGGCGGCTCCGCTGGTGGAAGTGGTGGAGGCGGTGGAAATCCTGCCAAAGGTTCGGGTGGTGGATATCGTGGTTCGGCCTGGCAGAAAATTGCAGACGCTTTAGGTGGTAACAATTATATGGGAACCGATGGTGCTCGTGGTGGGTCCAAGGTCGAGCCTGCAAAGAGTGCACTTCCCAAAGCTCTGCAAAAGAAAATTGCAGAAAACAAAGAAGCTGAACTCGCCCGTGCCAAGGTCAACGCTATGTTTCGCAAAAATTTACCCGTTGGTGCCAGTCGTGGCCAATTTGAGAGTCCTCTCCAGTTCCCATCTGTGAATAATGCTTTTGATTCAATATATAGAGAACAAAACTACTACCAAGACTCCAACTGATTCACATTATCAAATATTTTAGTTTCTAACTTGTTAGCAAGCTATCTCTTGCTGCCTATCCTTATTTAATGAATGAAGAGTCGCGACTATGCAGACCTATGTCCAGAAATGTCACAAAATGAGAATAAATCATAAAGTCCCATCTTGAAACACCGAAGAGTTTCTTGAGTGTGAAATGCCCTCGGAGTTTATTGGACTCCTGCACTAATGGAACTGGTGCATTAATACTTTCAAGGAGGAAGTCATGGGCCTACGAATTAATACAAACACGGCGTCTTTAAACGCACAAAGAAATTTGTACGGAACAAAGATTGCTATGGATAAGAGCTTAGAAAAATTAAGCTCTGGATATCGAATCAACCGCGCAGGCGACGATGCTGCGGGCTTAGCCATTTCAGAAAACCTGAGAGGTCAAATCCGAGGCTTACAAGTTGCTTGGAGAAATGCACAAGATGGTGTGTCCATGCTGCAAGTTGCAGAAGGTGGTATGCAAGAAGTCTCGAATATCTTAATTCGCTTAAGAGAACTCGGTGTGCAAGCTGCCTCTGATACGATCGGGCCAGTCGAAAGACAACTTCTCGATGTAGAATTCCAACAACTGGTAGACGAAATTGATCGTATTGCCGACAGTACGGAATTCAACGGAACACCTTTATTAAGTGGTACAGGAGCGATTCTTGATTTCCAAGTGGGAACCCGTAATGATCCTAATATCGACAGATTGAGTTTTGACGCCTCTAAAGCAGATGCCAACAGTGCGGCTCTAGGTGTGAACTTAACTTCTGTGGCAGATAAAGCCTCAGCTCAAAACTCACTCGCTGCGATTGATGAGGCCATTGTAGCCACATCAGCCATGCGCGCAGACTTTGGAGCTATGCAAAATAGGCTGATGTCAACGATCAACAACTTAGCAATTTCGTTAGAAAATATGGCTGCTGCCAATAGTCGAATCCGCGATGTGGATGTGGCTGAAGAAACTGCCAACCTGACCAAGCAAAATATTTTGCTACAGGCTGGAACTTCAGTTCTCGCACAAGCGAACCAGACAGCAAAAGCCTCGTTGCAACTCTTGAACAGCACTTTCTCTTAATTGAGAAAGTGACTACGGTCTCTTAGGTTCACAAGGGAGAGGTCCACGAGGATCACTCTCTCCCCTTTGCGAAGACCGTTTATTGACCTCATAATCCAGAGCTCGCTTGGAGCTCTGGTCCTGCTCATCAGGGGACAAAAGAATTTTGCCCCCTGTTTTATGCAGCACAAAGAATGAGTTCTCTGTTCATGTTGCGCTTTTGCAACTGAATCACAGGAACTACGACGTTGTTATGGTTTCTTAAACTCGCACATCCCTGACGACTCAGGCCCTCCATATATGTGAACTCGACTCAGAAATATCAAGCATAAAACTAGACTCGATCATTTTGATTCACTTACCGAATAGAATTTTGACAAATTATTTTCTAATACGTCTCAATTAAGGAGTCGGAGCGATGTCATTAAGAATTGCTACAAACGTAGCCTCTATCAATGGACAAAGACAGCTTTTTAAAACCAATAACAATATGATGCGCTCGCTTGAGCGTTTGAGTTCTGGTTTTCGTATCAATCGTGCAGCTGACGATGCTGCTGGTCTCGCCATCTCTGAAAATTTGAGAGCACAGATACGAGGTCTTCGACAGGCCAATCGCAATGCCAATGATGGTGTTTCGTTGGTGCAAATCGCAGAGGGCGGACTCAACGAAATTGGAAATATGCTGATTCGAATGAGAGAATTGGCGATTCAAGCCTCTTCGGATACAGTTGGCGATCGAGAACGTGGGTTTACGGATCTTGAATTTCAACAGCTCAAAAATGAAATGCAACGTATTTCAGAGGTAACAGAATTCAATGGTACCCCCCTTCTGAATGGAACAGGCGGACTTTTGGATATACAGGTGGGTGTTCATAACAATCCATTCAATGATCGCATTTCATTTGATACATCAAAAGCCGACTCCACTCTTATGGGCCTGGGTATTATCAATGAGACTGTTAGCTCAAAACAAACTGCCCAGAGCACTCTGAGCGTAATTGATGAAGCCATCACGAAAGTCAGTGGAATGAGGGCCAATTTTGGTGCTCTTCAAAACCGACTGATCTCCACAATCAACAACCTCAATATCTCTCACGAAAACTTGTCTGCAGCAAATAGCCGAATTCGGGATACTGATATGGCCGAGGAGAGTGCGGAACTTGCTAAGCACAATATTCTGATGCAGTCCGGGACTTCTGTCCTCGGACAAGCCAATCAAATTCAGAATGTTGCACTCAAGTTATTAAGCTAAAAACTCATGATTCGCTTCGCAAAGAAGCGAAAACTTTCGTTTCTGGTGTCAGCATCTTGTTTTTATTGAAATGAGCCCCAATATTTGACCTACAAAAACGATTCTTTCGGGTGTAGTTTCATGGATCATGAATATGATTGATCCACTTATCAAGAAATCTATCCTTTGCATAACTTTGTACACATTAGCTGCATGTAGTGTGATCAACGCCCGCCCTGACCCGGAGCTGAGTCAGGAACAGCGTTTTGATTTTTTCACTCAAAACAAAGCTCCCCTAAAAAAGCCGGTTACGATCCGTTGGGACAATTTCAGTGTCCCCTTCATCGAGGCTGAGGAAGATACTGATTTGGCCTTTGCTGTGGGTGTGGTTCATGCTCATCTGCGCTTAGGGCAAATGGAACTGCTGCGTTTAGCGTCGCAAGGACGCATTAGCGAAGTGGCTGGCCCCCTTCCAATGGTTGAAGATATTGATAAATTCTTACGGACCATGAACTTTCCACTCGCAGCAAAAAACTCAAGACCTTTGATCAGTGATGAAGCCTGGGCGTGGACGGAATCCTTCACCCAGGGAATCAATTGGTATATGCAGCAAATGCCCCGACCTCCGGTGGAGTATCAAATGCTGGATCTTGAGCCCCGCCCTTTTGATCCCATGGATATTATAACCATTGGAAAACTCATTGGTGTGGATCTCACTTGGGCGATTTACCTTAAGTACATCAAGATGCAAGAAAATCCTGACTGGCTGGCTCTCTATGAAGAGGATTTAAAAAAGTTAGAAGGTGCTCAGGCCACCGCCCCCATTCGCAATCCCATGCCAATTTTAGAACTCATCAAAAACTTTACGAAATCGGGAAGCAACTCATTAGTTGTCTCGGGTAAAAAGAGCCAAAGTGGTTCTGGACTTATTGCCAGCGACCCCCATGTGGGTTTGTTTTTACCTAACTTTTGGATTTTGATGGGCATCAAGTCTCCAAGCTATCATTCGGTGGGTCTTATGATTCCTGGAACCCCTTTCATCGGAGTGGGACGCAATGCGGATATCGCCTGGGGTGGCACCAATATGCGAGCTATAAGTAGCCATCTTTACCAATGGGACGTTGAAAAAGATGGGCCACTCATCAGTCGAAATGAAGTGATTCAAAGGCGCTGGTGGAGCAACACATCTGTGGAAATTCGGGAAAGTGCAAAAGGTCCCGTGATTAACGACCTCTCTTATTTTAATCAAGAAAGCCAACCGGGCCCCATTGTTATAGATTGGGTGGGATGGCGTGGATCCGACGAACTCACACCCTTTTTAAAGGTGATGCGGGCAAAAAATTGGAAACAATTTCGTTCCGCATTTGCGGGCTACCAAATCCCTGCAATGAATATGCTTTACGCCGATCACAAAGGCCATATCGGGATGGTTCCAGCCTATGGACAGCCCGTCTTAAAAAACAGCAAACTAACTCTCAAATTGCTAAAAAAAACTGACAATCCAATTGTGGGTATATTAAAGCCGACCGAACAAGAAAACCCTTTTGACCCAGATTCTGGATTTATTGCGTCGGCTAACAACAAGCCATTCGATAATCCCCCCATCCCCTACTCTCTAAGCTTCTCAAGCGACGAACGTTTTTTGCGAATGCAAACACTTCTGGGGCCCACTCAAAAAGTGGATGTGGAGTTTTTAAAAGATTTGCAACAAGATGTTTACTCTGCATTATCGCATAGTCTCAATAAAGATTGGTTCATAAAAAAAAAAGACCTAAAGCTCGATAGAGAGCTAGAAAAAGCTTTTGAAACTCTCAAAAAATGGGATGGTCATTATAAAGCCAACAGCGAGGGTGCAGCCCTCTTTGAACTGATCATTTATCATGCTTGGCAACAGCGCTTATCGGAATTAAAAAAGGGAACATGGCAAAAAGAGTATTTCGATCAACAGAGCGAGCCTGGCAAGCTCTTAATTCCATGGTTCCAAAGCCTATCGCCCACTCGATATCAAGATTCTTTTGTAACCTGGTTAGGAAAGGCTGCTCAAGACTGGCAACAACACCCCACTTGGGGTGATCTCCATATCCAGACCCAAATGTCACCCTACGGGTTTATTCCTTTAATAGGTTCACGTTTTCAGCGCCAAACCTACCCCCTTGCTGGCGGGAATAACACACTCAATAAAGCGGGAAGGCGGCTGTCCAATCAAAAAGAGCAGGTCACCTACGGAGCGAGCGCCCGTCATATCAGCGACCTTTCCGATTTAGATAAAAACTTTTTTGTGTTAAATGGCGGTCAGGATGGTTGGTTGTTCAATCACAATATAGATGATCAAACACCACTATGGCGCTCTGGTGAATATATTCAATTGCCCCTCAGTGAAAAAGGCGTGCGCACCCACTTTCGCAAGTATCAACACCAGATCTTTCCATTAAATAAATAAAAAATCTAAATTTTCTAGGACCATATCCAACATAAGGATACTATGAAGTCTGATAACATTTGGGGAATTCATGAGAATTATTTATTATATCATCAGCCTTTGTTTTCTCAATTGCAGCAGCTTCAACCAGAAGGATTGGAATGAGTCCATATTAAACAAGCTGAAACAAGCAGCCGTGGACATACAAAGACATGAATATTCTGGCAAAAAAGATTTCGGGAAGAAATTTCTAGACCAAAATGAGATGGAGATCCAAAGCCTTGTTCCCAGGAACTGGGGTGATGCACGAGTTGCGATGGACTCTTTACGACGAATCTTTTTTTATACGAACGATTCTCGAATCTCTTCGAAAATGGAGGATCTCTATTGGTTTCTTGATATCGATAAGTTTATTCGAGATGAAGATCATAAACTTGTATACGAGGCCTACCTCATCACAAGGCAGTTTGATAAGGCAAAAAAATTTAGAGGACGACTGCATAAAATGAGAGCCAAAGATCTTTCTGTTGTACAAATAAACGATGCTAACCTAAATCTAAAAAAACCAAATCTCATGAATATTCTCAGCGAAACTCAATTGATGATTCAACAATTTCCAATTAATGAATTTAGCGGAATTCTCATTATTGCAAGCCTCAACTGTTATTGGAGCATCAGTGCCCTTGAAGAGTTGAGTAGCAAAAAAGGTCAGTTGGATCTAAAGAGTAATGAGATTATCGTGCTTGCACCACAAAGAGATAAGGACCTAGTATCTATGAACAAATGGAACAAAAAACACCCGTCTCTCCCCTTACATTTGGTTTACGACGAAGCACTTTACGCCGACTTAGATTTCAATAATGTTCCCAAATTTTATTTTTATAAATCTGGGACGATCGTAGACTCGATTTCGGGCTGGAACCCTGACGAAAATCCAATGAATAGTTTTCTAAAGAGTTTAAGAAAAATTCACTAATTTCTATGTCGATTTTGAAAAAACCAAAAACTTTACTAGCCTATGTCTATTAACGGTGGACACTCTAGAATTCCTTTTCTACCATAGAGTAAAAAATAAACCCGAGGAGATGAAATGCGTCTGATATCGTTATCTATTTTTACAATTGCCCTGAGTCTTTTTGCTAATTTAAGTTATGCAAAATCTGGATTTGGTCTTAATGTGGGAGCGGGAATTCCCTTTCTTATGCAAGGTGGTATTAACTATCGCATGAGTGACACTCTTGGTTTTTCTGCTGCCTACAACATTTTAGATGTGAATGTTGGAACTGCATCGGTTGACCTTACTATGCCGGAAGTTCTGGTTCACTATCACCCTTTTAAAGGTGCCTTTTTTATTGGCGCCGGCATTGGTCAAGAAAGTCTTAAAGTCAGCGCAACAGATTTACTCACTTCACTGCAAACAAGTGCTGAAGTCACTGCTATGACTGGAATTGTGAAAACCGGATGGATGTGGGGTGCAACCAGTGAAGGATTTTGGTTTGGTGTCGACATATCTTATATCTCCCCCTTTTCACCCACCACAACTATCACAGCTCCTGGTGTCCCAACAACTTCCCAAGAATATCTTGATGTTGTTGATGCCGCCAATCAGTTCGGAGAAACTGGGTACATCAACTTCACATTTGCTCGTCTAGGTTACATTTTCTAGTAAACAGGGAAATTTCACGATTGCAAAAGAATTCTACTTACTTTTGATATATGATTTTACAGGTCGTGCGACCTGTGAATATTTAGGGTGAATATTTAAGACAAATCAAAGGAAATAAAAAAAGGCCGCATTTGACTGCGGCCTTAGTGATTTAGGGTTCTATAAAAGCCTGAAGTTTCCAGGCTAGTTCATGATTATTGTAACGGGACTCTAACTGCTCCACCTTTTTCTATAATCTCATTCGGGTTATAGCGGAACCACATATCAAAGGCTGTTCCCAGGCGAATTTTATCACCATTGTTTCTGAAGTGGACAAGAGCTTTATACATAATAACATTTTGGTGTTGGTCGCGCTCTGTAAAGTTACGATTCACTTGCAGATGGATGGAAGCGATTCCGGCCTCATGTAGTGATATTAACTCGGACTGACGCTCTTCTGCAGTTGCTACCTTACCATTGCGGTTTTTGTCGTGCCACAGACGAAGTTTTGTAAAGATCGCATCGTCAGCATCAATAAAACCATTGTTAAAAAAGTTCCCTTGGTTGCCACTGTCGCCGCGATCCCATTTGCGAAGGGCTTCAAAACCGTCGGTTGCAAAAGGACGAGAATCAGAAGGACCAAATGTATTATCGCCAAATAGTTGGTCAATACTTAATACATTTCCATTTTTATCGGGAAGTACTAAGAACTGATAGCGAGTCTGGTCAGACTGAACCCAACTGATTTGATACTCAAAGTTCTTACCCGCTTCGTTAATATGAAGAAAACTATCGTCAAGTCGAGCGCGAGTCTGTTTCCCAAGAAGCTTAAAACGTGTGCCTTCCTGAGGTGAAGATAGGTCTAAATCGCCGCTTCTGAAGTAGGAATCACTGGAGTTTCGCAATTGCTGAGAAGCCTGCTTAAGATCACCGCGCGTGTACTCAACACCTACAGTATCAATCATAAGTGGATCACCACCACCATCTCCACCACCATTTGAGGCGATTGGTCTTCGAATCGTTGTATCCGTCGGACGAGGTGGAGGAGGTAAAACATTGGGATCTGTTGGTGGGATGACCACAACCGGCGGATTCGTCGTAGTAGGTGGATTCGTCGTAGTAGGTGGATTCGTGGTTGTAGGCGGATTCGTAGTTGTGGGCGGAATCACAACCGGGTTATTCGGATTACCCGGATCCGTTGTTGTCGGGTTATCTGTAGGAGGGTTTGTCACTGGCGGAACCACTGTAAATCCATCATCAAAAGGATCACTTCCTACATTTGAATCAACTGGGTTAGCAAAAACAGGGTTTTCCGATAAAAAGGCATCCTCTTCGGATCCACTAAAACTTGCAAATTGATTGCAATTGCTAAGCCCTAATATAGCTAATGATAAGATTGCCACTTGTATCCATTTGGTTTGTGGCTTTACTGTTGTTTCCATAAGAAAACCTCCTAAATCATCTCTTTGTAGAGCAACAGTGATACCAAGTGTGCCAATTCCTCTGAAAACAAAATGGTCACATAAGCAAAATGACAGCTGGCTAAAAGTTCGACAATTAGCGTTTCATAACGAAACAATTGAGCTTTTTGTGTGTTGAGATTGTACACATGGCTAAGACAAAAAAGGGCACTTTCGGGACCCTCATCTGGCTTTTTACCAAAAGCAATGGGATAATTATCAAAGAGACCATGTCTCTGGGGGAAGATTCTTTGTTAAAAAAGTTGAGATGGGCATTCTTTATTACAAGCTTTGCAGCTGTTCTCCTTATTTTCCAGAATTGTGGAAACAAGTTTGCCGCAAAAACAGACCGAGTGCCCGGTCTTGGCTCCGTATGTAAGGCACAGAAAAGCAAACTTTCTCCTTTTCAGATCCAGAAATTACAATTAGACAATCAAAACCACTCCACTCATTTGCAAAAAATGGGCACACCTCAAACTCTTGAACTGGCTCTTGTCGTGGACTCCCAATGTGTTCGCGCTAAATCCCAGCCTTTAGAATTTCTTGGTCAAACATTTGAAATCAATTCGATTGTTCCCAATCAGAAGCGAGTTGCGGTGGATCTCAACTTCCCAATTCTACCAGATGAAAGCGTTCTGTCGCAGGCGTTAGATAGCAATTCATGTTTCATTGGACTGACAGAAAACAAACCCGTCAAAACGGGCCAAACAACTGTATCTGAATCGGTGAATGATCCCCAGGCCAGTCAACAGGGGCACCTTCAGTTTATGGGTTATCCAGATAGCCTTGTCTTACAACGGCAAATTACGAGTTCTGTTGTCGTGGCCGTGATCGATACTGGTGTGGACTACAACCACTTCGATCTAAGAAACAGAATGTGGCAAAGTCCGCAGGGCGAAAGGGGTTTTAACTTCATTAATAACTCCAACAATCCTATGGATGATGACGGCCATGGTACCCATGTAGCTGGAATCATAGCCGCTGAAGAAAACAATGCAGTTGGTGGAACAGGACTCACTCTAGCATTCACTCGTATCATGGCTGTTAAGGCCTTAGGAGCAGATGGAGTCGGCACCTCTCAAGATGTTTACAATGGAATTATGTACGCTATTAATAATGGAGCTGACATTATTAATTTAAGCGTCGAAGCACCCGGTCAAAACACTTTACTAGAAGATGCTTTGAACCAAGCGGTTAATGCTGGAGTTGTCGTTATTGCTTCAACTGGCAACCAAGGCGAGGAAATTCTGCCTACAAATCTTTTTGCACCTGCCTACATCGCCCCCCAATTTGAGGGTGTCATTTCGGTAGCCTCTATTGATAGTCAAGACGCGCGCTTGTCTTTTTACTCTAACTACAGCTCTTTTTACACCGAATTCTCAGCCCCCGGGGCCGAAATCTCTGCTAACTTTCAGCGGGGTATTTTAAGCACGGATCTCAACAATCGTTACACTCGAATTATGGGGACATCCCAATCCTCACCCATGGTGACATCGGCCGCGGCCATTCTCATTGGCTATCTTAAAACACAAGGCCTTTCGTACACGCCCGCGGGGGTTGAGAGTTTTCTGAAGAGCGATGGAAGTGGCTTGAGTCCTCAACTTGAACCCTATATTGTCGGTGGAAGAGTGGCTCATATTGGTTTTTTGAGCTCGAACCTGATTCAATACTTTGAAAGTCTGAACAATGGAGATATGACTTTTGATGGAGACAACAGCACTGGCAATCAATGTGTGATCAATTGATTTATTTTTTATTTTTCATAAAAAACCAAAAAAACAACAAACCTGCTATAGAAAAAAGAACTGTACTTACCACCGGTAAATTATAGAACTGGCTGCTTCCATCAAGATGGATAGTTTGTGCTCCTGCCATGATTAGGGCAGCGATTATAAGTCCAGCAAATAACAGGCGCCCAACTTGAAAAAGAGTCTTTTCAATATGATCCAACTCGTGAATTTCAATTTTCCTTTTATAATCAGGTTGATTGATTTTTCTGAGATGGGTTTTAGCTTCTTTAGGTAGAGCATCGAGTAGAGAGGCCCACTCCTTCATTTGAAAGCCCACATCTGAAAAGAGCTCTTGAGTTGTCACTTTGGTCTTAAGCATTTCTTTGGCCGACTCTTTTACAAACGGAAGAAGATCAAAATCCTGTTGGATCAAGCGTCCCAAACCTTCGATTGTGACAATGGATTTAAAAAAGAGCATGAGCTCTGAGGGCAGGACCACATGATGTTTTGCTGCTACCTTAGAGGATTCCAATAATAGCTTACCCATGTTGACATCTTTTAAATTGAGGCCAAAAAAAGGAGAAAGGATTGATCTTAAGTCTTGGGCAAGGGCTTGCCGGTTTGTTTTCTGGTTGAAAGGAGCAAGCTCTATGTACTCATAGGCGAGCCTATCATAATCCTCCTGAAGCAAGGCCATAAACATAGCTGCTACAGCGTTCTGAGTCTTGCGCGATAATCGCCCGACAATTCCAAAGTCCACGAAGCCAATGCGATTCTCAGACAAAACAAAGATGTTGCCGGCGTGCAAGTCTCCATGAAAGAGACCATCGCCAAATACCATTTTAAAATAAGATCGAAGCCCTAGACGCATCAATTGATCACGACTGGTATTTTCGCTCTTAAAAGCATCGGGATGGCTCATGGGTAGCCCTAAAAGCTCCTCCATAACTAAAATGCGTGGTCCGCAGTGATCTAAGTAGATATTGGGTATTTTAACCTGTGGCTCTTCAAGAAAATTTTCCTGAAATCTTTTAATATTGTTCGACTCCACAACAAAGTTTGTCTCAAGAGAAATCGAGCGAGAAAATTCACTGACCAAACCAACAGGATTAAAAATTCGTGCTTCGGGTATATAATCTTCCACTAAGTCGGCGATGAGCTGCAAGATACGAATATCATCTTCAATGATAAGTCCCACCCCAGGCTTTTGAACTTTGACAACAACTTGTGTGCCATTATTTAGGGTCGCGCGATGAACTTGAGCAATACTGGCGGAGCCAATGGCTTTTGGCGAAAACTCTTTGAAAACTTTTTGGTACCCTTGTGGATACTGCTCGTCTAAAATTTTCTCTACTTCCGAAAACGGGACTGGAGGAATTTGATCCTGCAGTTTTCGGAATTCGTTGATGTAGTCCTGAGGAATCAGATCGGGACGAGCGGCAAGAAGTTGGCCCAATTTAATAAAAGTAGGTCCAAGCTCTTCGAAGGAAATACGCACACGTTGTGCTGTGGAGAGATGGCTGGTTTCATTAGCTGTGGTCCAATGACTGACGAATGAATTAAGCTTTATTCTTTGAGCGACGTCTTGAAACCCGTTTTTTGCGAACACGCTTACTATTTTTCTGAGTCTTCCCGCGTTTTTTATGGTCTCGCCGATTTGTTTGGGTGCTTGTAACCAGCTCATCGCTGCCCTCCTTGGTGAGTAGAAAGTCAATTTTTCCATCTTCGGTGTTGACCGCTGAAACCAGCACTCGGACTGTATCGCCTAAGCGAAAGGCTTTTCCTGATCTCTTGCCGGTAAGGGACAAATTGTCTTCATCAAACTCAAAGTGATCATCACCTAAATTTTCGACCTTGACCAGACCATCGATGTCAAAAGAACGCAAAAGAACAAATATTCCAAATTTAGCCACACTGCTGATGATGCCAGGATAAATTTCACCCACTTTTTCACTCATATAGCGGGCTTTTTTTATAGAAATGACTTGGCGCTCGGCCTTCACAGCTCGCTGTTCACTGGCACTTAAAACCGAACCAAAGGTAGCCAGCTTCTCTTCTTCGTACAGAAAGCCCGAGCGAGACTGGGTAAAAAGTTTCTTCAAAATTCGATGAATGACCAAATCGGGATAGCGGCGAATGGGTGATGTAAAATGGGCGTAATGGGAAAATCCCAAACCAAAATGGCCAATATTACTATGAGCATATTGAGCTTGATTCATCGAACGCAAGGTAAGGATATTGAGAACAACACCTTCAGGTTTGTCATGAAACTCTTGTAAGGATTGAGTGAGCTTTTTTTGCAAGCTACCGCCACTCAGCTTTTGCTGACTCCCAAAATTGTGTAGAAAGCTTTGTAAGCGTTCAATGTTTTCGGCTTCTGGAGCTCCGTGGACCCGATAAAGAGCGGGCTGCTCTTTATTGGATATCATTTTAGCCACAGCTACGTTGGCAACCAACATCATCTCTTCAATCAGTCTGTGAGCAAAAACCCTTTCGCTGCGAATCACGTCCACTGTCATACCTAAGTCGTCGACAATGACTTCTGTTTCAGGAACTTCTAAATCTAAAGAACCCTCACGAAAACGCTTCTTCATTAAAATTTGAGCCAAATCTCGGCCACGCAAAATGTTCTCTTGAACTTTGGGGTCTGAATGAGTCTCATCACCGTTAATAATATCTTGGGCTTCACCATAGGTCACACGGGCTTGGGACTGGATGATCGCCTCAAAAACTTGGGACTGCAAAAGTTCACCATTAAAATCCAAAGTCATTTCACAAACAAAAGCCAATCGATCGACCTTCGGCTTCAAAGAACAAATTCCGTTGGAGAGTTCTTCCGGTAACATTGGCACCACAAAGTTCGGCAGGTAAACGCTTGTGCCACGCTCGTAAGCTTGCTCGTCGACAGCCGATCCCACTCGCACATAGTGGCTGACATCGGCAATGGCGACCCACAACTGAAAACCCTGGGGCGTGTTCTCAATACAAATGGCGTCGTCAAAGTCTTTGGCAGTAACACCATCAATAGTAATAAAACATTTATTTTTAAGATCACGGCGGCCCTCAAAATCCGATTCCAATACCTTATCGGGAATAGAGGCCACTTCGTTCATCACAGCAAAAGAAAATTCCATTGGAATCTGCTGCTCGTGAAGCACTCGTTTGATATCGTTCATTGGGTCCAAACTGTCGCCAATGATTTCAACCACTCGCCCCTTGAAGCCCTCGTCATCAGTGGGATAACTGAGGATGTCGACAGCAGCCAAATCTCCGTCAATGGCACCGCGAGATTTTTTATAGGGAATCGTTAAAATGGAGCCCCATTTTTGGACACCATCAAAAAGCTCAAAGTCGCCATTGGATTTCTTACGGAGCTTGCCGACAATGCGCTGAACGCCCCTTTTGAGAACTTTCACGTCGGTGCCGAAATAACGATCTCCCTTTTTTTCTTTGTGGAGGAGGGCTTCGACGTGGTCGTTGGTCATTATCCCCTGCATTTCTTTGCGCGAAAGAAACAGATCGGGGAGATCCATTTCATCAGGAATGAGGAAACCAAAGCCATCGGGATGACGCTTAACAAGACCAGTGATGTATTTTTCTTTCATAGATAACACAAACTAGCATATTCTCTGCTGCGATGCTAGACAGTTTACTATGAGTCCAGAGAGCGTTTATTCCTTACAAAAAATAGGTGAAATCCACTCCCCTTTTAAGCAAAAATTTGGAACCCCAAGACAAAGTGGCGTGATCCCACAGGTGCCAGGTTTTGTTCAGTTTGATCCCAGGCGCTTGTCCACTGGCGCCCTTGAGGGTCTCGCGGGTTTTAGTCACGTTTGGCTAATTGTCTACTTCCATCTCAACCGGCCCCTTCTTAACAAAGGCAAAATTCACCCACCTCGCTTAGAAGGAAAAAAGCAGGGTGTTTTTGCCTCGCGCAGCCCCCATCGCCCCAACCCCATCGGCCTTAGCCTCGTCGAAATCCAATCGGTGGATATTGCAAAAATGCGACTTCATTTTCTCGGACATGATCTTGTGGACCAAACACCTTTGCTTGATCTTAAACCCTTTATTTCAACCTATGACACTCCCATCAAAAGTTGTGATGGTTGGTTGCCCTCAGTTCAAGAAGATCTTTTTGAGGTCTTGTGGTCGGACGAGGCTCGCCAGCAAACAGAAACTTTTCAACTCTCAGCCACTGATATTGAGTTAATATCCCAGTGCTTAACCAATGACGTGCGCTCCCGACACGATAGAGGCAAAATAGACAAAGTCTACTATTGGCACTTTATGGATTACGATTTCAAGTTTTGTTACCGAGGACAACAACTCGAGATTTTAAGTCTTTGTAAATTTACAAGCGATTTAGTCGTGCCATCAAAAGATGATCGGCTAAAACAGACCAGGCCATAGCTTCGACCACAATCCCAGCTCGAATCGCCACGCAGGGATCGTGACGTCCACTCTTAGAAAGTTCACCTATTGTAGACGTCGGTTTAAACGCTAGGTTCATATGGATTGGTTCACCAGTTGTGATCCCGCCCCGAATGCCACCATAAACATTCGATTTTTGCGTCAAATGAACTTCGCTTCCTTTTTTCTGTGTCATGGAAAATCCACCGCCCAGCTCCACTCCGGTCACCGCATTGAGACTCATAAAGGCGTGGGCTAAGTCGGCTTTTATTTTATGAAAAATGGGTTCGCCCAAAAAAGGGGGTGGATTTTCAATTTTGATTTGTATCTTTGCCCCATAACTATCGCCCCTCTCTTTAGCATCCGCCAATAGATCATTGAGCTTTGTTGCAAATTCATTTTCTTCGAGGGGGCCAACGCTAATCAATCGAGCTTGGACTCGAACTTCAGGTACTAGTTCTTGCACAAACATCTGGGCAAAGCTCCCGGCAATCACCCAATTGACGGTCTCGCGAGCCGAGGCGCGCCCCCCACCGCGGAAATCGCTATGACCAAACTTACACGACCAAGAGTCGTCGGCGTGTCCAACCCGGGGGTTGGAGCGAACGTCTTTGTAATCTTCAGAGCGAGCATCTTGATTGCGAATGATGACGGCAATGGGGGTTCCCAAGGTTTTTCCTTCAAAAACTCCGCTTAAAATTTCGGGGCGATCGGATTCTTGCCGGGCACTGACGAGCTCATTTTGCCCGGGACGACGAGACTTGAGTTTCTCCTCTAATAGGGTTCCGTCAAAGGTTACGCCCGCAGGGCAGCCGTCGATAACCACACCCATCGCGGCCCCGTGGCTTTCACCAAAGGTGGACCATTGAAAGAGTTGACCAAATTTGTTTGCGCTAGCACTCATTCCAGAACTCCTGCCGTTTGATGGCTTGGGCTTTGAACATAACCAAACCCAACTGGCCTTGGCAACCTAAGTTGAGAGGGTGCTTTCTCTTTTCGGGTGCCAATCTGTGGATAAGTAAGTTTTTGCGAGGACGGGCTCGTGCCCTCACCAGGATTTTTGCCCCTTGGGCAAAAAACGCCTCACGCTTCCTGGAGCCTCACAAAATCTTACTTTTCCACAGATTGAATAAACGAAAAAAGCCTCCCTTTTTGCTGTTTAGTGCGATTTAATTTTGTTAATCAAAAAACGAATCAAGTGTGGAAGGTTAAAGATTAAAGGGACACCCTCTCCCCAATGCCAGACTCAATTGTGCAACTTAGTAATGCTCACGAGTCAAATCAGAAAAGCCTTTTGATGGTGGTAATATTAACACAATTTGATTGGAAGTTTCATTCGAGCCTCGATAACCCTCGGAGAAGAGAAAAAGAAAGAGCGAGTTGAGTGCTTGAAAGCAGATCATCTTTCCAAATTTTACAATTTCAAAGACAACACTCAAGAGTCAAGGCAGGCCAATGTTATAGATGAACCATGCCCTTAATTAAAGCTTGGTCTTTCCGTTTTTTCACATCATTGGTGGTATTACTTGCCACTCTTGTACCTAGCTCTAAAAGTTTCGCTTGTGTTTCTCAAAAAGACATCCTCAGCGATGAGTCTTATAGCATCGAGGCCCACCTTATTTATTTTGAACCCGGTCTCAAAGAAGGAATTTATCTCTTCACCACACCCCAACGCAACCCTTTGGGTGAACCTGTCGACTTGCTTTTTAATTTTGGTTTGTGCCTCTCCCCACATATGCAAGATCTTATCGAGGCCGAGGCTTTTGCCTATATTGTTGACCCTCGCCAGGACTGTTTGTTTTATTCAAATTGGTTGCCTCTTCACAGTTTAGATGAAAACGGGCAAAGCTTGAATGTTCTGCAGGATATTTTTATGCCCCATATGACTTATGAGTTCCACGCCTTTTTTGACCACCTTGAAAATGCCGAAAAAATCCAACCCTACTTTGACCAATATGTTCATTACCTGACCTCCTACACCGAATATTTGACCATTGCCATTGGAGCCTCTTTGATACGTCGAAGTCCTATGGGGAAAAAATATCCTGGCCTAGATTCTAGCTCTCGCAATGCATGGATTCGGTCCACAGGCTGGACACTCGTTGCGGCAGGATTAATGGATCTTTTTAGACCTGCTATCATTGAGGGCTTTCAAATTAGAGAAAATCAGCACCGCAAGAGATGGCAAAATCTCAATACCGCAGCCGTGGAACTCAACACAGCCATCGCGAGTGTCTCCCCCCTATCACTTGATGCTAAGGTAGGATCTGTTGATACCAATGATTCCATTGGAATAGATAAAAAGCTGCAGCCTTTTTATGTGGAAAGTCGTCTGCGCACTTTTCTAGAAGATGCAATCAAGAAAAGTTTGCAACATGCGTGGAGTCACTCGCCTGGAGTTTGTCTTCCCACTATCAAGGCCAATCGTGATTTTACATTTAATAATTCAAATTTATATTCAAATAGGAGATTTTCATGAATTTTATAAAACTTATTTTTGTCCTCAATGCGATCTTGCTCTATGGGCTATCTGCAAACGCCTCTTGTTATTGGGTCAAAGTCGATGATCGCTTTATGGAATGTCGCACTCCTTTGAATAGAATGGTTCTAAGTGAAAAAAGCTATAGCCAGCTTATGCAAACAATTTTACTCAATAGCCAAAACTATTTAAATCGTGTTTTTAATAATAGCGAGGTTTTAGATATCGTGACCGGTGGACAACCTTTGGACACTCGTTTAGTAGAGCAAGCTCGCGACACTTTAGCGAAGTCCGATCAAACGGTCGATTTATTGAATCAACTCACATCAATTGCAGAAGTTGTGCAGGCACCTGATGAACTCAGTCGTAGCCTCATGCCTGCGGCTCTCATCTTTGGAGTGACAATCTCAATTCCACAGGGAATACCTTTACCAAGCCCAATTGCAAATTTATTTCGTGCTTCGGGCTCTCTCACTGTTGGTGGTGGATCGGTTTTATTAGCCGTTGTCACCGTACCCTACGTTGTCGAGTTCGTGGCAGAAAAATTGGATACCCAAGATGAAGCCATCTCCGCAAACCCTTTGACCGTCTTTTTTGATCGCAGCTCCGGAGTCAAAGTGTATCGAACTGACCTGCCCTTTTACCAACGCTTTGGAGTCGAACACAGCCTAAGATTGTTTCCCAACTTGGACCTTAAAGTATCTAGTAAAGGACCAGCGGCAAGAGTTTATAAAACTAGCAAGAGTTTGATTAATGTGGGCGCTGCATGGGGCTCTAGTATTCTCCGGCCTAGCGATCTCGGTCCATGGGGCTTGAGTTACACTCAACCCACCGCGAGTCATACCCTCACACCCATTTTCAACTCACTTTATTCAAACAGTTTTATGAAACGCATCCAGCCCTTGGCAAATTATAGTTTGGCCACACTCAATCGACTAGGAGTGGACACATTGAAAGTTTCTACCAACAGTCGCACCGAATTTTGGGGACGAGAGTTCCATTCATTTGATCAAACAATCATCCTTCTGAGGCGCTCAATTGGTCGCGGGGATGCCAACGCTGATCTAAGTCCATCGGGACGCTTTGGTGTGAATTTAGGTCTTGATCTCCTTGAGTCCATAAATATTTTTGGCAATGTTCTCGCCTCAGTGGAACGAGCGGGTGTTGAGAGGAGCTTAGAAGAAAATGAGCGACCATTAAATCCGGATCAAGGCCGCTTGCAATTGCACTTACGCCAATCTGGATTTAGCGAAGAGCCAATCAATGTCGATGAACAAGCTTTACCTCCCCCCATCCCCTTTGACTAAAGGGGGGCGGTTACTTTTTAATTTATGCCAAAAATTATCACAGCATAATACATGATTTTTAGTGCTCGCACTCGTCCCAAAACTCTTGCTGTTTCTGGGCCTGGGCCTTGAACATGGCCAGGCCCGATTGATATTGGCAACCTAATTTGTGAGCATAGGCGATGGCGGGTGAATCAAATGCGTAATTGAGATCCGTCACCCACTGAGGCTTCCAATGCTCGGGGGGGTAAACACCCTCTTTTGAAAATGCGGAAGCACCGACTGCCCATACAATATGTTGTGGATCTTGTATGGGAGGACCTGACTTTTGCTGACCCGTTCGCGATGAGAAGTACGCAGCACCTGGCAAGAGAGGTTCGAGGGCGCTGAGCACTCCTCCCCCGCCCCACACCACAGTATTCATAGAGGGAGTGACTGACTTAAGAAGCTCTTGAAAACCGAACTCATCGGTACTTGTTCCCTGATCCCCCTTTTCAGATAAAAAGAGTGTGTTAATTGCCGACTTGTTTAAATGTTGTCCCGCTTTTTCTTTAAGAGGAGAAGTTACGGCTGCATAGGTCAATCCCAATTTCTTTATAAAACATAGAGCTTGATCGAACTCATCTTTATTTAACTCTATGGCCAATGTATTCGCTTTTTTGGCTTTGAAATAATCGCGATGAAAAGAAGGGGTAAGACTATGTTGCACTGGCGAACCCAAAATAGCCGCAAATTTCTTAAAGTTTAAATGATGATTAAGAACCTGCAACAAAGTGGGTTGGTCCAAGTGAGAACTATGTCCGTTGCGCAAAAAACTCACGGGCATCCGAGAGCCAGTCAAAAGGCGAAACCACTGCCATTTTCCATCGTGGGAACAGGGTAAAAAACTTCGCCCCTCGGGGTTCTCAAGATACCATTGGTAACCTAGCTCTAGCTCTTCAAATGAACTTATTGAGATCGCCAATTTTATTTTTTGATCACCTTGAGGCAGCTGTTTGAGTGTTTGCAAAAGATTGTCTTCTCTTGTGTGCAAGGACAAAAAAGGAGCCTCAGAATTCTCTCCCCACTCCAAAGGCCAATCCCACAAAGTATTATAGGTCTTTATTAATTGTTGAGTATGCTTTAAGCGATCCGGAGAACGCAAGCTGATCAAAGCATGGGGGGTATGTGCCAAGCCCTCTTGTATCACTTCGTGAGAAATGAGATCATCGCGCCACTCAAAGGCACGAGAAGATCGCCAAGGTTGACTTAAAATATTTTGAGCCTGTTGGTCGTTAAGCAATGTGGTGGTCCAAGCTAAAACTTGAGTCTGAGGGCTTACATTCAGCTCATCGAGAACTTGAAAAGGATTTATAGAATAAGTGTTCGAAGTTTCTTTATTCGCAATCAAGGCCTGAATAAAATTTTTTTCGCCAAAACTCTTCTCTTCACCTTCATCCACTTCAAAGACAAGGGTGGCGATCCTTGTGAAACGCTCATTTCTTTCCTGGAATCGTTTGGCTGAAATTTTTAACTGACCGTCCAAAGTCGGTCGATCTAAAAACTGAGCCTGCGACAAATCCACCCGTCTCTGCAACCAGAGGACTTGAAAATTATCGGGCATGACACCCTGAAATCCCCCACCCACATCAATGACTAAATCTTGGTTGTGATAAAGATGGGCAATTTCAATGAGAGCCTCTTCTTCCATTTTGCGAAAATATGCTTCTCCTGTGTTTTTAAATATCTCTGGAATTGTTAGGCTTTGTTTTTTTTCAA
>JBGSNK010000064.1:0-2154 GCA_041739665.1 Bdellovibrionales bacterium
CACGCCACCAGTACTATGCCTGGAGAAAACTTTGGAATATGAATCCCTACTATGACCCCGATTATTTTTATGATCTTGAACTTTTGAACTCCATGTACCCCATTATTTATGCTCAATATGCAATGAACAAAAGTATCGACACCGAGTTCTCCAGCTTTTTTGCTGGCGTCTACCAAATGGCTCGTTCGGTAAAATGGTTTGATCTCAAAGACTTTGCAGACGCAGAGTTAAAAGTGCCAGTTCATCTTTTTCTGGCCGAGCGTGAAGAGCCACTTCTTTTGGCCGATCAAGAGCTGTTCTGGGAAAAACTGCAGGACAACCCAAGTTTTCGTGGCACACGAATTCTCTTTGAAGGTTCCCGCCACGCATTGGCGAGCGATAATCCTAAATTAGCCGCCGAATGGACCATAAAAGTCAGTAAAGAAAAGTAACACACCCTCTCTTTGCCAACACATCTAACGCGACACAACTAGGGTCACCAGCGATGCCGAAAGACACCTCGTGCGCAGTGACTTTAAGATCTAGTGGTCCCTCTAGCCACTTGACCTTTGTGCAAGAATTTAGCTTCTTACTAGCATCGCCACGTTATCTATCTTATCATCAAAGATGATGCTCCCCTCAATCGCTGACATACTCCTCGAAAAAAAAAATAGTGCGGATCCATCCTCTGCCATTGAAGTCGACTATTTGCACACCCGCTGGCGCGAGATCAGATCTCAACTTTTGTACGCGGATCTTTTTGAAGGGACCTTATTAAATCGCCTTAAAATGTGGCATCAGTTACAAAAGGCCTGTCTTTTTGAGCAAAAACACTACCAAAGCCATCACCAATATAAAGTGCCAAATCACATTTTGAAAAAAGATTTAATGGAACTATTTAAAGTACCATCAAAAAATATAGTCGTGGATAATGATTCCTTTCACAAAACCAGCCTAAAATCATGCAGGGAAAAGCTTGATCAGAAAGATCGAACCTCCCTTCGACAACAAATGAATGTGGACCTTGAAGATATACTAATTTATTTAGCAGATGAGCCTAATTTGCAAAATGGTTTGTATCAAGCTCTCAGCACGATGAAATACTTCATGGAAGAAACAGTGGCTCATTTGAAACTTATTTTAAATCCAAGTAACACAACTTCGACCATCCATAAGCAAATCAAAGAACTTGGAATCTCGTCTATGATTATCGTGGCAGACACAAAATTGAGCCAAACAGATCTTTTAGAGGGATGTGATATTGCCTTTCTCCCCGCTCTCTACGCCCCTCATACACCTTCACTTATCAAAGCTATGGCATTTGAGTGCCCGGTTGTTTTGAGCTCTGAGGTCGCTGGACTGGAAACCTATTTGCAACTCCTGAACCCCTATGCTTTTACAAAGGGATCTCAGCCCCCACAAATTGCAAACTGCCTCCTCCCTCTTATACGCAGCCAAACTCTTCGCCAACAAGTTGGAAAACAGAATGCTCAGGCCATTGAAAACTTGGCAAATGAGTCCTACTTGCCTCACATTTCCCAAAATGCGGATGGCCCAGGCGCCCCATCTAAAGTTCTCAAATAAATACAATTTTGAGTTGAAAACACCCTTTGGGTTAGCTCGGAAAATCAAATTAAATTCGGGGCTGGCCAGCTTGCAGTTGGGTCGTTTACAAGCATTGGTAGACCAATCTCCAGCGACCCCTATTAATAGGAACTTTATCTACTTGGGTGCCAATCAATAGAAAATATAACTTTATTGCATTTATCTGATCAATTTGAACAAACGACATTAAAAATACCTCTCCCGAAATATTCTTATTATCACCATACCTGCTGAAGTCATAAAACAATTACCTGTCGCAAGAAATGATTATGTTGCAAAACTGATTACGGGTCTTGCGACCTGTTGAAGTGATAAGGTAGATTATAGGTCGCAAGACCTGTTGGAAGTCCCAAGTACACAGACCATAGAATCAGTTATTAATAACAAAACCAGTTACAGATTGTATGAACTAATTAAATCACACAACTGATTACATGGATAAGTTTAGAATTGCGTTTACATCACCAAAGTCTGGGTGAGACCTAAAAGAGTCGGACCCTCTCAGTTATTATTTATTTGTTGAAGATAAATTAATAACCAAAGGAGAGAGTCCGTGACTCAAAAACAATA
>JBGSNK010000085.1:0-14471 GCA_041739665.1 Bdellovibrionales bacterium
AAGTCGGAGTGTAGGTAGTACCCGAATTACAAGTTAAACCTGAGAGCACTCCAGAAGAGTTATTAAGGGCATCGGCTAAAAGACTGCTGTCGGCAAAATCCGCACCTGCACGGGAACCATCGCCAACTTCCAAAGCAAAAGCCCCGTTGGAGCCGGTCATATTTAAAGTGTGTTGTTCGCGGTAAAGAATACATTGTTCAGTTCCTGGCGAAACAACTTCGATAGTGAAAGTGACGTTAGTGGCCTCTAAGGCCAAGCCATCGGGTTTGACAATCTGTCCTTGATAAACAAAGGATGCAGGAGCTGCATACAGGGGAGTCACGGACAGAGACACTATTGCGGTGATAAAGAATTGGCTTATAACGTTCATCAAAGAACTTATTGGCGTAAAAAATAAGGTCTAAATACATAAAATTGTTTTTCATATTTAAATCAAGCGTCTCATCTTGGATCAATGGAAAAAGGTATGTATTCAAAAGAGTTTAGAGAACAACAAATGTACTTTTTTATCGTTATAAGGATCCCCCTCATTATCGATCTCAGTAAGACTGTATCCACTTGAGACAGAAATTATTTCAACAGTATCAAAATGGAGCTGAAAACCAAATCTCCAGGTCTTGTAGGCAAACTCAAAACCGTCTGACTTGGCCTTGACTCTTTTAATTTTAGAGTGAGTGGGTTCAAAAGACAGCTGCTGAGTCAAAAGAGACTTTAAATCTTTATTAAGCTGATCGGAAAGCCATGCTATCTTTTGTTCAACTTGAGGACGAAAAACGACCCGATATTGGTTCAGTGGATCTAGCCACCCCTGCCTCGCATGTGGAAAACTATCGGCATACACCAAGTAGGGTTTAATATCGAGAATAGGAGTTTGATCGAGAAGATCGTGACCACTAATAATAAGTCTACGATTCTCTATTTGTAGCAATTTGACACAAGATAAGCCAATGGAATTCGGTCGATAGGGAGAGCGAGTGGCAAAAACGCCACGCCTCTTTGAACTGTCCCTAGGTGGTCGAACTGTAGGAGACCAACTACTATTATGATGAAAATCATAAAGCAGCCAAATAAAATCAAAACCGTCAAGGTCGCGCAAGCAGTTTTCATCTATTTGGGGGAACAATTGGATCTCTCCATTATTCTCAAGCAAAACTCCCTGTCTGGGTGCTTCGATAGGATCTACCTGAGGGCCACGAAAAACTCCAATGGGCTGATAACTGATTTCCCTAAGACGTGGATCCTTCATGTGATGAGTGCTCTCATTTGGCGAGTTACTTCGTTGGTCATCACACTCAAAAGACTAGCCACATTCATGGAGTTCTTGAAACCCAGCATGGGCAAATAAATACATTGATCAACAAGCGCCAAAGTTTTTTGAGACAAACCAAAACGTTCGTTGCCCACAACCAGTGCCGTGGGTCCAATAATTGAAACAGAATCTAAATTCTCAGCTTGATCACTTGTTTCAAGGGCCAAAATTTGAACGTTTTGACTTTTTAAAATTCTGATCACATCTTCAATAGAGTTGTGTTGACTAAATGGAACCCAGGTTTCAGCCCCCATCGCCGTTTTCTGAACTTGTTTATCTTGAGGTGTGGGCGTGTAACCTACCAGATAAATATGGGACACCCCCAAACAATCAGCCGTCCGAAACAAACTGCCCACATTAAAACCCGAGCGCAAATGATCTAAAACAAAAAAGACAGGCCAGGTCTTGCGCTCCGATCCTATCTTTTGATCTAGAGTCGTAACTGGCAAAATATGTTCGTCTTTAATAGAAAGTTCAAGAAATCTTTCGAGAGGAACAACCAGATCTAAAAACTGGCGCCGACTAAAATGGGATAAAACATTGACCCTCAAATTTCGCAACGGGGTCCACTGGATTGGAGCATCAACCCAATAGATCCAACTTAAATAATTATCAAGATATTGTAACGTCTGAATTTTTTGCTTGGGCTCCAACCAATTCTCATCTAGATGGTTCAGACAATCCAAGAGTATTTGTGCTTGTCGCTTAGCGGAGAGAGTTTTAAATTTGTCTTCGGGATAAAGCTTCATGAAGTGCTTTTAGAGGCCTCAATCAATTCTTCGATTTTAGCGGCATCCACTCTTTGTGAAAGATGTTCAAAGGCACTGAGCTTTTGATCTTGCAAGATCATTTGTGCCGAATCCCAAGTAAATGTGTCTTGACCCAAAAGTTTTTCGACATTTTGTGCATAAGCTGGAATTATAGGCTTAAGATAAACACTCAGGATAAAAAAGATATTCACAATATCGGTCAAAATAGCCTGGGTAGTTTCAGGATCTTCCTTGATCAGCTTCCAAGGAGCCTTTTCATCAAAATAGCGATTGGCTTCATCAGCAAGGCTTCTAATCTCTACCGCAGCTTTTGCAAAATTAAGAGTCTCGTAGAGATGAGCAATTTCTTCTGATTTTTGCTGAGCGATTTTAATAAGAGCCAGACCTTCTTGGGTTGGACGAGACAATTGACCTTCAAATTTTTTATTGATCATCTGTGCCCCACGCGAACCAAGATTCGTAATTTTTCCTATCAAATCCGAGTTCACTCGACTAGCAAAGTCTTCAAAATTCAGATCAATATCACCAATACCATTGAGCTTGCAGGCATAGTAGTAGCGCAAATGATTGGGATCGAGAAATTCCATAAACTTCGCGGCAGAAATAAAAGTGCCCTTCGACTTGGACATCTTCTCGCCGTTGACGGTTAAGAAGCCGTGGACAAAAACTTTATCGGGCGTTTTCAACTCAGCAGCTTTGAGCATAGCCGGCCAAAAGAGAACGTGAAAATAGATAATATCTTTACCAATAAAATGATAAATCTCCGTCTCTTCTCCGTTCCAAAACTCATCAAAATTTAAAGCGTTTTTCTCACACCACTGCAAAGTGCTCGATAAATAACCCACAGGAGCATCGACCCAGACATAAAAATATTTGCCAGGATAGCCAGGAATTTCAAAACCAAAATAGGGTGCATCTCTAGAGATATCCCAATCGCGAAGGTCTTCTTGCAGCCACTCCCCCATCTTGTTGGCAACTTCTTTTTGGGTGTGTTGAGGCACCCACTCTTTTAAAAAGTCTTTGAAATCATTGAGTTGAAAAAAGAGATGATCGCTGTCTCTTTCAACCGGAGTGTTGCCACAGATTGAGCAGTGAGGATTTTTTACCTCAGTTGGCGAATAGGTTGCACCACAATTATCACAACTATCGCCATACTGATCGTCAGCTCCACAGTTGGGACAATTTCCTTTTACAAAGCGATCGGGCAAAAACATTTTGTCGTGGTTGCAATAAGCCTGCTTCACACTTTTCACAGAAATGTGGCCCTTGGACTCCATAGCCTTAAAAATACGTTCGGCCATCAGCCTGTTTTCGGAACTGTGTGTGCTAGAGTAGTGATCGAAATGAATATGAAAGCTTTCAAAATCGCGCAGGTGCTCGACCTGACTTTTCTGAATCAATTCCTCGGGAGTGATTCCCTCCGAGCGGGCGCGGATCATGATGGGCGTGCCGTGGGTGTCATCGGCACAGATATATAAAGCCTTGTGCCCTCGCATTTTTTGAAAGCGAACAAAGTAATCAGTTTGCAAGTACTCCACCAAATGGCCCAAGTGGATTGATCCGTTGGCGTAAGGAAGGGCCGAAGTCGCAATGATAGTCCGTGTTTTAGACATAGTATTTACCTTTTCAGATTAAAAGTGCCATGGAAACTTTGAATAATCTTGTTTACGCTTCTCGAGGAAAGCCTTTCGCCCCTCTTCGGCCTCTTCACTGGCGTAAGCCAAGCGGGTCGCTTCGCCAGCAAAAACCTGCTGTCCCACCAATCCGTCGTCCACTAAATTGAATGCAAACTTAAGCATCTTAATGGCCGTTGGGCTTTTGCTGTTGATCTCTTCACACCAAGTAAGAGCCTCGTCTTCAAGTTTGTCGTGATCCACAACATGATTAACCATACCCATATCAAAGGCCTCTAGGGCATTGTAGTTGCGACCCAGAAAAAAGATTTCCCGTGCTCTTTTTTGCCCCACCATACGGGCCAAGTAGGCTGAACCATAACCCCCATCAAAGCTAGCCACATCGGCATCGGTTTGTTTAAAAATGGCATGTTGTCGACTGGCCAGGGTCAAGTCACAAACAACATGTAAAGAATGACCACCACCAACAGCCCAACCTGGAACCAAACAAATAACAACCTTGGGCATAAACCGAATCAAACGTTGAACTTCTAAAATGTGCAGACGCCCAAGACTGGATCCGCCTCCTTGGTATTGATAACCAGAAGAGCCACGCACCCTTTGATCGCCGCCCGAGCAAAAAGCCCAGCCCCCATCTTTGGGAGAGGGACCATTACCCGTCAATAGAACAGTTCCCACATCGGGAGTCTCAGCAGCATGGAGCAAGGCTTTGTAAAGCTCGTCCACCGTTTGGGGTCGAAAAGCGTTGCGGATTTCAGGTCTGTGAAAGGCGATGCGAACGGTTCCCTGTTTTTTAGCACGGTGGTAAGTGATGTCTCCAAAATCAAATCCAGGGACCTCAGCCCACAACTCGGGGTTAAAAATTTCAGAGACGACCATCAATTCATTTCCTTTCAGGGTAGGTTGCTCAGGTAATACCTAGCCAAAGCAACGCATTTAATCTTAACTCTCAAAGATCCGCCTAAACTAAGCTCTCTCAGATTTGTCTTAACTTAACTCTCTAAGATTTGTCTTTCAGTATCCAAGTCGCGAGTCACAGCCTTGTCTTCAGAAAACTTTTCTCCATAACGGGCTTTGAGTTTGGTGATATTTCTTTCCATCACTTCACTGAATTCAACGTCGAGCTGATCGGCGATAATGGCGCAGTACCAAAAAATATCGCCCATCTCTTCACGCAGATTCACTCGATCCAATTCTTTGCCATAGAAAACGTGCTTTTTAAGGGCATCTAAAAACTCGCCGGCCTCTGTCGCTAAACCAATTCCTGCGTGCAAGAGTCTTTGGTTTTCTATACTCTTCATGCGCTCACCAATGGCATCGAAGTCGCGAGATTCAGTTTTAATGGCGTTTTTGACATAATCTTGTGTATTCAAAGCAGTCCTCCCAGTTAATGCTGCATATTATAAAAGCCCCACATGGATGCAAGCTTTAGCTCCTAGCGAAAAGGTCTTATTTTGGGGGAATAGGGTCCAGAGCCAACTGACCAAGTCTTTTGCATTCTCTGAAAGAGGAGTATTATCAACGAAGTGGAAGCTTTTGTAGAAGGACAGTATTTTTATCGCGTAATTTTCTCGCTCTCCGGCCTATTCCTTTTCATGACCCTTGGCCTGGTCTGGCCCTATCGTAAGAATAGAGAACTACAAAAGACAGACCGTTGGTTTAACAACCTAGCTTTAACATTTGGCAATGGCCTGATAGTTCGTCTTTTTATACCTTTGAGTTTGATTCATATTGTTGAAATAGAGAGTTTGCAATCTTTCAAGCTGTTGAACTTCACTGGAGTCAATCCCTGGTTTCACTTTGCTTTTGGAGTGATCTTGTTAGACCTCGCGATTTATTGGCAGCACCGACTGACCCATATGATTCCGCTTTTGTGGCGATTGCACAGAGTCCACCATTCTGATGTAGAATTTGATACAACAACGGCTGGCCGCTTTCATACTCTGGAAATTTTTTTCTCTTTTGGTCTAAAGGCTATTATCGTGGTTGTGTTTGATTTGTCAGCTGCTTCAATTTTGGCATTTGAAATCCTTCTTAATTTCTCATCCCTTTTTAACCACACGAATATTCATTTCCCCGAAAAGATTGAAAAAGTATTGCGCTGGATTGTCATCACACCCGATTTGCATCGCATACATCACTCGACATACCACGACGAAATGAACCACAACTTTGGCTTTTCAATTTCCCTATGGGATAGACTATTCAGTAGTTTTAAGAATCAGAGCCGCTCTCCTCAAGACACCATGAGTATTGGGCTGAATAGGTTTCGCTCTCAAAAAGAGCAAACACTGTGGGCTCTGCTTAAACAACCCTTTCTCAGTGATTAAAACTGTTTCAAATACATATGCAAGACAGAGAAAACAGAGAAAACAGAGAAAACAGAGAAAATATTAAAAAACCTCCTTGTTAGATTGTTACAAACAAGAAGTGATTTCGTCATCAAAACACAAAATTATTTACAGACCCTCGACACGAGCTTGAATAAAAAAAGGCCCTCTTTAAAGCGAGAGGGCCTTTTTAATATGTAGTTTTTAAAACTATAACAAAGTCACATCATTTCTCAAAACTTGGGTAATGGAATCTAACCAGTCTTGGGAGTAATTTGGAATATCCTGATTCACAAAGGACAATTTGAAGCTGTGTCGTTTTGCAAAGCTTGTTTGCAGAAGCTCATTCATCAACTCTCGACTATTATTAAGTTCATCTCTAGCTCTATCGCATGTCGAACGCAGACCGCCCATATAATCAAAGGAAGATTTCTCAAAAAAGAGGCAACGACTTTCCAGGATGCTATGGTCTAAACGAACCGACTCAAGTAGTGACACCAAGCCTTGGCGCATATCATCCAGCACTTGCTCTGTCTGCTCAGGCAAAAGTATCGCACCAGTTGCCTCAGAAAAGACAAGATTATTACGGAACAAATCATGGAAAGCCAAAGTGCTTGAGTACTCTTTGTTGTAGTAATTAAACCCTGAATCTGGTTCCACCCACATCATGCGTATGCGAGAATTCACACGGTTCGCTTCACTTTCGAGCGAGCGAATGTCATCACGAAGTACCTCTGTGTAATAACGGATAAAACGTGGAGCTTCTCTATGGATCAAGAAATCTTCGATATTCTTTTGAACACGCATCACTTCACGACGGCCATCGTCGGAAAGATTAGCGCTATCATTTTCATAAAGATTCTGCAGCTCTTGATCAAACCAGGCTTTGGCTTGGAGTGCTCGGATTGTCATGACTCTCATTTCTTGGATTTTCTGACCTGAGCTCACCGGGCCAGATTCATTTCCTAAAATCAATTCACTGGTCAAATTTGCCCCATCCTGGAAATAAAAGTCATAGAGGTTTCGAAGAGTCATATCCTCGGGACTGCGCACTTCTGTTTCCATCTCATGATCCGCTAAGAGATGACCCTTATCGTCGAGATCGATGGAAATATCATACTCTTGGCTGCGTCCAATACGTGAACGGAAGTCCTGTATGACATTCTGACACTCGGAACAAGTTTGCTCAAGATTGTTTAATAAAATGTCGGCGGCATCGGCCATATCCCAAAGTCTTTCAGAGTAAGTGAGAACTTTGGTTTCCTTGTCTATATCGCCTTTGAATTCAAAGTAGGCACAAAGATTTTGCTGGTAATTGTTACGATCTTCTCTGTCCTCATAGTCGTAAGTTTTGCGAGCTTGTACAACTTGATCGATACTGCCGATCAGACCTGCGGCGAGTTTTCCACCTAAACTGATTTTAGCACCAAAGGGGCCAGATAGGGCTCCGACAACTCCAGCGACTTCACCCACAATGGATGAAAGAAAACTAAGAGTTGAAACTTTTTCGTTCTCATCGAAGCAAGCTGGGTTGCTAATTAAACCGGTGACTGAGGCCACTTTTTTCACAACTTGATCAATATATTTTTGTAAATTTTCAACTTCTTTACTATTGAGCTGCTGGTTTTCACCCAGACCTTTTTGCACCAAGTTGACAAATCCTTCACGACCGTCGGTGATGACAGTTTGAAGGTCTTCTACTTCTTTATTTAAACTTTCGAGCTGACTTTGTGGACATGCTTCTTTGCGAATTTTCTGCTTGAGGCTGTCGAGCTGTTCAAGCATGTCGACATATTTTTTAGCTGTCTTTGGACATTGAATGACTGGCGCTTCTAGATAACCAGCTTTATAAACCTCGATATCACGTGGCAATTCTAAATTTTTGGCAAATGCTGAAAATGACCAGCTTATGGCTAGTATTGATAAAAGTGCTTGAAACATAGGCCCCCCCTTGTTTGAGGCCCCGAACATAATGGAAGACAGGCCTTGAAGGCTAGACATAATGCAATTTTTTCAATAATTTTTTCATAGCCCCAGTAGGTTATCCCTGATCTCTATCAGAATGACGAGAAGCGGTACTCTTCGACCTGACGCTGGCCCTGGGGACCCTCTAGATCCAATTGAACATACAGGTCATCAGGTAGAGGCATAAGGCAAGAGACTCGAAAATGTTTGGAGGCCCCACTGGCGACTCCCTCCAGTGTTTGGCAGACTTCTGGTATTATCAAGGTACTAAAACTCAAGCGATAATTGACAGGTGCTGCCGGTGCCTCGGCCAAAGTGGTCGCCACATCAAATTCAAAACGTTGCCTCAACAGTTCATCTTCTACCACCCTGATGAGCTTCAGATCGTAAAAGAAATTGGGGCGCTCACTATAAGAATAAACTTGAAAGAGGTCTGCTGACTTAAAAGGCGCGCAGTTTTGAAAAATAACAAAAGTCATTGAAAGCAAAGTTAAGAATTTAAAGCTCATAGCCCATCCTCACTAGGCATTCGCTCCTCAAAAATCTGAAAAGGACCTACGATAAAAATCAAGTTTTCTCTAAAACCTGATGAGAACATAACTTCGGCTACGAGAAGTTCAGGGTTGCGACAGTGTAAATGGAACACACGATTATGAAAGGGGTCGGCCATAGCCACACAGGATTCACCTCTTGTGACACGTGCACTTGTAATTCGAATATCTTCTCCTCCCGCAATCGTAAACGGAAGCAAGCGATTCCTGACAAAAGCACTTTCTGGATAATGCGAAACTATGGATATATTTTCAGGAACAAAGCTAGCAAAAGGCGGAGTACTCTGCGCTTGAACTTGCCACCCAAAGAGGAAAAAAAATAAAATGCCTAAAAAAGTTTGAATGATCACCATAACTCTACCCGGACTTATCGGCATTTTGCCAGAACGACTTCAAAATTAAGACGCCCCAGACTTTTGGTCTGGGGCTTAAGGCGGGCAATGGTTTTAGAGGGGGCTGTTGGCCAAAAAAGAGTTATTTAATCTCTGTTTCTTTGGCCTTGAGCAATTGGCTCAAGAAATTTCCTTTCTTGGCTTTAACATCAATTTTCTTAGGGGATTCTTTAGCTTGCTTAGGCAGCAGAACCTTGAGAACACCTTTGCTATAATCAGCCTCAATATTTTCAAGATCAATTGTCTGTGGCAATTTAAAGCTTTGCTGAAATCGACCAAAATGACGGCCGCGATAACTACGACTGTTCTCATCTACAATTTCCTGTTTGCGCTCGCCACTGACAACAAGCACTGAACCCTCCAGTTCAATATGTATGTCTTTTTCATCGAGACCGGGAAGATCAAACGAGAAGAGAATAAACTTCTCGGACTCTTCAATATCACAGGCCGGACTCAGACGGTTCTCTACGCGGGCATCAAAAAGGTTTTCAAATATTTGGTCGAACTCATTAAACCAGTTGTTAGCCAAAGAGTTCGCTCTCCATGCTGGCACTATTGCTTTCATAGTAAACTCTCCTTTTGTTTAGTTTCGTGTTTACACTTGCAATATGGAGTCGCGAAAAAGCTCGTCAAGATCACAAAAAATAAAAAGTGGAAAGTCATTTTTGAACCTTGACATATTTTGATTCGAACTCACTTTAAGACTGTGTTTGGCTATCTTACTTTGAGACAGTTAGCCGATTTTTTTTTTGATCCAAGTGGACTTTTGTTAACCTATTTGTTCATTAACTTTTGTAAGAAATGTTAGTGCAAATTTGCAATCCCATAGGAGCACGTCATGGCGAATATCTTAATCGACTGGAAATCATTCACCCCCACTCAAGAGACTAAAGAGCAAACCGAGTTGATCTTGCAAACCCTTAAATACATTTTGCCACCCGAATCGGACATTAAAGTCAGTCTTCAACGTTTCAGTAAAAACTTTGAGGCACATGCAGTTGTTCGATCCCCTTTGGGGGACTTTGCGGCCAGTGCCGACGACAAAGACCTCTTTAGTCTTTGTAAATCTCTGCGCAAAAGCCTTAAGCACCAGATTTTCAAGCACCGCGAGTCCAGAGCCAGCTGGCATAAGGCCTCCTAAGTTATAACGCATGGCAATAAGATGCCCTGATCTCGCCTTTTGTGATAGTTGAAAACGGTTCTTACAAGAGGTGAAACTTGAGCGAAAAAATGTACGGCGATGTGGCCATTGAAAATGCCCAACTCGAGCGTTTTGAAAACCGAAATAAACACCGCGATTACGAAGTGGACTTCACCTGCCCGGAGTTCACTTGTCTTTGTCCGCGCAGTGGCTTTCCAGACTTTGCGACTATCCACATCAACTATTGGCCCGATGAGTGGTGCGTGGAATTGAAATCCCTTAAACTTTATATCAACAAGTTTCGCGACGAGAGAGTGTTTCATGAAGACGTCACCAATCGCATCCTCGATGACTTGGTCAAACTTTTAAACCCCAAACACATCACAGTTGAAGCCGACTTCAATGTGCGCGGCAATATTCACACGATGATTACCGCTAGTTATAGCCAAGGAGATGAAGTCTTATAATGAAAATCGAGTTCACCTATCGTTTCGAAGCGGCCCACCGCTTTCTTCAATCCAGCTCCATACCCTGCATGACACCTCACGGTCATACTTGGTACGCAAATCTTGTGTTGAGTTATAAAGCTCAGGGCCTCAATTCGTCTCAGATGAGTGTCGAGTTCTCAGTTCTCAAAAAACATTTTAAAGAATTGATTCAAGAAACCTTTGATCACTCTTATATGCACAATATAAACGACCCAGTGGTTGAAGTTTTAATGGGCGAGGGTCGCGAGCCACGCCTCTTGCCCTTTCCAGGCGATCCCACCACAGAACTGATCGCTCTTTTTATTTTTCATAAAATGACTGTGTTATTGGAGAGCGCCCAATTGCAAGAGCAGGTCGAAGTCGAGTGTGTAATCTTGCAAGAAACACCCACAAATAAAATTCACATGGACAAAGAGTTTTACCAATCCGAAATCAAGAATCAGCAGCAGTTTGAGGGCTGGTGGACCAGTGCCGACGTTCGAGACCGATCTCTCCGTGGCAAATAAAGATTTCCAAATCAATGACATTTTTTGGACCCTGCAAGGTGAGGGGGTTCATAGTGGACAGCGAGCTTTGTTTGTTCGACTTCCTTACTGCAATTACGATTGTCCTTGGTGCGACACCGAGTACAACAGTTTCAAAAAAGTATCCGAAACCGAGTTTGCCGAATGGTTGAACCAAGAGCCAGCGCGCCTGGCTGTTATCACTGGCGGCGAACCCATGGTTCACAAGGACTTGCCCCGCATTTTAGAGCTCTTAAAGGAGCACAACTTTTATGTGGCTTGTGAAACCAACGGCAGCGCCCCTATTCCGGAAGGTGTGGATTTTGTGACATGCTCGCCAAAGGCTTTTACAAAAGGCAAGTTTCAGCCCTATTATGTGCATCCAGATGCCTATCAAAAAACCAAACAGTGGAAATATGTGGTCGATGACAATTTTGATTTTAAACTTTTAGAGCGTCACAAAGATGATCCCACGAATGTTGTCCACGCATTGTCCCCAGAGTTTGGAGAAATGCAAAAAAACTCCCAGCTCATCTTGGAGTTCATTAAACTCAACCCCAGGTGGCGCTTAAGCCTACAAACCCACAAATGGATTGATATCCCTTAAGAAAGGGTCGCGACCACGGCACCCACAAGAGTGAGTCCCGCACCGACCAAACGCCATTTGTTAAGGGCAAAGTCTCCCTGCCATAAATCCCACAGAATCGAAGCAAAAACTTGGGCAGCCACTGATATGACTATAGTTTGCACGGCACCAATACGCCCTACAGAGACCGCTAAACCCATCACCAGGGCAAAGCCCATCAGACCAGGCAAAAGCCACCACCACCTAAAATCTTGAAAAGCCATTTTGAGCGCAAACTCCGCCGGCAAACTTTGCGGCTTATAGAGAACAAAAACAAAGAAGATGGCATTAAAAACCAAAAAGAAAACTCCGTTGAACAATAAGGACGCTGTAAAACCAAGACTGTCGGCGACCACCTTGTTTAAGCCCGCCTGCCAAACTCCAAAAGCCCCCGCAATAATAGACAATACAATGGCCAGTGCCATCTCAACTCCTTATATTTTAAAAATTATTAACACATTTTGAACTTCAAGACATTAAACTCAACATATCATGGCAACCAACTTTTACGCCTTAAGCAGATGGCTTCCTGTCAAACGTCGCACTCCAAACCTTTAGCTCTAATGAACTAACGAACCGCTATCGAGTCGTTCAATCCAAATATCACAAGTCCAACCGCCATGATTCTTTTCGAGAACTAAGGTACTCAAAAGCATTGTTCATTTTTGCAAAAAAAAACGCCCCTTAAAAAGAGGCGTTTTCAAATCTTAAGCTAAACTGTTGCCAGTTTGAACCCAGAAATTAGAAACGGTACATAACAGCAGCAGTGATAGTGCTAATAGAATCAGTAGCGTTACCATCAGCGTCTACCCAACCGATTTGGTCGTCAGAAGAGTCCATTCTGTACTCAAGAAGGAACATAGCGTTTTGATCGATTTCTGCACGTGCAGTCAAAGTCATAGCCGTTAATGTGTTATCAGCACCAACAGCACCAAGAGCAGCAGCACCACTTAAACCATTGTAAGCGGAAATACCAGCGTCATAAGTCAACTGCTCATAACGAAAGCCCAAACCGAACATGCCAAAGTTACCATTCAAGTAAGCAGCTAAGCTAGAAGCTTTGTTGTCAGTTGCACCATTTTTTTGACCATGATCGATGTAGTTAAGGGCAACATCAAACATTTCGTTGAACATATAGGCCACAGACACATCCATAATGGAGATCTGGTTAAGCGAGTAAGGAGCTGGAACAAGTGGACCACCAGTAGCGTCACCCTCAGTACCAGTTACGTAATTGAAATCAATATGGAGGTTTTCCATAGGATCAACATCAACAACCAAAGCCATTGTTTTGTTATCATCACGAAGATCACTTTCCATACCAGAACCGTTGGAAACGATGAGACCGACTTTCCACATGTCTTGACCGTAAGTCAACATACCACCAGTGTCGAAGAAAGGAGCAAGAACAAATCCATAACTACGAGTGTACTGACTGTTGTCCATGTGGTTATAAGTTTCATGACCAACTGGAGATTCGAACTTACCAAAAGTTACACCCAATCCATAAGATGTAGTGTAGTTGTAACGAGCTTGAAGAACATCAATACTATCTGTGAAGCCACTAGCAGTAGCAACATCAGCTCCAGAAGCGGCGTTCACAGCTCGAACCGTCTGTCCGTAACCGATAGTCATTAAAAAGTTTGATTTGCCCCAGTTCTTTTCCATGTTGAACTGAACCAAGTCGCCGACGAAAGTGTCGTGTGTACCAGCAGCATTGTTGTTTTCATTGTCATGAAAAGACATAGACGCTGCAAAGTCGCCTGTGATTGAAAAAGGTTGTTTTTCGCCTTCGTGGTGCTCAGCTAATGCGTTAACTGAAAAACCGACTGTGGCAAGAATCGCTATTAATGTTTTGATTCCCATAAGATGCCTCCTGTATGAGTTTTGCTTTGTTGCTTTGTAATACGTTTGCGTCTTTGAATATAAAGATCAACAAAAAAAGAAGCAACGAGAAGTGGCCCCTGATGCGCAAAGCCCTTATTGTGTGCATAAAAAACAACAGGATAGAACACATGCTCACTTTTTCATACCAAGCTTTAAAATGTTTCTTAAAAGAAAAATGACTTTGTAAAATGTAGGAAAATCTTATGGAAACCTCTGCAGTCAAGGCTTTGGCAAGGATAAGAGTGTTTCTTCAAACAACTCAAAGGTGTCTTTGGGAAACTCACTCGACGCTTTAGACCTCCAATATGACAAAAAGGGGCTCTAGACAGATTGTGGCTTTAGACACATATGCTGCGCAGCGCTAGCTACAATTTTGTTCGACTTTTGTCGCGCTGAATCTGTAAACAAAGGGCTTCCAAGGCCCTGTTATGCTCAGCAAAAAAGCAGTTTTAAAATCCATTCGCCCCTACAAAAAGTACTTGTCCTCACAAAATATGAATAAGGACTCAACGAAAATAAATACCCCTCCCCTTTCCTCAAAACAAACCCCTAGCAAAGTAGACGCTTCAACCGATCCCGAAGATCAAAGCTATCAGACAAAAACTGTTTCTATACTCAACCAAAATCAAAGCTTTCTGGTAAAGTCTCCTTCTACTCACAAAGACTATCAAAGCAGACCGGCAATGACCCTCTCTACACGCCTTGACGACCAAAGCTATCAAGCAATAACTCCCTCTTCTCACTCTCACTCTCACTCTCACTCTCACTCTCACTCTCACTCTCACTCTCACTCTCACTCTCACTCTCACTCTCACTCTCACTCTCACTCTCACTCTCACTCTCACTCTCACTCTCACTCTCACTCTCATACTCATA
>JBGSNK010000033.1:0-51952 GCA_041739665.1 Bdellovibrionales bacterium
CCATTTTTTAAGCTTATCTTTATAATTGGGCTTTTGCCCATATTGAGTGGCTGCGTAGGTCCGACCTCTCCCTTTGGTGCTGTGAAGAGTTTGGAAACCCAGTCGGCTGAAGAAGACGATATTCTTGCAGGTTATAAAATCAGTTTTCACCCCTCTCGTAAATATTATCATCATAAAACCAACTTTATGATTGAAGTGGAAAGTGAAAGTCGAATCAGTGAAGATTTTGAGCTTAAAATTTTTCATAATGACTACGAGGTCAGTGACGGTTTTCTCAGTGCTGGCGTGGCTCAGATTAGTACAGATCGAAAAAAGATGGTTTACTCCTTAAGAGATTTACGTTTTAAAACCTTGGACGCCAACAATGTGCGAGTTGAGGTTTATAGCGAAGGACGCAAAGTCGGACACAGTTTTTTGCCAGAACCCGAATGCTCTTTCTTTAGCGATGACAAAGTAGTCGACATCACACCTTTTCGAGCTCCGGCCCACTACACAACAATGATCGAGAAAGTGGCGACAGAGAGCCAAATGAATCCCTCACTGGTGGCTGGCCTGGTTGCGCAAGAGTCAGGTTTTAATCCTAAGGCGGTGAGTTGGGCCAAAGCCATTGGTCTCACCCAAGTCACACCACTCGCTGAAAAGCAGATTCAAGACACTGTTAAGGATTGGCCACAAGATCCAAGTATCCAACATTTAACTTATGCTGCCCTTAAATCTAAAGTCTATTTGGAAGAGATCACTCCGCAAACCGAGTGGCGCTTAGATCCCGAAAAATCCTTACGTGGAGGGATTGCCTATATCCAATACCTGCATGAGTATTGGTCCAGACAGGACAATAAAAAATTGTTGAATGAAAATCTTGGTAGCGCTGATACATACACCGAAGTGATCTTAGCGAGCTACAATTCGGGGCCAGCACGAGTGAAGCGAGCGATCCGTTCACGCAAGAAAATGTGGAAGAAAGATAAAAGTTTGCGCGAAGCTGTAAGATATTTGAAGAAGGTGAAGAGTTTCTGTTTTCATTCGTCCGATAAAGGAGAACAAGATGACACTGAGACCTAAACAGTTTTATCTGGTTTCAGCTTTGATGTTTTTAGCAGCCTTGTCTTTTCCAGTTCAAGTAATGTGGCTTTATGGCCATGGATTTTCCGAAACAGGAGCTATCTTTACTAAACTCACAACACTCAACTGGCTTGTTCTCAGTGGTTTATTAGTGGGCTCTTACCTTTATTTACAGGCTTCCCGTTGGATTGTTTATTTTGCCCCAGTTTTCTTAACCATAGTTTTTTACAACAATTATCAGGTCGGTGTCTTTGCCCAAGACTTTTCCATGCTACAAACAAGTTTAGCAACTTTGGGAGCTAGCTTGCTTTTTGTTCCTCTCTTGATGCCGTCTTCTCAAGTGATTTTAAAAGATCCTAAGCGTCGTTGGTGGCGACGCTCCAAACGTTATCATGCGGAAGTGGCAGCAACTCTAAACCCTTTTGTAGGAGAGATGATTCAGGCTCGAACTTACGATATATCGCAAACTGGAACCTTCTTAGTTCTCGATGGAGGAGCTGATCAGCCTTGTCCTAAGGTGGGGGATACAGTTCGCTTGAGCTTTAATATCAACGGAATGAAGCGCATTCGCTGCGAAGCGGTCGTGGTTCGAATTGCTGAACCACAAGGAAACTATCCTCGTGGTATTGGTCTGCGTTTTCTAGAGTTTGAAAAGATGCACCAAAAGAGTTTTGAAAAACTCTTAGCGCAGAAGGAACATTAGAAAGAGGGACTTCGATCAGCAGTTTCCTCTAGAGCCTAAACAGAGAAACTTCGATCAGCAGTTCCCTCTAGAGCCTAAACAGAGGGACTTCAACCAGCAGTTCCCTCTAGAGTCTAAACAGAGAAACTTCAATCTGAAGTTCCACCTCAAGACTCAAATCTGAGAAAGTCTGAGATGACTGAGCCTTTTTTGATCAACCTAAGTTCTTTTTAAACAGATTCGCGAAGTGATTTTTGGCGCGAGACAAATTCTCGGATACGGATTTTATATTTCATTTCTAAGGATTCAAACTGAATGCCCATTTTCACACCGGGGACTAGGTAAACGCATTTGGATCGCACCACAATTCCACCGATATGGGGCAAGAACAGTGAGATCACCATACAATCATCCACTTGAGCCTCTTTCAATAAAGAGTCGATGTAAATGAGAGATCCACCTTCACCAAGTTCGGAGCAACGTGTGATGGTCATATGACCTTTATACATGACGCCAACTTGTCCATCGAATTTACGTCTGGGAGCTCTCCGGCGAAATTCTTTTTCCATTCAAGCTTATCGAGGCTTTCTGAATAAAACTTTAAGGCCCAGGCTTAGGTCTGTAACGAAAATGGTGAATCGGAGTTAGTATTGGCTGTCCCTAGATATGAGGGTTGGAGCCTATTTTGGAATAAAAAAAGCCCATCATTGCGACGGGCTTTTTCGGCAACAAAACTTTTTGAGCTGTTAGGCGCTCAGAGTTTTGTTCAAGCTGATGGTGAGACGACTGACCTTACGGGCGGCAGTTCTGGGGTGAAATTTTCCCTTCTGAGAGGCTTTATCAATAGCACTGGAGTAATCCTTAAGAAGTGTCTCTGCCTCGTTTTTGTCTTTAGCAACAATGGCGGCTTTCAGTTTTCTCTCGAGCTGGCGAACGGCCGATTTCATGCGCTGATTTCGCTCTTTACGAACAAGTGATTGGCGAGCACGTTTTTTCGCAGATACAATATTTGCCAAGGCTAAACCTCCAAGATAACTTATGAACTAGTTGTGATAATGGAAAAGGCCTGGGAAAACAAGTCTTTTCCCAAGAGAAGGGCATCTGTGGAAGCGCAAAAAAAAGCAAAACAACCGGATTTCGTGGCGAGAGCGGCTTTGCTCTTTGGCTCTGGCACCCTAACTAGTCGAATATTGGGGCTTATTCGTGATTCTCTTCTCTTCTCAATCATGCCCTTGGACCTCAAAGATGCTTGGTTAGCGGCTTATAGATTGCCTAACTTTTTTCGGCGTCTTTTGGGCGAAGGGGGGCTATCGGTCAGTTTTATCCCGGTGTTTGTGGGTTTACAAACAGAAGCCCAAAGAGCCGAGCGCAAGGCGCTTGTGAACGGCGTTTTCACCCTTTTGATGGGGCTTGTGACCCTGATTTGCCTGCTTTGCTTTCTATTTATGGAAGAAATTGTGACCCTTTGGCTCAGTGGCCCGGGTTTTAGTTCGGTTCCCGGTAAGATCGAACAAACCATTGAGATGGCAAAGGTGATGGTCTTCTTTTTGTTTTTCATCACTTTTTTTGCCTACCTGATGGCTTTACTCAACGGGTTGAGGAAGTTCACTTTGAGTGGCTATGCCCCTCTTTTCCTAAATGTGGTTCTTATAGCAGGGCTTTATTTTTATCGGGACAGTCCCGACTTGCCCATCGCCTCTTCTTGGGCTCTTGTCCTCGGTGGTGCTTTACAGGCGCTTTTCCTAGTACCTGCTGTTTATAAACTTGGTGTTTTTCCAAAACTTTCGCGTGGGTTGTTTCATCCGGCTGTGAAAAAGGTGATCTATAAATTTATACCGACCATATTGGGAGTGGGTATCTTACAGATTTTAAACATCGTAAATGTTTACTTTGCCAGTCAACTCGCCCCTGGCGCTATTTCTTATATGTACTTGGGGGACAGGCTGTTAGAGCTGCCCCTTTCGTTAATTGCTGTGAGTATTGGCACCACTCTTCTCCCCACTTTAAGTCAGTATTGGGGCCAAAAAGAACCAGGTACTTTTTTAACTTGTTTGGCGCGCCATTTACGCTTGTTTCATTTCTTAGCCATTCCTTCGGCATTTGGTCTTTGGTTTTTTGGCACTGATATTATCGAGGTTTTATTTGCCCGTGGACAGTTCACCAGCAGTGAAGTTCCCGTGGTCGCCGGCATTCTTAAGGTTTATTGTTTAACCCTGCTGAGTGCAGGCGGATTGAAAATTATCAGCCAAGCTTTTTACGCCACCGGTGACACTCACACTCCGGCAATTGTTTCTGGAGTGACCTTGGTGGGGCACCTGTTTGCAGCCCCATTTTTAATGAACGTCTATGGCATCCAGGGTTTGGTACTCTCAACGGCATTAGCGACTCTGGTAAATCTTTTCGTTTGCACGGCTTTGTTACAGGGAAAGGTCGGATGGTTGGCTTGGCCCGAGCTTGTGGGTCACGCTCTGCGCTGCTCTCTGGCGGGAGCTGCGATGGCGGGTTTCCTAATTTTGATACATCAAATTTCATGGAAACAAGGGCGCTTTCTATTCGATTTTCCAATCCTTTTGGTTTTGATTTCTGTAGCTGGATTGATCTATTTTGCAGGGGCCTCAATACTTAAAATCGACGAAATGGAAGTCTTTTTTCGTCGACTCAAGCGTCGACGTCCTTAAGGGCTTGTGGATTGAGAAGACATGGGTTGAAGAGAGTTTTTGTTTAAAAAGTCATCGGTTTTGAATTTTTGGAGTTATGTTTTAAACAATTAAGATTGTTGAAATTAAGTCTGTTCTTGTTTTTTAACCTTTTGCCAGAGAGCTTCTTTTTGATCGCTGGTCAGTTGTTCAAAATTAGGTTGCTCTTCTATCATTTGGGCCCAGCGATCTAAAAATTTTTGATTGGCTAGGCGCAAAGACTTTTCCGCATCAAAGCCCAAGTGGCGAGCTAATTGGGCGCAAGAAAAAAGCAGATCCCCCATTTCTTCTTTGCAGGCTTTGGCGTCCTGGTTTTTCAGAGCTTCTTTGAGCTCTAAAAGTTCCTCTTCAACTTTAGCCACCACCTGGGTGGGCTCGCTCCAGTCAAAGCCGACTTTTTTACTAAACTTTCCAATTTTTTGGGCGCGCAAGAGAGCTGGGAAATTAAGTGGGATATCGGGTACAAATTTGGATGAATTTGTGTGATTTGATTTTTCTTGTTCTTTGATGGCTTCCCAATTTTGTAAAACTTCGGCACTGTCTTGCACTTGGGTGGAGGCAAAGACGTGGGGGTGACGTCGCACCATCTTATCGTTGAGATGAAGAATAACATCGTCGATGTCAAATCGTCCCTCTTGGCGAGCTATCTCACTGTGCAAAACACTTTGAAAAAGCAAATCTCCCAGTTCTTCTTTTATATTGTCCTGATCGTTGTTGAGTATGGCCTCTTCCAGTTCGTAAGCCTCTTCAATGGCGTACTGGGTAAGACTGGCATGGGTCTGATCTTTATCCCAAGGGCATCCGTCCGGGCCTCTTAATTTTTTGACAATTTCAACAAGCTGTAGAAAAGATGACATGAACCCACTAAAGCAGGAGCCCTCGTGCAGGTCAACACAGTCAAACTCTGTCCATGGCGCATCCCTCGTCAGTTTGTTCAAATTTGGATTGAGGATCTCACCCGAGAACTCAAGCGACGCAAACTGTTGCCGGTGGGGATTAAAGAGATCACCCTTGTTTTTGTCTCTCGCGAAAAGATCCAAGAGCTCAATCAACAATTCCGCGGAAAGAACAAGCCTACTGATATCCTGAGTTTTGAAGGAGCCGAAGTTGGGGAGTGGGGCGAGCTTGTGCTTTGCGGCGAAGTGTTAGACGAGCAAGCTATTGATCACTCTTTAAGCAAAAATCAAGAATTGGGTTATATGCTGATTCACGGCGCCCTTCATTTGCTGGGCTACGATCACGAGAAGAGCACTCTGGAAGCTCAAGAGATGTTTGCCCTGCAGGACGAGATCTTTGCTAAGTTGGACAAAAAGCACTCGTCTTTGCCAATACCACCAACACGTCGAGCAAAGAAAAGCCGTGGCAGGGGCTGAGACATCAGTTATAAAAGAGAAAAAGGGTAATGCATGGAAAACAAAGTATACAATCTTGCCACTCACCTCAGTGAGTTTCGCAGCCAGGTGACTCAGCTTTCTGAAAAGTCCACTCAACTGCGGAGGTATCTTTGACATCGACCGCCGCCTCGACGAGCTCCAAGAATTAAAACACAAATCCGAAAATCCTGACCTGTGGAAAAATCCCCAGGAAATGGAGAGAATCAATCGCCAAATTGCCGTTCATCAAAAAACCTGTGATCAGTGGCAACAACTCAATTCTAAAATTGAAGATGTATCGGTGATGCTCGATATGGCTGAAGAAGAGGGGGATGAACCGGTCTTTCAAGAAGCTGTCAGCGAGATCTTAAGTCTTGAAAAAATAACTGAAGAGCTTGAGCTGCAAAAACTTCTCGATGGGGAGTCTGATCTGAACAGCTCTTTTTTATCCATCAACTCCGGAGCTGGAGGGACAGAGGCTTGTGACTGGGCGGGTATGCTCTATCGTATGTACACCCGTTATGCCGATAAAGCGGGTTTTAAAGTGGATGTTCTAGAACACACCGATGGTGAAGAAGCGGGGATTAAGTCGGCGACCTTACACATTCAAGGACCTTACGCATACGGATACCTAAAGGCCGAGTCTGGAGTGCATCGTTTGGTGCGCATTTCGCCCTTTGATTCCAATGCCCGACGGCACACCAGTTTTGCCTCTGTTTTTGCATGGCCAGAGGTGGACGATAATATTGAAATTGAAATTAAAACAGAGGACATAAAAGTCGACACCTACCGAGCCAGTGGAGCAGGTGGACAGCATATCAACACAACCGATTCAGCGGTGCGAATCACCCACAAACCCTCTGGAGTTGTAGTGCAGTGTCAAAACCAGCGCAGTCAACACGCCAACCGCGATACCGCTATGAAGATGCTGAAGGCCGCTCTTTATGAAAAAGAGTTAGAGGCCAAAAACAAAGAAAAAGACGCCATGAATGCGCAAAAGAAAGCCAATGAGTGGGGCAGTCAAATTCGATCCTATGTGATGCACCCCTATCAAATGGTCAAAGATCATCGCACTTCACAGGAAACCAGTCAGGTGCAAGATGTGATGGATGGAGATCTTGATGACTTTATCTTTTCCTACTTAAAATTTATGAAAGAGGATTCTTAGTGCATCTTTGGTTGTACCGTAAGGTCTTATTTCAGAAAAAAGCTTTTGCCGACCCCGCCACATTCTTTTCGATCCTTGGTATCAGTTTAGGTGTGGCTTTTTTAGTGGTCAGTATGGCTGGGTTCAGCGGTTTTATGGTGAGCCTTAAAAGTTCAATTATCGATGTGACTGGTGATGTGAGTGTCAGCAAAAGAGGGGCGCGCATCGCTGATCCGGCTGAGGTGATTCAAAAAATCTTGGACAGTAGTCCCGAAATTAAGGATGTGATGAGCTACGCCCGTAAAGAGGGGATGGTGGCCTCTAAAGGTAAGTTGCGCATTGTTTTGTTACAAGGAATTGATTGGAGCAACGTCGCCAACATGGCCGAATTTAAAAAACGGCAAGTCTCGGTGCTTGAGGACTCCTCTGAAAGAATTGGGACTCCTGCTCTTCTTGGAAAAGTGGTGGCGCAAAACTTAGAGCTTGGTGTCGGTGACGCCTTCAAGATGATTGTTCCCAAAGTTTCCAGAGCCCAAGCCACCGAAGTGGATTCAGGCGTGGACAGTTACTATGTTCACGGCATTTTAGATTTTGGGAAGTTTGAGTTCAATGAGAGAGTGGTGATTGCCGACCTCAAAAAAGTGCAGGAACTGAGCGAAATGGATGATCAGGTCAACGGCTTTCGTGTGCGTCTTTTTGATTCGGATCGGGCTCCACAAGTGGCCGATAAAATACAAGAGGCCCTGGGTTGGGACTACTCGGTGCGCGACTGGTCGATGACCAATCGCTCTCTCTTTAAAGCCATCGCCTACGAGAAAAGAGTTTTGTTTTTTGTCATGCTGATTATGCTTGTCGCCGCTTTTTTTAACGTGTCGACCACTTTGTTTTTAAGTGTGCTCAGACGCTACTCTCAGATCAGCGTGATGCGTGCTTTGGGTCTGAAGAGACGAGACATCATCGGACTTTTTTGCCTGCACGGATTGGCTCTCGGTGTATTTGGACTATTTTTTGGTCTGATCACGGGTCTGCTTTTTTGCTATGGTTTTGATGCTCTTCAGTTAGTTTATCCCATTATGCCAGAAGAGGTTTACAAGATGTCGAGCTTTGCAACTCACCTGACTCTGATCGATATTGTTTGGGTGATCGTCGCCACTCTTTTGATTTGTTTTATTAGCACCTTGGCTCCTGCTTTTCGTGGTAGTCGTTTGTCTCCTGTGGAAGGGTTAAAATATGAGTAACGAGATCTTAGCCACAAAGTCTGTCACCAAGGCCTATCAAATGGAAGGTTCTCGCCTCGAGGTTCTGCGTGGCGTGGATTTGAGTATTATGAAAGGCGAGGCAGTGTGTATCATGGGCTCTTCTGGAGCTGGAAAGAGCACCTTGCTTCATATTTTGGGAACTTTAGATAAGCCCACTCTTGGCAAAGTTTATTATCAAGGCGAAGACTTGACCCGAAAGAGCGACGATCAGCTGGCCAGTTTTCGCAATAAAAAAATGGGTTTTGTTTTTCAGTTCCATCATCTTTTGCCAGAATTAACTGCCTTAGAAAATGTCAGCTTGCCAGCTCGAATTGGCGGGCTATCCAAAACAGAGTCTTTGCAAAAGGCCGCAAATCTTTTGAAATCCTTGGGTTTAGAGCAACGTGAAAATCACTATCCCTCTGAACTCAGTGGTGGAGAACGTCAACGGGTGGCCATTGCCAGAGCCCTTGTCCAGGATCCCGAAATTCTTTTTGCCGACGAACCCTCTGGCAACTTGGATCAGGACAATGGCGAAGTGATTCAAGATTTGTTTTTTAAGTTACAACAAGATTTGGGTTTGACCCTAATTGTGGTGACCCACGATCCCGAATTTGCTAAGCGCTTTCCCAAGATCTTCCGTCTAAAAAACGGCACATTTATTAAGCAGTAAGGGTGGCCCTTGTCCCCTTGGATCCTAATGTGACGCGCCATTTGGCCCGACTGGCCCTTATTTAAAGTCATTTCAGTCGGGTTTTTTGACTTTAATTCATTTTGTGAATAGCCTGCGCTCTTCAATTTATCAGAGTGAAAATAGGAAATTAGCCTTGATCGACTCATCACGGAATTGGACGACTCTCGTCCTGACCATCTCTGTTTTTCTGCTGGCTCCATCAGCTTGGGCTCAGGTTGTGGAGTCTATTCAGGTCGTTGGAAATCAAAAAATTGAAAAAGCCGCAATCTTAGAAAAGATTTTGAATAAAGAAGGAAAGAGTCTTGATCTCAAAGCGGTTCGCGAAGAGGTGCGCAACCTTTTTGCCACCGGCTATTTTCAAGATATTGAAGTGGACCAACAAAAAGGCATTAAGGGCGGTGTGGTTCTAACCTATAAAGTGGTAGAAAAACCCTCTGTGTCTTTAATTGAGTACAAAGGCAATTCGGAAATCGATGACGAGGAACTCTCGGAGCTTACTAAAATTAAAACCTTCGAAATTATTGATTACGCCAAAATCACGCGCGGGGTGGCGGACATTCATAAAGCCTACGAAGAAAAAGGTTATTTTCTGGCGAAGGTCACTTACGAGGTGATTCCGGATGAGAAGGGGCGGGTGAAGCTGCTTTTTAATATTGAGGAAAACGAACAAGTACTGGTGAAGCGCGTGACCATTTTGGGCAACGAGCAAGTGCCCGCCTCAGAGATCAAAGCACGTATGCAGACCCAAGAGGGCAGTGCCTTTAGTGGCTTGTCAGGTTCGGGAACCTACAAGCAAGATGCTTTTGAACAAGACACTCAGATGATTGGTTTTCTTTATTTTAACATGGGCTTTGTACAAGCGAAGGTCTCTCGTCCCGAAGTCACCGTTACGCCCGATAAAAAAGGAATCTATATCACGATTCGTGTGGAGGAGGGCCAGAAGTTTAAGACCGGAGAAGTCAGTTTCTCTGGCGACTTGATGTTCCCAACAGAAGAGCTTGCCGAAACTGCCAAAATTGATGACTCAGAAATCTTTATTTATGAAATTGTACAAAAAGACATCCAAGCTTTCACCGCGATGTATGGAGATTTGGGTTTCGCTTATACCAACGTTATTCCTCGTACCTTTATTCGCGAAGATGAGCGCAAAGTCGATATTGTCTATGAGTTTGATAAAGGAAAAAAAGTTTACTATGGCACAATCAATGTGATTGGAAACACACGCACTCGCGATAAAGTGGTGCGTCGGGAGCTGCGCATCGGTGAAGGCGAGCTTTACAACGAATCTCGCAAACGCGAGTCCATGGAAAACGTCAAACGTTTGGGTTTCTTTGAAGAAGTAGAATTCAACACCAAAACACCTCCTGGACGCGATGACCTGATGGATATCGACATTGTTGTGCGCGAGCGCAACACAGGTAGTTTCCAGTTGGGTGCGGGTTACAGCTCATTTAGTGGTGTTATTTTTAATGGTCAGCTCAACCAGATGAACTTTTTAGGAAAAGGTCAAAATGTTGGCTTTCAAGCCGATTACTCCAAGATTCAAAAACGTTATCGACTGAATTTTACCGAGCCCTACCTTTTGGACACTTGGTGGTCTGTGGGCTTTGACATTTATCGCAACGAAACATTTTTGCCAGGTCTTTTTCGTGAAATCGTCGAAGGGGGAGCCGTCCGCATCGGTCACCCTATATACAGCCGTTATTTTTATGGCTTCTTGCGCTACAAGCTTGATGACACCCGCATTGATATGCAAGAGGGTCCCAACGCCACTGACGTTCTGCGGCCTGAGACTGCAGAGGGAATGACAAGTTCACTGACAGCGACAGTGGAATACGACAAACGGGATGACCGTTTTGCTCCTTCCGATGGGATTCACACCAGTGCCTCCTATGAAATTGCAGGTATTGGCGGTGGCTTGACTTACAATAAAGCGGATGTGTTCTTTCGTTGGTATTATAACATTTTTTGGGATCTGATCTTAAGAACCAATTTTTCTTATGGGAAAATTGAAGCCCCCACCGGGCGCGAAGTGCCCTTTACCAAGCTGTATCGTCTGGGTGGTCCCTTTAATTTGCGTGGCTATGATTTTGCTCAGGTGGGACGTCGGCAGTTCTCTCCCATACACTTTAATTGGCTAACGGGGCGAAACAAAGACGGCACACCGGGAAGCGGTCCTGGCCCTAAATTTGAGCAAGCAAACGGGAATCCGATCGACGATTTAACCGCACAGCAAAGAGCTAATGTCGTCATTGGGGGATCTGAACAGGCCTTGGCCATGGTTGAGCTCGAATTCCCTTTGGTTAAAGAAGCCGGCATTCGAGGGGTTCTCTTCTACGATATAGGGCTTGCCGATAATATCTTTATAGACACCTCATTTCGCAAGGATTTTGGTTTTGGGGTGCGCTGGTTCTCTCCTATTGGGCCTCTTCGTTTTGAATGGGGCTTCCCGGTGGATCCGCGGCCTGAGTTTGGCGAGGACAGCTCTCAATTTCACTTTGCAATTGGGGCGCCTTTTTAATAAAACGAGTGATAATCTTTACAAATTGTCTATATAAAGGAGACATGTCATGAGAATTTTTACGTTATTGTTAGTGACTCTTGCTACCAGTCCAGTGTTTGCCAACTTCCAGGCGGCATATATAGACATGCAAAAAGCCATTCAGTCTACCAAAGCTGGCAAAAGTGCGCGAACCACCCTTGAACAAGAGTTCAACCGCAAAAAAGATGAGTTAAAAAAGAAAGAAGAGAGCATCAAAAAAGAAGCCGAAGCCTTTGAGAAAAAACGTTCGATTTTATCTGAATCCAAACGTGCTGAACAACAGGAGGCCTTGCAAAAGAAAATGATGGCTTTTCAACAAGAACTTCAACAAAGCCAGAACACTATCCAGCAAAAAGAAAGAGAATTGACCCAGCCCATTTTAGAGAAAATCCAGAAGGTGATCGGCAACGTGGCTAAGAAAAAAGGATACGCCATGGTTTTTGAACGCGGTTCACAAGGTGTGATGTGGGCCAAAGTGGATTTGGATATTACGGATGAAGTGATTAAAGAGTTTGAGAAGACCAAGTAATTATGGATGGCTCTATTGACATCAATGAAATTCAAGAGCGTCTGCCCCATCGGTTTCCTTTTTTGCTCATCGATCGAGTTTTAAAGTTCAGCCACGGACCTGATCCTCTTAAGTACACGGGACGTAAAGTGGTTGTGCGTAAAAACGTAACCATTAATGAGCCCTATTTTACAGGTCATTTTCCGGGAAAACCCGTGATGCCAGGAGTGTTGCAAATTGAGGCCATGGCACAAGCTGGAGCAATTGCCTGCGCCCCCGATAAGTCAGACAAAATTGAAGTTTTAATAGCAAAGATCACAGAGGCAAAGTTCAAGCGTCCCGTCATTCCTGGCGATGTTCTCGAAATTCATGCCGAGGTCCAAGCCGAGAAAAGTTCTATACTCACTGTGTTCTGCCAGACTTTTTGTGATGGAGTTTTGGTTTCACAAGTACAAGTTATGGCAAAGGTCATTAAAAAGTAGGTTTTATGAATATTCATCCCACAGCCATCATTTCTGAGTCGGCAAAAATTTCTTCTAAAGCCCAGATAGGTCCCTATGTGGTTATTCGTGGCCATGTTGAAATTGCAGATAATGTTATGATCGATCAGTTTGTAACAATTGGCGCTTCCAACACCAGAGTAAAGATTGGTGAAGGCACCCGTATTTTTCCTGGTGCGGTGGTCGGCGAAGCCCCTCAAGATTTAAAATACAAGGGCGAGCCCACTGTTCTAGAAGTGGGCAAAAACACCATGATCCGCGAGTATGCAACTCTCCACGTTGGCACTCCCGACGGCGGGGGAATTACTAAAGTAGGCGACAATTGTTTGATTATGGCCTACGTCCACATCGCCCATGATTGTATGATTGGCAATCATGTGGTGATTGCCAATTCGACTCAGCTTGCTGGACATGTGGAAATGGAAGATCACGTTAAGGTTGGCGGCGTCTGCGCTTTCAATCAATTTGTTAGACTCGGTAAGTACAGTTATATCGCCGGTGACAGCTCTGTAAATAAAGACGTTTTGCCTTTTGCCATAGCACAAGGCAGTTATGCGGTGATGAGAGCCGCTAACCAAGTGGGCATGGATCGCAGTGGTTTTTCTAAAAACGATATCGAACAAGTCCGACGCGCCCTGCGCATTATCACGAAGGGCGGACACACCCTGGAGGAAGCCTTGGAGAGGGTGTCCAAAGAGTGCGAGGGAAATCCTGCTGTTCAAAGTCTTTTGGAGTTTGCGCGCAACTCTGAAAGAGGTCTTGCACTATGAAGTCAGTAAACATAGCCGTTGTCGGCGCCGGTCACCTTGGCACCTACCACTCTGAGAAGTTTTTTAAAATCGAACAGGCCAACCTCGTGGCTATTTGTGATCCGCACCTAGAAAAAGCACAAAGCTTGGCGGACAAATATGCGTGTCAGGCGGTTGCCGATTTCAAAACAATTGTGGATCAAGTGGATGCCGTGTTAATAGCAGCACCGACACCTTTGCATTTTGAAATTGCCCAGTTCTTTTTAGAAAATAAAAAACATGTCTTACTTGAGAAACCCATTACCGAAACAGTCGAACAATGTGAACAACTTTGCAATCTGGCTGATTCAAAAGGCGTTCTTTTGCAGGTGGGCCATGTTGAGCGTTTTAATCCGGCGTTATTGTCAGCCAAGAAACAGCTACGCAAACCTTTATTTATCGAATGCCATCGCCTAGCCCCGTTCAAACCTCGCAGCACAGATGTGGATGTGATTTTGGATTTGATGATTCACGATATCGATGTGGTGATGAGCCTTGTCGACAGCCCTGTGGTTCATGTGAGTGCTGTTGGCACTCCTGTGATCACACCTTATGTTGATATAGCCAACGCTCGCCTTGAGTTTGAATCAAAAGCGGTTGCCAACATCACGGCCTCTCGGGTCTCTCAAACAGCGACACGAAAGTTCCGAGTCTTCCAAGAGACCCAATATCTTTCAATAGATTTTGGTAGTGGTGAACTCAATCTCACCACCAAGGTCGGCGACAATTGGGATAATTTCGAAAAAGAAATGCCGTTGGAGTTTGAATCTTGGGAGCTTGAAAAGGGAGATGCCCTTTTTGCCCAAGACGAATCCTTTATTCAAAGTGTTCTGACCAACCAAATACCGATTGTCTCGGGAAGACAAGCGCTTGTTGCCATGAAAGTGGCCGAACAAATTCGTGATGAAATTGGACGGCGGCTTGCAGACAGGTAGTATCCTAATTGTGGCAGCCGAAGCCTCGAGCTGCATGTACGCTAAAAAATTTATCCAAGCATGGCGCCAACACTCGCCACACACCCATTTTTTTGGAGTGGGGGATAAAGAGATGCAGGCCGAGGGCATGGAGTGCTATGGCTTGGCCGAAGATTTAGCCGTTGTCGGTTTACAAGAGGTTCTGGCCCATTGGTCGGATATCAAAAAGACTTTTCTAAGCTTGGAAGAGGCGGCCCAAAATAAACAGCCTCTCTTTGCCCTGCTGTTGGATTATCCAGGATTTAATCTACGTTTAGCCAAGCGACTCAAAGCTCACAAGATTCCTGTTGTTTATTATATTTCTCCCCAGCTCTGGGCCTGGAAAAAGGGGCGCATCAAACAGGTTCGAGACTTTGTCGACGACATGATGGTGGTGTTTCCTTTTGAAGTGGATTTTTATCGTGAGCACGGAATTGAGGCTCACTTTATTGGCCACCCCCTTTTGGAGGTCATTGAAGACGAAGTCAGTGTCACTGGGACTGCACAAAATGCTAAATGGACTTTGGGACTGATGCCGGGCTCGCGTAAAAGTGAGGTGGGCTACAATTTTAAAGTTCAACTATTGGCCGCCCAGGAATTATGTCGATCCCACGATATAGACGTGAAGGTCCTTGTGGCTCCCACCCTAGATATGGATTTTATCAAACCACTGAGTGTGGGTTACAAGGGAAAATTGGATTTTGTCAGGGGCAAGCCCACAGAAATGATTCAGCAGTGTGATTTTATTTTAACAGCTTCTGGAACCGCCACCTTGCAAGTCGCCCTTTTAGGTAAACCTATGGTGGTGATGTATCGTATGAATCCGATCACAGCTTGTATTGCCAAGTGGTTGGTGAACAGTGTGTCTTACTTTTGCATCGTTAATCTTATTGCGGGGGAGCGGGTTGTACCCGAGCTTTTTCAAAGAGACGCTAACCCCAGACGACTGAGTCGAGAGTTAGAAAAAATATTACAGGATGAATCCTATCGCCAAGCTATGTTAAAAAAATTAGATCACATCCGGACTCTGTTGGGAGAAAGGCAAGCCACTTCACAGCTGGTTCATTATTTGAGGAAAAAATATGTGGAAGTGGTCTGATATCTTGTTAGCCCCTTTGGCGCTGTTGTTTTTTTTGATCACGTCAGTTCGTAATAAACTTTATGATATGGGCCTGTTTAAGCAGCATCGTTTATCGGTACCCGTGTTGTGTGTGGGTAATATCACCACCGGTGGCACTGGAAAAACACCTTGGGTCGAATGGCTCACCTACAAGCTAGGTCATGAGCAGCAAAAAACAGTGGCTATTTTAAGTCGTGGCTATTCGGGAGATTATGACGGTGTCCTCGAGGTGACAGAGTCTATGGATCCTCGCAGTTGTGGGGATGAGCCCTTGTGGCTCAAGAGAAGAACACAAGCCCTGGTTTATGTGGGGAGAAAACGTGTGAAGGCGGCTCGTAAGTTGTTGAGTGAACACTCACCTGATTTGATTCTTCTCGACGATGGCTTTCAACACCGTGCTTTGGGTCGCAATCTCAATGTGATCTTATTGGATGCCTCAGTCGCAAAATCCCATTATCGCTTGCTTCCTCTTGGGCGTATGCGAGAAGGCTTTGCCGCTTTAAAAAGAGCGGATAAAGTCATCATCAACAAATGCAACTACGCCGATAAGGAGAGTGTGGAGTGGCTTAAAGAGCAGGCTCTTCGATTTTTATCTGCACAACAAATTTACTTAGCTAATTTTGTTTTTGATAGGTGGCAGCCTCTTTTTAATGGACCGCAAGTGGAATTTAACAATTCTCCGGCAGCGATGTGTTGTGGCATTGGCAATCCCAAGGCTTTTCGCGCCACAATAAAAGAGCAGGGTGTTCCAATTACAAAAGAGTTTATCTATCCCGATCATTATTACTGGATGCCCAGAGATATTGAAAAAATGACTTTCCAGATGAAGCAAGAAAATCTTGGACACTTGTTGATCACCGACAAAGATGCGGTCAAGCTGAGTCGCTACCACAAACACTTTTTAGAAATGGGACAGCAGCTTTGGTCCTGTCAAATGAAGGTCGAGTTTCAGAATAGAGAGAGCGAGTTCTTAGAGGACATAAGAGAGAAACTCCTCCCCTAAATGCAAGAACGCAACATAATATTTGAAGGTTAAAAACCCTATGGATATGGGTGTATTCTTGCTAACATAGAGCTTATGAGAATCCGGTTTTCTGCTGGAGCTTTTTGCTCCCTTCTTTTATTAATATCATGTGTTTCCTATGAAAAATCCTTTGATAAAGAAGCTCTAGAAACGAACGAAGAGTTTGATAAAATAATTAAAATCGAGAAATTTGAGGAGCCACAGAAAGGCGAGACTCCATCAGGCGCATCTAAGAAAATCAAGGAGGCTCCCAAAGTCGATAACGAAAAAGAGAGTCTAGCCTCTCGGCCCCAAATTGCTCAGTACTCCAGCACTCCTCAAGCGAAAGTTTCAGCTGCCAAAGCAGAGGCGCAAGCTAAGGAACTAGAAGCGGCTCGAAAAAAGCAGTTGAAAGTGCCCAGGCAACCTGAGTTTGAGGACTCGGAAGGCTTTAACGGTCGTCGTCCTGTTGTTGAGCCCTTTGCCGTGGGCGAAGAAGTGGTTTTGGCTCTGTCTTATTTCGGTGTTGAGGCTGGTAAATTCACATTAAAACTAGAGCCGATGGTGCAGATCAACGGTAAAAAAGCCTATCACTTTAAATATATCGTTAAGTCCAGCCCGCTGTTTAAATGGGTGTACCAGGTAAATGATGTTGCAGAAACCTTTGTCGATTACCAAACACTTTTGCCATACAGCTATGAAATCCATGTCGATGAATCAAAACAGGTGCGTGAAACCCGTTCTTATTTTGATCATAAAAAGAACAAAGCCACCATGTGGGACAAAAAACAAAAAAAAGGCGAAGCTGTTGAGGAAAAGAAAATTGCATGGGACCTGGAAGAATACTCTCAAAATGTTTTTAGTGTGGCCTCTTATTTGCGAACTTTTACATTACAAGTGGGTAAGAAGCTTCAGGTGAACGTCGGTCATGAGGGTAAAAATATTTTGATGACTGCAGAGGTTTTGCGCAAAGAAAAGGTTTTTACCAAAGCTGGTGCATTTGACACGTTTGTTGTTAAGCCCACGTTTGATGTCGATGGTAAGTTTAAGCCAACGGGTGAAAACTTTCTTTGGTTGACCGCAGATGACAGAAAATTTATTGTGCGCTTAGAGTCAAAAATTAAGATTGGCAGCATTGTCGGCGAAGCAGAAAAGATAAAAGAGAAATGAAGAATTTATACATCCAAACTGCGTTTCTGGGAGACCTTTTATTAGCTCTTCCGGTACTTCGACAAATTCGCTATTGGGATTCAAAGTCCTCACTTACGGTTTTATGTCGAAAAGGCTACGGTTCTCTCCTAGAAAAATTGGAAGTTTGTGATGAAGTCGTCGAACTCGACAAAACTGATAAGGTCAAGGCTCGTAAATTGTTGCAAAAAGACAGGTACAAAACTATCTTTTGTGCTCATCAATCTTTTAGCTCCCATCAACTGGTCAGTTCTCTTAAGGCCGACGTCAAAATTGGTTATAAGCAGTTTTGGAATAGAAGTTTTTTTGATTATAGAGTGAAGCGTCGCTTGAATTGGCCCGAGGTCATTAGACAAATGCAATTGCTAGAGCCTGTGGACAAATCCTTGACGGTCAAACTTGAGGCCTTTGCTCAAGATCCAATAGTGTTGCCCCCATGGTCGCAAATGAAAAACAATATAACTTCGTTAATGAGTTCCGATATTCAAGGCCTTTTGCAAAAGAAAATTGGATATCAGAAGTCGGCTCACCCCTTGGTCTGCATGGCTCCAGGGAGTGTCTGGCCAACCAAGCGTTGGACTCAGTCTGGTTTTATTCAAGTCGGCCTAGCTTTAAACAAAAAGGGGTACCAGGTTGCTCTCCTTGGAGCTAGTAATGAAAGACCTTTGTGCGAAGATATTCATAATGAAATTCCCAATAGTTTAATGCTTGCTGGACATCTAAATATTTATGAATCACTTATGATACTCAGTGGGTCGAAGGGTTTGATTTGTAACGATTCGGGAGCTATGCACTTGGCGAGCCTTTTAAGTTTGCCAACATTAGCTCTTTTCGGGCCGACAGTTCAAGAGTTGGGTTACAAGCCATGGAATCCAAAAGCCCAGGTCATAGAGAGAAAAGACCTGCTTTGTCGGCCCTGTGGGCAACATGGAGCCGTGCATTGCCCTATTGGAACCCACATTTGCATGTCGGGAATTGATCCATTGAAGGTTGTTGAGCGAGCCCTAGTCCTCTTTGCTTAAGTTTTTCAAATCAATATTAAACTTCTTAATTTTTCGAAGTAAGGTGTTTTTGGGTATATTCGCGTTAGCAACAGTGCGATTGATTTTACCCTCGTTAGCAGCCAATGCCTTTTCAATAAAAGATTTTTCGCTTTCAATTTTGAATTTCTCGAAGTCATAATCTTCTTCTTTATTTTTTGGAGCTTCCAAAATCTGCGGCGGTAAATCTAGGGGAGCGAGGAGCTGATTGCTCGACAAAATGAGTGTGCGTTGCACTACATTTTCCAATTCACGTATGTTGCCAGGCCAATGGTAATCTTGCAATTTCTGTAAGGCCGCGGAATTGAATTGCGGCGGGCTCTTTGGGTCCTTGGCATGTTTTCTAATAAAGTGATTGAGTAGCGAGGGAATGTCTTCGCTGCGCTCTCGCAAAGGTGGGATAAAGATAGGGACGACATTGAGTCGAAAATAAAGGTCTTCGCGAAAGCTACCCTCTTCGATTTGCTTTTCCAGATTTTGATTTGTGGCCGCTATGATTCGAGCATTGGTTTTTTGTAACCGGTTCGATCCGACTGGCATAAAGCTTTGGTCTTGAAGGACGCGCAAGAGCTTAGCTTGAACTTCGGGTTTGAGCTCTCCAATTTCGTCTAAAAACAAAGTGCCATTATTCGCAAGTTGAAATTTACCTATTTTCCTTTCCGACGCATCGGTAAAGGCACCTTTTTCGTGACCAAAAAGTTCACTTTCAACAAGACCATCGGGAATGGCGGCACAGTTGACAGCGATCATATCTTCACTTTTACGGTTTGAGTTATAATGAATGGCGCGAGCTACGAGGTCTTTACCAGTTCCATTTTCACCTCTTAAAAGAATAGTGCTATCTGTTTTGGATATTTTTTTAATAAGTTCAAATACATTTTTCATAGGTTTGGAGTGACCAATGATCTGACTTTCGGTGTCCGACTCAAGGATTGGGAAACTTAATGAAACTTCTTCGACAAGTTCTCTGGCTTGAACGGCCTTAGTAAAAATTTCGATGATTTTATTTTTATCAAGAGGCTTTTCTAGATAATCATAGGCCCCCTCTTTAATTGCGAGCACAGCATCGCGAATGTTAGCATGTGCTGTAATCATAACTATAAAGGCATGATTTTCTGACTGGGTCATTTTTTCAAGGGTTGCCAAACCATCGAGAACAGGCATTTTAACGTCTAAGAAGATTAAGTCGTACTCATCCTTAAGGCATAGTTCAAAAGCCTCTTGCCCATTGTTCGCCTCAGTGAAGAGTTTAGCAACGGTTTCAACTTGTTCAAGGATATGGATAATGTATTTTCTTAAATCTGGTTCATCATCGGCTATTAAAATTTTGAGTGGTTTCATGAGAACTCCTTAATATTTTCATCGATTGGTAAAATAAAGCCAAATTCACTTCCGTTATGTTCTTTGCTTTTCAAGTAAACCCGTCCTCCGTGCAATTGAATAACATAACGGCTTAGGAAGAGGCCCAAGCCATAACCCGATTTTTGCGAATCAAAACGATAGTATTTCTCCCAAATGTTATCTTGTGCGTGTTTTGGTATACCTCTCCCCTGATCTGTCACGCTTACTTTTATAAAGTTTTGATTTTCTTGCGAAGATATAATGATTTGTGATCCCTCGGGAGAGTAGGTAATGGCGTTCTCAACAAAATTGTTTATCACCTCTTGTACAAGAGAGCCATCTATTTCGATCATAAATAAAGGCTGAGTCTTTTTGACGAGAGTGATCTTTTTTTGTTGAGCTATAAATTGGTTCTGCTGGATAGATTTTTCGATAAGATTATTGATGTCCTCAGGGGCTCTTTGAATGGAAATATTTTTGGACTGAACCTGTGACATTTTTAATATGCGCTTTATATACTTCTCAAGTTCTCGCGAGGCTAAATTAATTTTATCCAAGTTGTCGCGCAACTCAGGATCCTGTGTTTTTCCGAGGATGAGTTCAGTTAAACCAATAATCTTAGCCAACGGAGTTTTTAAATCATGGCTAAAAAGGCTTAAGAAGTTGGTCCTCATTTCTTCGACCTCTTGAAACAAAAGAGTGTCTTTTTCTAAATCCCAACGAGTGCGTTCGTTGAGTATGTACTTATAGTTTGAAATAAGGAGAAGGGTGACTACAATCTGAATAAGTGGAGTTAAAATGGGTGTCCAAATATAAAAAGTATCAAAGATCCAAAGAGACAAACTTGTATAGACAATAGCAAAAATTGAAGTGCCCACCAAGGCTAACGTAGAAGGTAAAAAAAGAAGAATCAGAGTGTTTATAACCAAAATAACAAGCAATATGAAAAGATGAAGAGTAAAGTTTGGAGCTGCTATAAATCGGTCTTCAAGAACATTATCTATAATGTTGGCGACTAGTTCAGTTTCACTGAGTAGACCTACTGGTGTTGTATAGCTTTGTAGGACCTCCGGAAACTTGAGGATCACAATTTTGTCTTCCAAATTTAAATCAGTTTCTTGGGCATCAAAATAAGGCAAAGGTGAAAAAGTGTCAGTGGGTCCTCTAAAGTTGAGTGTGAGGTGGGTGGTGTCAAAATTCGTAAAGATAGCTGTTTCCTTTTTACTTTCTATAAGAACAGTCCTTAAGATTCCATCGGCATCAGGAGTCATAGAAAAGTTTAAGAAACCAAGTTCTTTATCATTTACTGAATAAGGTGTCGTGATACTATCTTTCTGATCCCAGATGAAGTGGTTGCTAAGAATCCACTTTACTTTACGTTGTTTAAGTTCCTTGAGCAAAAGTTCGGCCTCAAAGTTATCAGAAGTTTCAATCACTTGGATTTGAGAAGAAACTTTTTGCGCCTTTCTCAGCTTAAAATGAAGATCGTAGGTCGAGTCGCGGGTGATCAACGCAATAATCAATGAAGTGATGGCAATAACCATCACCCGAATGAATAAGTCGGGAGAATTAAACGGGCTTTGCATAGACCCCTATCATAGTCAATGCTCCTGCAGATTGACATGGTAAAATTTACTTAACCGGAGATTTAAAGACTGTTATACCAGGGTATGCAGATCTACAGCGGTGATCTTTTAGACATGCCCCCCATACTAGACCCAACAGTCTTAACTATTGGTAATTTTGATGGGCTTCACAAAGGGCATGTTTTTTTAATCAAAGAATTGCTTTTGCTTGCGCGCCAAAAGTCGTGTGCAACTGCAGTCGTCACATTTGAACCCCATCCGAGTCATTTTTTTTCAAAGCAGCCCTACCTTCCCTTGCTGACCGCAGAAATGCGAAGACAAAGGTTTGCGGCCTTGGGTGTTGATCATTTGATTATTCAGTCATTTGACAAGGCATTTTCTGAAGTCGAACCAGAAGACTTTTTGCGTCAATATTTGCTGCCACGAATATCCTTGAAAGCTCTCCTATTAGGTTATGATTTTCATTTTGGTCGAGAAAGCCGTGGAGACTTCAATTTGGCAAAGAGTAGTCTCGTCGCTGAGACTGTTGAAGTTTTGCAGGCCGAAGCCTTTTATGACCAGGGTGAAGTGGTGTCAAGTACCCGAGTGCGGAAGAATTTATTGGCTGGCAGGGTGGCGATTGCCAACCAGATTCTAGGTTATGATTATTCGATTCGAGGTCAAGTTGTAAAAGGCCAGTCGATAGGGCGCCAGTTTGGCTTTCCGACCGCGAATTTGGATGCTATTCAGGTCATTCTGCCGGCTTGTGGTGTTTACTCAGGGGCTGTTAAAGTAGACGGTAAGGTTTATCTGGCTCTCCTCAACATCGGCCAAAGACCAAGCTTAGGATCCAACCTTGAAAAGACATGCGAGTGTCATATTGTCGGCTATTCGGGAGACCTTTACGGGACGGAGCTCACCTTTTATTTTAAGCATAGAATTAGAGACGAAATGAAATTTGCAAGTCTAGAAGAGCTCAAAATACAAATCGTGAAAGATGTTTCTGAAGCGAGCAATATGCCTGTTGAAATAAAGGATTGGCTATGAATCTTATAACAGTTGCAGATTTATGTGAAACTTCGCCCTTCGAAGTTGATTTCCTGACTAAGGAGCTAAAAGCTCAGGGTCTGACGCTAGATTGGCAGACTTTTGAAGAAAAAGATTTTGAGATCTCACTGCACAACTTAAAAAAATTTGACATCAGTTTCTTGTGCGGATGGAGTTGTGTAGAGGTAAATAATATTGTTCACCGTCGCAAACTAGATATTCATTATATGAATTATCTGGATGTGATTGAGAACATAAACGGCAATTTATGGGGAGACTCTCTTTTTTCCCATAGTTTTAAACAAGTTTTTTTAAATTTACGCAAGAATCGTCAACTCTCTGGATCCGTTATTTTTCTTGGTGGTTCCGCCAATCTTTCACCGATTGTCGACACCCTTGCTAAGCTCGGTTTTCAAGACTTTAATTTTCTTTGTAACGAAGAAGAGTTTAAACACGTTCAACAGATTTCTAAAAATTTAGTTAGGGTAAACCTGCAGGTTTTGGACTCGACACAATTGATTCAAAGCTCAAAGGAGTACTCTCTTTGCTTTGTATCGGACGGTCAGTATCCTGATTCTGTCTTATCGGATATTAGCTACTTTCATTTTTTATCTCAACGATCGTTGGTTTTAAATCTAGTGGGGACCTCAAACTTTCCTTTTCAAGAGGTCATTGCACTCGGTACTGAGGTTGTCGACCCAGATTCCTTAACGGATGTCCGTCAGACTCACCTGCGTGAGAAAATCTTGAATTATGCAAAGAAATTAAGCGTATAGCGTGGTAGGCGGCCATGAAAGGTCGGGATTTTGCACCCTCTGGCCCTAAGTCCTGTTAACTTTTTGATAAGTTACTGTAAACTACTTTAGGTACATCATTTTGGGGGTTACTAGTGTCATCCAAGGCTCTCGTAAATATTCTTGTCGATCAACAGGTTATCAGTCCGGTGCAATTAGAAAAAGCCAAAGCTGAGCAGAGAAAAACTGGCGAAAATATTTCGGCAATTTTACTTCGTCAAGGTGCTTTAGATGAACAGACAATGCGAGAGAAACTCGCAGATATGTCTGGTTTACCTGCTATTGATTTGAATACCTTTGAAATTGAGAAAGAGGCTCTGAGCCTCTTAACCGGTGAGCAGTGCCGAAAGCATGTCGTGATTCCTATTTCTAAGGCGGGTGGAAGTCTTGTTGTTGCTTTTGCCGATCCAACAAATATTTTTGTCAAAGACGATGTCTCTTTTTTAACAAGATGTAAAATTCAGCCTGTCGTCGCTCTTGAAGTTGAAATTAATCGTGCTATTGACAAATACTATGCCAGTAGCAAAGGGGAGTCTGCCAGTGACATTATTGTCGAGATGCAGGCTGCGACTGAAACAGATTCCCAAGTTGTAAGTTATGAGATCGATCAAAGTAATGATCCCGTCATACGCTTTGTGAATACCATGTTACAAGAAGCTATTGATTCTGGAACATCTGATATTCATATTGAGCCCTATGAGAAATACCTCAGAGTACGTTTTCGAAAAGATGGAAATTTAGTTGAAAAGTATCGCCCCCCCGCACAGATCGGAACAGCCTTATCAAGTCGCTTGAAAGTTATGGCACGACTCAATATTACGGAGAAGCGCAAGCCGCAAGATGGTCGTCTGAAAATTAAAATGCCAGGACGTGAGGCTGTTGACTTTCGCATGAGCGTTTTGCCAACAGTAAATGGTGAAAAAGTGGTCTTGCGTATCTTGGATAAGTCGAACCTAAAACTTGACCTTCGCGATTTAGGCTTTGAAGACATAGAGCTGGCTAAGTTTATTGAGGCGCTTCATCGACCTCAAGGTTTGATTCTTGTCACTGGGCCAACAGGCTCGGGAAAGACGACCACATTGTACTCGGCTCTTTATGAACTTCACGATGTGACCAAGAATATCAGTACCGCTGAAGATCCTGTGGAGTTTAATATCGAAGGAATTAATCAGGTTCTTGTTCGTCCCGACATCCATTTTGGTTTTCCAGAGGCATTACGCTCGTTTTTGCGACAGGATCCAGACGTGATACTCGTCGGTGAGATTCGCGACCAAGAGACTGGAGAGATTGCGTTTGAAGCGGCATCAACTGGTCACTTAGTGCTGAGCACTCTGCATACTAATGATGCGACCAAAACAATCGATCGTTTGGTGAATATGGGAATACCCGGCTTCCTTGTTACATCCACTGTCGAATTGATTTTAGCCCAAAGACTTTTAAGAAAAAATTGTCAGTCATGCATTGTTCCAGATAAAGTCACTCCAGAAGTTTTAATTGATCTTGGAGTTAAGGAAAGCGAAGTCCACGATGTGAAATGTTTTAAGGGGTCTGGCTGTGCCGCTTGTGATGGGACGGGGATGACAGGACGAGTGGCTGTCTATGAAGTTATGCCCATGACTGACGAGATAAGGGATGCGGTTTTGTCTGGCGCAACCCCCCTTCAATTAAGGCGAGCGGCTTTAGCGGGCGGGATGATATCCTTGCGCCAGTCGGGGATTACAAAAATAAAAAAGGGACTGACATCGGTCCAAGAAGTTCTTAGTAAAACTATGAAGGACCCCACGATCTGATGAATCTGATACAACTGTTGAAATTTGCTAAGGATAGAGGGGCTTCAGATGTACACATCGCCTGCGGTGCCCCTCCTGGTCTTCGTATCGATGGCAAAATTGTTCGTGTTAAAATGGATAAACTCAGTTCAGAGGACGCGCGCCGTATATGCTATACCGTCTTGAATGATCAGCAAAAAGCAAAATTTGAACAGTCCAAAGAGCTTGATTTTAGCTTTGAGGTTAAAGGTGTTGCACGTTTCCGCGCGAATTACTATTTCTCTAAAGGGACTGTAAGTGGAGCCTTTCGCCAGGTTCCTGTTAAGATTCCGGACTTTCGTAGTTTAGGTTTGCCCGATTATCTACAGGCTCTGACAAATTTTCCGAACGGACTGATTTTGGTGACTGGGCCTACTGGGTCTGGAAAAACAACTACAATTGCAGCCTTGCTCGATGTGATTAACAAGACAAAGTACGGACATATCACAACCTTAGAAGATCCTATTGAATATCTACACAATCACGGGAAGTGTATTGTCAGTCAAAGGGAGATTGGTGCAGATTCTAACTCTTTTGCTCGAGCCCTTAAATCTGTTGTTCGTCAGGATCCTGATTATTGTTTGATTGGAGAGTTACGTGATTTAGAGGTCATCGAAACGGCTTTGCAATTGGCTGAAACTGGTCACTTAGTTTTCTCTACTCTGCACACCAACTCTGCGATACAAACCATCAATCGACTTGTGAGTGTGTTCTCTGCCGAACAGCAAGATCGGATTCGCGTGATGCTAAGTTTCACCTTACAAGGCGTTATTAGTCAAAAGCTTTTACCTAGCAAGAAAGGCGGAAGGGTTTTAGCTTACGAGCTGCTACTGCTAAACCCAGGGGTGCGTAATCTCATCCGCGAAAATAAGTTACATCAAATTGAAACCATGATGCAAGTTGGTCAACAGAAGAGTGGGATGACGACACTCAATCAGAACCTTTTCTCACTTTTTAAATCTGGACATATTTCGAAAGAGCAGGCTATTGAAAACTCTATCGACATGGAAGCTATGATGAACACTTTTAAAAAGGCTGGCTTTTAGTGCCCACGTATAATTTTCAAGCCAAATCTTTTAATGGCAAGCTCAGTCAGGGCAGTATTGAAGCAAATAGTGAGGCCGAGGCTCGTATCAAGTTGCGAGCCAAAAAGCTGATTCCAATTAAAATATCAGTTGCTGGAGTTGCGCGCAGTTCTTCCAGTTCTGGAGCACAAGTTTCGCGTGTTAAAGTGAAATCTAAAGATTTACAAATTTTCACACGCCAGTTGTCGGTATTAATTTCATCGGGTGTTCCACTTTTGCAATCAATTGAGGTGCTATCGGAATCTCCACGTGGCAAGGGCTTGGATATTGCTTTAAAGCAAATTGTAGCCGATATTTCTGAAGGTAAAAAGTTGGGTGCCGCCTTTCAGGCCCATCCCAATGTCTTCAGTAAGTTTTATATAAATATGTTAATTGCTGGCGAAGAAGGTGGTGTGCTTGAAAAAGTTCTCATACGTCTAGCGGATTATATCGAAAAATCAGTAAAACTCCAGGGGAAGATTAAGGGTGCAATGTCTTATCCAATAGTTGTTCTCGTCATCTCTTTAGGTGTTGTGACTGGTCTTTTGGTTTTTGTTGTGCCTCAGTTTGTTCAAATGTTCCAAAGCTCTGGACAACAAATTCCAGCTCTCACAGTTATGGTTATTGATATGAGTGAGTTTGTACGCGATAAATGGTTTATCTTAATTGGAGCAGTTTTCATCTCTTTTATTTCGATCCGCGCTTACTTGAACACACCAGCTGGTCGAGCGCAGTTTGATTATGTATCTATGAAGCTTCCTGTGTTTGGTGATTTTATAATCAAAGCTTCTATGGCAAAATTTTCAAGAACACTATCAACTCTGCTCGGTGCTGGGGTTTCGATTATGGAAGCTTTAACAATTGCTGCAAACACTGCCGGTAACTCCCTTGTAGAAAATGCACTTATTAACGCTCGCTCATCAGTAGCAAAGGGGAAGCTTTTATCACTCCCCTTGTCGCAAGAAAAATTTATTCCCCATATGGTCACCCAAATGATTGCTGTTGGTGAGCAGACAGGTGCTTTGGATGAGATGTTGGATAAGGTTGCAGACTTCTATGAAGATGAAGTAGACGTGGCGGTCAACAGTATCACAAGTTTGCTGGAGCCTATTATGATTGTAATATTAGGTGGGATTATAGCATTTTTTGTAATCGCTATGTATCTGCCAATATTCAACATGGCGGGCGGAGCTTAGGCTTTGATGGATAGTCATAGGTATTTTGATTTTTCAAAAACGGAAGGCCAGTCTTTCGTGATCCATTCGGTTCGAGTGGTCTTTGTTTTATTGGTTTTTTTGATTACTTTGTCTTTTCAATTCTTAGAATCTCGTGTCGTTGCGCCTAGTGCTTTTCTGCCAATTTATTTCATTATCACTATTTTTCTAACGCTTCAGATTGTTTACTTGGCTTTTTTCAAAAAATTATACCAATACACATGGATCGCTTTTTTTCTCTTTTTCCTAGAAAGTCTTTATATATCTTGTCTGATTTATTTTGTTGGCTTTCAGCAATCGGTTTTGATTTTTCTCTATCTAGTGAATCTAATTTTATGCGGGGTTCTCTTCCAAAGGCGTGGGGCTCTATTATTAGCGTTATGGACGTCCGTTTTGTTCTCTTTAATTATATCCCTAGATACTAGCTTAGAGGGACATACCGCTTACTTAGCGGTAGGAGTAAACAATCTTGCATTCTTTACCGTTGCCTACCTTTCTGGCTTCCTGAGTGAACAACTCAACTTTATGGGTGAGCAACTTAAAGAAAGTGTTGCCGATGTTCGTGTCTTAAAAAACCTAAATGAGTTAATCTTGAAGAATATCAATGTAGGAGTCTTGACCGTTGATAAAGCAGGACAAATTCTACAAACAAATCCGGGTGTGTATCGTCATCTTGGATTAAACCCAGGCCTTCTTGAATACAAGAATCTAGGTGAAGTTTTGGTAGGTGTCGATTTGAGCTCTCGCCCTGTTGGAAAGGCGTTTGATTACACTTATCTTAAAAACGGCGAGAAACGCATATTGAGTCTTAGTTACAGTCACTTGTACGATGATAGGGGAGATTCTCAGGGCCTTATTTTAACCCTGGAAGATGAGACTCATTTACGGGCTCTAGAAAAACGTTTACGTCAGAGTGAGAAGATGGCAGCTATTGGTGGACTTGCTGCTGGAATTGCACACGAAATTCGCAATCCTTTGGCTGGAATTAGCGGAAGCATTCAACTTCTACAAGATAACGATTCGGATGAAGACCAAGTCCAAAAGTTAATGAATATTGTCAATAAAGAAATTAATCGATTGAACAATTTGATTACTGAATTTCTAGATTTTGCCAAGCCTGAGGCGCCGCTCGAGGATCATGTCGATTTGGCAACCCTTATGCAAGATGTATTACAATTAACTCTGAATCAGCATGTGGATAATGAAATCCTTATAGAAACACAGTTTGAAAAGTCTGTTGTTGTCCTTGGAAATAAAGATAAATTGAAGCAGGCTTTCTTAAATATCGTGGTAAACGCATATCAGGCTATGGAAAAAACAGATCGTCCTAAGCTTGTTATTCAGGTAAAGAAAGTAGGCGATGCAGCTTTAGTCTTGATAAAAGATTTTGGCCAGGGGATGAAGGCCGAAACCAAAGATAAAATGTTTGAGCCATTTCATACAACTAAAGCAAAAGGAACGGGCCTGGGTCTTGCGATCACTCACTCGATTATTGAAAGCCACGCTGCCGATATCACAGTCGAAAGTGAAGTGGGTGTAGGGACAGAATTTCAAATTAGATTTCACAAGTGTCTTATGGATGCTCACCATTAGACGCAGTGCTTTAGTACCTTAGAAGAGTCCTTTTAATAGACTTGCTCAAAAAAGCTATTGCACCGACAATAGTTAGGGGAGGCATGGATGAAACCACGCATACTAGTTGTTGATGACGAAGAGTCCATACGCGAATTCTTAGAGATTATGCTCAAGAAAGAAGGTTATGTTGTGACTTGTGCCGAAGACGGCCAACAAGCCAAGGATATATTGGAAAAAAAGACCTTTGACTTGGTGATTTCGGACCTGCAAATGCCAAATGTTACCGGTATCGAGCTCTTACAACACGTAAAAAACAACTATCCGGGTCTTCTATTTATGATGATCACAGCCTTTGGCACCACAGAAACGGCTGTCGAAGCTATGAAGATGGGTGCCTACGACTACGTCACAAAGCCATTTAAGTTGGATGAAGTTCGTATCAACATCGCTAATGCTCTCCGAAGCCAGCACTTAGAGTTTGAAAATAGAAGTCTTAAAAAAGAACTGACCCGCGAGTATAGCTTCCAAAGTTTGGTTGGTAATTCTGAGGCCATGCACCACATTTACGATTTGGTAAAAAGAGTTTCTATTACGCCCACCAATATTTTGGTCACTGGCGAGAGTGGAACTGGAAAAGAAATGGTCGCAAAAGCTATTCACTATAATGGACCCTTAAAGGACAAACCATTCATCACTGTGAACTGTGGAGCCATTCCTGAGTCCTTAATGGAATCCGAGATGTTTGGTCATAAAAAGGGATCTTTTACCGGAGCAGTGGCAGATAAGGCAGGTCTTTTTGAAGTCGCCGATGGTGGAACTCTGTTCTTAGATGAGGTGGGAGAACTACCTTTGACCATTCAGGTTAAAATGTTGCGGGCTATTCAAGAGCGGGTGATTCGTCGTGTCGGCTCCACAGACGACACTCATGTCACTGTTCGATTGATTGCGGCAACCAATCGTGACCTTGAGCATATGGTGAGTGAAGGTACGTTCCGTCAGGATCTATTCTACCGCTTGAATGTCATTCAGATTAAGACTCCGGCTTTGCGCGAGAGAAAAGATGATATTCCGCTTCTCGCAGAACACTTTTTGAAGAAATACAATGAGCGTCTTAGTAAAGCTGTGAACTCAATTAGCAGTGATGCAATGAACACATTAAAAAAATATGATTATCCAGGGAACGTTCGCGAACTTGAAAATATTATTGAGCGCACTGTTGCTCTTGAGGCGGGGGCGACGATATTGCCCGAAAGCTTGCCACCCTTTGTAAAAACCACCAGTGGCAGTCGTCAAATGGTCTCCAGCGAGGGGATTGAGATTACAGATGAGGGAATCCAATTAGAAAAGGTATTGGGACAAATTGAAAAAGAACTGATAATTAAGGCCATTCATGCGGCTAATGGGATTAAGAAAAGAGCTGCTGGTTTATTGGACATTTCATTTCGCTCGATGCGCTACCGTGTTGAGAAGTACAATTTAGGTTCCATCTCTGATGAGGATGAACTTGATGATGATCTATAGAAATGCAAAAATTTTATTAACAGTCAGTTGTGTTCTTTTATCTCTAATGGGCTGCGGATCTGTACTCTCTAGTCTTGAAACCACGAAAAACATTAAGAAAGATAATCAGGGAAAGTTACAATGCCCGACTCAGAGTGAGGACAACTGTTGGGTTCGTTCCCTTCAGCTCATCAGTCAGTGTTTACCCTCTTCTATTAACGGAGAGTTGACTTCGGATCGCCGCTTTTGTCAAAATCGACAAGGCTTGATAGTTCATTTTTTAAATCCCTACGATTTAAAGCCTAAGAGCGACACAATCGAATTTGATGTCTACAATCGCGAATTCAAATGTTTTCATATTAAAAAGCAAGGTGACAATCTGGCTATAACTAATTCCCCATATGGTGATATTCGTCTTGAGATTTTGGATGCTCAAACCGGCGCCATGAGTATTTCTTGCCTGTTTGGCGAAAGTATCCTGATCAATTCAAAAACAGTATCTGAAAATTGCTTTTTACAAAAAGCGAAGGCCTTACAAGATTGGCCTCAAGCACTGTTCAGTTTTAAAGAAGACACAAATAATCGAAACTTCTTATTCTTCATGGAAGGTCTTGGCCTAGGGCAAGAACCCATTTTTAACTGTAGTGAAGGAAAATAATTTTAAGAATCAGTGCCCAATGCAGTGAGCACAATTGCTTTGCTCATTTGCTTACCCTCTCTTAAAAACTTAATTTTAACTTTCTGGCCCACTTTCTTTTCGCTCAAGATATTGTAAAGATCATCGTAGTCATCGACTTTCTGTTTGTCGATGCCAACGATAATGTCTCCGATGATGGGGCGACCACGAGAGTTGAAAGAGATGCCTTGCAACCCAACCCTTGCAGCTGGTGTTTGGTTAAGGACTTTATGAATGACAACTCCATTTTGGACCGGGTAGCCGTATTGGCTAAGAATCATTTGTTTGTCGGTATCCAAGGGGATGACTCCAATTCCGGGTTGGATCACACGACCGTGTTCAATGATCTGACTGGCAATGCGTTTGATGCTATTAGTTGGCACGGCAAAGCCAATGCCAGCGCTTGATCCAGAACCCGAAATGATCGCAGTATTCATTCCAACAAGTCTACCACGGGAATCAATCAAAGGGCCGCCCGAGTTACCAGGGTTGATAGAGGCGTCTGTTTGAATCATATTTCGGATGGTTACAGAGCGGAGCATAGAGGGCATCGAACGATTGAGAGCGGAGATAATACCTTGGGTCAATGTGTGTTCAAATCCAAAGGGGTTGCCAATGGCGAGAACCTTTTGACCCACTCTCAATTTTTTTGAATCAGAAAGTTTTTCTGAAAAGGGAGTCCCATTTTGTTTCAGGTTTTTAACTTTTAAGACGGCAATGTCTTGGAGAGGCTCGGCACCGATAATGTTAGCATCATATTTTTCGCCACTTTTGGTAGTAATTGAGATTTTAGATGAGGAAGTCAAAGCTGCTTGTATCACATGAAAGTTAGTGATCACATGACCACTATTGTCCCAAATAAAGCCAGTACCAGAGCCGGCGGGAATTTCATGCAGGCTCATTGAAAAAAAATCAGAGTGAATGCGTGTGCTATTCACCGAAACAACAAGGGGAGAGCTGGATTTAAAAACCTCAATTGTATTATTCTCGTCAGCAGTTAGATTTTGGTCTTGTTGAGTGGGAGCAATAGGATCTTGGGCAAAAGCTCTCAGATTTGGTGTCATGAAAAGGAAAATGACGAGAGATAGTCTTAATATATTTTTTTCTGATTGAGCTGAGATCATGGTCCTCCTCCAATTTTGAAATCCCCAAAAGTAGCGCTATTTAATTATGTGGTTTTTAGATGTTTTGACAAGCTAAGCCCGTGCCAGACAAGACTTAAGATAAACCACTCAGTTAAATATAAGCCAGATATGGTCGATTTTAAACCATCAGTTCAGCAAGAAGTGGCCCCTGCAGGGCCACCACAGCCGAACGAGGCAATTGGCCAGAGCCATCGGGCCAGTTGCTTGTTGGCTGGGAAATATCGCCTCTAGTTAGAGATCCAGGGTGTTGGACTGAGAGAAACAAAGTCTGAGAGTCGGGTGAAAACCAAGGTCCAGTCAGTTCTGCATCTCGAGGTGCTGAGGCCACTTGCAAGGGTTGGCCGGCAAAAGCTCCGCTCATGGGTATATAGAAGAGGCCGTTGTTGCCAAAAGCTTTGTAGGTTTTTGTACCTATCATTTTTTCAGAAATGTCACAGGTCACCCAAAGATTGCCAGCACGGTCGAAGCAAAGGTTGTCGGGGCATGCGATTCCACTTTCTAGCCCGCCACTCAACCAAGTGCTACTCTTAAAACTTAAGGAATCATGATCATCTTTCTCAGATATTTTGAAGAGGCTGCCGTAGTCATTGCCGGTGAGTGGGTTGTTGGTGAGAGCGACAAAGACTTCACCCGTTTGTGGATGAACTTGAATGTCTTCTGGGCGGTCTTGGGGAGTGGCACCAAGAGATTCTGCCGCTTGGTGAGCATAAGTTAAGACCTGCCACTGGGTTTGGAAGTTCTTGGCAAGTTTGGGACTTTTTTTGATATCCAACGGAAGCCATTTTCCAGTTGTGGTTTGCGCAGCATAAAGAGTTCCTTCGTCAAAGTGAAGGCCAGTAGAAACAAATTTATAAATAAAGCCACCGGGGCGATCTTCTCCCATATAAACCACTACTTGTTTTTGATTGCGAGTGGTGACAGCGGTCGCCCCCTCATGGGGAAAACGGCCCAATCTAAGAAGTTTTTTGGCTTGCCCAGTCTGTGGGTTCACTTCGACAACCCAACCATAATGTTCGGGTGGGTGCGGAAAATGTTTGTACCATGCAAATTTATAGGGCTGATAGCTGACAGTCCGCTTTCCATTATAGAAATAGGCCTCACCATAAAAATCGGCGTAATTTTCCTCACAAGTTAAAAAACTATTCCAGGGCGTCAAACCCCCGCCGCAATTTGCCAGAGTGCCTATTCCCTGATGAGCGTTCTGAATTTTAACTTTATGGCTGAAGGGGATGGGTGTGGTTGCATCCAAACGTCTATTGTAAGGTGAGTTTTTTTTAACTTCCCATTGATTTTCATTATTTTTGAAAATGTGTAAAATTGAACCACCTACAAACTTTTTCTCAATGGCCATTTCTTTTTTAGTTCGCTTAAGCTCATGCCTTTGTTTTTTGTGAATCAATTCGGGATGAAAAGATTCGTGATTGACCCAGAGTAGGCCATCGCCCTGCTTTTGGGGGTGGGGAATAAAACAGGTGAAATCGTTATGTGAGCCAAAAAAATCACCTTGGGAATTGATTCTCTCTCCCATTTTACAAATAATGTGATGCTTAAGTCCAGCAGCTAACAAAAACTTGTCTTCGTCACTTGGCTGCAAACCGATTCTATCTTTTTTCCTCAAGAAGTTGGAACAAGCACCCAAATAAAAAGTGGAAGTCAAAAGTGATCCCAACGGGACAAGGGCGGATTGGCAAGATATAAATTCAAGAAGCTCGCGACGTTTTTTGGAGAATGGGCTAGACATTCCTCTTCATAATTCTTAGCCCTTATTTTGGCAAGCTTTCGTCATTTTTCTATTCCTCATTTTAGTTCCAAAATGGGACTTCTCAGGAAGGCACCGATCTGGGATAAATCAGTCGTCTCACATATATAACTGAGCAGCTCAATTTAACTAGTCTAAAATCTTGATCCTTTTGACCAACTCATAGCCAAGAGTCCTGGTTTTGTATCAACTTAAGACAAAATGGCACCAAATTAGCCGATTCGACTGCTTTTTCTTTATAGTCTAAGGGACAGGGCCGAATAAGTAGGAGATTAACAAAGGGGTTAAGTCATGAGAGGAATATTACTCACCACAATTACAGTGTCATCGCTAATGCTGTCTGGCTTGGCGCATGGTCAGAGTTTTGAAGATGAACTTATGATCGAAACAGAAACTGCTATAGCAGATTCCGAAGCTGCGATGCAAGAGGCAAAGGAAGCTGAAAAAGTAGCGGCCGAGGAAATGCGTCGCAGTGAAGTGTCTGTGGAAAAAGCTAGTCGTGAACTTGAGCGCGCTAAGCAGGAAGAAGCTAAAGCAAAGAGAGACATTGCTCGCGCAGAGAGAGATCGCACCCGTGCTTTAGAGGAAAGTGAAAAAGCTAAGCTCGAAACAGATATGGCAAAACAACAGACTCTAACAGCAAAAGATGAATTGAACACAATGATGTTAAAGCTTGAAGATGCGAAGGTTGAGAAACAGAAAGCTGAAGAAGAGAAACGAGTGGCTACGGAAACATATGCTGAAGTTCGCCGCGAAGTTGAGGAAATGAAAGTCCGACTTGAAAATGCTAAGAAAGAAGAGCTCATGGCCGTAAAAGATTTAGCGCGTGCTGAGCTTGGTCTTAAAGACCTGCAGTCCAAAGCCACTATCACATTTAAAAATGCGGATAAGGATCGAACTGTGTTTTTAAAAGCGGTAGCTTCCCATCGCGAGACTCTTAGAAAAATCTCAAAAAAGTTAGATGAACTCGAGATTCAAGTCGAAACAGACAAGTCATTTTATGACAAACAAAGACGCAATCGTTTGACTCGAACATTGGGTTCAACCATTTCAAGTACAAATACAAAAGTGGCTAAGATTATGACCTCTGGTTGTAATGTTAGAAACTACCCCAGTCTGTCCTCGCAAGTTATTGGTAAGCGAGCACAGGGGCAAAAGCTAAAAGTAAGAAAGCACAATCAAGGTTGGTACACAGTTATCCATGACGGTCAAAAGGCTTTTATGGGAGCAGGCTGTTTCCAATAAAATTTTAAAGTAAAGAATGCAACTCTCAAAATGCCGATGTTCCCGTCATCGGCATTTTTTTAATTTAAATATTTACTATTGCACTGACCAAATTTTAAATATCTTGATTTTGCTGAAGACCTAACTCCTGTAGGGAGGAATCGTCCTCCCCCTCTTTGAGGTAAAGTGTTTGTGTGGGGTAGGCAAAGTCCACTCCCAACTCCTTAGCCAAATCGTATATTTTGAAAAAAATATCTTCGCGTTCTCTAAGCTCTGCTCCCCAATTGTCGGTAATAAGAAAGAAGTAGACCATAATCTGTAGGCTCGAGCTGCCATAACCGGCAAAGTAGACATGCATAAGATCTTTGCGTGTAAAAGGATTGTCCAAAATAATTTTCCGAATACCCTCTACAAAATTAATGATTTTTTCTTTAGGTGTGTCGTAGGTAATATCCAAGGTGGTGTTGGTTCTGCGGTAGAGACGTGCGCCCAGATTGTCAATATCTAGCGTCGCCATATTGGCGTTGGGGACGGTGATCAGAGAATTATAAAAGGTGCGGACACGAGTTGATCGGAAACCGATCTCTTCAACCATGCCATCCACGCTTCCGACCTTAATCCAGTCGCCAACTTGAAAGGGGCGATCAATCAAAATCATGATTGATCCAAAGAGGTTTGCGGCAGTGTCCTTGGCAGCAAGGGCGAAGGCCAAACCACCTAAACCAAGACCAGCTAAGAGAGAGAAAACATTCACGCCCATGTTTTGTAGGACGAGAAGTGAGCCTAGAAGGACCACCGTAATCTTAATAGCTTTATCGATAAAGGGCACCAATTGATCGTCGAGCATACTTTCGGTGTTTAGCGCCAGTTGCCTCAGTTGGCTTCCAAAAACATTGACGCAACGGTAAGTGGCCCAGGTGAGGGCGATTCCAAAAACAATTTGAATCAGGCCATTCACAAAGGCAAAAGACAGACCTTCGAGCTTAAGGTAGTGAATCCACAAATACCAGAAACCCGAGGCTGCGAGCAGAGCTACTGGCTTTTCAATTTGAGTGACAAGGTCTTTTTTCCAGGTCAGATCGCGGTAAATGCTCAAGTTTTTATAGACGGTGAGAGCCGAATAAGTCAGGACACGCAACAAGAGTCCAATAAATAAACCAATGAGTAGCCCCAGCCATTGCCAGTTTTTAAGGCGTAAGGTTTCTTGTTTGGACCAAGCGGGTAAATATTTTTCCATCCATGGTTGAATATAGTGCGCGCCTCGGCCGCTTCCCTCAAGGTAGGGAAGGTGGCGCGTACGTTCGTAAAACTGATGGGTGCGACGCCAGGTGCCCTCGGTAATCAACCACTCTCCCTCGCGCTCACCTTGGGTTTGGGGCTTCAAGACAATTTCTGTACCCTTCATGCGCCAACGGGTTTTATCCAACTCCTTGGGGATCTTTTTGATATCAACGACAAGAACACGATCAATAAATTCTTTTAAGAAAATTGCTGCTAATTCTTTTTCGCGCCGTGATGTGATAACAGTAGAATCCTTTTCAGCAAAACAGCGAATGGCATCATAGATTCTTGCTTTCTTAGCGGGGTCGTTATTTTTCACTCCATCTTTATAGTCATTCATGGCATCAAGAAAGGTTTCCATGGTGTCTCTAGGGGAGTCGGTTTTGACGTAGGTCAAATTTTCTATACCAAGACTTGGGCTGGAAAATAGGGAAATCACGAAAAGAATCTTTAAAATGGCCATACACTTCTCTTTGTTAAATAAGGTAGTTATCATAAATCCATCGTCAATCGATGTTGAGGGATAACATGTTGCTCTGCCTTAAGTAAAATGATAGTTTTCCACTCTATGAACGAACTTGGTATAAGACCAATATTATTAGGTTTTCTGCTTTCCTTAAGCTGTACTTGGCCTAGCTTTGCGAGCTCTCCTGCAGAATGGAAAAATTGGACTCAAAAGTTACAGGATCGCTACTCAGAAAAGTTGGCAACACCCAGTATTGCTCATTATACTTATCTTGAGCAGCCAAGTGAGTCTGCTTTTGTGGATTCTCAGCGACGTCCTCGCTTTGTCAAAAAATTATGTGAAACTTGCACCCTAAAAGTGACTTGGAGTTCGCAGCATAAAGTGCTTGTCGAAGATCTCACATCTTCTCGAAAAATGACTTTTAAAGTCGGTCAAAGTGAAGTTGTGCCTTGGAAAAGTAACCTTTACTTTTCAACCTATGAAGTGGATAGGCTCAAGCGTTTGAGAGTCTTTATCCACGATCTTTCCGACCACCTCTTGACTAACAAAAGAAAACGTCACTTTTTTCCACATAACCCGAAGACTCTCCTTGATGCCAAATGGGTTTGGTTATCCCAACCAAGAAAAATAAAAATGCAGAGATCCGATGGAAGTAGTGAAGAGATGTCGGCCATTGCTGAGCTTCATTTCTTTGTCGGTGATGAAAAGCAGATTTTAAGTGTTTATGACTATGCTGAAAAAGAAAATATCGTGCGCCAGCAAGAAAATGTTCTATTGTTGTTCCGCGATCTTTCTAATGGTCGTCAAACATACGGTGCGGGACGCTTTATGTTTCTGCAAATCGGTAAGAAGGTAGGCGAGATAAAAAATGGAGATAAGATCATTCTAGATTTTAATTACAGTTACAACCCACCCTGCTCTGTTTCGGAGGGGTTTCACTGCCCGCTTCCTCAGGATTTTATAAACCTAGATATTCAGGCTGGAGAGAAGTACAGCAAGACACATTAATAACAGGATTTGTTTATGTTTTTTCTATTTAAGGTTTTGCAAGTCAGTCTGACCCTTATTCTATTTTCACATCAAATCGCAGGAGCTTTCGTCAATATTGAAAGCTTGCGCCAAAGCCGACAAGAAGGGTGGTATGGCTCGACGGGAGTGACGTCTGGAGGTTCTTCGGGGAATATAAACATTTTTCGAGGTGGAGTGGCTTCACGAAATATTTATAAGACCGATCACAACGAGTATATTTTTTTGGCTCGTTATGATTACGCAGAGGAAAGCGGCACCCCGTTCACACACAATGGCAACGCACATCTGCGCTATGCTCAAATACTTTTTCCTCTTGTGAAATGGGAAGTTTTTACCCAGGCCGAATTCAACGAATTTCAACACTTGGGTTTGAGAACTCTCAATGGCGGTGGACTGCGCTGGCAGATCTATAAGGGAGTCGAAGATTCTTTTTTCTTAGGAACAGGCTTTTACTACGAAAACGAAGTGGTCATCGACGATGAAGACCAAAATAACTTTCGTGGGAACCTCTATGTGTCCTTTCGCCGTATGGTCAGTCAAATTATCGAGATCACAATGACGGGATATTACCAGCCGTCTCACAAAACCTTTCTTGACTATCGCGTACGACTTGACTTGGGAATTGAATTTAAAGTTTCAGAGAGTATAAGCTGGTCCAATGAAATTCGATACTTTGCTGACACAAGACCACCGGCTCAAACAGCTAAAGAGGATTTATTTTACAATGTGGGAATCAACCTTAGCTATTGACCGGCTGAATTTTTAAAATTTTCTTGTCCACCGTGTTCAAAAAAAGCCGAAAAATAAAAAGATAAAATGTCCACACAGCGCTTAGAAGGAAGGCTGTGGTCAAGATGGGAAGTGGAAACTCTAGAACTTGAAAGGAGACTCCGGCTAGATAAGAGAGGGCGGCTCCAACAGCTAAAAAAGGTAGAGTCGCAGAATTTTGCAAAAAAGGGCGAAAGGAATAGGGTAGAGTTAGTGGAAATAGAAACCACAATCCAATCAGCCAATAGGGAAATGCTTGGGATGACGGCCAAGAGATAACTTCAAGGTGCATCAACAACAGGTCGCCAGCAACTCCAAAGATCGTGCAGACTTTCATCAACCATAAATCTCGCGCTCGATGAGTTGAGAGATAGTAAAAGTGGAGAGCAACGAGTGCTGCCATAATGATAAGCCCAATTTCTTGTTGCCCGAATGAAGCAAAGAGAACCAAGGACCACCAGCCTATTTGAAACCAAAGAATATTGAGCAGTCTTAAATTCTTCATGACGACAAAATCATGTCGACATTTCCACTGAGCAACAAGACAAAGGGATTTTGGATTCTCTCAAGACTTTGCTGCATAAGGCTTCAACGCATGTCTGGGCTGCGTAACATTTTTCGGACTTCGTCGGCGTGTTCGACTTCGGAACGAACTTGTTCGCGGGCCATTTCTTCTAAAGCTATATCACCAAGTTCAGCGGCGAGAACAACCAAGTCTTTGTAAAGATCAAGGGTCCGCTCTTCAAAGCTGAGACTTTCTTCGAGCAACTGTTGCACGGAGTGATTGTTACTCTCTTCAGCTTTGCCTACCACCATTGGGGGGTGTCCACCAAGGCTAGTGATTTTTTCACCAATAAGGGTGGCGTGACCCATTGCCTCGGTGGCATTGCCTCGAAACCAACTTTGTATTGGGATGCGGTTGTGGCCCATAATCATAAAAGAGTAATGAAGATAGCGAGTGATACCGGCCATTTCTTCTTGATAGATTTTTCCCAGCAAGCCGATCACTTGTTCGTTTTTATAGCTTTTTTCTTTTGTACTCATTTTGTGCACTCCTTTAGAATATTTTAAAATCATAAGTGATGGAGTAACTCTGGTAACGTCGCTTGGCAATAGAGAACTGAGAATCATTAGCGATTCAATTTGAATCGCAAGAGAACAAAAAAATACTCATAACTTGGCTCTTCAAAATCAAAATGGGCATCAGTCAAAGGATCGTAAAAACCGCGAATTGCGCATTGTCCCACGGGCCGGAGTTGGTTTAAAGTCCTTCTCTTGTGTCTCTTCTCCAGGGGTGCTACCAAACTGTAATAGGAAAAAGGGGCCCTTTGGCAAAGAAAAAAGAAATCTTATATCGAGTGTTAGACTTGCTAGAGCATGCTCAACTGAAGAAGACAAGTTTGCGGACAGAGCTCCTTCAACTTCTTGTAGAGTCTAAAACTCCCAAAAGCCAGGTTGAGATTATCCAGGCTCTCAATAAAAAAATGAACTCTGTGGATCGAGTCACAATTTATCGCAACCTTAAGCAGCTCAAGGACAAGGGGCTCGTTCACGAGGTTGATGTAAATCAGTACATCTTTTGTGAACATGATTGTGATCAGCATGCCCATCTCTTACTATTCTGCACACAGTGCCAAAAACATGAAGAAATTCGCGATCACAATAAAATAAATGCCTTTATGAAAAGTCTCAAAGAATTCTCTTTTTTTAGTTCAGACAACCCTATATCCATGCGCGGCACTTGTTTGAGCTGCCAGAGCCAAATATAAACTGCTGAAATCCCTAAATATCCATCCATATTGAGGTCTCGGGCGTTGCCTCGGCTCCCAAGGGGTGCTACTCAGCTTTATTCCCATGATATGTGGTTTTGTAATGGAGGTCCCCCATGTTTTCGCGTTCAATAGCCAGTCTTATTCGATCAGTTCTTTTAGGTTCACTCACTTTAATGTCTCATTTGACCTTTGCCGATGAAGGGATGTGGACTCTAGACAATTTGCCAAAACAAGAGATTCAAAAAAAGTATGATGTGAAAATCGATGAGACTTGGATCAATAAAATCATGTTGAGCTCGGCTCGACTGGCTAATGGGTGTTCGGGCAGTTTTATTTCCAAATCCGGTTTGGTGATGACCAATCATCATTGTGTAAGGGACTGTATCTATCGACTTTCTTCAAAAAAAGAAGACTTTCTGAAAAATGGGTTTCACGCTAAAAAAATAAAGGAAGAGCGACAGTGTCCCGCATTTGAAGTCAATCGCTTAATCAAAATTCAGAATGTCACGAGCGAAGTGAAAAAAGAACTCAAAGGTTTGAGCGGTGAGGCTTATTCGAAGGCCAAGAAAAGTGTTTCTGCTCGTTTAGAAAAAAGTTGCGCTCAAGATCTTGAAAAATACCGTTGTGATTTGGTGGAACTTTACCACGGCGGTGAGTTTCATCTTTATCGTTACGAACGTTATCAGGATGTGCGTTTGGTGTTTGCGCCGGAACAAGCCATAGCCCACTTTGGTGGCGACCCCGATAATTTTAATTTCCCTCGCTATGCCTTTGACGTCTCTTTTTTACGAGTCTATCAAAATGACAAGCCTCTTGATAATCCTCACTATTTCAAGTGGTCCAAGACGCCTTCTTTTAATGGTGAACCGTCTTTTATCACTGGTCACCCGGGAAGCACTCAGAGGTTGTTGACCGTGGCCCAGTTGGAGTATTTGCGCGATCATCAGCTACCCGATATGGTTGCCTACTTGGCCGAAATGCGCGGCTACCTTTATCAGTTTCAAAAACAAAGTGCCGAGGCTCGCAGAATTGCCGCTTCTAAAATTGGGAGCGTCGACAATGGTTTGAAAGCTCTTAAGGGGCGTGCACAGAGTTTGCGCGATCCAGCCTTCTTCTCGGAAATAGAGAAAAAAGAAAAAAGTTTTCGCTATCAATTGTCTCGTAACAGTTGGAAAAAAAACAAGTATGGTGACCCTTGGAAGGAAATTGAATCAGCGGTCGAAAAGGCTAAAGAACGTTCCTCGGAGATTAATTTTATTGCCTTTGGAAGTTTTGGGTCTGAACTGTTTGCCATGGCTCGCCATCTGGTGCGCCTTCCCGAAGAACTTAAAAAACCTGATAGTCAGCGTTTAACTGAGTACACCGACTCCCGCCTTCCCCAGTTGAAGCAGATGCTATTCTCTGAAGCGCCAATCTACGACGATATAGAAAAACTGATGATCGAATACTCCTTGATTAAAATGCGCGAGAGTTTAAGCCCAGATCATCCCTTCGTTAAAAAAGTGATGGGGCGAAAGTCGCCAAGTGTATTAGCCAAAAAATGGATTGAAGGCAGTCAGCTCAAGAAAGCCTCTGAGCGCAAGCGTTTGTTTGAAGGGGGGGCAAAAGCCATTCAATCTTCAAAGGATCCATTGATTCAACTTGCCCAACTCGTGGACCAAGACTCTCGCCGAGTGCGTTTGTATTTTGAAAACAATATTGAATCTAAATTAAATAAATACTCGGAAGTGATCGCGCAGGCCCAATTTGATATTTTTGGAAAAAACACATATCCTGATGCAACTTTTTCTCTACGACTGTCCTATGGGCAGGTTGAAGGTTACAAGGAGTCTGGTGAACAGATTGAACCGATGACGGTCACTCATGGACTCTATCAACGCGCAACAGGTAGTGATCCCTTTGAATTGCCCCAAAGTTGGATCAAAGCTGAAAAGAAGCTCGACCCTAAGACCCATTTTAATTTCGTCTCAACCAATGACATTATCGGCGGAAATTCAGGATCACCTGTTATTGATAAAAATGCCGAGGTGATGGGAATCGTCTTTGATGGCAATATTCATTCTCTGGGTGGCGCTTATGCCTACGACCCGAAACTCAACCGAGCTGTTTCTCTAGATGCTAATATCATCACTGAAGCCTTGGATAAAGTTTACGGCGCTAAGGAGCTTTTAAAAGAGATTTTAAATTAATTTTAACCTGTGTTCAGCGACCTCTTTTTGAATGTGATTCGATTTATTTTATGAGCTAGCGTATAACTTTCGCGTTTCAGATGAGAACAAAATTTATCTTTTAGTGGGTTAAGACTTGCAAAAGAGTCTTGGCTACGGCTTTCATAGCAACTTGGAAATGGACTTTAAAATCTCCAAGGGTCTGGCCGTTGCAGAGGTCGCTGATACCTCGGATTTCAAGGTAGTCCAGTTGACTCAGTTGAGCGGCACGTGCGCCACCCGCGCCCTCCCAGGCGACAGCAAGTGCTCCTCCGCTTTGTTCATAGATTTCCTGGGCTCTTTGACGAGATAAAATATCCTCGTCTCCGCTGGCAATGGCCCCTATGTGAGCGGTCTTTATTTTGAGGTCTCGTATTCTTTGAATATATGTTTTCGATCCCGGGAAGTGGGGTAAATTTTGTTGTTTAAATTTGAGTTGAAAGTCGTGCTCCACTGTGTTTTGAGCCACAACCACATCTCCGTGTTTCAGTTGGAGATCAAGGGCACCGGCGACTCCGGCGCAGACCACAAGATTCAGGTCTTTTGAGTTTTGAATAAAAAACTGCGTACGAGCCGCAAACTCTGCTTTACCATGGCCACCAACAGCTAAGAGTGTTGAAAGAGTGGGGAGGCTCCACGCGCTCTGACCCTTTCGTGTGATTGGCTGAGCCATATGCCCAAACTCCAGCAAATATTGGCGAAGGGCTTTGGCTTCATGGGCTAAAGGGCAGAGGACAAGATATTTATTCATTTCTGTGCAATCTCTGAACAGGGAGTGAGACCTAAAAGATGTTTTGTTTCTTTTTTGTTGTAAACGATCAGTTGGGGAGTCAAACCTTGCTTTGTTTTGAGAGCCTTCAAAAATGTGTCTTCACCGAGGTAGCTTTCATAAGGTTGCCCCATGCGGCGGTACTCTTGGCGCAAAAGTTTTTCTGAACTGTAGGCCCCGATCAAGATCACTTCATATTTTTTTTGAAGACACTGAAGATCGCGAACTTGCAGTTGGCAGGCCGAGCAATCGGATTGGAAGATCAAAAAGAGTGTCGGTTCTTGCAAGTGCTCTAGGTTCAAGCTGCGAACAGATGCGTCCTTGAGACTGCGCATAGAAAAAGTAGTCTGCGCCTGAGCTGAGTCGTGAGCGCTCAAAATGGCTAGATAAAGAGCAAAGACAAGCTTCACCGTATTCCGCCAGAAAGTTGGTAGGCAATCGGTATGGTAAAGTCTGCGTCCTTAGTAAATTCTTTAGGCAGAGGTTTAAAGTGTCCCAACTTTTTGATTAGGGACAAAGCGGCTTGGTTCAGATTTTCATGATTTGAAGCTTCTATAATTTGGATGTTGTGGAAGTTACCGTCTTTGTCGATTTCTACTTGCAGGCGCACAAGTCCGGCTTGTTTTAGCTTGCGAGCGGAGCGTGGGTAGAACTTGTTTTGTTCGATATACAATTTGAGTTGTTGGGCGTAATCCAGTTTGAGTTGGCTGGCTTGGCTTGAGGACACGGGGGATGCTTCATTAGAGTTGTTGTTTGTGCCATCAAGATGAATCTTTTGGACATGAGCACTGAGCTTGTTTGAGTCGAAAAGGGTGTCGGGTTCAGCAGGCTTACTTGTATCACTGTTTGTATGTGTCTTTTTTTTATGGATTGGTGATGCTGTTTGAGGGGACAGCACCTGTTGCTTTTGCAAAAGCGGTCGCAGCTCATCCCCCTCTTGGAGGGCCAGGATTTCAAAGCGCAAAGTACGAGTCGCTTGAATGGGCACTCGCTGGCTCGTGCCGCTCCACAAAAGAGGCAAAAGCAAAGCGCTGTGAATCAATGTGCTGATAACAAAATATTTATTCATCAAAATCCTTGCAAATGCAACATAGCTGCACTAACTAATAACACGGAAATGAAATGCTGCGCAACTAATATCTGTTTATCCATAGAGGTTTAAAATGTTGAAAACAATAATGCAAACCCTTGCTATCACAGTGTTTTTCAGCACTCTTGCCTGTGCTGAACAGCCGGCAATTGCGGTTCCTCAAAATCCCAAAGGCGGCACCGGAACCGGTGTCGAAGGGGTGGATAAGAACTTTCAAGTCGAGTTGAAATCCCTCGTTTATGAAGGTCGCGACCCCTTTGGTGGAGCTTGTACTCTTTTTCTATCCGGAGTTGAGTCAGGAGAGGGAGCCCATTCTTTGTCTCTTATGACAAAGGTGGTTTACAGCATTCATGGAGTCAATCCTTTGGATATGCAGGCCCAGTTTTATCGCTATAACCGAAAAGAGAATCTTTATTACGAATCTCACGGCGGTGTTGAAAACACCACTCCAGCTTTGGCTGCAGCACTTTTATCAGACAGCGCTCTTGTTCCGGATATGAATCAGCTCACGTCATACGAACAAGAACTTCTTTTGCTGCAGTCTATGCGCGTGGACTTTGCCGACTTTGATATCGAAGCTTTTGAGGTTGGTCTTAAAACGGTCCTGCAAGACAATACAGCTTTAGCTGCCCAAAGTGCACTGCTCGATCAAATGGATCGCGCCATTTTAAAGATTAAACATTTTGATCATTATGATGCCAGTATTTGTTCGGATTTCCAGTTAGGTATGGAAATGCAATCGGTCGTCTATCAGTTGAATAAAGGTGTCGAAGAGGACCATGACCACGACCATGATGATCATGATGACGAGGGTGATGACGCTGATCACAGTGCGGACGTCGATCAAGGAGATCACGATCACGACCATGATCACAACTGATTTGAGTTCTCCCAAAATGACCAAGCCCCTCTTGGTCTCTTTTTTGAGGCTTTTTCTTTTTTTATGGATATCGATAAATGTGGCATGGGCCCAGTCCGTTCAGGTTCCTACCGTAGTTATTGACGAGAGCAGTGGGATCACCAACCCAGTGGATCCCTTTTCTGTTTTTAAAGCCGAAAGGGTTTCTCAACAAAAAATGAAAGATCCTCAAAGGCAAACTCTCAGCGACTTAATAAGCGACCAAGTGGGTGTGGACGCTCAAGTCTACTGTGCCAACTGTGGAGCGAAGCGCTTGACCATTAATGGATTGAAAGGGGAACACACTTCTATCCTTGTCGACGGGTTGCCCTTGCATTCTGCTGTATCTAGTTTTTACGGAGTGGATAATGTTCCGGTCAATGGCATTGCCGATGTGTTAGTCATGCGTGGGGCAGGAGCCTCTTTAACAAACCCCGAAGCCATTGGTGGTACAATTAATCTTCTCACTGTGGACCCTCTTCTTGGGGAATCTAATTACAGCTCTTCCATTGGAATAGATGACTCGGCAACTGAAAAAAGTCAGAACCATAGCTTGCTTTACTCCCGTCGAGGGGAGAGTCGCAAATGGGGCGTGACCGCCGGTGGTCAATTTGCTCGCAATGGGGCTTGGGATGTGGACCAAAATAATGTGGCCGAGATGCCGCAAAGACAAAACTCAAGTGGCATGCTTAAGGGCCGCTTTCTTTTGGGAGACGAAAATGATCTGACGCTACGTCTCGGTTTTGCAAGCCTAGAAATTTTAGGCGGTCACGTTCCACCCGTTCGTCCCTATCAAGTCCGCCCACTGCCAGCTCAACAGACTGATTTTATCAACGGCAGTGTACAAGAGAAATACACGGGTGACCCTCTTCGCATTATGGATTTTGTCGATATAGAACGACAAGAGGCTGCTGTTACGGGCACCCACTATCTCACCTCAAACATGACCTACGAATGGAAGTTTGGTTACGCTCGGCAAGAACAGGTGGCCATTTATCAACATGGTTTTGACTACTCGAATATCGACAATCTTTTTGTAGGTGACACCAATATGAGTTGGGCTCTTGGGGCGGAACACACCTTGAAGGTGGGTGCTTTTTTTAAAGATCAAAGATTGCGTTCTGCTTCTCAGGTTTTGTTTGTGGATAGGGGACTTAGCCAAGATAGTTTCAACTCCTCTTCTATCGCCGCTTATGCGCAGTATTCCTATATTTGGGCGGAGAGTATTGAAATGGATTTTGCTCTTAGGGCCGATAAAGTTGGGATCAACTGGCTGGACCTTGAAAACGAAATTGACGAATATGTGTTAGCTCCACGTTTTCAGATGTTGCACGAGATGACGCCCCATTGGAGTCAGCGTTTCTCTTATGGTTTGGGTTATCGTGCCCCACTGACTTTTTTTGAGTCTCAGCATGGCAACAACGAACGTGGTTATGAAGTGGCCATCACGGATTTAGAAAAGGCTCATTCCTTTGTTTATTCTTTGAGTTATAATACGCCGGAGTATTACATCACAGGTGGTGCTCATTACACCCGATTAGAAAATATGGCCTATGGTTTTGCCTCTCCTTTGCAGCCGGTTTCCTACCAGAACACCAATGAGAGTTTTGATATCTGGGTTGCCGACCTTTTAGTGGGAGTCAAACCTTATGAGTGGTGGCTGATTGAGGGGAGTCTAGAGTTTTTTAAGTACGAAGACGGCTATGCCCGTAAACTTCCCACAGCGGCCATTGAGCGTCGCACTCAAATCACATCAACTCTTGAACGTGGGGCATGGCAACATCGACTTGTGGCCCAGTTGATTGGATCTCGCGATCTGGCCCGTTATGCCAACTACAATAACCACTATTTAGTTCGCGATCAGGCCCAGGAGCCTTTGATTCCAGAAGGGCAGCCTAAGAAGAGACAAAAAGCACCTAGTTTTTTTACCGTCGATACCTCTGTCAGTTACCAACTCGAAAAAGAACTTCGCTTCACAGCCGGAGTGAACAATTTGTTCAATTACACACAAGCGGGAGTGGGCGACAACCCTTCAGCTTGGAATTGGCACTTTACCCACGCTCACTTTGACGGTCTTCACACCTGGGGCCCCAACATAGGGCGCCAATATTTTATGCAAGTGAGTGGAGATTTTTAATTGAGGATTTCTGAGAGCTTGTTACACTTGTGCCCATGTTTAGAAAGCTACTAGCTCATGCAAGCCTCGTTATCGTGGCGTCCTTTGTTTCAAACTCTAAGACACAAGCCCAAGAAGTGAAGTGGGATGCTTTCATAGACACTTATTACGCCTATGACCTCAATCGGCCCATAGATCGCGATCGCGCCTTTACCACCCAACCGGCTCGTCATAACGAGTTCAACATCAATTTGGCTTTGCTAGGTGTGACCTACGAGCACGACAAAATCAAAGGCAGAGTCTCTTTGCAGTCGGGGACTTATGTGCAAAGCAACTACAGCAGCGAGCCGACTGAGGGCACTTACAGTGGACCCGAGGTCAGCCGTCACATTCAAGATGCCTTTATTGAGTATCAAGTTGGTGGCTCCAGTCATGTGATCGCTGGGGTTTTCCCATCGCACATCGGTTATGAGAGTGTTCTGTCTATCGAAAATATTTCTTACACCCGCTCACTTGCGGCTGATTACTCGCCCTATTATCAGTCGGGTGTGGGGTTAGTGCAAAATTTAAATGCCTCGTGGTCCCTGGAAGCCTATGTCTTAAACGGTTGGCAAAACATATCCGAAGACGATGACAACAAAGCCTTAGGGCTGGCGCTTCGCTATCAGTCCGAACATTTTGATTTCAACTACTCGAACTTTATTGGTCACTACCAAGGTGTGAAGCGGCACTTTCACGATCTTAATTTTACCTGGAGAAGCAAAGAGTGGCTCACAATCGGAGCCTTACTCGACTGGGGTGTGCAAGACCTATTGGGGGAAGGCAAATTTTTTAGCACTTTCAACACTCAAGCTAAAATTCGTTTAGATGATTTGCAGAGTTTGTCGTTGCGAGTGGAACGCTATGAAGATGTTCATGGTCTGAATATTCCAACTGGCAACGGTCGTGATTTTTCGTTAATGGGATATTCCATAGGTTACAACCACTGGTTGAACTCACAGGCTCAATTTCGAGCCGAGTGGCGCTATCTCCACAATCAGGGTGGCGTTATCTTCCCCTCTCAAGACTCTGTTGTTTCTGAAAACCAACTTTTTCTTGTTTCACTCGCGCTTAAAATTTAACTATTTAGATGGATGAGCAGGATCGCCTTGAAAAAGAGTGGCTTGAATCTTTTGAGAGTTTGGCACGCTTAGACTCATCTGCGATTGTGGTTGTTCAAATTGTGCTAAAGTAAAGTCAATCCAAAGCCAAGCCAAAACTCCTTGGGTGATAAAAAAATAAAAGGTCACATAGTAATTGGGTAGAGCTAAAGAAGTGGAGAGTAGGTAAAAATTCAGCGAATTCAAAATGCCACAAATCAAAAATGCAAACATGATCTCCCCCCTTTTGTGCAAGACAATAGTAACTTTTTAACCTTTTAAATTTAATTAAATTTGAGAGAGCTAGACCATTTTCTGTGGCGCCGCACTTTGTCTGGACGAACGACGCAAATTGTCGCGCCTCTCTTCAGAAGTTCTCTCAGCCTACCTGAGTTGGCTTATAGGTTGCGCAAACCTAATTTAGGCGAGGTGATATAAATCACTCGCAAAGACCTTGACCCCAATTGTACTCAAACATTTTTAATTTGTCTTGAGAGGTGGGGCCTTCTAAAATTATCAAGCGAGCTTGAAAACCATCTTCGTCCCTCATGCTGAACTCACGACCAGAGCGCACAAGCTTCCGATGAATAATCAGCCCCATCTGGGAGGCAAAGCTGATCGCTTCTGCAATGTCTAGTTCCTCCATTTGATGAAAATTTAAATCTTTTGATTCAAAAATATAATTATCACCTGTATCTTGCAGGACAGCACTTGTGGCTTTGTCACCCACTCCTACAAAGCCTAAAGAAAAATCAAATTCAGATATAAAGACGCGTCCTTCTTTTTCCAAATTTGGAAGGAGTAAGAGCGAGTTTTCGCAACTTACCGACCAGCTATCAGAGGCAAAGGTTGGAGAGCTTAATACAAAAAAAGAGATTAAAAAAAGGAAAAGCTTCAAAACGACTCCAAAGTTTATTTGCCCCAGACATATCAAGTCCCAATCTTTGACACAAAGCCTTTCACTCTCGAGGAATAAATTTCAAGGAGTGACTAAACTTTAGACGCGATCTTCGCTCTTTCTTCTTTTTGTTGCCCTGTGGATAACAAGCTAAAACTATTGAGTATGTGTTTATATGAAGCCGTTCCCGAATCCAAATATCTGTAGAAAGAGGCACGCCCCTCTATGGGCTCTGCCAGTCCTGTAGCCTGATTCGTTTTTTTAGCTCAAAGAAATGAAACCAAACAGCAAAATGGAGGCCCTTTTCGTTTAAACAATCTGTGGATAAGTTTTTACTAGGCTGGTTCCAGCAAGCAGGATGCGTTTTTGCCCGCAGGGCAAAATGCTGGCGAGGTCAGGATGTCCGCCCAGATTAATAAAAACTTATCCACAGATTGGCACCCGAAAAGAGAAAGAACCCGCGATTTTCTAGGTGTCTGAGGTCAAGACTTATCTCCATTGTCTTGGAATTTCTTTAAAACTTGCTCTTCAATTTTTTTTATCTGTTCGGGATCAGTTTGAGTGATAGATGAGAACAATTGTTTAAAACCATCACGCATATACTGGAGGTGTTTAACATAAGCCGAGCAGTGCTTGCACATAAGAAGATGAGCTCGAAGTTCTGCTCGCTTAAAAAATGACAAATTATCGATGTCATTGATTTCGTTCACAAGCTGTTTACAAGATAGCATTTAATTTCCTGGTTTCGCTTTCTTTTCTATACATTCACGCAGTTTATTTCGAGCTCTGAAAAGTAAGACTCCTAGATTAGTGTTTGAAACCTCAAGAATCTTACAAATATCGCTGCTGCCCTTGTCATCTATTTCTTTAAGACAAAAAGCCATCCGCTGGGTTAGGGGCAGAAAATCAATACATTTTTTAATGATTTCATTCATTTGGGACTGGTGCAGAAATTGCTCAGGGTCGATAGGGGGTTGTGTCCAATGCCCAACTTCAGAAAATCGAGACTCCATAGTTTCAGCAATAGGGTCACTTTTTGCCAGTTTTATTTCTTCCCGTCTCATTTCGGAGGCTTTGTTGTAAAGTATGCCAAATAAGAAGGTTCGGATATGGGAACGCCCTTCAAAATTAGGAGCCACATCAAAAAAAGTGCTCCACACTCTCTGGACAAGTTCCTCGGAAGAATGACCGTCAAAGCCAAGACCCAAGCAAGCCTTAAAAAGGGGCTCGGTGTAGCTTTGTACAAGGCGAGAAATTGCATCTGACTGTCGCTGTTGCAATTGGGTTATGAATTCTTCCGAGCTAAAATGAAGGTCTGTTTTTGCGCTCATAGTTATCCTGTTCTAATTCATTATGTATAAACCATTTTCTCAGAACTTGTCCATCCTATAATAAACACCAACTTTCCCAAAGAATCTTTTTTAAATTGTAATAATCAGCTTAATTCTTTCACTTACTAAGTCAGTTAAAGCAATCACCATAGTTTTTACAAAGGAGAAAAAATGTCCCAAATATTACCCCTTGTCCAGAAAGAATCCGCCAACGATGAAGTGAAGGAGCTTATGTTCAATGTCGAAAGTCAGTTTGGCTTTATACCCAATTTAATCAAAGTTTTTGCAACCTCTCCTGCAACTTTAAAAGCTTACTTGACATTAGGGAGTTTGCTTGAAGAAACCCTTTTTACTGCAGAGGAACAGCAAATTATATTACTAACAGTGAGTCGTGATAATCGCCATGATTATTGTATGGCTGTCCACTCTATGATTTCTGCCAAAATAATCCAAATGGACTTTGAAAAATTAAATGCCATCCGACAAGGTAAGCCCGTCGACGACGAAAAGCATCGCGCTCTGATCGAATTCACAGAAACTGTTGTCAACGAGAGAGGATATGCCGATCAAAATGTGGTAAAAAAATTCATTGCAGCAGGGTATAGCGACCAGCATGTTTTGGAGGTGATTCTCGGGGTGACAATGAAAACACTGAGCAATTATATCAACCATATAGCCGATACGCCGATAGATTCTCAGTTTTCAAATTTCTCAAAAAGTCAAAATGCAGTTGTAACTATCTCAACAACTTGATGTAGAGCAAGGTAGGCAAGAAGTTTTTAACTTGCCTGCTTATTTTTCAGCACTTTTTCTTTAAGTACTGATCCACTGATATTTTCCCAGCTCCTCTTGTCATCAAGAACATGAAAACTAAGATATAGACAAACTCATAGATCTTGAACGCATCAGAGAACACGCTGATATCGTCAGCATGGGCTGTCA
>JBGSNK010000051.1:0-41774 GCA_041739665.1 Bdellovibrionales bacterium
CCAACCTATCCCTACGATAGTGTTGACAAGGCGCAAGCTATGACGACAAAAAGCAGCCACCGTCAGTGGCCCCTTCGATCACAGCTTTTATTCTCAACCGGCCTCTACACTCCAACTGATGACTTCTCTCAGTCTCCCATCGAGATGCTCTATTTTCAGGCCGGAGTGCAGTTTCTTACTCGCCCAACCTATCGCTATCGCATTCAAACCACTCTTCTTCCTCAAGAGGGACTTATGCTCAGTGCAACCTGGGACTACACTCCTTCTCGACAGGTATGGCGCCCCTATTATGGGCTGGGAGCGGCTCACAAGCTTTTGGCACAACGAGAGTTTTCAAACCTTGTGGAACTGTCCCAGTATTATGTCATTGCTCAAGCCGGGATCGAGTATCGACTTCCCGAATCTGGCGGCTTGAACTTTGAATTGAGAACATACATCGGCACAGAGGACTCTGCCCTACAATTATCTATGGGTTATATTATTTTCTTATAGCCAACAGCAATTGGTCCACCTGATTTTCCAGATCCTGTAAATGGCCCTGATTGTCGATGATAAAATCAGCTTTCTTTTTTTTATCTTCAATGTCCATCTGATGAGACATTCTTTGAGTGGCCTCTTGCAAGCTCAAATTGTTTCTGTTCATAAGTCGTTGGAGGGATCGTTCTCTTGGACTGTAAACAACAATTATCCTATCAAATTGATCTTGCAAATTCTTTTCAAAAAGTAAGGGCACATCGTAAACAGCCAGATCGTGACCTCGAGTTGCTAGGCTTTGCCTCTCTTGACTGACCCTGTTTTGAACCCATGGGTGAACAATGCCTTCGAGTTTGAGCAATTTATTTTTGTCTGGAAACACCAACGTGCCGAGCTTGTTGCGATCTACCTGATTAGAGCTATCTAAGATAGAAGACCCAAAAGCTTGAAGCAGTTCCGGACGAAGGGCTTGCAGCGCTTGATGGGCTATAGAGTCGGCGTCGACAATGGGGACCGACCTTTGCCTCAGTAAATCAGCAACAGTAGTTTTGCCACTGGCTATACCACCAGTCAGTCCGACCCATAACATGAACCAAGAATGACACAATACAGAGGGCTGTCACAATTCTTTTATACGAAAGTCCTAAATAATTTTTTTAAAAAATCCTCTAAGTTGCCGATAACTTACAAAGAGGAGTTCTGTGAAAAAAAGCTTTGAAACCTTTGGAAATTACGTTTTGTTAGAAAAACTGGCCGCAGGCGGAATGGCCGAAGTTTATCTAGCGAAAAAAGTGGGCGCTAGTGGTGTGCAAAAGTTTGTGGCTATCAAACGAATCCTACAACAATTTTCAGATTCTAAAGACTTCATTGATATGTTCAAAGACGAGGCAAAAATTGCGATCAATCTTTCACACAGTAACGTCGTCGCAATTTACGACTTTGGTGTTCAAGAAGAACAATTTTATATCGTTATGGAATTTGTAGAGGGACGCAATTTGCGTCAAATCCTCAACAGAATGAAAAGAGTGGATCAATATTTTTCCATCTCACAAGTCGCTCACATCATCAAACAAGTTGCAGGGGGCTTAGACCATGCCCATCGTTGTATCGATCCCACAACCGGGAATCCGCTCAATATTATTCACCGGGATATGTCGCCCCAAAACGTTATGCTCGCTTTTGAAGGAGAACCCAAGATTGTCGATTTCGGGATTGCCAAGGCCGCCCATCAAATCGAAGCCACAAGAGCTGGAACTCTCAAAGGTAAATTTGGCTACATGAGTCCCGAGCAGGTTGAGGGCCAAAGCGTTGACTCACGAACAGATATCTTTGCTCTCGGAATCATGACATGGGAAATGTTGGCCAATCAACGTTTGTTTCTAGCTAACAGCGAGATTAACACTCTCCGCAAGATCCGCGAGTGCGATGTACCAAGTCTGCGTAAAATAAACCCAAATATCCCTTCTGAATTGGATCAGATTGTTCAAAAGGCTCTTAAAAAAGAAAAACTGGAGCGCTACCAAAATGCAGGAGATTTACATCGCGATTTACAGGGTTTTTTGAGTCGCTTTGATCCCGATTTCTCTGTTCAAGATCTTAGTTCTTTTACCAAAAGTCTTTTTTCAGACGAAATTGTCCAAATTCGAAAAAAACAAATAGTCTATGCACAAATCAACTCGGTACACATAGTTGAGAGTTCGTCCGCTTCAAAGCTAAGAGGCAGCTCAGTGGATCGCGATGAAATTTCCATCGACCATATAAGCTTTGGCGAAGGGCAACAATCGATGAAACCGGCGGCCGATGGAACTATGCCCAATGAAACCGCAACATATAATGAACAACTGGACTTTTCCACAACAGAATTTGATGACGGTAAAACCAAGGCGCGTCGACTGCATGCGGCCAAGCGGGACGCACATGAAAAGGTAAAAGAATACAAGAAACACACCTATACAAATACAGAAAAAACATTACAAAATTTAGAGAACCGAAACAATAACGCCCTTCTCTTAACTCTCATCTTCTCATTGACCTTTTTAATGATGTTTTTCGCCTACTTAAATAAATTTCATCCCAACTTTAAAAGAAACTTTTGCAAGTCCATGGAAAGCTATGGGATTTGTCCACGCTCAATTTATGTACCAAGTAATTTATTACAAGTTATGACCAGTCCCAACGGTGCTGATGTCTACGTCAATGGCCAGAAGGTCGGTCGATCACCCTACGATCTCCTTGTAAAAGAACTTCCCTTCAAAGTTTCAATCAGTAAAAATGGATACCAAGGAAAGAGTTTAGTGATTAATGCTATACCAGAGTCCAATCGGGTTTCCTTTGACCTGGCACGAATTCCAACCGCCTTCTTGATTGTAAAATCTGTGGGAGTCAATATTCTCATCGATGGCAACCAGGTGAAGTCTGGCGAGAAAATATCGGTCCCTGCAGGTAAAGATGTTCAAGTCAAAGTCGTCAATCCGTTTAGCGGCCAGAGCTACGAGGAAGTCCTTCGTCTTAATGTCAATGAAACGAAAAGTATCTATATTGATCCGCCTACTTCAAATGGCTTGTAAAAGATAATCCGCGGAGTATGATCGGACTTTTTATGGAGCCTAATAATGAATATCGTGCAAAAATTTATCGAGCATAGCGAAAAAAATCCACTTTCAACCGCGGTCGCTTATATACACAAAAACAAAGTTGTTGAGCTTAATTGGTCACAGGTTAAAAATCGGATTGCACAGATACAAAATGTCTTGATTCACACGGGCGTACTCTCTCAAGATAAGGTCTGTATTATATCCAATACATGCAAAGAATGGGGCTTCGTCGACATGGCGACAATGGCTCTTGGGGCTATCACGGTCCCCATTTATCACTCAAGCTCACCGGAAGAGATGGATTTTATTATCAGCCAAACTAAGCCCGTGGTCCTATTTGTTGAAAATGAAATTATCTATAAAAAACTTTTGCAAAGTGATTTAGATCTATCCCAAATGACTATTATTTCATTCCAGCTTTTTGAGAACGACACTTCTCAACCCTATTTCTTGTCAGACTTGATCAGCGCCCATCGCGACAAAGAAAGCACTTTGACTTCTCAACACATTAAAATCAACGATGTTGCCACCTTGATTTACACCTCAGGCACCTCGGGACAGCCCAAAGGGGTCGTCCTCACCCACAAACAGATTCTCAGCAGTGTTCAGGATGTCTTTCCGATGCTCGAGGTCACCTCACAAGATCGAACTCTGACATTCCTTCCCCTCTCACATGTTTTGGGTCGGATGGAATTATGGGGACACTTTTTTTGCGGATACAGCATTGGTTACGCTCGCTCTATTGAAACTATAAAAAAGGATTTACAACTGATACAACCGACAGTCTTGGTGGGTGTCCCTCGTATTTTTGAAAAAATCTATTTTGGTATCACTGCCCAAGTAGAAATTTCGAAGCTTAAAAAGTTTATTTTTGATCGAGCCATCGAAATCGGAGAACACTCTCTCGAGCTTAGCCAACAAAAGAAAGTTCCGAGCATGCTTCAATCATTACAAAAACTCCTCGCTCACCGCTTGGTCTACTCACAAATCAAAGAAAAGCTGGGTGGACAAATGCGTTTTGCTGTATCGGGAGGCGCTCCGCTCGACTCTGAAATTTTTGCTTTTTTTAAAGCTTGCGGAATCACTATTCTTGAGGGTTACGGCTTGACCGAAACAACTGGGCCGGTGTTTGTGAATACACTTTTTGAAAATCGCTCGGGCTTTGTGGGCAAAGCTGTGGGAGACGTCGAAGTTCGTTTTGAGGAAGATGGTGAAATCCTCGTTAAAAGTAATAAAGTGATGACCGGCTACTTTCAAAATGAAGAGGACACGGCCGCCGCCTTTAACGAAGATGGTTTTTTTCGCACCGGTGACATTGGCGAACTTAGCGAGGATGGTTTTTTAAAAATCACCGATCGCAAAAAAGACCTGATCAAAACAGCTGGGGGCAAATTTGTCGCTCCTCAAAAACTGCAAAAGTTATTTAGCACACAACCTCTCATTGGACATGTGCATATACATGGGGATAAAAAGAAATTTATTGTAGCTCTTCTCACCTTAGACCCAGATGCTGCCCAAAATAAAATAGAGGAACTAGGGATCACAGCTCAAAACTTGGAACTTTCTAAAAATAAGAAGATACAGGAAGAGGTTCGTCAAATTGTGGCCCATGTGAACCACCAATTGGCTTCTCATGAAACGATCAAACGCTTTCATGTCCTCAATCAGGATTTTAGTATCGAAACTGGGGAGCTTACACCCTCCTTAAAGATGAAAAGAAAGGTGATCGATCAAAAGTTTGCCGATATTCTCACAGAGCTGCACAGTTAATTCCTTACATTCACTCTTAAAAATAGACCTCCAGTTAACTGATGTGATTGACCCGAAAGGCAAATACTGGCAGAGCCTATGGATGGTCGCGATTATATATAGCTATCTGGAAGTGAGAACGACTTGATGTGCAACGAAGCCGTTAAAATTCAAAATTTTGTTTCCTATTTTTCAGCGCAAGGTTTCGACGTAAAACTGAAAGCCCACTTGTAAGAAAAAGTAGGACCAATTTAAGGCTTTCTCAGATCCGTCTTGCAAAGTCACCGGAGAACCCTCCGTGTAGTTGCCGGTAAAATTCAATCCGTTTTGCCCGTAAGTCCATGCCGAAGACAAACTGTGATGATAACCCAACTGTAAACTGATCGTCGTCGTCTTCACAAATAAAAACTCTGCACCCAATCCCAAAGAGGCAAAAGGAAGACTTGCTCTATAGGTTTCTGAAACCTCTGCCGGCAAAGAGAAACCTGTTTGGCCAAGTGTTGTCAATTGATAGCTATTCTGCATTTTAACAAATTGATAACCCCCACCCCAAAAAAACCACCACACATGGTTTGCGGTTTTGGCAAATTGAATGTCCATCTGTAGTGTAGGCCCAAAAGACAGGGCCTCTGTCTCGGCTGTGTAAAGCAATGCATCACTAGAATCAAAAGCCTGAGCCCCTTGGACAGGATCCAACTGCTGAACCAACACACCCAATGAAATCCCAATATTTGAGGCTCGCCATCGAGCTCCGAACTCACCTCCGTAGATAAATTTAGCTTTATTGACACCGTAGGAACTTACACCTTGCCAACCAAAAGGGCCCGTTCCCATACCCGTTTGCCCACCTCTTAGATTTAAAAATGGAGAAAAGCTTTCGTTTTTGAAGTCAAAAACTCGTGCTTGTGATGTTTGTCCCAAGAAAAGCAGAGTGCAGATTAGGATTAAGGGCATAGAAAAAGTTAGACTCCGAAAAACAATCAAAAATCACTCCCCTTTTTTTCATTATTATATCCATTTTGCGGCCAAGGGGCATTGAAAATTTTACTGGAGTGACAAGCCCTCTGACAGGGCTTTTCAATGGCGAAAATGGGGTGGTGTGCAAAAAGAAGCTTCTCTACCTTGTGGTTTTGAATAGAGCCTGAAAATTCGGTGGCACGATAGTTGTACTCACTACTCATGAAATTTTAAAAGGAGAGAGGGACAATGAATTCATATTATAAGTTTGCGACATTAGTTTGCTGCGCTTTTATGGCTACTGGGTGTGGCGAAAGCTCAAACGATAACACAGCACCAGTACTTCCGGTGCAACAACAACAACAAGAACAAATACAAACACAAGCTGAGGCTTCTAATACCTTTTGTCTGAACAACCCAACAGATTCGGCTTGTTTTCAAGGACAACAACAAGGTATTGGCCTCGGTTTTGAAAATTACAATGGTGGTCAATACCAGAATGGTTATGTAAACCAAGATTATGGCAGCCAGTCTTATGGTGGTAACCAATATGCAAACCTTTGTGGTTGTCGTTCTGGTACTAAGCCGGTTGTTTACGAAGGCTCCATCATGTGCGCCGACACAATTGCCTACAATGCTAGAGATGAAGTGATTCATGTAGGGGTCCGATTCAAAAAGCGTAAGGGTAAAACTGAGGCAGACGATTTGACTCTCGATTACAATTTTCTTGAATCGAATCACTCAGACACTGTTTTCACAAATCCGACTGGTCAAAACAATTGCTACCAGCAAGCACAAGCCGGTTGTGACCCCTATCGTCCAAACCAATGCTATGGATTTAAAGACAGTTACGGCAGTCCCGTTCATGCCACTTGTCAACCGATCTCGGGTTACCAGTATGGCACCTGCGTGCAAAGTCAATACGGCGGAACTGGTTACGGGTCTGGATCAGGTTACGGGTCTAATGCTGGCTACGGATCTGGCTCAGGTTATGGATCGGGTTACGGATCTGGTCATGGATCAGGTTACGGGTCTGGCTCGGGTTACGGATCTGGTCATGGATCAGGTTACGGGTCTGGCTCAGGTTACGGATCAGGTTCTGGCTCTGGTTACGGGTCTGGCTCTGGTTACGGGTCTGGCTCTGGTTACGGGTCTGGGTCTGGCTCTGGTTACGGATCTGGCTCAGGTTCTGGATCAGGTTACGGATCAGGTTCTGGCTCGGGTTACGGATCAGGTTCTGGTTCAGATTACGGATCGGGATCTGGTTCAGATTACGGATCGGGTTCTGGCTCAGATTACGGGTCTGGAAACAATAACGGAAATGGTTATTAATTCACATTTTAAATAAGCCCTAACTCCAACTCTAAGCCGCACAGATTTCTCTGTGCGGCTTTTTGGTTTTGACGACACGCACACTACCTCCACTACCAGCATTAACACTTCCCATAGTCTCCCTCCCATGTTTTGATTGGAGGGTTTCTTGGACACCATGGAGGCCTCAATGCTCAAAAAATTACTCGCGCCGCAAACACCTTTTCACAGCTTGCCCTTTCTTCAAATCGACTCCACTCAATTTGAATCCAGTTTTGATGAAGCACTTAAATTAGCAAAACAAAGAGTACAAAGCATCGAAGAGCAAACCCAGCCCAATTTCGAAAATACCATTGAGGCTCTAGAACTTGCTTCACTCGAATTAGATCAAGTCAGTTCGGTTTTCTTTAATCTCTACCATTGCTGCACAGATGATCATATCGACAAGGCTGTAGGAGCTATTTCTGAAAAACTTGCCGATTACAGCAATGACATTCAACTCTCTGAGAGGCTTTTTCAGAAAATCAAGACTGTTTTTGAAAAAGCGGACTGGGCTCAACTCAACAAAGAACAGAGCAAGCTTTTAAAAGAAACCTATGAAAGCTTCACTCGCAATGGAGCACTGTTGAGCCAAGAGGATAAAGAGAAACTGCGCGCCCTCGACAAAAAAATGGCCAGCCTAAGCCCGCAATACAGTCAAAACCTTTTAAAATCTACCAACGCCTTCTCTCTAAATCTCAATAAGACTTCGGAAGTTGAGGCCTTGCCCCAAAGTCTTCAGGCCAGCGCCATGGAAGAAGCTAAGAAAAGAAAACAGGAGGGTTGGACCTTCACTTTGCAAGCTCCCTCATATGTACCCTTTCTGAAATACATGCCCCACAGAGAGTTGCGCGAAAAAATGTGGATGGCCTACAACACCAAAGCGCTCAACGGAGAGTTTTCGAACCGTGAGATCTGTGGTCAAATTGCCAACTTGCGCTTTGAGAGAGCTCAACTTTTAGGTTTTGCCACCCATGCCGAATTCGTCTTACAAAAAAGAATGGCTAAAACGTCTGACAAGGTATTGAGCTTTATCGAGGAAATCAAACGCCCCTCTTTTCTAGCAGCCAAAAAAGAATTGGAAGAGCTAAAAACTTATATTAAAGATATTGAGGGCAAAGATCTCGAGATCAAGCCTTGGGATTTTTCTTTTTACTCGGAACGAATGAAGAAACATCTCTTTGATTTAAGCGACGAAGAACTGCGCCCCTACTTTTCACTTGAGAGGGTCGTACAAGGAGTCTTTTTGCACGCTAAAAAACTCTATAATCTGGATTTCAAAAAACAAACGGACGTCCCCGTTTACAATCCAGAAGTTGAGGTTTTCGAAGTTAGCAAAGACAACCAATTTATTGGTTTGTTTTATATGGATCTGTTTCCAAGAGACAACAAAAAGGCTGGGGCCTGGATGACCAACTTTGTCGATCAAGGTTTTGATGGCAAGGAAGTTCGACGCCCTCATGTCAGTATTGTTTGCAACTTCAGTCGCCCGACAGCAGGCCACCCATCGCTTTTGACTTTTAACGAAGTGCAAACTCTTTTTCACGAGTTTGGACATGCCCTACATAGTCTTTCTTCACAATGCTATTACCGCTCTCTTGGGGGCACCAATGTTCTTTGGGACTTTGTCGAACTGCCCTCCCAAATCATGGAGAATTGGACTTATGAAAAGGAGTCCTTAGACCTTTTTGCACAACATTACAAAACAGGAGAAACAATGCCTCTTGAACTCATCGAGAAGCTCAATGCCTCACGTAACTTTCAATCCGGCTACGCATCTCTTCGTCAGGTTAGCTTTAGTCTGCTTGATTTGAGTTGGCACACCGATATTCGTCAACACAGCCTGGACCCCATCGAAGTGGAAAAGAGGGCTTTTAGTGAGATTCAACTCTTGCCTGCCATAGAAAATACAAATTTTTCTGTTGGATTTTCTCACATCTTTGCCGGTGGTTACTCGGCTGGATATTACAGCTACAAATGGGCCGAAGTTTTAGATGCTGATGCCTTCGAAGCTTTTAAGGAAAAGGGAATTTTCAATCCCGAAGTCGCACAAAAATTTTATAACGAGATCCTATCACAGGGCGGAGTCGATGATCCCGAAGAGCTTTATATACGATTTCGCGGACGAGCTCCCGACTCTCAAGCTCTGTTAAAAAGGAGTGGATTACTATGAGCAGCTTCACTTCTATTGGCATCGTAGTCCGACAGGATACACCGCGCGCTTTGAAAGAAGCAAAAAAGTTGGCAGATTGGTTATCCGAGCAAAATAAGAAAGTTTACTGTGAGGACGGCTTAGACTTGTGCTCCCGTTCACACACTCTTCAGTCGCCTCAGGACTTTGATAAAATTGACCTTATCGTAGTGCTTGGCGGAGATGGCACCTACCTCAAGGCCGTTCGCCAGTTGAATGGGCGACAAACTCCAATCGTGGGAGTGAACTTAGGTTCCCTTGGTTTTTTAACTGATAATCGTATTGAAGAACTTTACACCACTCTCAAGGCGACCTTTGACAACAAAATGGAGACCCATCCGCGCGCTCTCCTCTCCATTGAAATCCCCGGCAAACAAAAATTTCTAGCACTGAATGATATGGTGATCGAGCGAGGCGATCGCACACACTTGTTAAACATAAGTATTCACTGCCAGGGACACCTCGTGACGCAAACCAAGGCGGACGGTGTCATTGTGGCCAGCCCAACAGGTTCAACAGCTTATAATTTAGCCGCCGGTGGCCCTATCCTTCACCCAGAGACTCGTGCCATCGTAGTCACCCCTATTTGCCCCCACAGCCTGACCACTCGCCCTATTTTGTTTCCGGACGACCGCGAGCTGACCCTGCAAATCGTGGGCGAAAATCGTAGTGCTATGTTGACTGTGGACGGACAAAAGGCAATGGAGCTTAATCATAGTCATAAGCTCGTTGTCACCCGACATTCACAAAATCATCATATTGTACGCCATCCAACCTATAACTTTTTTAATCTATTACGCGAAAAACTTAAATTTGGAGATAGAGATTAATGCTCAGCGAATTAAAGGTTTCACAATTTGCCATTATCGATCACATTCATATCCAATTCAATTCGGGCCTCAATATCCTAAGTGGTGAAACGGGTGCAGGAAAATCTATCTTGATAAAAAGCCTGGCTCTCTTAATGGGCGCTAAGTCGTCAAGCCAAGATATTCGCAGCAATAAAGACAAGGCCACTATCGAAGGCGCCTTTGATCTTACTCAACGACCTGACATCGAGGAGCGCTTGGCCGAGATGGGTATTGAAGCCGACGATAAAGAGTTGATTGTGCGCAGAGTGGTGCAGAAATCAGGTAAGAGCAAAGTTTATCTCAACGGTCACTTGTCGAGTCTTGCTGACTTGCGCTGTATTGTTTTTCCACTTGTTACAATTAGCAATCCAAGCGACGCACCCTTGATCGAAATCACAGGACAACATGAAAACAAGGACCTTATTTCTAGCCGCTACCAAATGGACACCCTGGATCAGTTCTGTGGTAACTCAATATTGCGCGAAGATATTGAAGATATATTTCATCAAATTCATGCCGTTGACAGCGAAATTTTAGATCTCGAAGGTTTGGCTCGGCAAAGAGAACAGCAAATGGACTTCTTGCAGTTTCAAATCAATGAAATTGAAAGTTTAGAACTTGAAGAAAACGAAGACACTTTGCTCAAAGCTCGCATCAAAGATCTCAAAGAACAGGATCGCTGGCTGCAGTGGCGACAATCAGCTCTGGAAACAATCAGTGAATCCGACCGATCTGTTCTCTCCATCCTCAAAAATATTATGATACGTGCACCTGAGTACAGTTTGATTGCCCCTCTTAAAGCTCAGCTGCAAGAGTCTTTAGCCCAACTCGAAGATGTGGCCTTTCAGCTCCAGACCATGGGTGATAACGATGGCACTGGAGACGACTCACTCAATGACCTCGAAGATCGCTTGAGTCGTATTCGCAAATTACAAAAGAAATTTGGCGAAGATGTCGCCCAAATACTTTTGGCTCTCAGAGAAATGAAAGAAAAACACGCTCAACTTTTAAATCTCTCGGATACATTGGATGAGCTCAAAGAAAAACGGCAAAGACTCACAAGCAACCTGCACCAAATCAGTCTAGAGCTACGTAAAAAAAGACTGCAGGGCTGTATTCTTCTGCAAAAAGAAGTCAACAAAGAGCTAGAAGACCTCAATATGAAGGGTCTCAAGTTTTTGATTGCTGTTGAACCCCTCACGGAACCCCAATCCACCGGTATGGATCGCATTGTCTTCCGAACCCAAACAGGTGCAAAGGATGAAGCTCGTGATTTGGCTCGAGTTGCCAGTGGAGGCGAACTCTCTCGTATCTTGCTTTCTTTAAAGCAAGTGATTGGAGCCAGCCACTTGCCACGCACCTTTTTGTTCGACGAAGTGGATACCGGCGTCAGTGGCCCAACCGCTCAAAAGGTGGGCGCTAAACTTAAAAACCTGGCCCAACACCAGCAAGTGATCTGTGTCACTCACTTGCCACAAGTGGCAAGTTTTGCCGACTTCCATTACTTTATCGAAAAGAACACAGGAAAAGATAAAGTAGAAATGAAAGTCCGCAATCTAAGCAAAGAAGAGCGCATCCAAGAAATCGCTCGTCTTATTTCAGGAGAGAAGACCACGAAGGCTAGCTTGCAACATGCAAAAGAACTATTAAATTGCTCATTATGAAAAATTTAAAATAATTTTATTTGCCACAGAGGACAACATATTCCGGCTCATATTTCAGTTGTAGAAGTTATTGAGTTCTATATAAGGCACAGATCCATTTGATTAAAAATTAAGAGTTAATTTCCAATTTTATCTCTATACGTTTCAAAAAACTTCTTTTTAAAGGTCATAATTTTTTTATAATGATCATCAGACTTAATATTTTGTCGAATCTTTTTATCAAAAGAGGCTTCGATTTCACGCATGCGCTCGAGACCCTCATCCACAAAATTACCGTTAATTTTTTGTCGCTCTTCATCTAATTCACGAATAAGGTTTGCTTCAAGAGCAATAAAAGGAACTAAGTTGTTTTCATCTAATCTGAGCGTATGGACAAAATAATCCTGCAATTCAAGAATCCATTGTTCTCGAAACTCGGGACTCAACTCAGTAGTCACATAAGCCTGCGTGTAAACAACACGTTCTGTATATGTTGATTTAAACTCTGGAGTAAGCTCTGGATTGAATGCCCGACTCAAATCATTCTCCTTTTGAGCCTTTTCGATGGCTTTCTGTGTTCCCTCTTCAACCTGTGTCGCCAGAGTGCGGCCCGATTCAAGGGCTGCTTTTTTGAAAGTGGGCATCATAAAAAAGAGTATCAATAGGGTGGCAGCAGCTCCAACCGCGCCGAACCAAAATTTCTTAACCTTCTCCTGGGCTTGACTAGGATCGAAGTCAGAATAATTTTCAGTGTTCTTAAAGTCTTCATCGATTTCATCGAGCAAGACAGCGTCAATACTTTTATTCACAATTTCTGTTACTCTCAGCATACTGTTTGAATCTTTTAGGAAAGGACTCAAACGGGCCCGCACAACCTCACTAAGATCTTTCCTCAGCCGCATAGCTTGAATCTGTTTGCGTTGTTCGTCCTCGGTCACAGTTTGTTCTCGCTGCTCTTCTAGACGCTTGACGGCGTTTGTACGCATTTCTTTGATTTCATTTTCAGCGTGCTCTCGTAGAGCAGCTAATTCCTGCTCCAGTGTTTTTTTGGCTTGATCAGCTTGTTCTTGCAAGCTCTGTAAAGCTTTATCGCGTTCTACTTGAGCGCTACTCATAATATCTTGTGATTCTTTTCCAACTCTGGCCAATTCTCTATCATAAAGTTCTTGAGCTTGGGTCTTGAGCTCATGAGCTTGCTGAGTCGCCTGAGCCAATAGCTCATCGGCTTGTTGCGCCGCTAGTGAGGTCACTTCGGAGGCCTGCTGTTGAGCTCCAGTTGTCATTTCCATAGCCTGTTGATGGGCGTCTGATAACAGCTGGCTTTTTTCCATTTCAATTTCATTGTCAAAATTTAGTCGACGAGATTCTATTTCTAAGTTTGTCTCTTTCTGAAGCCTTTCACAATCCTCTTGAGTTTTCTTTCTTAAGGCTCTTGATTCGCCCTCAGATTCTTGCCATTTCTGCTCGGCAAGTTGTGTTTTATATTGAGCCTCAGCCAATAGACTTTGTGTTTTTTCTTCAGCCTTAGATTGAGCCTCACTTAAAATAGAAAGTGCCTTTTCCTTAGCTTTTGCTAAATTAATATCAATTTCTTTTTGAACGCGAGCTTTTTTCTTTTCTAAAGAAAGTTGGGATGCTTCTTCAAGCTCCTTTTGTCGTTGCCGCCGCTCAGCTATTTCAGATTCTAATTCTTGGTTGCGTTGTTGTTTGATCTTATTTAAACGAAATAAGTTATCTTCAGCTTCAATAATCTTTTTGTTTAAATCATCAAGTCGAATTTCCCAAACTCTATTTTTTTCATCGAGTTTATCAATTATATCGCTTTTATCTTTTACTAAAACACTAAGTCTTTCAAGTTCTTGACTTCTTGAAACAGTTTCTTTTTCCGCGCCTTGTATTTCAATCTTTAATTTTCCAATTTTAGACTCAAGCCCAGGTATCTCCTTATCCAGAACTAGGCGCGCGTCGGCTCCGCGTCTCTCTAATATTTCAACTTCATTTTTTATTTTCAGAAAGCGTGAATTTTCAACGTTATAACTCTTTTTAGACTGCGCACACAGCTGATCTGCTTGCTGTCTCTGCTCATCTAGAGCTTGAATTTCATTATTTAAATTTATGATTAAATTTTTATTTTCTGAAATTTGATTTTTAAGATTTTGATTATCTAATTTAAGTTCCGCATTTTTTAAGTAAGCATTTTCAATAATTTCTCTATGCTTTTCTTGGGCCTTTTCAAGGATTTCATCTTTTATTTTTGATGCCTTATTTTTTTTATCCTCATAGTGCTGTTCAGCCGTTGCTTTTTGAGCCATGAAGTACTCATCAGCTTCTTGCTTTTTCTGCTCAGAGTATTTATCGGCCTCATCGCGAATCTGTTGTGATTTGTCATCTGCCTCGAAAATTAATTTTCTTGATTTATCCGATGCCTGAGTGAGAATCTTATCTGCCTTTGAAGTCGCTGAGTTTATGAGACGCTTTGCTTCGTTCTTAGTTTCGATTTGTAGTTTTTTAATTTCCTTTTCAAGCAAGGCTCTATTGTCTTCTATCTCTTGCTGAGCTTTCTCAATCATCTCTTGTGAAATATACTCGGCTTCTTTAATTTGTTTTTCTTTATTAAATCGTGCGGATTTTGCAATAAAAAATAAATTGTCAAAGATATTATCAACCGACTCCGTTGCACTGACTAAATAGTTTTGCTTAGAGCTCGCAACCGTCGACTGACGGTTGGCTTTTCTTTGCCTTCTCTTTTTCTCAAGCTCTGCACGTTCTATGTCGAGGACAATGTCATCGGCGGGCTGATCTTTAAGAATATTTATTCGAATTTGAACCTCTTTGCTTGTATCAATGTACAGACGGTCAGTGGATTTGTATTCGTAGGCCTCATTCGGCTCTAAAAGTCCACCATTGAGATAGGTGCCATTTGTAGACTTCAAGTCTTCAATATAAATACGATTATCCTCAAGATAAACCTTAAGATGACGGCGTGATACGACACCACTATTGATAAATAAATCACTATCCGGAGCTCGCCCGATGATAAAACTTGTTTTTTCAATGTAGGATTGGTTCGATTCTTTTTTAATTTTGAATTGAACCCAAAAGCTCTTGAATTTCATATTACAGATCACCTAACCCATAATACTTATCGGAAAATTAGACTGGAAATTGAAGGGTAAATCGTTGAATCACCCTTCAATCAAGGAAATTAGGCGGCCCTGTTCATTTTGAGTTTCTTTTTACCAAGTACCACATCTTCATTTAAAGCTTGTTCAGCTAGAACTTCGTCTGGGTTTCTATTCTCATTAAAGTCCTCCAAATTGTCAGGCAAAGCATTGTCGCTACTCAAATGCCAAAGCGCATCTAAAGCTGCTTCTAGACGGTCCACTGCCGTCACAAAAACCCTTTCAGGCATCATAGCAGCATTCATAAAGGACATTGTGACTGAAAGAACAATCCCAACAAGGGAAGTGCTCATAGAGAATGAAATTTTTAATAAAAATTGATCCATAATTGCCTTTGAGGCGTCAATATCCTTAAGATCCATTGTCCCAAGGTCTGGAAGGGCTTTCATAATTCCTAAAAAGGTACCAAACACACCTAAAATAATGAATACGCCTGGTAATATATTAATTACTTCATTTAACGTAGAGCTTGGGAAGATCCCTAGAACTTTGCTAAAACTTGGGTTACGAGCAAATGCCTTTTTAGTCGTGCTAAAAAGTTTGGGATGATTGGATTGGTTGAATTTAATGTGTTTAATCGGTTTTAGTATGTCGTGTATAAAAAATGCAGAACCTTGTTGTATTAAAAATAGTCGATCTGAAACAGTCATTAGAAAATCAGGCTTTCTTCTTTTCATGGTATAACGAACACGAAATAATTCGTAGTAGGTTTTCTCCATAAGTCTTTTGGTAATCATGTAAAAGGAAATATTTGAAGATGGATTTCGCTGCTCAATAAAATTATCAACACGCTTTTCAAATTCCTTGGCAAACCACTCTTGCCTCTTAACAGTATAGTAAACAAGGGCTCTTAAGACGATGGCCGTAAAGAACATCACAATCATGGTTGGAATCAACCAATATGTGGCAAATATCACTAGAGTGTCCATTAGACTTGGCTCTTGCAATGTGGTTTCCATGTTATGACTCCTTTAATTATCTATATTAAATTTAATGACTACTCGTTGAGACTTTTTACAGTCGTATTTTTTACAGTAATCCTTATGTGACATACTGCTCAATTCACGACTATCAGCCCCTTCTGCTAAAAAACTTCGCCCAGTGACCTTCACCATAGGTAAAAGTTTTTTCTGATTCTGATATTTCATTTTGCCAGTATCAAAAATATAATCAAAAATTGACCGCGCTCGATAATAACTTAAATCCAGATTGTAATTAACAGCTTCTTTATTGTCCGCCGCTAAACTGACCGGGTTGACGTACTTACCTTTGTAGGTTGGAGAAGCAAAACCTATTATTTCAACTGAACTAATTTTCTCTGCTGTTTTGGGGTCTGAAAAAAGAGTTTTTGAGTAGGCAGGCATTAACTTCTTAAGTACCGATTCCATGCCTGGCTTTAAATTTGCTTTACCAGTATCAAAATACTCTTCACCAAATTGAATAATGACGTCACCGGTTTTGCCATCCACATCTGCTTTAAGTCCGGCTTTCCTTAGGTTCTCTTTCATATCGCTTATCAGCTTCTTTTTAGCTTGAGCTATTTCTTTCATACGCTTTAGATCAGATGAGAGTTTTTGCTTTTGACCTGCTAAATTTTTGTTTTTTTCTGCCAAGGCTTGGGACTGAGCATCAGCTTTAGCTTTAGCTTGACGAGTTTTCTCTAGCTCTCCCTGAACACTTTGTACTTGCGATTCCATATTTTGGATTTCAGCAGCTAAAGCCATCTCTTTAGCTTTAGACTTTTTAAGAAAATCCTGTTGCTTTTTTTGTCTTGCTTGAGCAGATAATTTCTCTTTTTTAAGAGCCTTCTCAAATTCAGCTTTTTCTTTTTGCATCCGTTTTGTGAAATCTCCACGTAAACTTGATATCTTTTGTGTGACCTCTTGTTTTTCTTGAGCTAATTGTTCGATACTTTGTTGCTGTTGCTGGATTGTTTGGGATGCCTGTTCTAACTGCTGATTCGCCTCAGCAATAATCTGTTGATTCTTAGCAATCTCTTGTGCGGCCTGTTGGTTTTGTATCTTTAAGTTATCAATTTGCTCTTGATTCTGCTTTTTTAATAAAGCGATTCGCTCGTTCATCTTTTTCTTGGATATTTTATTTTGCTTAAAGGCTTTCTGCAGATCAGCTAGTTTAGTATCTAACTCTTTATTAAGTTTGCTTATTTTGTCTTCACCTTGCTTTATTTGCTCTTGCTTCTCTACAACTGTTTGCTCAAGATTGTTGATTTCTTCTTTTTGACTATCTATTTCCTCGTAGTTCTTTTCAATAGTCTTATCTCGTCTTTTGATACGCACGTTTGAAACCATATTTGTGTTGATAATGTTGCGAATCATTTGTTGGTATTTATTGAGCGCTAACTCTTTTTTCTCATTTTCTAAGGCGGCTTCGCGCAGATCTTCTTTTTCTTTTTTAGCCTCTTCCTTAAGTAAAACTAATTTGTCCATGAGCTCTTCATACATTTTTTGCTCATCCTGGCTAGCACCTGTGGTCAGATAGTTATTTTTTAATGTGTTGTAAACCTTGATTTGCTGTTGAAGATCATCTCTTTCTCGAATTACTTCCTGATATTCGGTTTGGTTCTGAATATTTGAAGTCCCAGTGCGAAGACTGGCAATGACATAGAGAAGCAAAAAAACTAGAGAGAGTACCATAAAAAGGTCAGAATAAGTGGCCCAGTGACTGCCACCTTCTTTTTCTTTTATGCTGTCATAATCAAAAGACACCTTATGACTCCTTGCCTTGAACTCCTACTGTTATCGGTATCCTTTGGCCAGAGCTAACTGGCTCTTCGTCTTATTTGTAAAAAATTAAATCTAGACCGATCAGCAGTTAATAACCGACGGATAGATTCCGAAATGTAAAATATGAAATATTTAATGACCCTTATCACTTTGACCGCATTTGCCTCAGGTATGGCGTCCGATAAACAGAATCAAAGTATCTCGCCAAAGGTCGTGCGAATTCTTAACGCTGTTAACTTAGGCAGCTTTCCATCTGAGAGTGAACTTCTCTCTCAACTGACGACTTCTTGCCAGAACAACTCTTGCAACACTCTTGAGTTTTCACAAGTTAACGAGTTGGGCTTAAGATTGGTCCACTGCCAACTGGATTATTTGAAATCAAAGGGGATCACTAACGGGGATGCCCAGTTTTTATGTCGCCCCAAGCAGGCTATTTTAACCTGTGATACTCTTTCAACACCCTTGATGCGCAAGATGTGCTACACAGCAAATCAACACAGCCTCAAGACACTCACCCAAAAAGAGTCACGCTTTCAACAAAAACGCCTCCCCGCCTCCCAATAAAGGTACCTGGTTCTTTTTGCAGAAGCAGTGCGAAATATCTTCGACCTGGAGGCACTGAGTCCACTCCTCCATTTCTTGAACTTAATTGAGATTCAGAAACTCGTGACCATTTTCTGGATCGAGCATTAAGACATTTTGCTCGTCAAACCAGCTACCCAAATTGATCGAAAAGACTTGTTCGCCTTTATTTGCAAATTCATAAATATCGCGCACATGAGTATGTCCTGTGATCAAATAATCAAAAGGTTGCTGCTCTACAACTTGCTCAGCGTAGTTATGCATGAACTCTTTGATTTTCTCTTCCATGAGCATTTTGCGTCCAGATGTGTGCTTTCGACTGGCATGACTCATTTTCTCACCAATCCAAGACACACTTTTTCCGGGCAGATTTTGAGCCAAAGTTTTGATAGGGAAAGAGCGTAGAAAACGACGTAAAAAAAGATAACCCTTGTCCTCAGGGTTCATGAAGTCACCATGCTCAACTCTGACTTTTAAAGTTCCAAGTGAAAAATAGACAGGTCCTTCATGGACCTTAACCCCAACTTCCTGTTGCCAAAAGTTTTTAAGATAAAGATCGTGATTTCCCTCGAAGTAGTGGACTTCAATACCTTGAGCGACCACCGCTTTTATAGCATTTACAATCTTAAGGAATTTATCAATAAAATAGCGATGATTCGCTATCCATAAATCAAAGATATCTCCAACTAAGAAAAGATGAGTGACCGGGTATTTTTTATTTTCCAAAGAATGTAAAAAGAGCAATAACTTTTGGCTATTGCTCTCTCCAATATCTCTTAAATGTAAGTCTGAAAGAAAGTAGGCTCTAATCATCCATCCATTTCATCATGTTTAGTCTGTTGGCGACGCAGATAGGTTGGGACCTCTAAATCACTCTGGTTCAGGGGCATTTCTAAATCTTCATCGCCTTCATTAGCTTCTACTTCCATGGATAATTGCTCAGGAGTTCCCTGCCTGGCTCTTTGAGCTGTCTGCTCTTTAAAGGCACGGGCTTTTGCCATTAGTATATCACGAGGCAAGGGCTTATCTGTGGCACGAGATTCTTCCAGAGAAGGTGCTGGAGGTGGTGAGAAAACCTGCTTTTGGACGGGAACCTGTGGAGGAGGTGGAGGCATCATCTCGCTTTGGTTATGATTCTCTTGAACCTCGGACAAATCAACATGGCTAAGCTCTTGATGAGCGGGGACCACATACTGCTGTGGCTGTTGAACAGATTGCTGTTGTTGCTGCACCTGTTGAGGCTGAGAAGTTGCAAAATTTTCTTGCTGAGGAGCGCTTGCATTGTATGTTTGCTGTTGTGGCTGCTGATACTGGCCGTAATCTTGTTGTGGCGGTTCGTACTGATACTGCTGGGGTGACAACATGTTTTGCGAAAAATTCTGCTGGTATTGTTGAGGCTGCTGATACATTTGTTGATTTTCTTGGTTCATCGCTCGCCGAGCGACTTGCATTTGTTGCTGCATAATCTGCATTTGCTCATGGGTGGATGGGCGTGTGCTTGGATTAGCCATAATATTCTGGCTAAAACCGGTGGCAATCACGGTCACGCGAACGGCGTCACCCATATTTTCATCGATCACGGCACCAAAAATAATTTCGGCATCTTCATGTGCGGCTTCGGTAATAAGAGTGGAAGCTTCGTTGACTTCATAGAGGCTAAGACCACTGCCGCCAGTCACATTAATAATGATACCGGTGGCTCCTTCAATAGATATGTTCTCTAGAAGTGGCGATGAGATAGAAGATGTTGCCGCTTCGATAGCGCGATTATCACCCTCAGCCGTGGCCGTTCCCATAATAGCCATTCCTTGAGCCGACATGACAGTACGGATATCAGCGAAATCCAAATTAATAAGACCGCGAATATTTATTAGATCTGAAATCCCTTTGACTGCCTGCAGAAGAACTTCATCGGCTTTTTTGAAAGTTTCAAGTAAAGGAGTTTTTTCGCTCGAAATGGTCAAAAGTTTTTGGTTCGGAATCACAATCAGTGTATCGACGTTTTCCTGCAACTCTTGAATACCCGCGTGGGCATGGCGCATTCTCTTTTTACCTTCAAAAGCAAAAGGCTTTGTGACAACACCAATAGTGAGCGCACCTAACTCTTTTGCAATCTTGGCAACGATGGGAGCACCACCAGTTCCCGTCCCACCGCCCATACCGGCTGTGACAAAAACCATGTCGGCACCCTCTAAGGACTCGACAATTTCATTATAAGATTCGATAGCAGCACGCTTGCCAATTTCCGGGTTAGCACCAGCACCTAAGCCCTTGGTGAGCTCACGTCCAACTTGTATTTTCTTGCTGGCCTTATGGGGCTCAAGAGCCTGACGATCAGTATTGGCTACAATGAACTCAACTCCAGTCAGTCCACCCTCGATCATAGTTGTGACAGCGTTGTTACCTCCACCGCCGATACCAACTACTTTGATATTTGCACCAATGTCCGTTTTTTCTTCTAGTTCAAACATAAATCCCCCAATTAGATGGATAAGGCCTTTGTCATCATTTTTTTAATTTCTTCCCAAGGACCGTAAGACCTTGGCGCAGCCGTTTTTGTTGATTTTGTTTTCTTTCTTGGAACCAACTCTTGGTCACAACCAAAGAGAAGAGTCCCAATCACAGTAGAAAACACTGGGCTTGCGTAGGTTTCACGCATGCCCATAATATTTTTAGGCGAGCCACGACGAACCGGAACATCAAATGTAAATTCCGATAGTTCAACCAAGCCCTGCAGCAGACTTCCGCCTCCACTCAAAACCACGCCAGCACTTAAATCTTTAATTACATCCCAATCGTTGAGTTGATTGAATATCAACGAAAGAGTTTCTTCGGCACGGGCTTCTAGAATTCGTGTGAGTTCAAGACGAGAAACCTCGCGTGTCTTACGATCCCCGAGGCTTGCCACCTCGACCATCTCATCGTCACCGACCATGTCCACAAGAGCTGTCCCATATTTCTTTTTTACAGACTCGGCACTGCTGATTGGTGTTTTTAGACCCACAGCCACATCTTGAGTGAAGTTCAAACCACCCACAGGAATACTGGCAACATGTGTCACATGAGAGTCTTTAAAGACAATAATTTCACAAGTGCCACCACCCATTTCAACAATGGCCACACCGGCTGTTTTTTCATCGTCAGCCACCGTTGCCAGAGTGGATGCATATTGGTCGAGTACTACTTGCTTTACTTTTAAGCCGGCTTTCTGAACACAAGACAAAAGATTTTGCAGACGCTTCTCTGGAACTGTAATCAATTGGGCTTCAACTTCGAGGCGTACACCCTTCATAGACATGGGATTATCAATCCCCTCTTGTCCATCTACCCCGTAAGAAAGAGGCAGGGCATGAAGAATACGGCTCTCCTCTGGGATATGAACAGCTTTTGCCACATCAAGAACATTCTGAATATCTGTTTTATCAATTTCATTATCACGAACCGGAACCAAACCTTTTGAGTAAAGAGCTTTCACCCCTTGCCCGCCCACAGAGAGATAAACATTCGAGATTTTTAATCCGGCCATGAGTTCAGCTTCTTGTTTGGCTTCAAGAATGGCTGCCAGTGTATCGGCCATGTTAACAATTTGTCCTTGCCGCATGCCCGTGTTCTCAGCTTTTCCGAGTCCGATGACTTCAAGCTCACCTTGAGCAAAAGTCGCAATGGCGACCACAACTTTAGTCGAGCCTACATCTAAGGCTGCAATGACTTGACCTCTGTTTTCTCTCATTCCATGATCCTTTTAAGCTTAAACAATCAGCAAACCAGACCGTCAATTGGTCTAACACCTTAAGCTTAGGAACGCTTACGCGGTCTGACAAGAACTTTTTTTGAGAAGCTCGCATCAATGACGCGAACTTTTTGCTTTTGACTTTTTAAGTAGTCAGTCACTTTTAAAACTTGTAGCGCTTTTGTTTGAATATCTTGCTCCCCAAAGTACACAATTGCACCCTCTTCTATCAACTCAAAGGCCAAGCCAGTGGTGGATTGATAGTCAATTGAGGCCACATTGTCCAAGTTTAAGGGGCCGATTTGCGGAACCTGCCGAACGAGCGCCAATACTTTTTTCAAAAGCTCTTGGTCCTCAATAATTTTAATATTGCGAACTATAGGCGCACTGGGCAAAAGTCCAATCGGGAGAGCCGGCAGGAGTTCTCCAAGTAAGCTGACTGGCCGAATTTGTTTTTTAGCGTTTATGTATAGAAAAGCAACATCTTGAAGATTGAAAGAAACCATCAGCTCATTGGGAAAACGTCTTTGTATCTCAACTTCTTTAATCCAACCATTTTTGAGCAGACTTTCACGGACATTTTTAAGACTCAATCGCCAAAGGTTTTGCCCCTTTAAAGACTCAATTTCAGCAAGCAAGGAGGGCTTAATATGCGAGAGTAAAAAAGCCTGGTTTTCAACGAACTCCACCTCTACCTGCGTCTTATCGACAATAAAATAATGTGTGTCGTGGGATATCCACCAGCCCATTGTTGCCGCAATTACGCTCGGAACAATAAACAATATCGCAGTTTTCAATTTTTTCTTAATTCCCATGTCTTTGATGCTAGCTTGCTTTTGATTCCTTGAAAAGTACAGAATCCAACCTCACCCTTAAACTCTTTTGCATTTTAGGCGGGACTTAGAGAGAATAGTTCCATGAAACATCATGTGCTGTGTATCGACGATGAAACACATAACCTCGAAGCTCTCGAACGCCTTTTGCGCAAGAACTATCAAGTCACGACGTCCTCTTCGGGCGAATTGGCTCTTAAGCAAATGGATGACCACGCATTTTCTGTGATTATAAGCGATCAAAAAATGCCAGAGATGACGGGTGTCGAATTTTTTGTGAAAGCCCGTAAAAAGCAGCCCGATGCTATCCGTATTTTGCTGACAGGTTATACTGATCTAGAGTCCGTTATTGGCGCCATCAACGAGGGTCAAATTTACCGTTACGTAACTAAACCTTGGGAGCCAGAAGAACTTCTAACAACTCTCAAACAAGCTCTGGAATATTTTGATCTTAAACAACTGGTGCAACGTCAAAACGAAGAGCTAGTCAGCGCCAATAAAGCACTCAAGAGTCTCGATAAGCTGAAAACGGACTTCATGTTACTAGTTAATCACGAACTTAAAACTCCTTTAACCGGAATTTTCAGCTATGTGCAACTCCTCAAGGAGGAGTCCCTTAATGAAGATCAACAGCTCTATGTACAAAAGATCACAACGAATACTCTGCGTCTGCAAGATTTGATTAACGACACCCTACTGATCACTCGTCTCAAGAGCCTGAGCAATCAAGAAACCTCTGAGGAGTTTATGATTGCTCCAATGTTGGACTCTATTTGGAAAGATGTGCAGACCAACAATAAAAAGAATCTTAAGCTCGTTACGATTGGTCAAATTGAAGTTCCAATAAGAGCACAGAAAAAATATCTCGAAATTCTACTCAAAAAACTAGTTCATAACTGTTTTGATCATGCGAAAAACGAGAGTGATATTGAGATAAACATCAAAGATACACCCAATTCTTGGTCCTTAAAATTCAAAAATCAAAGCCATAAAGAGTTACCCCAGGAAAGTGCTGATCTTATAATGGCTTTTAAGAAAACCGGTGATATTCTCAACCACACGGGCGGAGCTGGACTGGGGCTAGCAGTAGTTCAGTCCATCACCCAACATTTGGGTGGGCAAATGGACGTTGACTGCGACAAGTACCACTTTGAAATTCAAGTGAGCTTTCCCAAAAAATAAATCCGTCCGAAAAATGAATCTTTATCCTCGAGAGAATTTATATTCTCATAGAAATTGGCTGAGGGCATGCAACCATAGTGTCCCATGAAAAAATTCACGCTCTTAGTTTTACTTATTATACAAAGCCCCATTCTCTTGGCTAAAGATGTTTACCTAACCATTGGGGAAACTCACAGTGTTGCGACACAAAGACTGCAAACACTTAAGATTGAAAAAAAAGGAATCGTTTCGATCAAAGATCATCAAGATTATCTGGTATTTACAGGCAAGAAAATTGGAAAAACTCATGTTCTCTTGGGCTCCCAAACTTTTACGCTCCATGTGCTTAAAAAAAAGCACAAAGAAACTCTTAAACAACTTGTTCGCTGGCATGAAGGCAAACGCGGCCCTGAAATCAGAGTTGAAGAAAATCAACTTAAAGTAGCTGGGCGCCTTCTTGACAGTGACGATTTCTTTAGTCTAACTCGTTTCACTACTAGCGACTCCGAATTCCAATTGCAATCTTCAGTCGCGCCACAAGTTCAAGAACAAATTGATCTAAAAATTCAAAGGATATTAAGCGATCAAAATTTATTCGCATCAAGAGTCCTATTTGAACCTTACTGGCATATTCAAATCCAGAATGAATTCAAAAAGGACTTAATCCGCTACCAAAAAGTCTTAAGGCCTCTTGGCATACAAGCGGTTGTCGACAGTCACCAACTGACACAAGTCCCAGTTATTGAAATAAAAGTTTATATCGCTCACATTAAGAAAAATTTTTTACGCGAATGGGGAGTTGAGTGGCCCAGCCAAGTATCCACAACTGTATTGAGCTCGCATCACATGGAACTTCAAACTTTTCAAACTTCGCTTAAGGCACTTGAAACCCATGGACAGGGTCAGGTGTTAGCAAGTCCCACTCTGCTAACCGAATCTGGCAAAACTGGAGAGTTTCACTCCGGGGGAGAGTTCCCTGTTCGCACCACAACCCAGTTTAACAACAACGTCCAATGGAAACGCTATGGTTTGTTTCTTAAAACAAAACCCACAGCCAACACCCAAAAACATCTGCAAATCGACATCGATATTGAACTCTCAACTCTCGATCAAAATATGGTTAGCGACGGTGTTCCAGCTTTAGTACGCAGCCACATCAAGACACAAGTGAACTTAAAGAGGCCTCAACCCATTTTAGTGTCTGGATTTTTAAAAGAAGAGATGGGTCGAGGGGCAAGCGGTCTCCCTTGGCTTCAACAAATCCCAATTTTTAAACCACTTTTTTCGACCCAACAAATTTTTAACGACGAACTCGATCTTGTCTTCATTTTAGTTCCAGGTTTTTATGAGTCTTGAGCTAAAGGAATTTGTTGAGGATCTTTATAAAAGCTATGCTCCGGTAACACAGTCGGATCTGCAGCTTATTGGCCGAAATAAAGAAGATAACTTTCGCAGACTCAGTCTTGAGAAGTGCCAAAAGTTAACAGCAGAAGATGCCCAACGGATTGAAGACGAGCTGTTTGGCTGGGGACCACTAGCAAAAATCAAGAATAGTGACGCCATCTTTGATATTTTGATTCAGGGACCCCAACATATTTTTTTTGAAGACTCTTCGGGACTTCATATGCTGGACGATTGTTTTTTATCCGAAGCATCTTTCCGAAATTTTAGTGAATTCCTAATGGATAAAGCCAATATCGTCGTCAACCAAAGGGATCCATTTGGCAATGGACAAATCGAGGGTTTTCGCGTTCATATCGTCAGACCCCCAATTTCTGAAAAGATCACGATTACCTTACGAAAACAACATCAACAAATTATCTCTCGACAAGCTCTATTAAAGAGTCATTTTCTTTGCGAAACACAAAGTAAAATTCTTGATGAGATTCTACATGAACGGAAAAACTTTTTGGTGGTCGGCCCCACGGGATCAGGGAAAACGACCTTTCTCAACAGCCTCATCGCAGATATACCTGTGCAACAACGAGTTGTGGTTATTGAAGATACAGACGAAATTAAAGTGACCAACCCTTTGGCCTGTAAACTCTTATCGCGTGAGATCTGTCCCGACAATTTAAAAACGGTGGATATGGGTCAGTTGCTCAAGCAAAGTCTCCGCATGCGTCCCGACCGACTCGTAATCGGTGAGGTTCGTGGTCCCGAGGCCAAAGACCTTCTACAGGCCCTGGCAACCGGACATTCGGGCTCTATGGGAACTCTTCATGCTCAGTCGGCCCAGCAAGCTCTATTGAGATTGGAAATGCTGGTGCAAATGGGCGCACCCCAGTGGAGCCTGCACTCTATCCGCCAACTCATTCAATTGAGTTTAGATTATTTAATTGTTTTACGAGAGGACCGGCAACGCAAGGGAGTCAAAGAGATTAAAAAGATAACTTCACACGAAAGTTTTGGACTTCTCATAGAGGATGCCGATTTGTTTAGGTGAATAAATTTTATTATTTATTACACAGTATAATCGACGTAACTACCCTTTGGAACTTCGTCGCTAGTGGGTTCATCAGGTGCTCTCAGTTCCTTATCAACTAAACCTAATGCACGTTCTGTAGGCGAACTAAACTGGGCTTCGCCATACATCTCGTCTATTTGACGAGGGATAAAGACCTCTTTGTTCGGTACAACGTTTTCTTTGGCCATTTGTGGACTTTCTGTTTGTAATCCTGGCGTCTTCAAAGCCTGGATATCATTTATGAGTTTATCAATTTGAGGAGCCATTTTGGCTTGAGCCTGCATGGTGCGCTGGGGTCTCGGAAAAAAGTCGATTTGCTGTTCACGAGCTGCCTGCAAACGATCTTCAGTTCGCCCCATTCTCTCACTGACTCTTTGTCGGTGGGCTTGTAAAGCTCCATCAACCGCGGAGCGATGGCCTCGAGTGGCTGGACTTCTCTCCCAAGCTGGCATTTTTTGACTGCCACTGGTGTTTATTTTTTCCATACTTCCCCCTTCCATGGGTTTCATATGGGCTTCTCGGCGAAACTGTCTCAGAAGTGAACAGTGCAAAAGTCTAGATTTTAAGGTCGCCCCACTAGTGGCTCTTTAGGTTTCACTATTGTTTTTACCAAGGGTGCGAATTCCCAGTTCTAAAAGCTGATGAGGATCCACTTGAGAAGGTGACTCGGACATCAGACATTGAGCTTTGGCTGTTTTAGGAAAGGCAATCACATCGCGAATGGCATCAGTACCCGCCAAAATCATCACCAGTCGGTCCAGCCCCCAGGCGATTCCTCCATGAGGAGGTGTGCCATAGGTAAGTGCCTCTACAAAGTAACCAAATTTCTGCTTGGCCTGCTCAGCTGTCAATCCCAAGGCCTGAAACATAGCACTTTGAATCTCCTGTTGATGGATACGAATACTGCCGCCCGCCAACTCATTACCATTACAAACTAAATCATATGCCTTAGCCTGAACCTCTGCCAACTGCTCGGGATCTCCGGATTGAAGACGGCTCACGTCCTTATCTTTAGGCATAGTGAAGGGGTGATGACAAGCGACCCAACGCTTTTCTTTGTCATCATAATCTAGCAAGGGAAAATTCACCACCCAGCAAAAACGATCCGTGCCTTCATCAATTAAATTGTACTGGAGACCGAGTATTTGACGAAGGGCTCCTAAAGAGCGACTGACCACACTGCGTGAGTCAGAAACCAACAAGGCTGTCCCTTGTCCACTTGGACAAAGTCGTTGATGAATTTGTTTGAGTAACTCTTGTGACAAAAATTTATTCACTGGAGAAGCGTACTCCTCCCCTTCTTTTTTGATCCAAACCAAGCCACCCGCTCCTTCGGACTTGATTGACTTCATCCATTTGTCAATTTGTGAGCGCGAAACACTTTCTTGGACTTCAAGCCCCAGGCCACGCACCACTCCGCCGCTTTTTAAAGTGGATTCAAACACTTTAAATCCACAGTTCTGAACCAAGTCCGAACAATCTATAATCTTAAGTGGATTCCTCAGGTCGGGTTTATCAGAACCATACTCGTCCATTACTTGGTTGTAATCCAAACTGGGGATCTCGGGGACATCTACGCCTTTGATGGCTTTCCATATTTGGCGCAAAAGTTTTTCATTGATGACTCTGATATCTTCTTCGTCAACAAAGCTCATTTCTATATCGATCTGGGAGAACTCGGGTTGGCGATCAGCCCTGAGATCTTCATCGCGAAAACAACGGGCAATTTGAAAATAGCGATCCATGCCCCCTACCATCAAAAGTTGTTTTAAGGTTTGGGGACTCTGAGGCAAAGCATAAAAATCACCCTGGTTGACCCTAGAGGGAACCAAATAATCGCGCGCGCCCTCGGGGGTGCTTTTGTATAGAATGGGGGTTTCCACTTCCCAAAAACCCTCTTGGGAAAGAAAGTCGCGCACCACTTGAGAAACTTGGTGGCGTAAATGCAGACAGCGTTGAAGCTCGGGATTGCGCAGAGAAAGGTAGCGATATTTAAGGCGAACAGCTTCCGAAACATTGGGGTCACCAATAACAAAGGGAGGAGTTTGGGCTTCCGATAAAATCGAGCATTCATGTATGTTGACTTCGACCTCACCGGTTTTCATTTTGGAATTGACCATACCCTCGGGGCGAGCACGCACTGTGCCTTCAACGGCGATTACAAATTCATTGCGAAGCTTTTTAGCCATTTCAGTGCCAGCCTGTGCCGGATCGAGAACGATCTGCACCAAACCTTCACGATCGCGAAGATCCACAAAGACTAAACCACCATGGTCACGCCGATTATTGACCCATCCCATTAAAATCACAGTCTGATCTTGGTGCTCTGCTCTCAACTGCCCACAATAGTGGGTTCTCTTTTTTTCACTGACAAAAGACATCTTCACCCCTTGAAGAACCTATAAATATCGACTTTTAGTGGACAAAACAACCAATTCATTTTAAGGTTTTTTTTATGCCAAAAGTAAACATTGATTATCAATCCCCCCTCGACGCCCAAGAAACCTACAGCCGGGTCAAAAACTTCTTATCCACCGACGAGAGTATTCGCAAAATCGACAGCTCTATTGTTTGTGATTTCAACGAGAGCAATAAGTCGGGGGATTTAAAGGGAAAAAAATTCAAGGCTCAAATGAGTGTTGGTGAGCAGGGTGATAAATCGACCGTTTCTATAATTGTCGATCTTCCCTTGATGTTTTCAGCCTTCAAAGGGCAAGTGAAAAGCACAATAGAAAAAAAGCTCAGTAAAGTCCTTTCCTAGGGAGGCTTATGGCCATCCAACGCAAAAGCCTGGAAAAGAAGTCCAAAAAAAACAAGCAGACTCAGCCCACTGCTGACTCTCAGCAGGATTCTCAACAAAAACGTGTCGTCGCTGAGCTGGTCGATGACACTCCCATTTCTAGGGAGGAAGCCTCCCACTTACCCGCCCTTAAAGAGGGACTCAGTTATTACTTAGAAGCCATACAAAAATTTCCTCTTCTTTCCAGAGAAGAGGAAATGAAAATTGCTGAACGCTATCACAAAACTCGTGACCCTAAAGATGCCGAAATTTTAGTGACCTCAAACCTTCGCTTTGTTGTGAAAGTGGCCGCCGAGTACTCCCAGTTTGGCTCCAAGTTGATTGACCTTATCCAAGAAGGCAACGTGGGCCTTATGCAAGCAGTCAGTGAGTTCAACCCCTACAAAGGCGCACGCCTTATCACTTATGCCGTGTGGTGGATTCGTGGCTACATTCAAGACTATTTAATGAAACAGCATTCCATGGTTAAAATTGGAACCACCCACAATCAGCGCAAACTCTTTTACAACCTTGAAAAAGAAAAAGCTCGCCTCGACCAAATGGGAATGGAGCCTACAGTCAAACTCCTTAGTGACCGCCTTGGTGTTCCCGAAAAAGATGTGACTCTTATGGAAAAGCGCATGAGTGGAAAAGACCTTAGTCTCGATACACCCTTTGGGGATGACGGCCAAAGTAGTCTTATGGATTTTGAAAGTGTAGATGAGGAAGACGTAACCGAGAAACTTATCGAGCAGGAGACACTCCATCAGCTCAACAAAGCCTTAGAAAATTTAAATGAAAGCTTGTCTGACAAAGAACAGTATATTTTGAAGACTCGTTTGCTCAGCGATGAACCTGTTACTCTACAAAGTATTGGGGAAGAATGGGGAGTCACTCGCGAAGCCGTGCGCCAGATGGAAGCCCGACTTCTTAAAAAAATTAAACAAGAAATTGTCCCCGATTAAAACTTTCATTAGGCAATCCATTCCTATCTCTTATTAAAACTGTGAACTCCGCGATGAGTTGTCGCGACTTTGATCTTCCACGAAAACTCCAGGAGCCGCTTTGGGGTTGATCAAGCCGGGGCAGAGCTTGGTGTCAAATTTAGCCTCTGCGCAACGTTTTCTATTGACTTCATTGTCGCGAAAACAAACATGGATGTGTCCATTATGATTGCTGATAGATCGAGTGAGCCTTTTGCCATTGTCTCGCAATTTAGAATCGTTAAAAAAGATTTGCTTGCCAATGCCCGCTCCGCCACCTGGCTTGTCGGAGCCCCACTTGTGAAGAAGCTTAACCAACTCAGCAGTTCGCTCTCGACTGTAAACAGGGTCGTTGTAATCGTCGACCTCTTTTAAACCACCACCCACCTTCCGCATGGGCCAGATGTCAAAGCAGTTTCCATCGCGATGGGTGGCATGAGGCCACTCCTTGGGAAGCTTAGCACCGTGGGAACCATCGCCTATCATCATGCGACAGTCGGGGTGGTTATCGGGACAAAACTTTTGTCTCCACTCTTGAGCCGCTCCGGAGATTAAGCAGGCTGTGAGAGGGGTGGCATAAGGAGGGCTACGGTCGTTGCGAATATGTTGAGATCCACATGCCATCTGTACACCCTGACCACTTGGAGCTCGATAGGTGGGCAGCTCCACAAGGTCAACCCTTGCTCTTGTTTTTTTCTTACGGTGCACCACGCGGGTTTCTTTGATGCGCTGGGGAGCTATGTCAGAAATAACACTCATGAAATCATTGACCACTTCTCCTCCATTGCGAGGCGAGAGGCGAGAGGCATTCAGAGCCGACTCCACGGGTCGAATTTGGCCTGTTGAGGGTGTTCCACGGGTGGAAAGGGTTGGGTTGTGTGGATTTATGAATTCATGAGTGATCCCATTTGACTGGGTTGGTGCAATGGTTTTGCTCGATGACTTAATTTGGCTCGGACTCGTCTGCGGGACGTTAGCATCGACCGCTTTGCGGCTCACCCAGCCTTTTATTGGATCTCCATTTTTATCACAGAGGACCTGTACCATAACACCCTTTTTAACACCAGTTGCGTAGCAATGACTTCCAGTTGTGTTAATGAGTGCTTTACTTTTTAAGGAGGATTGTCTGCGAACCACATAGTTATCTTTGAATTGAGACCAGGACGAAAGGGGCAACAGTATAAGAGCCCAACAACCTGCCCAGACTAGCTTTGTTAGAACCAAATTGAAAGTTTTAGATAATACGATAGCCCCCCCCTTATCTATTTGAAATATATGGAAATCTTCTTTCCAAAGCTACAGTTATCCAATGCAATCCCTATTCCGACGGTTTACAAGTCATTTAGGCCACCAGAAAGCTTGTAATATTAACCAGCTCGGTTTCAATGAAAAAAAATCAAACATCTGACAATGGTTTTGTCGATTCAATGTCACAAATTTTTGTCCCAAAATGAAACCACCCGGGGTGGAAACTTTTGCCTGCCAAAAACACATTCAAGAGCTAAACTTCAGTGAAGATCCATTGACTTGAATCTAAATGATTTATATCACTTAGACTTTTGGTCCTAGACCCTTATTTTTTTTAAAAAAACATGAGACTCTATACACACATCTGCGGAGATATAATTTAATGAATCGGCAAGGCTTCCATCACCTCCTTCTCTTTACTCTTTTAGCTATCAATACACATTGCTCTCACAGTGAAAAAAGTCTGGAACAAACACCCGAATTTCGAAGTTATCAAGTTCAAGTGGAATCTAATGCTCGCGTGGAGCAAATGATTCAAAAACTACGCAACGAAATTAAAGACGACTTGCAAAAAACTGTTAAAGACGAGCTACTTCCAGCCGTCCAGGGATTAAATTACATCCCTAAAGAGGTTCGCGAGAAGCAACTTCAGGCTAAGAATAATATTTTGGATAAAGTCGTAATTGGTCGGGTGGAGTGGGTGACTGTTTCTTCACAAAGTATTCGTATGCGAGCACGCATTGATTCCGGAGCAGCCTCTTCATCTATTCACGCTCAAAATGTTACTGAAAAAGATGTGGATGGCAAAACCTATGTTCAGTTTGAAACTGTGGATGAGAAAAATAAAACTTATTTACTGTTTAAAGAGGTCGTTAAAAAAATTAAGATCCGTAGTGCCTCTGGACTCGAATCACGTTACGTCGTGCCTATGAAGGTCATTCTGGGCGCTAAGGAACATATGATCAACGTTAACCTCATCAACAGAGATCATATGACTTATAAATTCCTGGTTGGAAGAAACTTACTTATGGGCAAGTACATCATCGATGTCTCTCAGTCCCGCCTTTTGGGAAAGTAATTCGATATGAAATCATTTAAGGCACTCTTACTGACTTTGCTGATTTTACTACCGATAGCTAATATATTCTACAAAGTAAATTTAAGGAAGGTTTCCTTCATTCCAAAAGCCTCATCGAACGAATGGACAGTTGAAATTGTCTACGATCTGAATCTTATATCGGAAGATCAAAAAAAACGTGCCTTAAGTTTGCCTCTGATCTCATCTTGGCAAAACCAAAAAGTTGAAATCAAAAAAATTAACTCACCCCATCGTTATAATTTAGCCCCTGGCTTTGGTAGTCGAGCTATCGAAATTGTACCCGACAAGGATAGCGATAAAGAACTTGGCAAGCTCACTGTACTGGCTAGCCTATCTAAGAAAATAACATCGCCAGGAGCCCAAACCCGTAGCAAGGTCTACACCGACAGAGAAGAAATTCGCCGTAAATATAGCAATCAAGACTCTCTTAGCGAGGAGCTCAAAGCTTCAATTACCCGCCTGAATGATCAACTCGTTATTCCGAGCGACGACTCCCTCGAGAAAATTCGTAAGATCTATTACTACATTACAGAAGAGGTGTTACGAAACTCAAGTATCGATTCACTGGATGAGGTTTTGAGTTTGCGAGAAGGCTCTGATTGGGGGCGCGCTCAGCTGCTAACTCAGTTAGCTCGTCTCAATAAAATTCCAGCACGGATCAACTTGGCCTATCGCTACAGTGGCGAAGTCTACAAAGGTCAAATGGGAGATCTTAAGAAGTCTTTTTTCCCAGAAGTTCTGATCGGAGAGTATTGGTACCCTATCGATATTGTCACAAATAATTTCATGAGAGTTCCCGAGAAACATTTTATCCTTTATCAAGATGCTGAAAGGGTCCGTAAGGAACTAAAAAGCAAACACATTCAAATTAATATTGCTCCAATTATGGTCAATAAAGTCGATTCTAAGACCTATCAAAAAAAGCTAAGAACAGTCAGTGGATTCTTGTCTTACGTCTCTCTCCATTCTTTACCTTTGAATCAACAGTCGAGTTTTTACATCATCCTTCTCATTCCCATAGGAACACTGCTGCTCTCTTTTAGTCGCAATATTATTGGAGTGAATAGCTTTGGTATTTTCACACCAATTATTTTAAGTCTATTTTTTATCGAGACCTCTTTTTTAATTGGAATGGCATTCTTCTCCCTGATTGTAGTTATTGGCTTTGCACAAAGATTTATACTCGATAAGTTTTATCTATTGGCGGTTCCCCGTCTGTCTATTCTTCTCACCCTTGTTATTATGGTTTACCTCATGACAAGCCTTATTTTTAGTCACGAGTTCTCCCTAGCCAGTGACAATGCCGCTCTCAATTACTTTCCAATCGTAATTATTACTATTTTTATTGAACGCTTTAGCGTCACTTTCATTGAAGAAGGATTTAAGAGCACCCTCAAGACTCTGATGGGCACACTTTTCATATCGATACTTTGTTATTTGATTTTCCGAAGCGAGTTCTTGCGCCTAACACTTTTTAATCACCCCGAACTTTTATTTGCAGTTGTTGGCCTCAACTTCATTATCGGCAGCTACAAAGGTTATCGCCTTACCGAGCTCATGCGTTTCCAAGAGTTAATCAAAGGTGGCCATGTTTAAAGAGCTCTCTCAACTTGGCATTTTAGGCATCAATCGCCGCATTGGCGAGTTTATTCTTCCCTATAATCCTAGGCACTTTTACCCGCTTGTAGATAATAAAATTAAAACCTATCAGCTCTGTCTAGAAAACGGTATCCCAAGCCCAACACATTACTGGCAGATCCAATCCCATGGGGAACTTAAAGAAATGAGTCGACAACTGAGTGAACACTCCAGTTTCGCCATTAAACCCTGTCGCGGGGCTATGGGAAATGGAATTTTGATAGTCAACGATGTCAAATGGCAAGAAGATGGAGACTTGTGGTCCTTTAAAACATCAAAGGGCGATCTAGATAAAAAAGATCTTGAATATTTTATATCCGATATTCTCAGTGGAATGTACTCTTTGAGTGGCCTCCCCGATGAAGCCATCATTCAAGAAAAGCTCAATCCCCATCCCGAAATGGCTCGCTTTTCTTATCGCGGAATTGCCGACATCAGAGTGATCGTTTTCAGAGGCTATCCTGTTATGGCCATGCTTCGACTTCCAACCAGTCTATCCAGAGGAAGAGCCAATTTGCACCAAGGAGCCGTCGGCTGTGGTGTGGACTTAACAACCGGTCGTGTCTGTCATGCGATTTGGCAAAATCGCAATATCACCACCCATCCTGACACCGATGAAGTCTTTACCACTCTCACATTGCCATATTGGGAAGACATCCTGACTATGGCAGTCAAATGCTATGCTATCACCGATATGGGCTACCTCGGTGTTGATATCGTCTTGGATGAAGAAAGAGGTCCTCTGCTCCTAGAAATGAATGCTCGCCCAGGTCTATCAATTCAGACGGCTAATATGGCGGGCCTGCTTCCTCGTCTTCGCCTGGTTAAAAATCAGCCAGAAAAGCTATCGACCGATAAAAAGGTGAAGTTTGCAATGCAAAACTTCCCCGCCTCACAAATATCCAAATAGAAACGAAACAAACTAGGAAGCTTCTGGTGTCTCGGCTTGCTCTAAGGTGAATTGCAGCTTAGCCCGTAAACGCGCAATGGCGTGAGCGTGCAACTGGGAAACCCGTGATTCCGTTACCCTTAGTACTCGTCCGATCTCTTTTAGATTTAGATCTTCATAGTAATAAAGCGAGAGGACCAAACGCTGTCGCTCTGGTAGCTCTTCAATTGCGCTGGTGACAACATCTTTGACAAATTTAACATTTAGCTGATTATGAGGGTTATTAATCTTACAACCATCTAAAATATTTAAGATCGATTTTTTATCAACACTACTAAATGTAGGAGCCTCGTCTATAGAAAGAACACTGACTGGTTTTACTTGGTTCATAAGATCATAAAGCTCTTCTAAAGAAATATCCAAGCGTTCAGCAATCTCTTTGTCTTCCGGCGAACGACCAAGCTCAGACTCAAGTTTAATGATGGTACGGTCTAACAGCTTGGACTTATCGCGCACAGAGCGAGGAACCCAGTCTTGAGCACGTAATTCATCCAAAATAGCTCCACGAATACGGAACTCAGCGTAGGTTTTAAATTTGTTATCACGTGTCGGATCATACTTTTCAAGAGCATCCATTAAACCAATAACACCACTTGAAATGAGATCATCAAGTTCAATATTCGAAGGCAACCGCATTGCGATTTTTTGAGCAATAAACTTAATTAAAGGAGCATACTCCATAATCAATTTATCTTTTTGCTCAGGGCTCAAAGCCGTCGGAGACTCTTTGTATTTTTTCAGAAGCGCATTTGACATAACAGAAACCCCTATACCTTATAGTACCAAAAACCCTAGTTCCTCAAAAGTCCAATATCACGCCACATGCAGAAGCTGGTTCCAGAAGAACTGTAAACTCCCTCTCATTTCACCTACTTCCTGTTCTGTCTCCAGAGCGTCTACCACTCTTTTCAAGGCGATAGACGAGGCAGCACTTGGTCGAGCTAAGGCCGCAGTTGTCCCGGTTGTGACATGTCTCAATTTGGGATCGAATGGCATATAACCCAAAAAGTTCAATTGAAGGTTTAAGAAACGATCGGCTACACTATTAACTCTTTTAAAAATATCGCGCGCTTCCTTTTCACCAAGGACCTTATTGGCTACCACTGAAAAGCGTGTCACCTTTTTATTTTTGTTTAACAATTTTATAAGAGCATAAGCATCGGCCATGCTAGCCGGCTCCGGAGTCATCACAACGAGCACATCCTGGACAGTGCTATTTAGATACTGTACGTTTTCATCGATACCTGAAGCTGTATCCACTAAAAAGTAATCGTAGGTATTATTGAGCATCGACACTTCATCCATTAACATTTTGCGTTTGTAGACATCAATACTCTTTAAATCGATCAAGCCACTGGAACTGGGGATGACGTGGAGATTTTTTGAAACCCTGATGAGAATGTCATTTAGTGGAACACCGTGCTCAAAGAAGTCCTCAAGGGTACGCTGTGGACGAATTCCTAAAAAGATATCCACGTTTGCAAGACCGATATCTCCGTCTAATATAAGAACCTTTTTTCCCATATCCGCTAAGGTCAACGCGAGATTGACGGTGAGAGTGGTTTTACCGACCCCACCTTTCCCAGAAGTTATACTAAGAGTTCGAGTTTGAATCTGATCTGTCATTGCATTAAATACCGCTGTCATGTTCTCTATCTCCAATTTTTTTAGTCAGTTTAAAGATTAAATCCAATACTCTTTCACGAGTGGCGTACTCAAAACCATCAATAACATCTGCACTTATCCCAAATGAGTGATAAGGTTTGTCGGTACTGGCTTGTATATTCAAAAGAATTCCATGTTGTGAAGTTTGATCAATATTTGTTACAATGACATCGTCAAAGTCTGCGACCCGAAAGCGCTTGAGCAATCCTCCCAGATCTGTATTTTTTGTTAAGGCTGAAACTACTAAATGAACCTGACAAGCCACAGCTCCCTTTAAAGCACTAATTGGACGAATAAAGTCAAGGTCCTCAATATTGCTTAAGGAGATACCGGGTGTGTCGATAAGTACCTTATCAAAGTTTTGCAGCTCTTCGATTTTATGAGCCAACTCGGCAGGACTACGAACAACAAACAAAGGTACATTCAAAATGCGACAGTATGTGCGAGTCTGTTCTATAGCTCCAACCTTAAAAAGGTCGGTGCTTATAATGGCCAACCTTTTAGACCCATTCACCACGTGATCTGTTGCAATTTTAATAAGGGATGTGGTTTTACCAGCACCCTGTGGACCAACAAAAATTTCAACGGAACGGGACTGCTGATCATTGACAACTGTGATGTCAGACAAAATACGTCTGGCATACCAGGAATCCACTTGCGATTTTTTTTGCGCCTGACCAGCCAACTCGCGAGAGGCCTCTCTACGTAAACTTTCATTTAAATCACTCTCAACACCACATCGTTTCAAACGCATAAACATGTGGTTGAGTGCCTCTGGCCATATAGCAGGCTGAGGTGCTGGAGCTTTGGCAGCGCTCATCGTGCCGGATTGGTTCTCAAAGAACTGGGAACTCAAACTAGACTGAAAGGCCTCTTGTACGGCTTTCTTCACTCGCACTTCACTTGGAACCGTATGTGTCGGAGTTTTCAACTCTTGGGCCTCTTCCATCTCATCATTCTCATCATTGATTTGGAAATAGGGGGTACGAGTCACACTCTTTTTACGCTTTTCAAACTTGTCTTCGATTCCACGGTAAACATTCTCGATTAAGACCTTCTGCTGACGTGCTGACTGCTGTTTGACTTTATTATCGAAGACAGAGCCTAAGCTTTTTTGAGTCAGTTCTTTTTTGCGTAGCTGCTGTTCAGAAATTGCGGCAACTACCGTAAATCTCTTTCCTCCACCCATGGACTTCTTTGTTTCCTGCGAGGATAAAATAATTGCATCTGGGCCCAAATCTTCTTTCACTAAGCGCAATGCTTCTAATATTGATGATGCCTCGAATTTTTTAACTTGCATGGATTTCCTCCACTGTTCCAACAGCATTGACCGCAATATCTGAACTTAACTCACTATGTGAGAGAACAACCAACTGAGGGATAAAGCGATTCACTAATTTAAAGATGTGTCGACGACTTAAGGGGCTGGTTAAGAGTATAGGTTGGCCCGCCACTTCTGGATGCGACTCAATTTTTTCTGCAATTGAGCTTATAAGAGAGTGCCCGTAGCTTGGGTCAAGAGCCAATTGAATCCCCGATTCAGTCTGCAGCAAAGATTGGTTGATAATCTCTTCGACCTCAGGGCCTAAATTGATCACATGAATCTGATCATCTCCGTCTTTCAATTTACTGGTGATCGAACGTCCCAAGGCCTTACGCACCGACTCAGTGAGCATATCGGTATCTTTGTTGCGAGTCCCTTCGTCTGCTAAAGTCTCAAAGATAGTGAGAAGATCTCGAATAGACACTTGCTCTTTAAGCAGATTCTGTAGCACCTTAACCACCTGCCCAAGAGTCAACGTGTCTGGAATTAAATCCTCGACAACTTTGGGATAATTCTTTTTAAAGTTATCAACTAACTTGCTGGCCTCTTGTCTGCCAAATAGCTCGTAAGCATGCTGTCTGAGAATTTCCGTAATATGAGTCGCAATAACTGTGGGAATATCAACAACCGTATAACCGGCGATCTCGGCACTTTCCTTATGCATCTTGCTGATCCAAAGGGCATCGAGACCAAAAGCTGGCTCCTTAGTGGGAATCCCATCAATTATTTGTGAGGTATTACCAGGGTCCATGGCCAAAAGACAATCGGGCTTAAGTTCACCACTGGCAATCTTGTTCCCCTTAAGAAGGACTCGATACTCACCAGGTTTGAGTTGTAAGTTGTCACGGATATGAACAGAGGGGACGACTATTCCAAGATCTAAGGCAAATTGCTTTCGTATACTGACAATTCTCTCTAATAAGTCGCCACTTTGCTCGGACTCTACAGCATTTATCAAGCCGTAACCAATTTCAAGCTCGACAAGATCTAAGGGCAAAAGATTTTCTACATTTTCTTTCTTAGGACGAGAGGCCTCGTCATGCTTTCTTTTCGCCTCTACCTGCACTTCTTCATCTTGGTATTTATGTATAACCCAGGCAATGGCACCTAAAAGCAAAGATATTACAGTAAAGGGTAAGGTTGGCAATCCTGGGACAAGACCCAATGCAAAAACCGAAGCACTGGCAACGCCGACAGCTCTAGGATTTAATAAGAGCTGACTGGCCATTTCAGAACCAATATTACCTTTGGAGTGATTGCGCGTGACCACAATACCAGCAGCTGTTGAAATTATCAAAGCTGGAATCTGAGATACCAAGCCATCACCAATTGTCAAGCGAGTGTAAAATTCAGCAGCTTGCGCCACTCCTAAATCTTTTTGAATCACACCCAAGGCCAAACCACCGAGAATGTTTATTGCCATAATGATAATTCCAGCAATCGCATCACCTCGAACAAATTTACTGGCACCATCCATGGCTCCGTAAAAGTCGGCTTCGGACTCAATCTCTTTACGGCGTGTTCTAGCTTGCTCCTCGTTAATCAAGCCGGCATTGAGGTCGGCATCAATAGACATTTGTTTTCCAGGTAATGCATCTAATGTGAAACGCGCAGCCACCTCGGCAATACGACCTGAACCTTTTGTAATAACAATAAAGTTAATAATGACAAGAATAACAAACACAATAAAGCCAATTGCATAATTATCACCAACTACAAATTCACCGAAAGCTGTGATGACATCACCAGCCGCACCTGTACCATTATGGCCTTCAGACAAGATCAAACGGGTCGAGGCCACATTCAAGGACAATCGGAAGAGGGTCGTGATTAAAAGAAGAGATGGAAAGACCGAAAATTCTAGAGGACTGTTGACATAAAGCGCAACCAAAAGAACCAAAATACTAATAGTGAGAGAAGCCGTGAGCGCCAAGTCGAGCAAAATAGGCGGAAGCGGAATGATCATCACACTCAAAATAATCATCAAACCGATGGCAGTCATCAGATCTGCATTCTTAGTGTACTTTTCATATTTCTTTAAATACTGAAATAAATCATCCATGCTACTTCTTCTTTCTTCTCAAACGGAAAACGTAGGCTAGAACTTCTGCAACAGCTGCAAAAAGCTCTCTTGGTATCACTTGTCCAACTTCAAGACTTTTAAAGATTGTTCGAGCAAGTGGTTTATTTTCAACAATCGGAATGTCGTGTTCAGCGGCAATTTCACGAATTCTCTTGGCCACTTGATCTGCTCCTTTTGCTAAAATTACAGGGGCAGCAAATTTCTCGGGCTGATATTTTAGGGCTATGGCTAAATGGGTCGGATTGGTGATGATAACATCAGCCTTCGGCACATCGTTCATCATTCTCTTATTTGCCATCTCTTTTTGAATCTTACGAATGCGTGCCTTTATTAATGGATCCCCTTCTCGAGACTTAACCTCTTCTTTAACCTCTTGCTTAGTCATGCGCATTTGCTTTTCCATGTCAAAGCGCTGGAATATATAGTCAATACCTGCCAAAACAAGCATCAAGGATGCAATTGAAAGCATTGTCTTCACAGCCAAGGACCCTATGTAATAGAGTACTTGTAGTGTTTCCGAGTAAATGAGACGTGGGATCACATCAACTTCACCACGTAAGACAAAATATATTACGGCTCCGACCAAAGTAAATTTGAAAACTGCTTTAATTCCCTCGACAAGAGATTTAACACTGAACATGCGCTTAATCCCCTCTAGGGGATTTATCTTTTTGAGATTAGGAGTCAAAGTCTCGTTTGTGAATAAGAATCCAATTTGAAAAACACTCGAAGCCAATCCCAACACAAACAGTAAGATATAGACGGGCAAAGTGATCAAAAATATTTGTTTAAAGGCGAAGGACAGAGCTGGAAAAATATTACCTGACGCAACTGTAGCCAAAAATTGCTTATTATAAAGATGATTATAGATTTCAAAGAATTGCTCAACAAACATACGTCCCATAAAATAAATCAAAAGCGCGAAACCGAACAAGGCAAAGGCCGAGGCCAACTCACGTGTCTGAGCGACTTGACCTTGTTTGCGGAAGTCATCACGTCTTTGCTGTGTGGCTTCCTCTGTTTTTTCCTGTAAATCGTTTTCGCCTGCCATAACCTATCTCGTTAAAAAACTTTCAAGAAACCAAACATGATTTCAGAAAAACTCATGATCTCAGTTTTAAGTGAATCTATAAAATACGGGAGCATTAACATGAGAACTCCCAAGCCCATTAAAGCATTAACCGGCAAACTTGTTATCAAAACGTTAATTTGTGGAACAGCTCGCCCTACAATACCCAAGCACACATTGACCAATAAAATAGAAACCATGACAGGGGCAGATAAAAGAAGTCCAACCTGTAAAATTCGTTGTCCAACTAGACTAAACTCACCAAGCTCACTCATACGTGGCAATAGAACATTCAATGGAATCATTTCAAAGCTCTGTGCCAGCCCTGTAATAAAATAATGGTGCCCACGAATTCCCAAACACAAACAGGCAGCCATAAAAAAATAGAGCTGATTCACTGAAGATTGTTGGATTCCTAAAGTTGGATTA
>JBGSNK010000069.1:0-32006 GCA_041739665.1 Bdellovibrionales bacterium
GTATCAAGCTTGGGGCGCCATTGAAACCGACGGAATAGACATGATTACTGTCATTAGCCTTGATTAGGGCTTGGGTTCCGTTGGTTGTTTTGTGAATCACAATACTAGGTAGGGTATTTTTGTGGTTGATTTCAGAAGGAGAGTTTCCAAGATCAAAACCTTCAATTTTTAATCCATTCACTTCACCAGCCAAAAACGCTTGGGGATAGGATTTTTTTAGCTCCCAGGCTTCATCCACAGTTTTTGCTAAAAGAATTCTTTGCACTCCTTTTTTGAAGAGACTGAATTGGACACTGGAGGCTCTAAGCACGTCTATTACGATACAAATGTCTGTTTTTATGGAATGGGAATTGCCAATAACGATTGATGTTTTCATAAGCTCCTAGATTTCAGCCAGTAAGTAGAGTTCCTTTCTTCTAATTTTTCCAGAGCCTGTGCGAGGGATCTCATGAACCCGCTTCATTTTTCTAGGCATGTAGTGGGCTGGCAACTTCTCTCTGAGTTCACCAATCACATCGTTAAGGCTCCGGTCTTCTTTGGAAACATAGAGCAGGTAAGGAACCGTTCCTAAATTATTGTCCACATAGGGAAAAATCGCCACATCTTCAAATAAACCAGAATCCATTAAGGAAGAGCAGAGCTTCTGAGTTGCCACCTTAAGACCACTTACCTTAAAGACATCGGAGCATCGTCCCGTTAGGATGAGTTGACCTTGAGGCGTTTTGTATCCGAGATCTCCTGTGCGAAACCGACCATTGTGAAAAGCTTTTTGATTGGCTGCTTCATTATTTAGGTAACCATCAAAAATAAGTTCTCCCTCGACTACCACTTCGCCGGCCTCTCCTGGCTCAAGAGATACGAAGTTCTCGTTGACCACATCGAAACTCAGTCCTCGAATCGGAGTCCCAAGAGTTTCTTGTTGGGGCGTATTTTTGTCTAAAGGGTTCATGAAAAAGCGTCCAGCCAGTTCCGTAAGGCCATAGGCCGAGACGATTTTGATTTCAGGATTGACCTCAAAAAGGGCCGTGATGACCTCTGGAGGAAGATGGTCGCCAGAGGACATGACCCATTTCATTGTTGAGCAAAATTCAGGGTCGTATTTCATGGCTTCGAGAATGATCCGGATTTGTATGGGTGCTCCACCAAAAGCCGTACACTTACTGCTTTTGAGGAAACTTAGAAAATCTCGGGGCATCATCTTTTTCTCGGAACCAACTAGACATGATCCTGTCATAAGCACTGAAAGCATATGGGAAATTGCACTGACAAATCGAAAAGGAATATTAATTGCGAGGCGATCGTTTTTGTTTATGAAATGCTTTTCTAAGGTGCCAACGACATTAGCCAGTAATCGCTGGTGCGTTAGGGGTACGCCCTTCGGTATGCCGGTGGATCCGCTTGTGAAAAGAATCATAGCCACGCGATCACCGGGGAGATCGAGTATTGAAGGTTCGGAGTCAGTTTTAGAATAATCGACATTCAACTCCTTGGCCCTGATCGTTTGCATACCTAAGGAGAACTCTATTGGAGCAAGAGACAAGGCGTGATCTAAGTCGGCCTCAGTCATGGAGTTATCGAGGATCGAGACCGTTGCACCAGTCGCCAGGAGGGCAAAAAGATCCACGAAAAAATTGATACCGCGATCACTGCAAATACCCACCGTTGAGTATGCAGTAACTCCCAAGGCTGAGAGTTGCTTTTGAACTCCCCCCACACAATTCCAAAACTCTCGACTGGAGTACGTTTTGTTATCAATAACAAAAAGGGGTGAGTTATTTGTCTTAAGAGAATTTTTCAGTAGAGCTTCGACCAAATTCATTGGGGCTAGTTTTTTCCTGAAATAAGAGATTCGATTTTTGTGAGATTGTCGAAATCCTCAAGGCCCACCTCAAAGGGCGAAAGCTTCACAGAAAATTCCTCTTCTAGAAAATTCATGAGTATCAAAACCCCCAAAGAATCTATGAGATGAGCTGAGAAAATGGGATCTTCAGGGTTCGTATTCTCGGAAAGCCCACATTCACTAACGAGAAAGTGTTTAACTTTACTTTGGATTTCATTCACGTATCACTTCCTTGGGTGAAACCATTAATAATTTTCGTATACAAAATCAAAAGAACCAAAAGGGAAATATGAAAAGACGTACCATAGGGCGAATGCGATGATCAATGTTGTAAAAAAATCGTAGGTCGTCTGTTTAAGGGATTGTTGCTTCATTTAAAACCCCATCAATTTTAGAATATAGAGCTTTATATGCGTCGCATCATGCAGGTTCGCTAAAGTCTGTAAAAAAGCGGCCGCGGTGACGGTTGTGATCCTGCAGAGAAAGGAAATGCCAGAGTTCTCAAAAAATTGTTTTAAACGCGGCAGTTTCATGGACTTCATTTTGACCAACTGATTTGAAGCCAATAGAACTCCATGGCCAACACCCCAGAGAAAATAGCCCAACGAGATTTCGTGCCAAAGTCCAAGTAAAAGGAATGCCGTAAAGGTTGAGGCTGGTCCTGCCAGCTTTTTAAAGCGCCGATAAACCGTAAGCAGGGGAAAGAATAAGTATTGGGTGACCCAGTCTCCCAAGGTAATATGCCAGCGCCGCCAGAACTCCTGGGGACTGTGGGCTAAAATGGGGAGATTGAAGTTCTCGGGGACTTTGACGCCAAGGAGTTGGCCCGCTCCAATGGCGATATCAGAATAGCCACTGAAGTTCATGTAAGTATAGAGAAATTTAAGGTAGGTAAAAGCCAACCCTTGGTGGAAGCTGCCGGCTTGTTCCTCACTTAAAAAAGAACCATAGTAAGATGTGATCATTCCGTTGATAAATATGCCACTGATGAAATCGGCCTTAAAAATACCGAGACAAATACGAATCATTCCAATGAGATCTTTTTTAATACTGAATTCAAATTTTTGAAAATGTTTAGGGTAGACGACGGGGCCCGAAGAATAGCAGGGGAAGAACATATTTGTGAGAAGTTGCTCTCTCAAAGAATAGCTTTTTTTATTTACTACGGTATCAATAAACATTGCAAAGGACTTGAGACTGTAAAAAGTCATTCCTAGGCTAACCCAATAATAATTTTCAATACTTGCTATGCGAAAATAAATGAGCACAGCAAAAGGTATAAGTGCAGAAAAGGGAAAGGCCCACTTTTTAGGTAGATATCGGTAATTATTCCTGGCCAATCGAATTAGTGCCGTATTGAAAAGCACCAGAAGAAGGGCTGGTGGAGAGATTATAAATATGAAGAGTCCTGAAGTTAAAATGAGAAAAAGTTGCCGATGTTCTTCTTTTTTAAAAATACGAATAAGAAGCGCAAAAGTGGTTAATAGTAGAAGGTAGATTTGAGGATCTTTCAACATTACCGAGCCCCCATCTCTTGCAACTCTTGTTGAATTTCTTTTTTGTAACGTTTAGAGAATAGCGAGTAGCTGGAATGGTATTTGTATTCGATCGTAACGCCTTTCTCCCTAAGGAGGGTCACTTTTGAGTGAAGTGCCCTAGGAAGAGGCTGGAAACTCAAGAAGCCCCAAGATTCTGGGTGTCTAAAAATATTTTTTCTCTTTTTGTCAGGTGATGAGGCTATCTTAATCAGTTCAAAAAATGTTTTTGGTGAGTCCCAAATAGTAAGAGAAAGGTCTCTCCTCAAATAATCAAAGTAAAGAAAATCAGAGGATGGACTGGCATCGGGCCCTGAAGTTTTATAGTTTGAAAAGTAATAATCAAAAACTGGTATGGTCACACTTTTTATGACTGAAGGATCAATTCGCTCGATTGTCTCTAAAACATCTTTATTGTTCAAAAGTTGTAGTCCACAGGTTTCCAGGTCTAGGTTTTGCTCTTGTTTTTGTTCGGCATGAAAGAGGCAGTAAGACATTTTCTGGTCATTGCGCTTGCCAAGCTGGGCGAAAATCTTCGAGGCTGTCAAGTTGGAGCTGAGTAGTAGCGACAGGGTGAGGGGAACTAAAACCAAATGAATCAGCAAAAAGGACCAGCGGATTGTCATTTTTGAGTCTCTGCTTCGAAGATTTTGTGGCCGACCCATTCGGAGTAAATTTGGGAGCCCAGATCTGACATGTGGTTGGTGTCGGCATAGTGGTTCTCGGTTTTGTAAAGAGCCTGTTTAATCGCAGGGTCCAGTACAATCAATGGACGATGGAAGGTCGACTCAAATTGTTGGCGACTTTTTTCAGAGATGGCAAGGTCGTAGGCAGATGGGAGAAGAAGATAATAGACGGTTCCGCCTTGATTCTCGATCATTTTTTGAATTTTTTTATAGTATTTTACAGTAAGGCTCTGGTCTTTACCTGAGAGGGGAAAGCCTCGGTGTTTCTTTTTGTCTTTGATTATATTGAGTCGTTTCTTGCGAGCGATTAGAGCTGAGGGTGTGACTTCGTTGGGCTCTGTACAATCACCAAAAGCGATGGTCTCATAAGAGTCTTTTGGAGTGTTCCACCTTTTTCCACGCACTCCATTTTCTAAATGCCAAATCAAACGCTGGAGTAGCAATTTTGAGAATTCACCGATTCGAAAAAAGAGGTTTTTATAATCACTGTCGAGAAGAATAATTTCAACTAAGTCAAAGAGTTTCGCAGTTAGAAAAAGGTTGGGATGATAGCGACGTTTCCAAGCGGGATATGAGGGCTGATAAAGAATGATCAAATTTTTCACCTGATGATTTTCAAGGTGGTCACGCAACATCGCATACATTTGATCGACACCTTTCCAGCTATGGCCCAAGTTAACCATCCTTATATCTTTTTTGGGGTAGCCCCGTAAAAAATACTGGTTGGAAAACGCACTCAGGAACTTGGATCCACCAATGGAGAGAAAGTCGGTACTTCGGTTAGGCGACTGGTAATTCATCACATACTGACAGTGGTATTTTTGATAGCGGCTTTTAGGGCTATCGGTAAGAAATGTCAGAACGACTAGAACCAGAATCAGAGCCAAGAAAACCATCACCGGTCCCAAGATATGTCTTATTTGTGCCAATATATAGATCTCCTAAGGGGCTGAAAATTACCCATTTCTCTGAGTTTTTTCAATGGGTTCCTCCTGATGGCACTACAGGACTTGTCGCGTTATCTTGATTGGGTAATATCCTCCCCTTTTCCGCTACTCATAGATTTCAAGAGATGGAAAAAAAAGGGCCCCTTTTCCTTGTGAGTCGACAAACAACAGGGTAGAAAGTCGCTTCGTGAATAGCATTGATACTACAGAGGTCTAAGCCGCGTGTCAGAAACCAAGCAGGTTGTTAATAGAGTTGTTTTTTCGCTAGTCCATAATGACGGTCCCAACGATTCAAGAGTCATGAAAGAGGCGAAAGCGCTCGTGGAGTCAGGCTACCAAGTCTATCTTTTTTGCAAGAAGTTCAAGGGTGCGAAAGAACGCGATGTGGTTGAGGGTGTGAATATCCTACGTTTTGACTGCTGGGGGACGGGCGTGGCTAATCAGGCTGATTGGCTCAGTGACCTTTCTTTTTTAGACAGGACCCAAGAAAAAATTTCCGCTAGTACCACAGCTTTTTCGGCTCTAGAGAAACGAAAACTTCAACAAATGAAAGTAAAAGAAAGCGGCACGTGGCAAAGTCTGTGGGTTCAACTTAAAATTATTGTGGTCAAAATTCTTAGGGCTTTAAATTTAGAGTCATTATTTTTCTATTTTTACCGTCGCCGAGAAAACTTTAGCTGGCGCTTAGTGAATAAGCTTTTGAGTTATTTGCCCCATCAACCCTCTTGGTTACGAACCGCACTTGTTAAACCAGTGGCGAATAATAACTTCAATCACATGTACTATGCGAAGTATGGGATTTACTACGGCAACCTGAAAAAAGTCGATCATGGTCTGAGGCCTTTCTTGATCCATTGCCACGACTTGTACACCTTGCCCGCAGGGATTGCTCTGGCTAGTCAAATGGGGGCAAAAGTTATTTACGATGCCCATGAGCTTGAGACCGAGAGAGTGCCCCCACTGCCGCCCGAAAGAAAGTCTTTCATCCAAAATCTAGAGGCAGACTGCATGCCTCATACATCAGGTATTATTTCTGTCAGCCCGTTCCTTGTTGAGTACTATAAAGAGCGCTTCGACGGTCCCGTCAATTTGGTAATGAATATTCCGGAAGTTGTTTCGGGGAAGCAAGTGACAACCGTGCGAAATCGTTTAGGACTGTCTTTAGAGACCCCTTTGATCATATACACTGGTGGTGTCGGGGGGCCTTATCGAGGATTGCATCTGGTGGTTAAGGGGCTCGCCCAATTGCCAGAGTTTCAATTGGCGATATTGGGTCCTCGGAACCCAGGGTATGACGAGTGGATTATGGGGTATATTAAAAAATATGGCTTGAATTCTCGTGTTCATCTCATGGACCCCGTGGCACCAGACGAGGTGGTGTCGGTGATCCAGGACGCCGACATTGCGGTTTGCCCGATCCAAGATGCCACTCTTAGTTATCGACACTGTTTACCCAATAAATTGTTTGAGTCTATTCAGGCGGGTGTTCCGGTTTGTGCATCAAACCTCCCAGAAATGGCCAAGGTTCTAGGAGATTTGGATGCGGGGATTGTGGTCAACGAGAAGAGCCACGAGAGTATTGCTCAGGGGTTAAAGAAACTCTACGACGAAAAAAATAATTATAAGTTGAAAGACAATAAAAAAGATTATTATCAGAAAACTTATAGTTGGGAGGCTCAGAAAGAATCTCTGATTGAGCTTTACCGACAACTGAGATGAGCGTCTTTAATCTTTAGGCTGGTAGTAGTAATGATAAATAAGGTGACAGAAATAGCGAAGATGGCTGGTGAACTTATCATGCATCATTACAGCACGCCGCAGATTAAATATATCAAAAATGATAACTCTCCAATTACTCTAGCAGACTTAGAGGCCAATAAATTTATTTGTGATTCTTTAAAGAAAATAAATAAGAACATTCCAATTGTTTCGGAGGAGTCGCTTATTCCTCCTTTTGAGGTTAGAAAAAAATGGAATTATTTTTGGCTTGTTGATCCTCTTGACGGCACCAAAGAGTTCGTTAAAAAAAATGACCAATTCACAGTGAATATAGCTTTAGTTGAAAAAAGAGTTCCAATATTGGGAGTTATATATGTTCCACCGACACAGACTACGTATTTTGGGGAGAGAGAGCGAGGTAGTTTTAAAAATCAGAAAGGAAGGCTAGAACAACTTTTTTCCAAACCTCCGCTACCTGGTTCAGAAATAAGAGCTTTGATTTCTAGTTCTCATGCTGGCGATTCTCTGCAGAAACTTCAGGAAAAGTTTGGATCGGTTCAGGTAGACAGCGTGGGTTCATCACTGAAGTTTGCTTATTTAGCTGAGGGAAAGGCAGATATTTACCTGAGAACAGCCCCTTGTAAAGATTGGGATGTTGCCGCTGGCGATGCGGTGTTCAGGTACTCTGGAAGAAATGGTCCCAGAAGCACGCCTTTTCGGTACAATAAAAAGAGTTTGATCAATAATGGTTTTATCATTGGTGAGTCTTACTAGGTATCTACTAAGGTTTTACGAATAAAATTGCACAGAATCTCAACGTTTCTATCTAAATCCTCACTTACAATTTTAAGGTCGGGATTCTCTGGGAAGTTACAAGCGATATCCCGACCCACTACATTTTTAATTTTACCTGATTCAAAGCCACTATAGAGTCCTTTTTTATCTCGGCGATTTAAGACTTCTTCTGAAGCAGAGAGAAAGATTTCTTTGTAGTTGGGAATATTTTGCCTGTTGTACGTGAAAATTTCGTCAAATAAAGAAATTGTAGAGCATATGGTGGAGAACCCCTGGAGATTAAGGTTTTTGGAAAGATTCGAATATTTTTTAGCCAATTCAATCCGAGAGTCTTTGCTGTAATTGTTGTTTGAAAAAACATCTCTCATGTGGTCGCCATCCAGTAGAATCAGTTGGAGACCCTCCGATCGTAAGATTTCTAACGCTCGCTTAGCTAAGGTGGTTTTTCCTGACCCCGCGAGTCCAGTTATCCAAAAGCAAAATCCAAAAGGCATTGTTTAGACCTTTGTGGTAGTCCAGCTTCTAGTTTTATAAAAGACTTCGACGTACTCCATGTCTTTTGTTGTGGCTTCAATATAGGTAATGATTCGCTCCCAGGTTTCCTCTCCCGCCTGTGACTGAATGTCGTTCACGCTCTTCCAAACACCTATATAGCGCTCTCTGCTCATTTTAATGCTATGGCGAGCCTCGGAAAAGATGGTGTCTTTGAATGTGCCAAAACTTTCCAGGTCATCAAATAGGGTTCCGGTATAGTGTTTGGCGCCTGATGACTTTCTCTCAAGGGTTGGTATATACTTTTTTATCTTATCATCGATTTCTTTTTGTAAAGAATCTCTTTCAAGATCTCTAGGGTTCCACATAACTGATAATTTGCCGCCGCTCCTTAGGATTCTGCTTAGTTCCTTTAGTCCATGCTCTAAGTTAAACCAATGAAAAGCTGACCCTACAGTAACAAGGTCGAAGCTGTCAGAATCTAGGCCGGTATTTTCTCCGGCCCCCTTTAACCAGTTGAGTTTTGGGATTGCTTTTTGTCCCTCGGCTCGCATGTTATCGTTTGGTTCTACCGGTATGATATTTTTAATGCCTAGCTCTAGTAGATCAGAAGTTAACTTTCCTGTCCCTGCTGCGATATCGGCTATTCTCATTGTGTCTCGGGGCAAGCCTATAGATGTTAAGATTTGGTCCAAAATTAGGTGGCTATAGCCGGGCCTATTCGAATAAAATTTTGCAACTTTTGTAAAATCACCTTGTTTCATGGCGGGATTTTAACTTGTTGGTATTAAGGCAGCAAGGTTAATAAGTTGCCGCCGCACAATGCGCCACATCATTAATGCGAATTTATGCTGTTTTGGATTAATTCATTTTTGAGAAGGGCTTTCTGAATAAGCTCACGCCTCTTATTTTTCATTTCTTTTCGGAGTGACAATGCTTTCTTTGTGTTTTCTAGAAAAGCACCTTTTTTATTTATTCTTCGCAGTCGCTTAATTTCTTCTCGAAAATTGAAGTTCGCCTCTAAGAAGTTATGTTTTTCCATTTGAGAATTAGATAGTTTGTTGTCATTTAGATATGGGTATTCGAAGAACTGATGTACAGGAGCGAAAAGTTTCTCGACAAAATGGATATCTTTCTCAGGGAGTTTCAAGAACTTTTTTTCAATCACTCGTTCAGAGAAGCCGTATACGTTTTTGTTATGTTTGGTACTTGAGATGTATTTCTTTCCTCCGAATGTAGATTCAAGGAGATTGTCATGATACGAAATTCCAAATGCTCTCGAGAAATCTCTCATAGTTTCTTCGGGTTTAGTGTGAAGATTCTCAAGTTTAATCCAATAAAAGTAATTTAAATGTTCAAAAAACTGTTCATAGGTTTCATAAATAGCTTTCAGTTTTTTTGTAACATCTAGAAAGCTTAAATAACCATTCGTTGAGTACATAAAACTAAAAAAAGAAAACAGATTTGCTCTAGGATCACGAGTCATGATCATAAATTTGGGCTGATCAAATAATTCCAATTTTTGAGTAACTTCGCCAAGCGGCATGTTGTGAGTGTGTTCGAAGATGTATTTCTTTTTTCTCAGGTTTTGAAAGGTTGCCTCTGAGAATGCTAAGTAGATTATTTCAAAAATTGTCTTTTGATTATGTTCAGGATACCGAGGTAGTTCTGATGCTAAAGTTGAGAAGAACTTATATTTGTCAAATTTATAATTAGAAAAGTCCCCACTTCTGGGAGTATCTAATCGGTTGGTAATTAATTTCAACTCAGTTTTTTCTTGAAGAATATTACAGCTTGCTTGGGGCTCAAACTTCACCTTTTTCATAAGCTTATAGGCCGTGTTTGTGCTAAAAATCACTGGAATGCTGAGAATTTCAGGATGGTCATTAACTAAGCTGTGGAAAAAGACGGTTCCTGTGCTTCCTGGTGCGTACAAAAAAATATTTTGTAAACCCCTAATTTGATTGATTTTGTCTGCCAAGCTACGAAGGTCAGTGGTCATAATTTGTTTGTCCAATGGCTATGAAAATGCTGTAAGCTTACAAATGTTTCTTTCCATGGCAAGGACTAATTGATAAGCAGTAAGTGCTTGTTTTTTAAAAGGAGAAATTCATTTGTCAGGGCACTCAATGACCAAAGCCAAGACCTTGAGGTTACTAGAACGGAAGCTCCAGTCAGCCCGGATCAAACCCTTGGTGATTTTCACTCTAGGTGAGTGGGTGTCTTTGGGCGAAACTGAAAAAGTAAAATATGCCTCTAGTCTGATTCAAGATCCGGCTCTTTTTGCGGCGACCCATGTCATTGTTCGCAGCTCAGCTTCGAACGAAGATTCTGATACATTCTCTAATGCAGGGCATTTTAAATCGGTCGGGGATTGTCCTAAGGGCGATATTGCTTCGGTGGTTGAAGCGATCCAAACCGTTGTAAAGTCTTATGGCAAGAATGCAAAAGAGTCCGATCAGGTCTTCATTCAAGAGCATATAAAAAACTTAAAGAAGATTGGAGTGGCTTTTAGTTGTGAGCTGAGCACCCACGCACCCTATTACGTTGTTAATTATCAAGAAACTGCAAGTGACTATGAAGCCATCACATCTGGGACTACATCCAACGCAAAAACCTATTATAGGTTCAAGGATTCGAAAAATGAAATTAAGGACGCAGAATTGGGGGCATTGTTAAGTGCTATTGAAGAAATAGAGTCTTTATTGAAATGGGAAGCCATTGATGTGGAGTTTGCTATTGACGACCAATCCCAGACTTGGATACTACAGGCACGCAAAATTGTGAATGAGGTTACCAACAGAGTGATTGGTGTCGACGAGCTGGGCGCCTTTCTTTTAAAAATTGAAAAAAAGTTTAAAAAAATGGCTAAGCCCTACCCCTATCTTTATGGTGAGTCTACGGTCCTCGGGGTTATGCCAGACTGGAACCCAGCTGAGATCATAGGTTGTAAACCACGAGCTTTATCCTTGTCGATGTATAAGGAATTGGTGACTGATAATGTTTGGGCTTATCAAAGAGATAACTATGGATATAAAAACTTAAGAAGCTTCCCGCTTTTAAGGACATTTGGTCTACATCCTTTCGTTGATGTGCGACTGACTTTCAACTCATTTGTGCCAAAAGCAGTATCTGATCAATTGTCTCACAAATTGGTGAATTATTATCTCGGTAAGATTAAGGAGAATCCTCAGGCCCACGATAAAGTGGAGTTTTCAATTGTGTTGTCATGTTTTCATTTGTCCACTGAGAAAGATCTTCGCGTCCTATTAGAGAGTGGATTTTCTGAGGTTGAAGTCAAAGAACTTTCTCAAGCCCTAAGTGGAATCACTTCAGACATCATACAAGAAGGTGGCCATTTTCAGAGGGACTTAGAGAGAATTGAGGTACTCAAAGAAAAGCAAAAAACAATTTTAGATTCAGATCTACCAAGCGTAGACAAAATATATTGGTTGATTGAAGATTGTAAACGTTACGGCACTTTACCATTTGCTGGCTTGGCTCGTGCCGGCTTTATAGCCAAACAGTTTTTGGATTCTTTTGTGGACCGAGAAATTATAACCCTCGAAGAACGAGACGATTTCTTGGCTAGTTTAAACACGATTGCTCGTCAATTCTCTAGGGATATGGATAAAGTGGCACGAGGCGAGTTGAGTCGTGAAGAGTTTTTAAGGGAATACGGTCATTTGCGCCCAGGGACTTATGATATTCGTTCGAGGAGATATGATGAAAGCCCCGAACTTTACTTTTCTCAAGTAACATCTCTAGATTTGGAAAAAGATCAAAAGCCTTTTCAGTTTTCGGATGAGAAAAAAGAGAGAATTCAGAGTCATCTCAAAGAAATAGGTTTGAAGTTCAATGTCGATCATTTATTGAACTTCATTAGAAAAGCCATTGAAGGGCGAGAGTCTTCAAAGTTTGTATTTACAAAAAGTTTGAGTGAAGCATTTGTTGAGTTGGAGTATTTTGGATCACGCTTTGGTTTCAACCGAGATGACTTATCTCACTTAGATATTAATACCATAATTAGGCTGTATACCACCCTCATCGACGATGATGTGACCGAAATTCTGCTGCAGAGTATTGATATGAACAAGCGGAAACTGGATATCACAATGTCCCTCAAGTTACCTCAGTTGATCAGTGAAGAAGAAGATATTTACGATTTTTTTGTTTTTGAAACTGAGCCCAATTTTATCACGCAAGGTCAAGTAATTTCTGACGTTGTGGCGGGACCTCTTGAGGGACAGGACTTGAAGGGAAAGATTATTTTTATTGAAAGTGCAGATCCTGGTTATGATTGGATATTTACTAAAAATATTAAAGGATTGGTGACGATGTACGGAGGTGCCAATTCTCATATGTCGATTCGTGCGGCAGAATTGAAGCTCCCTGCGGTAATTGGTGCTGGTGAGGAAAACTATAAAATTTGGAGTCGTGCTAAGAAAATTAATTTGGATTGCGAAAATAAAATTGTAAGGGTTCTTTCATGAAAAAAATAGGTATCACTCAAAGGTTAGAGGTTGTGGAAAGCTACAAAGAGATACGTAGTGTTCTAGATATTGCTTGGTTTCATTTATTTAGGGAATTTAACGCTGTTTTGGTACCGGTTCCTTTTGATAAAGCCACCGCTTGTTGTCAGGAGCTGGCCTTAGATGGACTTATTTTTTCTGGAGGGAATAATTTGTCGGCTTTTGATGATAAAGAAGTCAATAGAATGAGAGATCAACTAGAAACTGAACTATTAGATTTTGCGATCAAAAATGATATTCCAGTTTTAGGAATTTGTCGAGGAGCCCAATTCATTGCCCATCGCTTTGGGAGCCTATTAGGGCAAGTAGAAGGGCACGTAGGGACATCTCATTTCTTACAGTCAATTGGGGGAGAGGGACGGATTCTTACTTTGGAAAAAGAGCGTGAGGTGAACTCCTATCATAATTTCGCGATCACCTCTCTAAGCGAAAACCTGGTTCCTTTATATCAAGCTTCTGATAATACTATTGAAGCTTTTGAGCATGGAGACAAGTCCATTGTGGGGATTATTTGGCATCCTGAGCGAGGTCCCCAGCAGATTCAGGACCTGAAGCTTATTAAAAAACTGTTCAAAATGGGGTAGTTATGCGGGGTTTAATTTTAGCTGCGGGGCGAGGCAGTCGTTGTAAAGAGCTCACGGAATATGGGACGAAAGCATTGATTGAGTTCCAGGGAAAGCGCTTACTGGATTGGCAAATCGGGGCTTTTGCAGAAGTTGGGATCAACGACTTAGCTGTAGTCACAGGTTATAAAGCAGATAAGGTGGTCGGTTTTGAAGGCACCAAGTTTCATAACAAAATTTGGTATCAATCCAATATGGTACGGAGCCTGCTTACCGCTGACCGCTGGTTGACCGATGAACCTTGCGTTGTATCCTACTCAGATATTGTGTACTCCGGTGCTGTCATTAAAAAGCTTACAGAAGGCTCTCACCCCCTGGCAATTACTTACGATACAAATTGGTTGGATATTTGGGAAAAAAGATTTGAAAATCCTCTAGAAGATGCGGAAACATTTCAGGTGGATGAGTCCGCCAATTTAATCGAAATCGGGCAGAGACCAGAAAACCTTGGCCAGGTGAAAGGTCAGTTTATGGGGATTTTAAAGATCACTCCTGAAGCCTGGGTGCGGGTAAAAAGCTACTTGGCACATTTTAACGAGGATGAGATCAATCAAATTGACACCACTAAACTACTGAGCGGCCTCTTGAAAAACGGTTTTAAAATTCATTGCATCCCAATCGTTGACCGTTGGTATGAGATTGACTCGCAAGAAGACATAGTGGCTTACGATAATATTATTTCTGAGAAAGGCAGCCTCTTTAATTGGCGCTAAGACTGAATGTTGGCAAAAAAGTTATAAACACGGTTTTTGTGTTCACGAGGTAATTCTGGTTTTCTAAGCTTGCGTTGATCTTTGAATAAGTCTGATATTTTCCAAGGCTTGTTGTATCCAAATCCACGGCAAAGACTTGATGTGCTAAAGCTTTTTGGATTTTCAATAAAGGAAGCGAGGGCCTTTTTGTGAATATTCAGGGTGCGCAAGTTGTAAACCTCTTCTGCGGATAGAGGTTCAAAACTCAACTGTTCAACGTTACTTTTCGCCTCTGCAGTTTCGGGTTTGATATTTTTATCTGTAGAGAGGCGAAGCCCTTGATTAGAAAATACTTCCCCTGAGCGCAAATTCAAAAAATTCTTCAGTTTATATCGTTCTGAGTCTTGATTTATTTTCTTTAAATCAAACAAGCAGATTCTCTCTGAGCCATATTTTTGAAAAAGGTTTAGAGCTAAGCTGTGATGAAGGCTCCACGCCAACAGACTTAACTTGAGGGGGAATTTGCCTCGGGTCTTTTTAATAAAAGTTTCTGGGTTCATGTGAAATACAATGACTTGATTGAGCCAGCCACTTTTTAGAGCTGAATCAGCTGCCAGTATATTTGCTTCGGATATGTCACAGGCTACTTGTTTCTCCTCAAGGATCAGTCTTGGGGTCATGAGCCATTGGTAAAAATTCTCTGTATTTTCAAAAAAAATCGAGCCGCTTTTAAGTTGGGAAAGGCTTGTTAGATAATACTGCACTGCCATGCTGGAAGGTCGCATCCAGCTGTATCCGGAATCAACGTTTTTAAGTTCTGTTCCGAGTGTTAGTATTTTAGAGACGCCCCCTTCTGGATCCCTCCAGAACTGAGGATGAGAGAAAAAATGAGTTTCTGGGCCACAATAAATGGAAGGATGAGAGTCTAAGAGAAGACCTACGGATAGGGTGTCGATAAGGGCTGGTGTGCAGGCCAGAACTTTCAAGTTCATCATACAGAGACCACTCCTGTGTCGATCCAAGCCTTCTTCCAGGCTGAAAAAGCAGAGGCAGCTGAAAGGGTTCGAAAAAAGTCCCGAGAAAGATTGCCCCCTAATGGCATGTAGTGAAGGAGTTCGTCTTTTCTAAGTTCTTCTAACTGACCGAGACGATGATCTCTCATAGTTAACAAGGTGGAGCTATGTAAAGAAAAGCCCTGTTTTAGGCGAAACCAAATACTTCGAGGAACGCCGAGATGATCCAAGATATCCTTGAGCGGGGCTTTGCGACCAATTTCGGGACGGATCAATTGCTCTGAACCTAGCTGGAGAGCAAAATCCACGACTCGAGTGTCGAGAAAAGGCACTCGCATTTCAATTCCATAGAGCATGGATGCATGGTCAAGGTTAGGGTTTAAATCATTCTTCACATAAGTTTGAAGATGATACATACGGTGGGCTGCCTCTTCCCCTAGGGTGGTGACTAAGTTGCTAAAGTCTTTCTTTTCTTCTTCGAAGAAGAATTGCAGAAGTTCTTTCTGATCGCTGTCCTTCGGATTTTTAAAATCCGAAGGAAAAGAAAAGATGTGCTGCATCTGTTCGTCGATGGTTTGTACTGAGGCTCTTTCATGAGAAGGTAATACTGTTTCTGGTAGATTGGGGCTGGGGATTGAAGGGTAGCCCAAAAAGAGTTCATCGGCTCCATTGGCACTAATTCCCACTTTGATGTTTTCTAGTTGCATGGCTCGACAGGTGATTTGAGGCTGCAAGGCCGAGGAGTAAATTTGTCCTGACTTGGTGGCATATTCGAGCAAAAGGTCGTCAATTTCCAATGCACTTAAGGTTTTATTGTCCACGCAGACAAAGGGAATCTTTAAAAAATCAGCGGCCTCTTGAGCATACTGTTGTTCTCCACTCTCCAAATGGAAGGCCACCGTTTTCTGGCTTAAGGCCGCTAACAGAGTGGAGTCAACACCACCACTTAAAAATACAGTCATTGGAACATCGGACTCCAAGTGTTCGTGTTGAACCTCTTTGAGTAAACTCAGAAGCTCTTCTGTGGAGTATTGAGGTGCTGAAGTATTTTCTTTCTTGAATGGGCGTGGTGTTTCTTTGTGAACCTTCAAGTTCTCATCAATTTTCACTAGTTGTCCGGGAGGTAGCATGTTGATATTGTCTACCAGACTGCGGTCGCCGTTTTTCGTTTTTCCAAATGAGCCTCCCAGCATAAAGAACTGGGTCAACCCTAAGCGGTCTAATTTCCACTCTTTTTTGAGGCCTTTCAATAAAGTGCTAGGCCAAGAGGCGCAAGCGACGTAGTCATTTTCTAACGTCCAGTACAGGGGTTTGATCCCCAAAGGGTCACGAGCAATATAGAGGCTATTTTCTTTCAGTGAGTAAGCGGCAAAGGCGTACATGCCGTGAAACTCCTGCATGGCTTTTTGGGGGCCCCAAGCTTCAATAGCCAAGGCCAGGACTTCTGTGTCACTTTCAGTATTAAAGCTCCATCCTTCACTTTTAAGTATCTGGCGCAATTTTTTAAAATTAAAGATTTCACCGTTGTAGGCAATAAGCCAATTCTGTGTTTGAAATGGCTGGTTGCTCCGATCATCTAGGTCAATCACCTTCAATCGAGAGTGGGCCAGATAGAGATTGTCTCGAGTTTCTTGTCGGAAAGCATCAGGACCACGAGGGGCTAGAGTCGATTCTACCTCTTCAGGGTTTAGAATCTGAGAGTCCATTTCAAAACGGCCAGAGAACAGGCTAAACAGTCCGCACATTTTTTAATCCCAAACTTCGTCTTCAACCATATTCGGATCTGTTCCATCATCTGCGAAGAGAGGTGAGGCTATGAAAATATCACTTTCCATAGTGGGGCGGATTCCCTTCAGTTGGTCATCTTCAAAGTCAGCCAACAATCGTCCTTGGTCCACATCCTGTTGGTCGATAACTTTGAGAAGAACGATAAATTTATTCTGGAAAGGCTTGATAAAATTATCAATTTTGAGTTCAAGCACAGTGAGTACCCACTGATCGATAATCAGCCAATGGGTATCTTTAGAGCTGGCAGCTTTTGAAAACGCTTTGATCAAGGTCTCAAGAGATTTATTCTGTGCAGCGGCACTGTAAGTGTCTTTGGTTAACATTGCGATCGAGCGATACTGGGGGAGATTTCTTGATGAAGTGATCAGTTGATGAATGAGGCTAATCGCTGAAAATCGATCCACGGGTTGGTCGTTTTTTATTAAAAAGGGCTGGCCTCTTTGAATTGTAAATTCATTATTTACGACAATTTCCTGTGGAGCAGAGAGGGCCTTTCCATTTTCCTTGTTAAGAAAGTTTTGGAAATGTTTTAGACGGGTAATTTGTGGGTAGAAGCGATTCATTGTCGAAAACTTTCCGAAGAACTGTTTAAGGAAAGTGACGCCATATCGCAGAGCAATAAGGTAAAGAACCATTTCTGCCAGAAAAGCCTTGTTGATCCCTTCGGAAAAGCGTGTGGCGCCGAAGAAAATAAGACTCAAAGAAAGAGCAATAAACACATCATTGACCAGGGAAGAGCGGTGCGCCACGATGACGATATCATGATAAGAGAGAAAATAATCTTTGTAAGACGGCTTTGATAAAAGCTCATTTGATAATTCTTTATTGCGATTAAGAATACTAATCAGAGCTTCTTTTTTAGTTTCGGCGTTGATGGGATCAAACTTGCGGCTAGCTTCAATGGCCTTTGCGTTCACAAAAAAAATGCCGATTAAATAGAGGATGATCAGCGGGGTCATCATTAGACTTAATTTCCAGTTCAGATAAACTAAAAAAAGTCCGCTGGCCACAAAAGAAAAAACGGGGATTGCCGTAGTCATAGCCATTTGTAAAACGCGGTTAAGCCCTCGTGTATCGCCAAAGAGAACACGAGAGAAGATGCTTTTGTAGCTAAAACCTCTAATTTTTTCGATTACAAAGAGATCAAATTTTTGGCTTTTGTTAATGAGGTCGCTCAGAACATCTTGTTCTACTCGACAAGCATAAACGATTGACAGTTTCTGGTGTAGAAAATTTGCAATGGCTGAGAATATTAGAAGTAGTAGAACTATGATGCTAACGACCGCTGCGAGTTGTTCAAAACTCAACTGAATGATGTCAACGTGCAAAAAACTTAGGATTTTGGTGGCTCGTCCAGGTAGAGCCTGATTTTTCATAAAGCTGAAGACTAATCCAATAGCAAATATCTGAAAAAAGATTCCGATCAAGCCAAAAAAGCCAGGTAGTATTACTTTGGGTCCAAGAACGCTGTAACAGAGCTCAATAGCGTAAGAATTAAGGCTCAGGACCCGTTGAATTCTTTTTGATGTCTCTTTTAAATTTACCGCCAAAGCGACTGTCACCTGTTAGAGGTTAAATAAATAATTCTATCGTCTTACCACAAGTTGGGCAATCGCCAACGGAGGTATTTTCTTGGGATACCTTGAGGCGATTTCCACACTCACACATCCATCCAATTTGCTTGGCCGGAACACCCGCCATAAGAGCATGTGGTGGAACATCTTTTGTGATGACTGCGCCTGCTGCAATAAAAGCGTACTCGCCAATTGTATTGCCGCAAATGATGGTGGCGTTAGCTCCAATGCTGGCCCCCTTTTTGACGTGTGTTGTTTTGTATTCGTTTTTTCGTTCAATGGCACTTCTGGGGTTTATTACGTTTGTGAACACCATGCTGGGGCCACAAAAGACGTCGTCTTCAAGTATGACTTGATCGTAGACGGATACATTGTTTTGGATTTTAACACGATTGCCGATTTTGACATTATTGCCGATGAACACGTTTTGTCCCAATGAGCAGTTTTCACCAATTTGGACGTTTTTGCCACAAATATGAACCCAGTGCCAAACGCGGGTTCCTTTTCCAATCTCGGCACCTTCGTCAATAATAGCGGTCTCGTGTTTTTGAAAGTCCATCAGTTCTCCAAGGGCAGTTGAATGGTTTTGTTGCTTTCAGCCGAGCGATAAATAGCTTCAAGAAGCTCAAGGGACTGTAAGCCTTGGTCGCCATCACATATGATGGATTTTTCGCCCTTTAAGTGATTGATCACATTCTTATAGAAGATAGAGTGGCCAAAGCCATAAACACTATCTGTTGAGTAACTTAGGTTAGACACTTCTTCTTTAGAGTCCATCCCATCTTCAAAGTCCCAAGACTGGATTTCGTTAATGGCGATACCACCGATTTTGACAGTACCCTTTTCTCCAAGGATGGTGAGTGAGCCCTCTAGGTTTTTAGGGTAGGTGAGCATGGTGACGTTTATAGAGCCCATTCCACCATTTGGCCATTTGAGGGCAACAGTGGCCGTGTCTTCCATTTCGATTTTTCTTTTAAGAGTCCCGGTGAAGGCTTTGACCTCTTGTACAGGGCCGACAAGCCAGGTGAGAAGGTCCACATAGTGGCTGGCTTGGTTCATGAGAGCGCCGCCATCGAGTTCTCTGGTGCCGCGCCAGGGGGCCTGATCATAGTAATCTTGAGGACGGGTCCAAAAGACGTTAGCCTGGGCAAAGTAGATTTGACCAAAACGACCTTTTTCAATAGCTTCATGCACTTTTTGAATAGTGGGGTTCATGCGGTTTTGTTTGACTACGTAGAGGTTCACGCCGGCATCATTGCAGGCTTGTATCATCTTTTTACCATGCTCTAGGCGAGTGCCCATGGGTTTTTCAGTCAAGACATGTAGGCCTTGTTGAGCCGCTAAGATGGCGTGCTCGGGGTGAATACCAGAGGGGGTGCAAAGGGATAAAATATCGAGTTGCTCTTGGGCGAGCATATCCTCAATCGAATAAAAGGCTTTTGCAGAGTTTTCTGCTGCAGCTTTGTCGGCTCTCTCGGGTACGATGTCGCATACCGCGACTAGTTCGATTCGATCCGAGTACTCTTTAAGGGCCTCGGAATGGTTTTTTGCAATCCGGCCGCAGCCAACTAAACCCCAACGAATTTTTTTATTTTCAAATCTATTTGTCATTTTAAAGGTCCCTTAAGCTTTGACTACGTTAGGTTGCTTTTCTAAATAAACTCCGCGGGTGTCGACAATAAGTGGTGCCGACTTTAGAATCATCTCGTAAGGAAAGTCGTCGTGATCTGTCGCGAGCAAGACGCAATCAAAATTGGCAATAGATTCGTTTGTAAGCTCGACACTTTTTAAATCAAAGATGTGTTCCCGCATTTTTGGAAACTTGGGTAGGTAAGGGTCCGAGTACATAACATCAGCGCCAAGGTCCCTAAGCTTTTCCATCAAAGCCACAGAAGGGCTTTCGCGCATGTCGTCTACATTTTTCTTATAAGCAATTCCGAGGACTAAGACTTTGCTGCCATTCACACTTTTGGATCTTTTGTTAAGGGCTGAGGTCACTTTGCTGATCACATAATCGGGCATATGACTGTTCACTTCACCTGAGAGCTCGATAAAGCGGGTGTTGAGGTCGTACTCACGCGCCTTCCAAGTTAAGTAAAAGGGGTCAATGGGGATGCAGTGCCCCCCAAGCCCAGGACCTGGATAGTAAGCGGTAAAACCAAATGGCTTTGTGGCCGCAGCACGGATCACTTCGTGAATGTCGATGTCCATCTTGTCAGCGACCATCTTCATTTCATTGACAAGCCCGATGTTCACAGCGCGGTGGATGTTTTCAAGGAGTTTTGTCATCTCGGCCGTTCTGGTGGAACTGACAGTCGTCACTTGATCGATGATTTGCTCATAGAGAGTTTGGCCAACGTCCAAGCAGTCACGTGTGTAACCGCCGCAGACCTTTGGAATTGTTTGGGTGGTGAAATTTGGATTTCCTGGGTCTTCTCTCTCTGGGCTGTAGACAAGAAAATAGTTTTCGCCCACTTTATAGCCTTTTTCCTCTAAGTAGGGCAAAAGAATTTCATCTGTCGTGCCAGGATAAGTGGTGCTTTCAAGAGAAAGAAGCTGTCCGGGGCGCAGATAGGGTGTTATTGCATCCATGGTCTTAGTGATAAAAGTGATGTCTGGGTCCCTGTTTTTAGTCAGTGGCGTGGGTACGCAGATAATGAGGGCGTCAGCTTCAGTGGCCTTTGAGAAGTCAGTTGTGGCGATACAGTTTTTTTCAAAAGCGTTTTGGATACTTTGGTTTGTGATGTGTTTGATATAGCTTTTGCCACTTGTCAGGTGATCGACTTTTTCTTGATCGACGTCAAAGCCGATGACTTTAAAACCCACCTCGCTGAAACGGAGAAGAAGGGGAAGGCCAACATAACCAAGGCCTAAAATCCCAATAATCCCAGAGTGATCTTTAAATTTAGCGAACAGTTCGTCTTTCACTACGGACTCCTTAATTTATCTATTGAAACCCGTGAAATTATAGGAAATCGGCACAGATTCAAGCATTAGTCTTGAGTGAGTGAAGTGCGCCCTTTTGACGCAAAGAGTTGTAGGGGTGGCGCATTGCCTCGCATTACAAAGGTTGATTGTATCGGATCTCACCAAAAGTTAAACCCATTTATATGACCCGACCATTAAAGCTTTTGCGTCTACCAAGCCTTAGATTTGCCCATGTTTCTATCGATATGGTCCTTGTGACTTTGAGTCTATTGTTCAGCCTCTATTTGCGTGTGGGATACGAGGTGATGCTGACCTATAAAAGTGTCATCTTATTTTATATTCCTCTATTTATTGTCGTACGTCTGATAAGTTTTTACGTTTTTGGGACTTACAAAGTCATCTGGCGATACGTGTCGGCTCGGGATGCAGTCACTTTGACCCAAGCGGTAATGGCGTCATCATGTGTTCTCTTGGCCATAAGTTTTTTAATTTCGGCAAAATACGGTGTGCTGCCTCGCTCTGTTTATTTTATCGATGCCTGTCTATTGACCCTTTTGATGATGGTGACTCGTTTGGCTCGGCGTTTAGTGTATGAATCTAGAAGTTCGGCAATAAAGGTTGGGGCTCCACTGGGGCGTAGAACTTTGATTTATGGAGCCGGCACCCACGGCAAGGCCCTGGGTGCTCAGTTGCGTGGAAATCCTGGAAGCCTAGCTTTACTTGGCTTTCTCGATGATGACCCTCGCAAGCAGGGGCTTTACTTAGACGGGATGCGGGTCTGGGGCGGATTAGAGAGCCTTGAGGGGCTTTTAAAGGACCTTGATGTTCAAGAGCTATTGATCTCACAAACTCTGCCCACAGAGACTTTAAGGCGGGTAGTACAGGCTTCGGCCTTACACAACATTCGCCCCCATATTATTCGCGATCTGGATAGTGAGCTTGGCAACAAGCTTCGTCAGGTCAATCTGGACGATCTTTTAAATCGGACCCCCGTGCAAGTGGATCGTGGGTCGATTCGGAAAATGTTTGCTGGCAAAAAAGTTTTAGTGACCGGTGCGGGTGGGTCTATAGGTTCTGAAATTAGCCGACAAATCCTAGGTTTTGAGCCCGGTCGTTTGCTCCTTTTAGATCACTCGGAGTACAGCCTTTTCGAAATTGATCGTGAGCTGCGAGTGTCCTCAAACAGTCTTGAGCACATTGTGCCTCTCTTAGTGGACTTGAAAGATAAGGGCTCTTTGAGTTCTGTTTTTAAAAAGTATGATCCCGATGTGGTGATTCATGCAGCGGCTTACAAGCATGTCCATTTAGTGGAGTCGAACCCTTACTCTGCCATCTTAAATAATATTATGGGCACTCAGCAGCTATTGGATTTGTGTTTGCAGTATTCTGTTGAGAACTTTTTGTTGGTCTCGACTGATAAGGCCGTCAATCCCGTTGGAGTTATGGGAGCTACCAAGCGGGTTTGTGAGCTTTTAACCACGCTTGCAAGTATTGAGTCTGGCCTGCCCTATAGCAGCGTGCGCTTTGGCAACGTGTTAGGTAGCAGTGGGAGTTTGATTCCAACCCTGCAAGAGCAAATCAATAAGGGTGGTCCGGTTACAGTGACCGATCAAGAGATGACTCGTTTTTTTATGTTGATTCCAGAAGCAGTATCACTAGTTTTGAAGTCGGCCACGATTGCGGCTCCTGGTGATGTGAATATTTTGAAAATGGGCGAGCCTGTTCGGATCCTAGATATTGCTCGTAACTTGATTGCTTTAAATGGGAAGACGGAAGAGCAAATCCCAATTGTGTTCACCGGGGCCCGACCTGGTGAAAAACTCTTTGAAGAGCTTTATATCCAGGGGCACGAATTGAAGACTGAGCATCCGGACATTTTGACACTACCTTTGGGTGATTCGGATCTGAACCCTGCCGATCGTCAACTGGCATTGGAGTTACAGGCGAGCATAAAGGCCATGATCGAGTTTGCCGAGCAGTCCGACGAGCAGGTCCTAAGCCTTCTCAATGATTTGCTAAAGACCAACCTCAAGATCAGGGGCCAGCTTCAAGAGTTCAAAGTCTAAATTTGGCGAGATGCAAAAAAAAGTCCAAGAGGCGGGAGGTTACTTGTCGTCTGGTAATATCATGGGTTGTTTTCAGTGAATGCTTTTAAAAATACTATCAGCATGAAAGCAACAAAACTATTTGTTTTACTTATAGGTGTGACCAGCTTTGCTCGACTTTTCTTCGGAATTGATTTTACAGATGAGGCTTACTATTTAGCGATGCCTCACTCTTTTGCAATGGGTAACAAGCCCTTTGTTGATGAGATTTTTCCCCAACAATTTTCAAGCATATTAATAACGCCATTAATATCTATTTATAAGAGTTTTGCGCCTGATTACGATGGTCTCTTTTTGTCTTCAAGACTTTGTTTTTATGCTCTAAGCTTATTCACTTTTCTTGCATTTTATAGAATGGCTAAGCTGAGAACAACAGCAACGGTATCGATGTTGGTGGGCTCCATATTTTTAGTATTTCATCCCTTTAATCTTCCAGTGTTAAGTTACAATACACTTAGTTACCTTTTCTTTTCTTTAGGTATTGTTCTTTCCTTCAGCACAACATTTTTACCATTATTGTTATCTGGAGTTACATTGGTGCTATCGGCCTTTTGCAATCCCTATTTTACTTTACCTGTAAGCATTCACTTCCTGTTTAAGCTTTGGAAGCAGCGCCTTAATTTTTTATCCTATTTTACTAGTGGTGATTTTATTGGAGCTTGTCTAATGTCAGCTCTACTTTTTGGCGTCCTATTGTTTGTTGGTATCGAAAATATTATTGCGACTTTAATGTTAGTTAGAGGTTTGGAAATTTGGACATCTGGATTCCCAAAAGTTTTTAACTTGATAGGGTCCATACCAAATGTCGCCATTGTGGCGTGGTTTGTCAGCTTGATGGGTTATGTATATTTTAGCCTTAAATCAAAAAAAAATAGTAACTTTAATGTAAATATTGCTTTGTTGAATTCATTTGTTTTGCTTATTTTTTGTATTCGTTACTGGCGCGATACCTCTATTTTGTTTTTTTCACATTTAGGATGTGTGCAGTTATTAGGAGGTCTGCTTTTAATTTTTGGATTAAAGAAACTACAAGATCCACTATTCTACATAGGGCGGTACCTCTGGGTTATGGGTGTTCTAGCGGGGTTGGTAACTGCTTACTCTAGTGCGAATGGTTTAATTAACTCTGGTATGGGTTTTGCCCTTGCAACAATTGGCTACATCTTAATGCTGAGTTCAATATTAAATGCTGACAAGAGTGTTCTTGGTTCAAAAAGATACATTTTTTATAGAACTCCACTCATTTCAATTTTTGTTATACTTACGGCATTACTACATTCGCAATTAAGTTATACATATAGAGACGAACAGCCTTTTTATAAACTCAGCACATTTGTGTCAGAAGGTCCTTACGCTGGGCTGATCACATCTAAAGAAAAGTATGATTATCTAAAGACTATTGAGCGCTCAATCCGATCCATAAAGACAAAAAATAAAACAATCTTATTTTTTGATGAATTTCCAGTTGGTTACCTGATGGCGCCAAGGCAAATTCCTTTTACACGTGCAGTTTGGATGTTTTCCATCGGACAGTGGGCTATTCCCAGGACATTGTATGTAGAGTATTATAAAAATAAGAAATCAGTTCCAGAAATTGTATTTGATTTTAAAGAAATTTTTGTAAAAAGAGATGAAAGTCAAATAATCGAAAAAAAAGATGATCCGCTTAGATCTTTTTTACAGAAACAGTCTTATAAAAAAGTTTTTACCCATAAGTATTTAAATATTTTCACTTTGGAATAAATAGGTCACCCATACTTTTAGTATCGCTAGTCAAATTTAGCGCTATTTGCGGCTCATTTGAATTAACTCTATAAAGAGTTGTGTTTTCGTCCGCATTCTTTTTGATGTACTTAAGGTCTTTACCGATCGCTTTGATGACGTGATCTATTAATTCATCATTTTTACATATAAGGCCGCTTGGTCGTACTGTGCTGGTCAAATTATTATCAACAATTTTTAGATAAACCATGGCGAGGCTTTCCACGCAGATGTTGTCAAATGTATCCTTTGGTCTATTTAGAATAGGTATTTTCCCGTGTTTCCACTCTTCGATAAAACTTGAAATGAGTTTGGTAGGGTTTTCCATTGGTCCAATAGGATTGGGTATGACAACTTTAGAGAGGCGTAAATCATATTGTTTAGTAAAGTTCGCAACTTTTTCCCAGACAAGAGATTTAATGATGCCATAATCATTGACTGCAAGATTATTTTTATCCCCACCTTCTCCAGCTTCGAAAACGGTTCCTGTGTGAATAATGTGCATATTTTTATTAGACGTTTTAATGGAGTCGAATAAAGTATCCCAGCAACCAACCGCTTCTGCAATAAAATCACTATGTTTACTCAAGGGCTCACGATGCCCACTAACAGGCCAGCCATGATTGATGAAGATATCAAAGTGATTGTTGTGAAAATAATCGCGTAGTATTTTTGAATTTAAAGGAGCCTGATCAATTATGTGTTGTAGGTTCCCATAATTGATACGAGCTCTTAACAGGGGTTCCGTGTACATTGAAATGGGGTTGGTTAAAACTCCCCAAACCTCATGTCCGCCATCACGGAGTGTCTTAGCAATATGAGAACCGGTAAAGCTTGATACGCCGGTCATGATAATTTTTTTTCCCATATTAAAGAGTTCTCTCTAGTTGGCTTGTGCGCGGCGCACAATACTTTTCTGGATTTATTTTATCTTTCGCCTTTTTGGGTGAAAAGGTATTGTGTGTAAATGTCTAAACAACTCATATCAATCGTCACACCCTGTTTCAATGAAGAAAAAAATGTTGAAGAGCATTTTAGGCGTGTCAAAGAGGCTATGGTCCCGTTTTCTGACAAGTACGACTTTGAGCACATTTACACAGACAATTGCTCAACAGACAATACTTACAAAAAACTCATAGACTTAGTAAATTCTCATAACAATATTACGGCAATTAAGTTTTCTCGAAATATTGGTCCAAACCGCGCCATGTTTTTAGGCTTATCTCAAGCAAAAGGCGACGCTGTCATCTTGATACTTGCTGACCTTGAAGACCCTCCAGAGATTATTCCTCAATTTATAGAGGGTTGGGAAAATGGCTACGAAGTCGTTTTTGGCCAAATAAAAAATCGAAGTGACGGTAGAATTCTAAAATATTTTAGAAAAGCCTTTTATAATATAGTTTCTTTATTATCTGAATATCCTATCCCTAAGAACGCTACCGAATTTAGACTTGTTAGTCGTCGAGTCAATGAAGCCGTCTTGAGTCTGAGTGATGAGAACCCTTACATTCGTGGTTGTGTTGCTTTTGTAGGTTACAAGCAGTTGGCTGTACCTTATGATCGTGCAAAAAGGAAAGAGGGGAAATCAAGCTTTAATTTCTGGAGACTCATGTCCTACGCGTTAAACGGTTTGACTGCGACGACACAAGCTCCGTTACGTTTGGTCAGTGTTTTGGGCTTTATGATTACCTTATTGGGGTTTTTAAATGTTGTTTTTCATGTGGTTAGAAAGATGATGTACCCAGAGACGGTTCCTTTGGGTTTTGTCACACTGATTAGTGTTATTACGCTTTTCTCTGGGGTGCAGATTTTATCTTTAGGTGTTGTAGGCGAATATATAAGAAAAATTTACTTGCAGTCTTTAAATCGACCCAAAGGTTTTATTGAGTCTAAAGAAACAAGTTTCAAATCAAGCGAAGTGTAGGGATCGGAACAACAAGCTGGCAGCCCCATTCCCGTGTGTATTCCAGTTGTTGGACAAGCTCTTTTTCTAAGTTCCAGGGTAAGAGTAATATGTAGTCAGGCTTCTCTTCTAAGATTTTCTCTGGTGAAAGCACCGGTATATGGGAGCCAGGTAAATACTTTTCTTGTTTTGCTGGATTTAAATCGACGGTAAACTTTACTAAATCAGACCCAATGGCACAGAAGTTAAGTAGGGTGTTTCCTTTAGCTGGCGCGCCATAACCAATAACACTTTTCCCTTCAATTTTAGCCCGTTCAAGAAAGTGTTTAAGCTCTTTTTTGACGTGAAGAGCTGAGTTCGTATATTCTTTGTAAGAGGATAGATTCTCGAGATTATTGGCGATCTCTAACTCTAAGATGGCACCAACATGCTCCGTTGTTTTATGGGTGGAACTAGTGTGGGCGGCGTATACTCTTAGTGAGCCGCCATGGGTTTCAAGCTGTTCCACATCAAAAACCTTTAAGTCATGTTTTCTAAACAATCGGCTCACAAAGTTCAGAGATAAATATGAAAAATGCTCGTGGTAAATGGTGTCAAACTGCTTGAATTTAATAAGGTTAAGTAGATGAGGAAATTCTACAGTTAAAACTCCGTTGTCGCTAAGTAAATGAGCAAGACCGGATGTGAAGTCGTTAATATCAGGCACGTGTGCCAGTACGTTGTTTGCTATAACGAAATCTGCTCTGGATCGATCTTTGGTTAGAGTCTTAGCAAAGCTTTCTCCTAGAAACATACTTAGTGTTTCAATTCCCTTTGCTTTTGCAACTGATGCGACATTTTTAGCAGGTTCAATGCCGAGTACCTTTATACCTTTTTCTTTAAAAAACTGTAAAAGATAACCGTCATTACTTGCGGCTTCGATGACCAGGCTATTAGAGTCTAGTTTAAACCTTTGAGTCACTTTGCTAGCAAATTCTTTTGCATGTTCAAGCCAACTTTTAGAAAAAGATGAAAAATAGGCGTAGTCTTCAAATATTTGTTTGTGATCACAGACCTCAGATAGTTGGACTAAGAAGCAGTCTCCACAAACTAAAGCGTGCAAGGAGTAATATGGTTCGTTGCCAACATCTTCGTGTTTTAAATAGTTATTAGCAAGAGGTGTAGAGCCCAGGTTGACTAACGATTCCTGAACTTTAGCATTACAAAATCGACAATGAGTTAGCCTAGAAATCTTACTTCTCCTGGAATTTTGTTAGTTGTCTTAATGTTAAGTCTAGTAAATTTTGTCCTTCAAAATAAGCTTGATACCATTCACAAGTCCAAGTTAGAGCCTCATCTATTTTAAGCTTTTGCTTCCAATTGAGGAGGCTTGCTGCTTTGCTGCAGTCTAGGAATAAGAGTTGAGCTTCATGAGGTTGGTTTTGAAGAGCGCCCATTAATGTATTAAAAGAAGTGGGCCACATTAGATCTATTTTTCTAACAATATCTTTGACGGATAAAGTTCCCTCAGGGGGAGCACCAAAATTCCATGGGCCAGTAAACTTCTTGGGCTCAAAGTATAGATTCTCAGCAAGTGAAATATAGCCATTAAGCGGATCTAAAACGTGTTGCCATGGGCGAACAGCCTCTGGGTTTCTGATTTCTAGTGTCTTTCCAGATTGTATAGTTCTAAAAATGTCTGGTAGCAATCGATCGTCAGACCAATCTCCTCCCCCAATAACGTTGCCAGCTCGAACAGTGGCTATTCCAACATCTTTATTTTTTAAAAAAGACTGCATATATGAATGGGTCACTATCTCCGCACAGGCTTTACTTGCGCTATAGGGGTCATTTCCGCCAAGTGGATCTGTCTCTTTAAAAGGTCTACCATCTTCTTTGTTTTCATAACATTTATCGGTTGTTACATTTATAAGACACCTTAAATTTGATAAATTTTTTGAAGCCTCTAAAATAATAGCCGTGCCTAGAATATTGGTATCAAAAGTTGTAATTGGGTCGCTATATGATTTGCGAACTAAAGCCTGTGCGGCCATATGTATTATTACTTCGGGGTCAAAGGACTTGATAGAAGCATTAATTTTGTTGGTGTCTCTTATGTCACCAAATTCACTATCTAAGTTTTCTGAAAGCTGAAGCATTGAGTACAAGTTGGGCTCAGGCTCTGGAGGTAAAGAGTAGCCCTTAACAGTGGCCCCCTTAGATATTAGCCATTGGCTCAGCCAAGCTCCTTTAAAGCCAGTGTGCCCGGTTATAAATACTTTTTTTCCATTCCAGTTAAACAAGTTATTGGTCCCAAAGTTTCCAAGGAGCTTTACCCGTTGCCCAGAGATCTTCTAAAAGGTTTTTTTCTCTTAAGGTATCCATGGGTTGCCAAAAGTCTTCGTGTTTGTAAGCTGATAATTGTTTATCTTCGACTAGTTTATTTAAAGGAGCGCGTTCCCAAATAGATTGATCTCCGTCAATATAACTAAATATTTTTGGTTCAAGCACAAAGAAACCGCCATTAATAAAACCACCGTCTCCTACAGGTTTTTCATCAAAGTCTATAACGTCAGTACCTTCTAACGTAACAGCTCCAAATCGTCCAGAAGGTCTAACAGCCGTTACAGTGGCTAGTTTATTATGGTGTTTGTGGAATGATTTAAGTTCTGCAAGGTCCACGTTTGACAGTCCGTCTCCGTAAGTCATCATAAATGTTTGATTGTCTATAAACTCTTCAATTCTTTTAATGCGGCCACCAGTCATTGTATTAATGCCAGTATCTACAATGGTAACTTTCCAGGGTTCAGATTGGTTATTGTGAATTTCCATCAAATTGTTTTGTAAATCAAAAGTTACATTTGATTTATGCAAAAAATAGTTCGAAAAATATTCTTTAATTTGATAGGCCTTGTATCCACCACATATGATAAAATCATTAAATCCAAAGTGGGAATAGGATTTCATAATGTGCCAGATTATTGGCATGCCACCGATTTCAACCATTGGCTTGGGCTTTATGCTTGTTTCTTCGGCCATTCGGGTCCCAAGCCCACCTGCAAGTATGACTACTTTCATGCATTCCTCGTAATTATGATTCAAATCGCAAATCTTATCCGCAGTTGTGTATATATCAAGGTTTTTTTGACCTAATTAGATCTTGATCCCTTTTCTCGAACAAGCACGCTCGAAGTCGCTCATTTTTAAGTGAGATTTGCACTGACTTTGAGATCTTATGGTCTTGAGTGAAAGTAGTTTGACACTATCCGGGCAGTGGCAATATAGTGTATTTCGCACAATGGGATTTTGTAGAATGGTTGATGTTTTAGAGCAGGGAGACCTCTCATTTTGAGTTTGATTAGGTAAGGGCAATCAGACTCAAAACGCAACCTAGCACAAAATTTCTTGTGAAGATGTTGAGGCCGTCTTTCGTTCAGGCTTAGCCCTGCCCTTAGGGGTGCAGGTCCGTCCAGATGCCTGTGAACAACGTCTTGGTCTTGTGGGTCCAACCCTCAGCGGAGGGATGCTTCAAGTCGCCTTTACAATTCGTGAAGGTCGTGTCCGAGTGATCAGTGCAAGACCCGCACATAAAAAAGAGAGAAAAGTTATGAAGAAATCCTACGTCAAATCACTTAAAGAGTATGATGAAACATATGAGCTGGATTCAAAAAAAATCTTAGCAGCTATGAAGCGCTACAAGAATGCCAAGAAAAAGCCCACCAGTGTCGCTCTTGATGAAACAACTATTGCAGAATTAAAGGCTGTTGCTGAAAAACAGGGAATTCCTTATCAGGTGCTCATCCGAGTTTTTATTTTGGATGGACTCGAGCGCCTTAAAAAAACAGGGTGAGAATAAGAATATTAGTTTTGGTTGTTTCCAAGCGTGGTGCATTCAATGCGGCTGCAAATTATTAGCATTTATGTGTAGCTACAAATAAGATGCATGCGGTTGTCACATGTTCCGCGTCGGTATCGTACTGATGGTCGCAACAATGGTGGAAGAAAATGGCGTTTAATAATTGAGGACATGGGTTCTTCGATAGCCAATTGAGATTCACTTCCATTCTTACCTGCTTCCTTAAAACTTGGAAATAAAATCATCGATAGAGTCCAAGCGTCCTTCATGGCCCCTGGCCTTGTTCCAAAGGATACGATAGCCATCTAAGGCGTAGGCGGCCACAGTGTGGACCTCTTCGACCTTGGCTAGGGTCTTATGACTTTGAACTTTAAGGTCACCAATTTCTTTAGTGAAATAGACCTTGGAGTCCTGAAACTCTTTTCGTAAGGCTGAAATCTCACCTTGTAAGTTGTCGATTCTACCACTGAGTCTGTCATCTACAGAGCCTATCTTCTTAAGAAGCCGATCTTCCATGGATTCCATCTCATTACGGATGCTTTCCTCCATGGACTTCATGTCCTTGCGGATGCCCTCTTCCATGGACTTCATGTCTTTGCGGATCCCTTCCTCCATGGACTTCATGTCCTTGCGGAGTTCGGTTTTAACGGACTCAAATCCAAGCTTCATGGCCTGTCCAAGGTTTAAAATCTCGGTCATAAGGGCTTGGTAAGAGTGATTTAAGTTTTCTTGTGTCACAAACAGTTCTTTAGAGTTCTTAGGTTCGTCCAATTTATACCTCTTTTATGGATCTCATTTTTTGAAAAGGCAATGAGCAAAAAGGCAGCCAAGCTAATCGTGCAAAAAGACTCATGACACTTAGAGTGATGTGCGAAAGGAAATCCGGTATCCGGATAATTTCTGTTAGTTGATTTTTTTTGACATGGGATTTGTTATGCTTCTAAGGTCTGATTTTATTTAAATATGCTCATCATGTGGTACGCAGTTGTCTAACTTTTTTAGATATTCTTCTCTCATTGAGGAGCTGAAAACTCGTATTAAGTTTTTCTTAGATTGCTTCCGAAGCCTCAACGATCGTATTGAGTCGCTGGAGCGTGCTATAGAGTAGAATAAATAGTCACCTGTTCTTACTTACCCATGTAATTACTATTATGTATTTGTCAAAAATTTGCTTTAACACCTGTTAAGGCAGTCCTCTTGATTAGGTTGAAAATATTTCACGTTCAAAACTTATTTAG
>JBGSNK010000079.1:0-5578 GCA_041739665.1 Bdellovibrionales bacterium
TCTTCACGTTCGGTGATAATGTGCAACTTGCCAGAAAATTGAATATTGGGGAGTTTATTGATTTCTTCTTTTGTGATTTCTTTTTTTAGCATGTTAGCTCAATTCTAATAGAACTTAATTTTTGCGTATGAGAGAAGAGAAGGCTTAAGATAGCAAAGATTGCTATCAAAGCCTTCCTAGCGTCACTACTTTCCTTTTTTCTTATTTTTTTCTACTTTTTTCTCTTTCTTTTCTTTGATCGTTAATTTCTTTTTATCTTTATTTTTTGTTTTATCTTTATTGTCTTTATTTCCTTTTCCCATACGTTCTCCCTTAGAGGTTGTGAGATTTTGTTCAATTATTTTGATCTTGTAAAAGGCTTTTGGTCAATTTAATTTCTAAGTCATTTGTTGAAGTTCGAGTATCAGGCTAAGGTTCTCAATTGCATGACTAGAAATTGAGATCGAATTGTCTTCTAGGTTACAGTTGAGGTCCATTGTTCTCTCTATAATCGCACTCATAGGTTTGTTGCCTTGAGTGCTGAGAATGTGAACATTAAGTTTAGATAGTTTGATAATGTTTTTAGATAAGTTCAAATTTATAATAACTCACAATTATAGGCGCTGTATTTTTTGTACAAAAGTGCTCTTCACAATAGATTGCTTCTGAAGGGCCTTTTCGTATTTCACAGCTTGTTCGCGGGTTTTAAAACTTCCGATACTGACGCGATACCAGTCGGAACCATTGATTATAGCTTTAACTGGAAAGGCAGGAAAACCCTTGTCGATCAACTTTTGAGAGTGAGACTCGGCTTCGTTCATGGTCTTGTAAGCGGCAACTTGCACAGTGAACTCAATACTAGAGGGCTTTGGCATAGTCGGCTTTGGACCTATACTTGAGACCTGCCGTTGAGCCTTCTTTGCAGGGGGGTGTGCGCTTGCGGTGGTGCCTGCCACCTCATCTTCGCTCTTATCATCTGGAGCAGCCACTTCATTGGCGGGAGCAGATTCATCTTGTCCGGAAGTAGGATTCAAGGTACGTCGATCCGCAATATCTGGAACTTGGGCACGCGCCTCTTCAAGAGCTCTTTCAGTGAGGAGCTGCACTTCCTTTTCAGTCATCTCATCACCTAGTGGTGTGTCTTCAAGGTGGCCACTTAAAGCCATTTTTAAATGAGTGTCTTCTTCGATGTGACGAACTTTATAAGCTCGATCACTCCAGCCTTTGCCAGAGATCACGCCAACACCAAAAGAAAGTAGACAAACAAACACAACCAGTAAAGCGGTGAGAACCACATTGAGTTTTGATTCTTTGTTTTTATTGGCCATCGATCATCCCCCGGGGCGCTAAATAAAAATGCCCCTCAACCTTCTATTTTAGCGGCAAGAGACAAGATGCGTCAAGATGTGAACTCAAGGATGAACACGAGATTCTTGTTTAACCAAATGCTGGGGTTGAATTCAACTTACAAAAATGTAGTCCATGCGAGTCAAAAACATGACGGGTGAGTCAGAGTCCGGTCATGCCAACTTGGCTTTAGGACAGGGACCTCTTCTCTCAGATCTTCAAGGTGGCAGAAGAGTAGGGGTTCACGCACTTTGGTCCTGTTGGCATTTGTGTTGCTTTGTAAATGTCTAAAGATTCGATTTTGGAGGGATACGTGGCCGACAATACAGCCGAGAAGATAGAAGACAAAGGTGCAGTTGAGGCTCAACCAGAGTCCAGTGGTGAGAAAAAGAATAAGCCGCCCGTTTTATTGCTAGCTCTTGTTGTCATTAATACGATCGTAATTTTAGGTGTGGGGTATCTTCTTTACTCAAGTAAGAAAACAGAACTCAGCCAACCCTCATTGGAGCCCATAGTTCAAGGCGGTCTTGCGGATCAAAAAGATGGCTCTTTAGAGGAAAAAAGTGGTTTTTCAGTTCCTTTGGATTACTTCCTCGTTAATTTAGCTGAGGATCAAGGGCAAAAACTTTTTAAAGTTGAGATGGAATTCGACGTGGACAGTGTTGAGGTTCAAGAGGAAATCAACAAGCGCATGCCTCAGGTTCGCGACATTATTATAATCCTCCTTTCTAGTAAAAAATACTCTCAAATATCTACTCCTCGAGGCAAAGAAAGTCTCAAAGAAGAAATTCGCGATACAGTAAATTCATTTTTAACGAAGGGAAAAATTAACAAAGTTCTCTTTACTCAGTTCATTAATAGTTAAGGAAGACGAGCAATGAATCAGGTACTTTCACAAAGCGAAGTTGATGCTCTACTGGCGGCGGTGTCAGAGGGTGAGATCGAAACGGGCGATAGTGGCGCGGGAAAGAGTAAAGACGACCGTGTTGTTGTTGTCTATGATCTGACCAGCCAGGATCGTATCATTCGCGGTCGCCTCCCACAGTTAGACGTTATTTACGAGAAGTTTATGCGCGCTTTTCGTGTCTCTCTTTCTTCGGCTTTAAGGAAAATTGCCTCTCTCAACCATGCTAGTACTGATTTTTTAAAGTTTGGTGAATTCATCAATACACTTCCAATGCCGACTTGTATGAGTGTGTTACGTTTTAGCACTTTGCGTGGTTCGGCTCTATTTGTGATTGAGACCAAGCTTGCTTATGCCCTTGTGGATTCCTTTTTTGGTGGAGATGATCGGCCCTATTCTAAAGTTGAGGGAAAAGATTTTACTCCTATCGAGATTTCTATTGTCCGTAAGGTGGTGAACCTTGCTATCGAAGATTTAGAACAGGCGTGGGAGTCGATACATCCAATTGAATGCTCCTTTTTAAGAACAGAGGTCAACCCACAATTTGTCGGTATCGTACCTCCGACAGATGTAGTTATCGCCTCCGCATTTGATGTGGAATTAGAAAATGCCAACGGAACGATCACCCTCGTGATCCCATACTCGACCATTGAACCAATAAAGCAAAAACTATCAACAGGCTTTCAGGTGGAGTCGGATCAAACAGATAAGAAGCTTTGGACATCCATTATCCGCGATCAACTACTCGATACGGAATTAGACGTGCAAGTGAACTTGGGCCAAAGTGAAATTTCTCTCAAAGAATTAATGTCTCTTAAAGTCGGTGACGTTATTCCTCTTGATCAGGACGCCAATGGCGAATTCGATGTACTTGTTCAAGAAGTAAAGAAATTTAAAGGCCTCTACGGTGTTTATCACGGTTCAGTTGCCATGCAAATTACAAAACCTATTATTAAGGAGAAATAAATGTCGGATCACGCAGAAAACTTGGATGATTTATTAGAAGCAGCTGAGGAAAAGGCTGCTCTTGAGGAAGTCGTAGTAGTTGAAGAAAAATCAGATGGAAATAATTTAGACCTCATTCTCGATATTCCACTACGAGTTACAGTTGAGTTGGGTCGTTCTCGAATGGTTGTGAGCGAATTGCTCAACTTAGGCCAGGGCAGTGTGATCGAGCTTAATAAGTTAGCTGGAGAGCCCATGGAGATCTTGGTCAACGACAAGCTTGTTGCACGAGGCGAAGCTGTCGTAGTCAACGAAAAGTTTGGTGTTCGTTTAACGGATATTATTTCTCCGAAAGAGAGAGTGGAGCAACTGAAATGAAGAAATGTATAATTACACTTCTTTTTTTGACTCTTTCTATGGTCGCGCTTGCGGCTGAGAAAAAGGCCAATGACCTTGTCGATGTGACAAAGGAATCGTCCTTAGCTGAGTATCTCAAGAAAATGAATGTTACTGTGGGTGAAAGAGATCTGGAGTCGCAAGATTTAAATGTAGATAAAGAACCTCTATTAGATGAATCTAATATTCCTTTGACAGAAATTAAATCAAAGAAAGAAGTCAGCAATGGACTATCGCCTGTCAACAAAATGATGATCTCTGTATTTGGTCTAATTTTGATAGCTGCCGGATTTTTTGCAGGTCTAAAGAAGTGGGGGAGTCGGGTTGGTCATAAGGCCATTGCCAGTCATATAAAAATACTAACCCAGAAAAGCATTGGGCCCAAAAAGCAACTTATGATGATTCGTGTTGCCGGTGAGACAATTTTGCTGGGTGTAACCGATAGCAACATCACCCCAATCAAAACCCTTTCCCTAATGGAAGATGAGCTACCTGATTTTACGGAACCTCATTTCTCAGGTCATCTAAAAAACAAAATTGAAGAGACAAAAATAACCGAAGAAGCAGAAGAAGTAGATGGCTTTAGTGTCTCTCGCCTTGATGATGTCAAAAGCGCGGTCAACAAAAGGTATATGAACTCATGATTAAAAAGATAGGCCTGTTCTTATTGCTACTAGGTTTTACCACGCCGGTATGGGCTCAAGTTCAGATCCCTCAAATCTCCTTAGGTTTAAACTCAACAGACAATCCAAAAGAGATTGTCGACTCTATAAAAATTATTTTACTTCTGACTGTGCTAACTCTGGCTCCGGCCATACTGATTTTGATGACCTGTTTCACGCGAATCATCGTTATTTTTTCATTTTTAAGACAAGCTTTGGGCACCCAACAAATGCCTCCGAATCAACTTTTAGTTGGTCTATCACTTTTTCTAACATTTTTTATTATGCGACCGGCTTTTACTGAAATTAATAATGAATCCATTCGCCCTTTCATGAACGGAGACATCAGTCAGGATGTGGCGATGGAAACAGGTTTGCTTCCTTTAAGAAAATTTATGTTCAAGCAGACTCGTGCAGAGGACTTAACCTTGTTCTTAAACCTATCTGGAAAGACTCAAGCTAAGACTCGTGCCGATGTTGAAACCATGGTCTTGATACCCGCATTTGTTATATCGGAACTTAAAACCGCTTTTCAAATTGGTTTTATCATTTATCTCCCCTTCTTAATTATTGATATGGTGATTGCCAGTGTTTTGATGGCCATGGGGATGATGATGCTCCCACCGGTCGTTATTTCATTGCCCTTTAAGATAATGCTTTTTGTGATTGTGGATGGTTGGAGTTTAATCGTTGGCTCGATGGTCAAAAGCTTTGGATAAGATATGAACGAAGATCTTATAATTATGCTCGGTGGTAACGCCCTCAAAACAACTGCGATGCTTGCATCGCCCCTACTTATTGGGGCTCTAGTAACAGGTTTAATAGTGTCTGTTTTCCAAGCAATCACTCAGATCAACGAAGCGACTCTAACTTTTATTCCAAAAATGATAATTGTGGCGGTGATTATAGTAATTGCCGGACCGTGGATGATTGATTTGATTAAAAATTACACCTTAGAACTTTTTGAAAATGTTCATATCTATGTGAGGCAATAATTGAATTTAATTAATATCGATCAATTTCAAATTATTGCTTTCACCTTGGTGTTCTTTAGGTGTTTAGGATTCTTTTTGTCTTGGCCAATTTTCAGTTCAAATAATATGCCTTCTCAGCTCAAAGTTTTATTGGCGCTAATGATGACATTTATCTGCTTCACATTGATTGAACCCAGTGAGTACCCTAAAGTGGTGCATTATCAAAGTTTGATTATGTTGGCCGTTAAGGAAATCGTTATTGGTTTTGCCATGGGATTTCTCTGTACATTTATCTTTCATGCTGTATCTATTGCGGGAGAGTTGATTAGTATGGCTATGGGACTGTCAGCAGCACAAATCTTTAATCCAAC
>JBGSNK010000096.1:0-12875 GCA_041739665.1 Bdellovibrionales bacterium
CGATGCTCGACTCTCACAAATAGGATCGGGCGATAGGTCCGAGCGTATTCGCACCTATAATTTTCCACAAAGTCGAATCACCGATCATCGCATAGGCCTTACTCTTCATTCTTTGGATTCTGTTATGAAGGGCGATATGGGTCAGGTGATCGAGCCTGTTCGCGCCTACTACCAAGCCGAGGCGTTAAAGAAAACGGAAGGCCATGACTCTTAAAGAGTTCATCGGGCACATTAAAAATACTTACCCCTCCATCCAAGATCTCAGAGAAATTGAAGACCTCTTAGGTTTTTATCTTAAACTTTCGTGGGGGCAGCTTAAAATAAAGAACGATCAGATTCTGGGTGTCGAACAAAGGGAAGTGATCATCAAAGCCGTGGAACGACTCGCCAGTGGCGAACCACTTGCCTATATCACGGGCACAAAGTTTTTTTATAAATCTGAATTTTTAGTCAATCCCGATGTCTTGATCCCACGGCCTGAAACCGAAATTTTAGTGGAAGAGGCTCTCCAGATGGTTCCCCTACAGGACTCCTGTCAGATCATGGACTTGGGAGCCGGATCAGGTTGTATTGGACTCTCCATCGCCAAAGAAAGACCCAACTCGAATGTGTATTTGATCGAATCGTCAAAAGCGGCCCTTGTTGTGGCTCAAGCAAATCGAGAGAAACTAGGCTTAAGGCAAGTTCAATTTTTTCATGGGTCAGTGGGTGATCCCCAATTTCAGCTCTCGAATTTAGGGAGACAAATAGATTTGATTGTGGCCAATCCTCCCTATATTGCACAGGGAGACCAGCGAGTGGAAATGCGCGTTCATAACTTTGAGCCCCATCAAGCCCTTTATGCAGACAACCAGGGACTGATGTGGATTCACAAGTGGTTGATCTGGGGTTATGATTATCTTAAGCCGGGTGGAGTTTTTATTTTTGAATTTGGTCAAAACCAAGAACAGGCCATTTTAGCTTTGCTCAAAGGAATGGCCTATACAAAGCCAAACCTTGTAAAAGATTATGCTGCAATCAATCGCTTTATGATTGTTCACAAAGAGGAATAGTTCATGGATAAAATGTCAATAGTGGGCGGCCAGAAATTGCAGGGAACAGTGGCTGTCAGTGGCGCCAAGAATGCTGCCCTTCCCTTAATTTTCTCAACCCTATTGGCAGAAGGGGAGCACAGGCTCAGCCATGTTCCCGATTTGATGGACGTGCACTCTTCTATGCAATTGATGGACTCTCTCGGATGTCAGTGTCATTTCGAGAAAGGGGTTTTAACAATCAATGTGCCAAACAAGTTAGAAACCTTAGCCCATTACGATCAGGTTCGTAAAATGCGGGCGAGCATTTTGGTGCTGGGTCCCCTATTGGCCCGTTTTGGAGAGGCGAGAGTCAGCTTACCCGGAGGTTGCGCCATTGGTGCACGTCCGGTGGGGATGCACCTAGACGGTTTGCAAAAAATGGGAGCGCAAATTGATGTTGTCGCCGGCTACGTCGAAGCCAAGGTCGACAGGCTTAAGGGTTGCACTATTGACTTACCATTTGCCACTGTCGGCGGCACCGAAAACTTAATGATGGCGGCCAGTCTTGCCGAGGGAACAACCCTCATTCAAAACGCAGCTCGTGAACCAGAAATCGTGGATCTTGCTAACTACCTCCAGAGTATGGGCGTGACTATTCACGGGGCGGGCACATCAGTTTTAGAAATCAAAGGTCAACCTCGGCTGAAGGCCTCCCAACATCAAGTGATTCCCGACCGCATCGAGGCGGGAACATTGCTTGTCGCTGCGGCAATTACTGGTGGCGATGTGACGGTAAAAAACTGTCGACCGGATCATCTGCAAAGTTTTTTAGACATCTTAAAGAAGATGAATGTGAAGCTCTCTATAGGCGAAGACTTTATCAGAGTGGAAGCTGGTGAATCCTATAAGGCTGTTGGTGTTGTGACAGAACCCTACCCGGGTTTTCCTACGGACCTGCAAGCTCAGTTAATGGCTCTTATGACCCAAGCCAAGGGCTTGAGTTCGATCACAGAAAATGTGTTTGAGAATCGCTTTATGCACGTTTCAGAATTGATGCGTCTTGGAGCTAAGATCGTGATAGAGGGTAAAACAGCTCGTATCGAAGGCCAAACAGGTTCCCTTGTCGGCGCCCCTGTTATGGCCACCGACCTAAGGGCCTCGGCGACACTTATTTTAGCTGGCCTGGTTGCGAAAGGTGAAACAGTGGTCAGTCGCATTTATCACCTGGATCGGGGTTACGAGAAACTTGAAAACAAACTTTCACAACTTGGAGCCGAAATCAAAAGGGTTAAGAGTTAATTGTCGTGAGCGAAATTGTCCAGTGGCTCGTGCGCAATCAAAACGGAGAAATCGATGGTCCCTTAACAACAGTTGAGATGATCCGTAAAATCCGTTCTGGTATCTTTTTCGGCGAAGAATATATTTCTCGATATCCCTCGGGCCGATGGCATCCAATTTCCTATGATGAAAACTTTTTTACTGTTCTGTTAGAAGTTTTAGAAGACGAACTTCTTGAAAAACCTGTTCAGCCAGGGAAAGAAAAAGAAGAAATCACCCAGCGCATCGAGAATCTTAAGAAGATTCACACTCAAGCCCCCTCGGACAAAACTGAAGTTCGAGAGGTGGGGCGTGCTCACTTTGAAGACCTAGAAGCAAAAACTCCGTTGATTATTGAGATGGAAAGCGAGCCGGTCAAAGTGGGCAAGGCTGTTAAAGATAAAAAGAAGACAAAAAAAGAATCAAAAGAAACGGCAAAAAAGGTTCGACCCAAAATGACCCGACGCGCCCGACGGGCTCGTTTACAAACCTTGGTTTTCGTCGCTGTTGTTGGCCTTGCGACCAGCGTTTATTTTCTAAGTCAAGGCGAAGAGGGCGAGGGTCGGTTTCATTTACGCAGTCCCCGTTTTGGTCAGGGGCGCTCTGGCAACAATGAGATACAAGGTTCGATGACAAGAGCCATCCAACATTTTCGCAAAGACACCCTCAAAGATTATTTGGTGGCACAGGACGCTTTGATCGACGTGGTCTCTAAGTCCAATAGTTTAGATGGCTTTGCTTTTTTGTGCATGACCTATCGTGAGCTATGGCCCTATTCCTATCAAGACTCTCGGGACCACAACACTTTGCAAAAGGTTTTGCGGCAGGTGCAAAAAATCAATCCCAAAAGTCCATCAGCGAATATCTGTTTAGTCGTGTCTCATTGGGTCAATGGGAAATACGATGACGCACTTAGAATCATGGATAGTAATTTGGCCCAATCTCCCGGTTTGATTTTCTTTAATCAAATGGCTGGTGACATCTATGCTGCCAGAAAAGATTACCGCTCGGCCTCCTATTACTTTTCAAAGGTTCGTGAGCTTTGGAGCCCGCCGCCTGTTTGGTCAAAAGCCCTTTTGCAAGAAGCTCGAATGTATCGAATGCAAAAGGCCTACGCCTTAGCGGTCAAGTTGTATCAACGTCTTTTAAAAGAGAATCCCGATCATGCTGTTGGCAAAATAGAATTGGGAGTGATCGAGTTTGAGCCTTATCAAAATATTGAAAAAGCACAAAACTATATACGCAGCGGTTTATCTAGTGGCGTATTTATACCTAAAATGATCGAAGCCGAAGCCCACTTAACCCTTGCCAAAATCAGCGTGATTCAGGGAAACAATCGGCAAGCTTTAAAGTTTGCTAAGAAGGCCTTTGCAATTGACTCAAGCAACCAGGAAGCCCGTGATCTGACCGTCAATATTGGGGGCATGAAGGCACTTAAGTCGGTGAGTATTGATCACGCCAATATGGTTTACCTGGGTGAGCAGTACATGAAAATGAAAAATTACACGGCTGCTCAAGCAGAATTTCGTGCCGCATTTGAGGCCAACAAGAAAAATGGTTTTGCAGCATTGAGGGCGGGTCAAGCCTTGTGGGCCCTGAATCAAGGAAAAGAGGCCATCTCCTGGATACAAAAATCTATTGTTGCGGATTCTAGTTTTGTCCAGAGTTACATTATTTTAGCGGACTATCAAAGTGCTCGCTACGATTATATCAATGCCATTGAAACTCTAAAGGCAGCTCTCGGTGTCAATCCTAAACATCACGGTGTTTTCAGAGGCTTTGCTTGGGTCGAGTTGCGTCGTCGCAACTATCAAGGAGCTATCCAGTTTGCAAAAAGAGCCTTAGAACTTTATGACACCGATATTGACTCACTTCTGATAATCTCAAAGGCTCTCAATGCTGAGGGCGAGCCAGAAGAGGCCTTTCAATACATCCAACAGGCGCTGGAATTAGACAATAGCAATGAAGAAGTTCACACAACTTTTGCTAAAATTATTGCGGCTCTTCAAGGCACAGAGGCGGCCATAAATTACTTAGAATCATTAGTTAGTAAAAGTGGCAAGAACCCTTATCTGCGTGCTCTTGGTGAAATCTTATACTCAGAAGAACGATACAGTGAAGCTCTTCAATATTTCTATGATGCCATTACCAAGGATCCTAAGGACAAGGAAACACTTTTGTCTTTAGCTAGGATTTTACAGAATCAAAAAGATTATGAACGTGCTCGTGATTTTTTACTAGAAGCTGCGACGTTAGACCCCTCCGATGCTCAGCCCTTGTTTTTATTGGGTCAGCTTTACTTGGACTCCGAAAAGAGTAATGAAGCAAAAAAGTATTTTGAGAGAGTCATCGAAGTGAATCCCAATTACCCCTTGGCCTATTATCATGCGGGACAAGCACATTTGGCCCTTAAAGATCTTGATATGGCTCTCAAGATGGCAAAATTAGAAAGGGAAATGAATCCCGATATTCCGGAGTCTTATTTATTGGCGGCCGAAGCTTATTATCTTAAAAATCAATACAATCTTTGTACGGATGAATATCAGCAGGTCCTAACCAAGGGACTTAAAACTGCGGATGTCTATATAAAGATAGCTCGCTGTTATCGACTCTATGGTGCTTTCGATTCTGCCCAAACCATGCTCAATTTGGCGGAGCAAGCTGAGTCCGGCAATGCAAATATTTACAAGGAGCTGGGAGCTCTCTATTCTAAAAAGGGTTCTGATATCAAAGCGCTCGAGTTTTATCGACGTTATTTACAGTTAAGTCCGCAGGCTCGAGATAAGGATCAAATCGAAGCCGAGATGAAAAAAATTGAAACCCGAGAGGAGTAGTCATGGGCCAGTTTGTTAACAAGATGCAATTTCAGGTCAAAAAAACGTCGACACATATGGGGGTCTATTTTCTGCGTGTTGTGACGGGCTCTTGGATTGGACTCATCTTTGCCCATTTTTTCCAGTACATTTTTGAGTTCGAAAACTTTTTATTTTTATTTATCATCGTGCTGATGGCTGGCGCCATAGTGCGTATCACACGCGGCTGGGGCTTTTTCTCGGTAGTGATTTTTAATCTGTTTTGTATACTTGTGGCGGTCCTCTTGCAGATGTATATAAAAGTGGCCCCGGGCGGATAGGAGATCGACAATGATAGATGTGAAGCGTTTAGAAGACCAAAGTTATTACTTGGACTACAGAACCAGTTTGCAAAATCGGGGTGGCGAAGTTGAGCAGCTTGAAAAGGTAATAGCCCTCAACACAATCCGCAAGCAACAAACCCAAGAAATTGAAATTCGCAAAAGCGAACAAAAAAAAATAAGTGAAGTTATTGGACAAAAAAAGAAGGCTGGCGAGATTGCGGATTCTGAGATGGCCAAGGTTCAAACTCTAAAAGACGAGATCAAGAAGTTAGAAGAGGCTTTTGAAACTACTAAAACAGAGCTCGACACCCTCTTGCTCCACCTGCCCAACAAATGCCACGAGTCGATTCCGGTTGGGCGCGATGAGAAGGACAATCGTGTGGAGCGCTCTTATGGTGAAGTACCACAATTGAGCTTTCAAGCTAAGACCCATTATGAATTGAGCGAAAAATTGGGCCTCGTTGATTTTGAGCGGGCGGCGAAGGTAGCTGGTGCTCGTTTTTCTTTTTTGATGCGCTATGGGGCTCGTCTTGAGCGTGCCATCATGAACTTTATGTTGGACTTACACACCGAACAAAACGGTTATCAAGAGTGTATTCCACCGTACTTAGTGAACACTGAAAGTATGTACGGGACGGGACAGTTCCCAAAGTTCCAAGCCGATGTTTTTCACATTAAAGATTTTCCCTATTATCTTATACCGACGGCCGAAGCGCCGATGACCAACTATTATCGCGACGAAATGCTCTTAGAGGACGAGTTGCCACAACGGTTTGCCGCTTACAGTTCTTGCTTTCGCTCCGAGGCCGGTAGCCATGGAAGGGATACCAAAGGTTTGATTCGCCAACATCAATTTGAAAAAGTCGAGTTGATGACCTTTGTCCATCCCGATAAATCCTATGAAGAGCACGATCGCCTGACTAGTCACGCAGAAGAGGTTCTCAAGCGTTTAGAACTTCATTATCGCGTGTCGACCCTTTGCACGGGTGATGTGAGTTTTGGGGCGGCCAAGTGTTACGACCTCGAAGTCTGGTTGCCCGGCGAAGGGGGCTATCGAGAGATCAGCTCTTGCTCGAACTTTGAAGACTTCCAGGCCAGAAGGGTAAACACCCGTTTTCGTCCCAAGGGCGGCGGCAAGCCTCGCTACGTCCATACTCTTAATGGATCGGGATTGGCCATTGGGCGCACTCTCATTGCGGTCATGGAGAACTACCAGCAGGAAGATGGCTCCATAGAGATTCCTAAGGTGTTGGTACCATATATGGGCATAGAGCGGATTCCAGCCGCTCTTTGACATTGCGCATATGGCTGGGCAAGGGCTAAAGAAAACAACTGATCCCTCCCCCATCTTATGCTACCTCTAGTTCAATATTGTTTCTTATGCGGAGAGGTGGCAGAGCGGTTGAATGCACCGGTCTTGAAAACCGGCGGGCCTTCGCGGGTCTCGTGAGTTCGAATCTCACCCTCTCCGCCAATTACAAATCGGATATCCGATAACAGATATCTGATATCAGATATCTGACCAGTTATCTGAATTCCTGAATATTCGATTTTAGTAATTTATAGAGACTAGCACCTAAGTGATCGGCAACTTTTAGTAGCTCTGGGTCTTTAATTCGAGCGAGTTTGAATATGGTTTGGCATTCTCTTAGAGATCCGTAGGCTGTTTGGAAAAATCTCTTTTTGTCCTTTACAGAGTTCTTTCCATTGCCTTCCGCCAAATTCAACGCTATCGACGATGAAGCCCTCAACAACTGATCCCGAAGATTCCCCTTAATGTCCGTTTCTTCGGACAAATGGTAAAACTTCTCGGCCAAATCAAGTGTTCTAAAGGTTTTCATGACCCTCCTTGTGTTGGCCAGAAACCGTTTCAAGAATTAAGCCACTATAAAATTGTTGATAGTGTAAACCATCATAACAATAAGTATGCGAGCAAAAAGAACGTAATAAAATTCATTCCTCCATGTAAAATCCATGAGGCAATGATACTTTCTCCACTTATTTTTTCGTTAGCATATCCCATGAGCAGCGCAATTGGAAAAATTGTTATGAGAACTATTAACTGAAGTAAAGAAAACCAGTTGTCGGCAACAAAACCAATCAAGGCAAAGTGTAAAAGCCAAAATATAAAAGCCTGACTTATGTTCGCCCATTTTTCATATTAACAAATTGATGAGATGAGCCGACTCGAACTATGGATTGCTATAAAGAATCAAACTCTATTGGGTGTGGCCAAGGGGGATAGTCACGTGTGCAACAAAGAGCATCACAACGTATGGGACAGTGGGAATAGCCAAAATCGATGTAGCTGGTCGCCATACACTGCAAAGTACAGGTAGAAGAATCTTGATCGGGGGTCACTTTAACAAAGCTTAAAAACCAACGTTGACACTCCTTCATAACGGAATCTCTATACCACTGAATATTTTCTTTCTCCTCTTTAGTAAAAATCGAGTTATTGCGAGTTTCATTCTCGATTCGGGAAAGTTCAGAATTAATTCCGCTCGCGAGTTCGTCGTTACGATAATAAGAACTAAGAATACCATGATTAGACCCATTGAGGTTATTTTTCGAAAAATTTCCTTTGAGGGAGAAGGGGATAAGTTTGATGATATGATCTTCAGAAAAAGTGAAGTAGGGTCCTCCATCAGCCACTCGACGATCAGGATTTGCAATGGAAACAAGTCGGATGGAGTCAGATTTAGATGGCAAATCTACAGCTAGTTTGTCATAGGCAAGATTTGAATAAAAGTTGCCTTGAGAGTGCGAGATTATGTGAATGCGATATCCCTTTTTAAGAAAACTTTTATAAATGGCCATATGATCAGCCAAATCTTCATCCTTATAAAGATTTTTTTTAAACAAAAAACCAAGATTGTTAGCCACAAATTTTCTGAGATAATCTGTTAATTCACCATGAATCATAAAATTGATATAAGAAGATTCAAGATGTTTTTCACTGCCTACCTTTTGTGAAACAACCTCGTAAGCTTGAATTAAAAGATTTTCATCTTTGTTATAAGAAAGAAAGTATATATCGTGTCGAAGAGCCTTTTTAATGAAGGTATTCAGTGTGTGTTGGGCGCTTTCGTAGGAGGTGAACATCCCATTGGCATAAAATAATGCAGACTTTTTCTCTGGACAAGTCCTAAAATTAGCAACTGAGTTGAAGGAGAAAGCTAAAACGCAGACAAGGATAGAAAGTTTATAAGTTTTTACATGATTTTTCATAATTAAATGACATGTTATATTCGATAGATTTTCCGAAAAATTGACTTTCATAAGCATGATATCGAAGCAGATTATCTTTTGTGCCGATGAGCATATTTTGGATTTGTTCTCTTTCTTCCCCGTATTCGAAATGGCGTCCCAAGCAAAAAACCAGAGTGCTTTTTTTATCTTTCATTTTTAAGGATTGGGTGAGTTGCTCCGAACTTAATTTTGGATTTTTTAGGATTTCTTCAAACTCTATAGCATAAGCTTTCAACAGTCGTTTAGCCTCCGCATCCTGATAATTATTTTCAATGTATTCAAGAGTCTTATCTAACTGAGATTGGTGCGGTTTGATTCGAGAAAAAATATCAGAAGGGCTGTCAGTGATAAAATAATAGTAAACTACGCAAGCGATCACGACAATGAAGGCGAGAGAAACCAATAATTTATTCATCCATTCCACCTCAAGAGACCTATTCATAAACCCAATTAGCCATTCATCCAAGGGATTAAAATTAATTCAATAACAACAAATATTTTATTGAAGAGAAATAAACCAGAACAGTTTGGTTTTGGGAATCTTTATTGTGGGGCAACCTGACTTTGCCCTGACTGCCCACCTAACCCTTTGAAATTCCAGGTACCTGGCTTCTTTTTGCAGAAGCGGCAAGTCAGAACCCTGAAGTATATTTTAGATAACAGTTGGTATCTCAATCGTTCGCACAAGTGACTGCCATGTGGGCGGGATCCAAAAAATCATGAAGAAATCAGGAATTTTGAACAAGAGCTTGAGGAGACTCTAAAACTTCTCAATCGCTTGAGTATTAAAAGCCCTGGAGCAGCAAGCCAGTCCACATCACAAGCAGTACCACCCAGCCAGAAATATAGGCGTAGGCGCGGTAAAGAAGATAATTAGAGCCAAGATGGAAATAGCTGTGGATAAGTCGAGTTGCAACAAAGCCCCAGGCAGACAAAACAATAAAAGTAGATTGGTATGTGAGGAATAAACAGGTCAGACAAGTGATAAAAAAGAAGGATGGCAATTGAAACTGATTGTCAAAGTGACGGCCAAAACGGACGACCTTTTCAGGAACATCATCCGCACCTTGATAGGTTTTAAAGTATTTTACAGACATCTCTTTATTCTTGAGCGCGATATTGCGAATTAGAAAGTTGAGAATACCAAGGCCGAAAATATAAAAAATCATAAACGCCATGGGATATAGAAGGCTCATGGTGGCTCCCTTGTAGGGTTAAAAGTTCTATTAAAATGTAAACCAAATCAAATCAATCCTTTGCGACCAATTACCATATAACGTGAGAAAGAGAAGGACTCGTATCTAAAGTCCAATTGGTCTTCAAAAAAAATCTCGCCCCAAGGTCCAAAAGTTTGACGTAATTGTTGAGGAGAGCTGAATAAATGAAAATGCTCTGAATGCTCCATATTGCAACCTTGTAATATGACAATTTCATTGCTGGGTATCTTGTTCCACCACTCATGGCTTTCAAAATGTTCACATGAAGTATTTATCCAGAGATTTGTATCCTCATGAAAAAAGTTTTCCGTATTGATATCTAGAGTGCGGGCAGAGAATCTGCCTTCAATGTACCATGTGCTATTCAGTATATGGGCCAGCCGTGTCGCTTGAGCATCTAAATCATAGGAAACTATACTTTTTATGGGTAATTGATTGCGAACAAAGAGCAGATGAGACAAGAGCCCGGCCCAGCCGGCCAAAATCGTTATTTTGAGTGGAGAATTCGAAAATTTTTGTTTTTTATAAAGCTCTTCTAGGGTTTCACAGAGCCAGATTTTAGAGCGCATCTGCCCGTCCGAGAAAGTGTCCACGGCAAAGTCAGCCGTTGTTTTCTTTTTTAATCTGGACCTTAAAAAACTGAGCATAATTTAACTTAAGTCTTTCCTGTGTTTAATTCATATAAACATATCACTTCGGGAGCCTAATTTGCAGAGAAGTTCGGCGAAGAGCAGTGAGCTAGTTTGTATACTCTACAATAAAATTTGTTTGTACTTGATTAGATTCTTAAAAACCACAATTTTTGCGAAAATTGATTGATCTGACAGGGCGGGTGTGACATCAGTCTGGCCTATGAAACAGAAGCTGACGTCGTTATTCATTGCTTTTTGCGTGTTTTCAGTTGGCCTTTATCTGTGGCAGCGACCAACCTACGATTTTGAACAAGATTGGCCAGAGCCCCCTATCTCAGAAGCCATGAAGAGTTTTCAAGACAATTATCTGACCAGCTATTATTACCGTGGTTCATTAGGAACTCGAAACTATTTTGCCCATTATGAAAGGAAAGATAATAAAATTAAGAATCCACTATTCATAATTACCGGTCTTGAGGATATCACCGAGAATTGGTGGGAGACTGTACGCGGTGCCTTTGCTAACGGATTTCGTCACGTTTTTGTTATCGAAATTAGAGGGCAAGGAAAAAGCAGCCGAGTTCCAGGAAATGCGATTCGAGCGAGCCACGTCAACGACTTTTCTTATTATACTAAAGATATTATTTATTTTCTCCGCGCTTTCAAAAAAGAGTTCCCTGAAATTAAACACCCCCCCTTTGTTCTTGCTCACTCCACAGGAGGTTTGGTTTTTTCATCCAGCCTTGCTTCAATTAAAGACTATTTCCCTGAGTATTACCCCAAAGCCTTTAGCTACTGGGCGCCATTCGTCATGTCGGATGTGAGTCCTTGGATAAATAACTGGGCTATGATTTCTATTCTTTCAACTGTTGATATTGTGGCTCAAAATTTTGGAATCATTTTATTGGGCCGTCGATTTTCTCTGCATAGTCCAGAGGAAAATGGAATTACCCATGACTTCGATAAATTTCATTTGTCAGAGCAGTTAAGGTTGTACCAGGGAAACAACTCAATTGGGGTTTCTTTACGCTGGGCTATTGAGGCGATCTCAAAAGCCAATAGTTTATACTATGAAAAGGGGTATAGTTTTATCGACAGGCCCTGTCTGATCTTGGTGGCCGAAAACGATAAGATTGTGAGCAATGAATGGGATATTGCAAACCCACAGGTAGAGAAAATCATCTTGCCAGGAGCTTTTCATGCCCTTCATATCGAGAGGGAAGATATTTTTCGCGAGGCCTTAGATACGACAATGGGTTTCTTTAAATCTCATTTGAAAGAGCAATAGTTCTTTATACAAGTTAAAATACAAATAAACTTATTGAGTGCGACTAAGAAAATCCAGCCGCCAGTTGAGACCCAAATAAGCTCTCATATCTGGGCTTCCAAGGCCGTAATAAAAAGAAGAGCCGAAGCCGAAATGTAAATCCAGATTTTCAAACCCCTGCCAACGGTATCCCAATAAGATCTCTAGATTGCTCAGGTCGCGATCCGAAGGAATAGGAACGAGTTCAATAGGTGCGCTGCCATAAAGCTCTGCAAGAACGGCCGAGCCCCATGAGTCTGTAAGATAAGAAAGAGCCGTGGAGAACGTGATTTGGTCCGAGATTGGAGTTACTCCGGTATTGGGGATCCCGGCTCCAGGTTGGCGCAGACGATAACCCAAATTGAGAGCCCACAGTAAATCTGGCAAGATTTGCATATCAAATACACCATCAAAATTGAAACTTGGTCCCGCGTCGTCTCCCATAAAAGGGTTATTCTTGATTTGTTCGAAGTCCACTCCAGCAACAGCCGCGAATCCAAATGTGTTGTCTTGAAAAATTCGAAGTTTCGAGTTGATTCGCACTTCATTAAAGCCGGTGTCCCCGTAGCTAAACAAGAAGTTTGAGTTTTCGATGTTTTGCAAATTAGTAAAGCCTGTGGCCAGCCCCAGGTCCCAGCCATTCATCAAACCAATTGCAAAGTTGAGGTTTGAGTAGAGGATCTGATCGTTTGGACTGCCAAAACTTTGGGTGTTCGCACCAGCCGACAGGGTGGAGTAAGGCAGTGAATTGGTCACATAATTAGAAAAGGCTCCGACATTGATCTGCCCTGGTTTGAGTGTTTGAGCCGAATGAACTGTGACAAAATCCAATCCATTGGTGACAGGATTAAAATTTTGCAAATCCGTTCCCCCAATGTTTGCAAGAGCTTCGGTGACAAAAAGAAAAATCCAAACACACACACAAGAGAATCTTAAAATTGTTTTCATATTTTAAGTGTTTATCAAAAAGTGGTAGCTATCAACGATCTTGTCGACCAGGAG
>JBGSNK010000109.1:0-34209 GCA_041739665.1 Bdellovibrionales bacterium
CAAATCTGTTCTCAAGTACAAGTAATTATGTCTCAAACTGAAACAAGTGCACTTTGTAAACCAGATTTAAATACACTTTATATTCTCGATATCGACTCGACCTTGGTAACAACACATCAGCGCAACCAAGCTATTGTCCAGTCTTTTTTAGAGACCTATTCATCAATTTATCCAGAAGATTGCAAAATAATTGCAACCTTAGATTGTCAACTAGGCGATTATGGCTTTCGCAGCACGATGCAGAGAAAGGGTGTGGCTGAAACTGATCTGAGTTGCTTCGAAGAGTTAACAACCTATTGGCGCCAACACTTTTTTTCAAATACCTACCTCAGCTTTGATCAACCCACAGCTGGTGCCGTGGAATGGATGCAGAAACTGAAGTCCGCCCAGGCCTCTTTTGTTTATCTCACGGCTCGCCATAAAATCAGTATGTGGGACGGAACACTGCAAACTATGAAAGATATGGGCTTCCCTATTAACCTTAATCAGTTGTACTTGAAAGAAGATCTGAGTTTAACTGATGAGGAGTACAAGTCCCTCCTCGTCGGGAAACTGCTTGACGAGAACCCCCAAAAACAACTTCTTTTGATCGATAACGAACCAGTTATCCTCAACAAAATAGCTCAAGAATATCCAGAGATCTTTTTGGTTTGGTTCGAACTAACCCACTCTGGAAAAATGCAGCCCCCAGCCAAAGCTCTCGCTATTAAAAATTTTATTTTTTAGATTCTAGATATGGGACTATAGCAGACAAAGAGGCCATCATGATACTGTGATTAATGTCGCCATTTTGTAGATGCTTTTTCAGTTGTTCTAGACTGCAAGTGTACAAGCTAAGATCTTCGAATTCATCAAGCTGAGTTTCTTGGGCAAAAAAAGAATCAAAGGCAATATAAGTGTGCATCTGATTATTTTGCAGAGCCGGATTGGGATAGTGAGAACCGACTTTTATAATATTATGGGAGTCGAATCCGGTCTCTTCTAACATTTCTCGTCTTGCTGCCTCTTCAGGGGTTTCATTTGCACCAGGGTCCATGGAGCCACCAGGAACTTCGAGGTGCTCAAGTCCCGAGGCATGCCGGTATTGTCGCACCAAAAGCACATCTCCGTTAGGTAAAACTGGCAAAATATTGACCCAATCTGGAAAGCTCAAGACATAGTACCTTGGCATGATTCGCCCATCTGGCAACTGACAACGGTCCGAGCGCAATTGAAACAAACCTGATGTGAACAATTCTGTGGATTCTAATATTTTCCAATCCATTTCAACTCCTTAGCAACAAGCCTTCCCTTTTACTTACAGAGGGAATCACACAAAAATTGCATCTGGTCAAAAGCTGTTTAAACAGCTATAAAAACACCATGAGCTTAACCCTTGTAGCTGTTCCTATCGGCCATATCGACGATATCACCATACGCGCCCTAAAGACTTTGCAAGAGTCCGATCTTGTCATTGGCGAAGAACGTAAACCTTTATTTCGCCTCTTCAAACAATTGCAAATTGGTCGACCCAAAGATTTTCGACTGCTTAACGAACACTCTACAAGAGAGGATATCCAAGAGCTTTGTCAATTTTGCGCAAATATCAATGTGGCTTTGGTTACCGATTGTGGGACACCCGGCTTTAGCGATCCTGGGGCCGAGCTTGTTGCCCTTTGTAGAAAGAAAGGGATTCCTGTGACAGCTAATCCAGGTGCAAGTTCTTTGACTACGTTTTTGAGTCTATGCGGAGTCCGTTTAGAAAATTTTGATTTTCGAGGCTTTTTACCTAGGGAAGCAGACAAGCGCGAGATTGCAATTAAAGCCCTCAGTCAAATATCTCAACCCACCATAATAATGGACACACCTTATCGACTTCATAAAACCTTGCAACAAATGGCGACCTGGTTAAACAATAAAAAAATAACGCTTGCAATGGATCTAACGAAAGAAAGCGAGCGGGTTCTAACCGGCACACCTCAGGATGTTTTAAAAAAATTTGACGGACACAAACGAGAATTTTTAATATTGATTCACTAATCGCGAATTAAGTCTTATGCGAATTCAAATTTTTAGCCGGCACGCCAACCAAAATTTCTCCGGCCGCTGCACTTTTAACGACAACAGAATTGGCTCCGACCTTAACCCCATCCTCGAGCACAACCGGTCCCAAAATCTTTGCTCCGGCTCCAACCATAACCCCATTGCCAAGTGTGGGGTGTCTTTTGGTGTCCGTAGTGCTCACACCCCCTAGGGTCACACCATGGTAGAGAATACAATCGTCGCCAATTTGGGCAGTCTCGCCTATCACAAGACCTATTCCATGATCAATAACCAACCTTTTGCCAATCTTAGCCCCAGGATGAATCTCAATTAGGGTTAAAAGACGAGAGACCTCGGAGACCAAGCGAGCCAGGAAATACAAATGACACGAGTAGAGAACGTGAGCTATGCGATGGAAAAATAATGCCTTTGGCCCCGGGTAAAGTAATGCCACCTCTAGGAAAGACTTAGCCGCTGGATCATAATTTTTGTAGGCTCTCAGAAGGTCCAACATCATTAGGGTTTCTTGAAATTATTTTTGAAAAAATGTCGTGAATAAAGTTGATTGAAGGAGCTCCAATCCCCTTCTCCTGAGCCATCGAGACGCAAAAACTGTGAAATAGAGTCAATTTTACTGTCCAAGTCGTCGATCATCCAAACTACGTAGGCCTCTAATAGCATCGGCACCTTTGGCGAACCATACTCAAGTTTACCATGATGACTCAAAATAATGTGCTTGAGTACAGTGACAAGTTCTTCTGGAAAGCCAAAGATTTGTGAGGCCTTTTTCTCAACTAGTTCAGCAGACATCACGAGATGGCCGACTAGTCGCCCCTTGTCAGTGTAACGAATCCCCTTATTTGTCCACTCTAGCTCCCAAATTTTACCGAGATCATGAAAGATGGCACCAAAGAGTAAAAGATCAAAATTAAGTTGTGGATACTGTTGCGCAACAAAGGTCATCAGCTGGCTAATGGAAAGGATATGCTGAATTAATCCACCCACCTGGACGTGATGAATTGATTTAGCCGCAGGAGACTTCAGCAGCTTTTCTTTAATCTGCGGGTCGGCAAGAGTGCTCTCGATTAATTGACGGATATGAGAAGACTCGACCTTTTCAACCAAAGCTAAGAGCTCTTGGTATATCTCTTCCGGGGACTGAGCCACCTCACCCACATAATCTTGTAAATTAATGGCTTCGTCTTTAATAGGATCAATTTTATGAATAATAATCTGCTTCTTGTTCTGAAAAAGCTTCACTTGTCCTTTTATGCGAACGATGTCACCAGATTCGAAACTATGACTGGTTTGCTCCACATTGTCCCAAATTTTAGCATCAACACTGCCACTGCGATCACTGAGATCTAATGAGATATAAGATTTACCTTTTTTATCAGTTAACAAGGTTTTATTTCGAGCCAAAAAAGTCGAAGACAATGTTTGTTTGTCTTTGAGATCCGCAACAAAAAGCTTTTCCATGTGTGTCCTATATCTGACGACAGTTAAACTGAGGAAATCTTGAATCAGTCAGATGAATATAGCCCAAGAACAAACGTTCTTCAACTAATTGAAAGAAGACATAAGTGCCAGCAAGTAAATGCAAATGATGTCGTCTCGCCGAAGTGACCCTAATCCCTTGGTCGTATATAAAATAACGTGCATTGTAACTAAGGTTATAGATGCGACCACAGCCATTTCCCCACTCGTCACCCTCGACAACTTTACCTGGGGAGTCCGACACATAGAGCAAATGGAAGGGGTTGTCGTTCATCAAGTGGGGTGATAGGCGGATAAAGAATTCTCCCTTACCCACTATGTAATCAAAAAAATCAACAGTTCCTCCCCCCTCAGTAAACATCAATCTATAGTTTTCTGGCGTCTTAAAGACATAGGGATCTTCTGTCACAAGCTCCACCTGCAAGGAAATGGGTAGTATGGCGTAATCGTCTAAGGTCTTTTTGCCAAGATTTTTGCGCAAAATAAGATTAATATTGTCCCATAACTCGGTTGGCACCATGATATTTTGTTCCACTTTTGAAACCTGAATTTCTTTCCAGCTCTTACCGCCCTCATTTTCATTTTTCTTCTCTTTTGGAGGCACAGGTTTTTCAGGATCAGTTTCAGATGGAGGCGATATTTGGGCCAGAAGAACACAACAAAGACTGCTGACAAAAAGGAATAAACAAAAAGGGCGTGAGGGAAATTTATTAGTTCTGTTTTCCATTTTACAAATCCCCTTTTAATTTTAAAAGTGGAGCGAAGTGGGGCGACACTTCAAGACCCAAATCAATTGAACTCTTTGCTAAACTAGGATTGCTCACTTTATGAATCGCGCTGTTTCCCCAGTGAGAATAAAGAAGTGAAATGTGCTGACTGTGTCTTCCCTTAAAAACAGCAGAAGCACAATTGTAGTCATGGGCCACCAAACAGCCTCGCAGAATCGTCTCAACAACCGGCTGTTTGTCATCTATTTGATTGATAAAGCCTAAAACATTTTTAGCTTGTGAGAGTTCTTCGAGCTTAAGTAGCGAAGCCGCATAAAGCCCCTGCAAAATGCCGTCGTTGTTATGCTCGGCCAACTGGTTTTCAAATACTTTTTTAGCCTCTAAAACACGATTGCTTTTTAAAAAACAAAAACCCTCGAGTAAAGCAGATAAATAAACATCTAAACTGTCTCGCAACCCATTACAATGAGGCGCAAAATCGATCCAATTAAAGCTCTGAAAATCAATGTGGACATTATGAACATGAAGGGTAGTCAACTCCGAATCAACACGCAAAAAATTCTTTACCGCAATTTCTATTTCTTTCCGACTCGCTCCCATCTCTTTTCGAGCAATGCTTTTGAGAAAGAAAACTTCTTGCTTGAGATCTGAAAATTTTTGATCGTATTGTTGTGAGACTGACAAGGCTTCTTCAAAAAGATTTTTACTGCCGGTTTTCAAACCTGTCTCGATAAGGCTTCGAATATATAGATAATGTGCTATTGGATTGTCACCGTGACTTATTTGAGCTTTCTTCATGATTTGAGTCGCCTTTTCTGGATCGCCCATTTTCATGGCCGAATAAGCCTGATTAGCCATCGCCGGAAAATATTCTCCATCCACCTCTAGTGACTCTTCGTATGACTTAATAGCATCACGATACCGACCACGATAGGAATGGGTCAGGCCAACAATATTACGTCCTCTTTTCATAAAATCTTTTTTGTAGCGAGTCGCCAAAAGATTTTCGACCATGAGCTCTACGTGAGAGAATTGACCATCAAACTGAACAGAGAGGGGTGCCATTTCGAGGACAATGTTTGGGTCCTGTCCAGATAAATTATAAGCCAAAATAAAGTTACTGAGCGCCTTTTGATATTCACCGGTCTTTAAGTAGCCAATGGCTTCATCGCTCAACTGCTCGGCCGTCTGAGTCCTATCCATAGGTTTGTTGGCTTGGAGGCTGGACTCGTAAACAAGGAAGGCTCCTCCCGCTAGGGCAAACAATAAAAAGCTGATAAAAAAAACGCTCAGGCTGCGTGTTGAATCCTGAACTGGACGAACAGGGTAGGGTGCTGGATTTGAAAGCGGAGACTTAACACTTCGCCCCTGCACCATAGTTTTTTCTTCATTTTTTTGATGCGGCCAGGGTTTGGGTGCCTGCTCGTTCACTGGAGGCGTTTGACTTTGTTCATCACCGGTTGTGAGGGTGTGGGTTTTAGTTAATTCGTGAGTTTTGGTTCCAATATCTAAAGTTCCAGTAACTGTTTGCTCTCGCTTTGAGTAGGTTGTGGCTTTGAGTCTCTCTATGGCAGCCGCAAATAGGGAGTCATCTTTGATCACACGCCAACGCTCAAAAGGTCCTTTTATCTCGTCCAAAAGATGGACGTCACCACTAAAAATATTATCGACCACTTGATTGAACTCAAACGGACCTGTGATCAGATCACTTGATTTTACTAACCACTTTTTATCAGAATCCATTCTTTTAAAATCTCCAATCAGTGTCTGAAGTGTCGACGCCCAGTCAACACCATCGGAATACATAACTCTTTGGCTTTTGCGATAACTTCTTTATCGCGAACCGATCCGCCCGGCTGAATGATGGCTGTGATATTTCCTTTGTGAGCCAGCTCAATAGAATCCGAAAAAGGAAAAAAAGCGTCACTGGCTAGGTAGAGACGTGTTTCTTGCGGGTGAAACTGCTCAATTCTTTGCAAGGCTTGCTTGATAGCATCCACTCGATTCACCTGCCCCATTCCAAGCCCTAATGTCTGCTGATGGTTCGTAATAGAGATAGCGTTACTCTTGAGGCTTGAACAAACTTTCCAAGAAAATTCGAGTCCTAGCCAATCTTTCTCTTCCAATTGGCCACAGACCAACTGCCAATCTTGGTTTCTAGACTGAACATGATCTTGCGATTGCATAAGCAGACCGCCAGCGACACTGCGCAATTGATTTTGAGCCGAGGTTTGCAGCGTGGTCATCATATCTTCCCAAATCAGGAGGCGAAGATTTTTCTTTTTAGCAATCAGGGCAAGAGCTTCAGATGTCACAGATGGGGCGATCACACATTCTATAAAAAGACTCTGAATCTTCTCTGCCGTCGACAGGTCCAGAGTGCGATTGACCGCTACAATTCCGCCAAAAACACTGACGGGATCAGCTTTTAGAGCCATCTCGAAAGCTCGCTCAATGGTCTGAGCTTGCGCCACACCGCAAGGGTTGTTGTGTTTGACCGCGACTGCAGCTGGCTCGTCAAAGAGCGCAAGGGTCTCAATGGCCGCACTTAAATCCAAAATATTGTTATACGAAAGTTCTTTACCTTGAACCACCTGAGCCCGATGCAATCCTTTGGAATCAAGGCTCAACCACTGGGCAGACTGTTGTGGGTTTTCACCGTAACGCAGGTGGCGATGGAAGTGGGCAGTAATGTTCAGATCTTTGTCATTGGGCTTCTCAAGATATTGGGCAATCATTTCATCATAGCGAGAAACATGACGAAATACTTTTGCAGCCAACTTTTTTCGATCCTCTAAATCTAAGTCTTTTTTCTCTAAGATCCAGGCGTAATCATCAGGGTCACAAACCACGACAATATTTTGATGATTTTTAGCGGCAGCCCTTAAAAGTGTTGGTCCTCCAATATCAATGAACTCAATCATCTCTTCGTAGGACTTGTCCTCTATAAGGGCTTGTTCAAATGGATAGAGATTCACGACAACTAAATCAAAGGGCAGCAATCCCTCTTTTTTTAATAAAACTTTGTCTTCGTCCTGATCATGACGACACAACAAGGGCATATGAATACGAGGGTGGAGAGTCTTCACTCGCCCCCCCATAACCTCAGGGTACCCTGTTTGTTCGCTGACTTTGGTGACTTGCAAATTTTGATCTTGTAAAAATTGAGCTGTTCCACCAGAGGACACAATGCGCATCCCCTGTTTGGCAAGTGGACTTAAAAATGTATCCAATGCGCGTTTGTTAGATACACTCACTAAAGCATTCTTAAACATTGCTATCTTCCTTATCAAAACAACAGGGCTTTTATATCGTCGTTTGTGAGATAGAGTCCAGCTCCGATAAAAGACGTCGCATTATCGTTGCCATCCTCAAACATATACTGCTGCCCACCCACGACATACATCCCTTTGAAAAAGCTATAGCGGACGTAAGCGCGAACGTTGGGTGTCTCAAAGTCAAAGGCGTCGAACGACAATCTAAATTTATCGCGATAAAAATTATACTCCAAACCGGCACCACCACGACTTTCCATCATGCCGCCCTTAATGGTCCAGTTATAGAAATTTTTTCCAAATAAAGCAGTTAGGCGCAAGCGGTAGTCATGACGAGTTTCCTGGACGGTCGTCACTGGCGTCCCACCATCCACAGTATTGATCTGAGTCAATCGATTGATCACACCTTCTGGAGTAGTGATCCCTGCCACCTCGTAAAAGCGATCCAAACCAGGCTGAATGCGAACCCCAATGTAAGTTCGCACGCCTTGCCCTTGAGTAAAAACGTGGGAGTAGTAATCAAAACTAGTTTGTACTTTTTCGGCAGCATTAAGAAAGTTATTCACACCTGTTATGGCTGTATTTAGCTCCTCTACAGTTTGCTCATCATTGACTAAGCGGCCAATTGTACCCTCACCACTATTGATTTTACTAGAGATCTGGTCAATGTTACCGAGAGCACTTTCAAGGCGAGCCATAGAGTTATTGAATCGATACTGAAAACCCTCAGAGCTTGGATCATTGATCATGCGGTCAAGCGTTTCTGTCACATTGTTCAGATGGGAGATCAGCTCGCTGACTTCACTTTTCTTATCGTTGACCAAACCCGAAAGATCAGCTGTTAAAATCTCCAGATTCTTTACGATTTTTCCAATAGGTTTTGTATCATCACCCTCGGTGGCATCGCGAATATTATCGACAATAGTGGAGAGGGATGTCGTGATTTTACTGACCTCTGTCACGAGACGATCTATCGAAGCATTGTCCTCGACCACAACGATTTGCTCTTTATTTCCAATAACAGGATCACTACTTGATCCCGGTACAATTTCAACATGTTTGTCACCCAAAATTCCATTGGCACGGATTTCAACTTTCGCTGATTCTGTGATCTGTACATCTGGTCGCACAGACATTTGGACAATGGCTTTACCGTCGCGCAACACAATGTCTTCGATGATACCCACACGAATACCTGCTACACTGACAGGACTTTTTTTGATGAGCCCACCCGCATTTTCAATTTCAAACCAGACTTGTTTTTGTCCACCAAGGAAGTTGGGACTTTCACTGACTCGCATTGACATCACACCAATAAGAGTTGCAACTGCAACTACGAAAATTCCCACTTTAAATTCGGGGGTGCTCATCAAATTCATTTTTTATGAACTCCCTTTGATACAAACTTCGCCACAAAGGGGTTATCGGATTCTAAGAACACTTGTGGAGACCCATGAAGTATTACTTTTCCACTATCTAACATTGCGACATAATCTCCGATGCGAAAGGCTGCATGCAAGTCGTGAGACACCACCAATGATGCGGTGTCCTCTCTCTGATTATGGGTGCTAAGGATCAGATTATCCACCATTTCTGTCAGAATTGGATCAAGACCCGTCGTTGGTTCGTCGTACACAAAAATATCAGGATCAAGGGCCAGAGCACGAGCCAAACCGCAACGCTTTCTCATTCCCCCACTGACTTCACCGGGGAGTTTCTTATAGTGCTTTTCGTCGAGCCCACACTGTCTTAATTTTTCGTAAGCCGCCTCTGTGATTTGGGCTTTTGACAAATCATGACGATGCTCTTTAAGAGGAAACTGAACATTTTCTAAAATGGTCATGTCATCAAAAAGAGCTGCGTACTGAAACAACACACCAAAATGTTTGCGTAAACGAATACGCTCCTTATCATCAAGATTGGCAATATCTGTTCCTAAGATTTTGATCGTACCAGATGTTGGTTTTAATAGGCCTAAGATATGCTTGAGTAAAACACTTTTTCCGGTCCCACTGAAACCAATAATTACAGTTATTTTACCCTTTGGCACATTGAGATTAATACCATTCAGTACATAATCTCCTGGAGTGAAAGATTTTTTAATATCAATAATCTCGATCGCATTTTCCGAAGCCATATTATGGGAATACCTTGTAGTAGATCTCAATTATATTCATTAAAAAGAAGTCGAGAATAATAATCATGACCATGCTTAAAACAACCCCACGATTGGTCGCATCGCCCACTCCTCTAGCTCCACCTTCTGTATGGAAGCCTCGGTAGGTACAAATTAAAGAAAAAACGGCGCCAAAGACAGCCGCCTTAATAAGGCCTTCGTTGATATGGGCAGGCTTTAACCATAATGCCGTCTTGTCCCAGAAAATGGCTTCATCCATCTCCAAAACGCGAATACATAAAAAGTACGAGCCGACCATGGCAACAAAGTCAAAGATACCAGTTAAGAGTGGAAGAGAGAGAATGGAGGCCCATAACCTTGGCCCCACTAAATATTCTTGCGGATTCACACCCATTACTTCCAGAGCATCAATCTGTTCGGAAACTCGCATGGAACCTAGGTTTGCGGCCATGGCTCCTCCGGCGCGAGCCGCTACAATCAAACCGGTAAGAACTGGTCCAAGCTCCCGAGCGATGCCCATTGCAACAATGGGCCCCGTCAAACTTGTTGCGTTGACCAACTTAAATCCCAAGTAAACTTGAAAAGAGAGAGCCATACCCGTGAATGTACCGGTCAACACGACAATGAAGATAGATTGGTTCCCAATAAACTCCATTTGCTGAATAAATTCTGTGAAGCGATAGGGCCTGTAGAAAAAAGAACGGAGTGATTCATAGCCAAACGTCATTATAGAGCCCACTTCAAAAATAAATTCTTCAATGGTTTTCCATAACGCAAGAACAATAATATCAATGGTTTTATTGACGCTTAGGCGAGCTTCACGAATCAATTCAGGCTCCCTCGATGACTCGCGGCACCCGTTCGCTGATCGCAGTCATGATTTCGTAATTCACTCGACCGGCTGTGAGCGCCACCTCTAGCACTGAGATTTCTTCCTGCCCCTGCTTGCCAATAAAGACCACTTCTTGCCCCAAGGCACTTTCTCGATTGAGGCCTAATGATGAAATATCAATCATTGTATAATCCATACAAACACGACCTCGAATAGGAACACGCCTTTCTTTAACAAGAACCTCTCCCACATTTGACAGAGTTCGGCTTATGCCATCTCCATAACCCGCTGGCACGATGGCAATCAACGAATCTTTTGCCGCCTGCCAAGTTCCACCATAAGAAACAACATCGCCTGATTTTACTTCTTGTATGGCTACAATTTTAGACTTGAAAGTCATAACAGGACCAATAAGAGGTCTAAGACTCAAGTTTTCTTCGGGGTCCACACCATAAACAAGCAATCCTGGACGAAAGCCGTATTCAAACTGCTGCTTTGATCGGTGAAGAGCTGTTATAGCGGCAGAATTATAAACATGACAAACAGGTTTTAAATGAGCAAAAAGATCTGCCCATTTCTTAAACAGATTGATTTGCTGGAAAGATCTTGAATCTAACTCACAAATATCTGCCCCCAGATAGAGGTGGGTGCCCAGTCCCACCACCTTAAGGTATGGCGACTTTTTAAGCATCTTCTGCAAGGGGACTAAATCCTCTGCTGTGAAGCCTAATCGATTCATGCCAGTGTTGAACTTGAGATGAATGGCCAGCGGCTTCATTGCCAAGCGAGATAAGTTTTCCACTTGATCGAGATTGGATACAACTGGGGTCAGGTTGTAATGTAAAATTTCGGCAGCAGCTGTCGGACCATAGAAGCCAAAAACAAGGATTTTACATTTTAGATTCTGCTGACGAAGCTGAATCCCCTCTTCCACACTCGCCACACCCATCGAATCACAGCCAGCTTCTTGTAAAGCTTTGGCTATAAGAGTGTCGCCATGTCCATAGGCATTTGCCTTAATCATAGGACAAAGAAAGTGAGGGAAGGGGGTCAGTATTTTGAGTTGTTTAAAGTTTTCTTTAAGTTGTTTGACATCGATACTGAGATGGGTCGGCCGCATGAGATTCATCTTATGAGTCTATAGAAAGACCGTCCTGAACGCTTGTGACAGCGCGCAAGGGGGCTACGGCTCCCTCTCACTTCAAATCATAAAAATCATGCAAAAATCAGTGATAAGTATCTTTGCTAATCAAGTCCGCTCAATGTGAAACTTTGAGTTTGGATCATTTAGTTTATAAAAAGAGTATTGAATTAAAACTCGGTCAAATCAGTTGGCTGCCGGAATGACATAGTCTACCGTAACATCAAAATTCACTTCGGAGTGTTCACAGTCGTATTTATCATTATCGCCGATAGTTATCATTGTAAATGAGTGGTTCGAAGGGATTCCCTGCGACATGATGGCCTGAACATACAAAGGATCGTAATCAAGATTAATTTTTCCCTGCATATCATGTCCGGGAAAATCACAACTCGCCTGAGCCCCAGGTATTTGAGGACAAAAAATTGTCTCTTTGCTCACGTCCCAAAAAATACCGGCAATGGCATCCCACTCGAACTTAAGTAAACCTAAATTTTTTGCTGTGAGCTGCTGAGAAAAGTCATAAGAAGCCGCTATGACAGAGTCATTAAAAGTCAGTAAAAAATGATCATCGTATAAGAAATCCTGTTGCTCGAAATCAAAGTGGGCATCACAGATAACTGCCCCATCAGGCAAGTTTAAGTTTCTCTTTTGCTCAAGTCGGGCCTGGAAATATTGATTCTTAATATCTAGATTGCCACCCTCTTCCCAAGCGCATGTGCCCTTGGGTTTTGGAAAACTCACAGGTACAACAGACCTTAAAGGGACTGAGTTTTTACACGTCATTTCTATAATCCCAATATCTGAGACTTCATCTCCGGTCAGTAAATCATTGATATCTTCTCCACTTCCATTATTGACACCGGTTGTGTCTTCACTGGAGCTTCCGGCGCCCACCTTTCCTAGAAAAGTTGCCTCCTCACTACAGTTTTGAAAAACAAGAACCGTAGACACAATTGAAAGTAAAATTGCAAATTTTCTCATATTTACCCCACTCAAAATTAATTGAGCAAAAATCAGGCCAGACATAATAAATTTCAGCACACGTTAAAACGAATTAAACGACATAAAATAATTGAAATGGCTTTTGCATCGAAATAACGCTCATTTAACTCCGACAAATGACAATTAGTTCTACGTATCAAATTGGGATTAACAAAATAAAATTGGAGGTGGAAAAGTTGGTGCTATTACAGACTCACTTCGCAAACTGCCAATTCTTCGGCCGATACAATCACTTCAGTTCTCACAAAACCCAATGCTGCCCAATAACTTTAATGCGGCAGTCAGGATTGGTAACAAAATTTTTGATAGTGTGGGATTGGCCAAATTTATCCCAGAGCTTGGTATATATTCCGCTTTTATAAACATACCAATATCCACCATTTTTAACAAGAATTCCCATAAATCACGATTTGTCTCGATAGCATTTTTAGGTATAAAGAATTCATGGTCAGGGAAACTGTAACTTAAAAGTGCTGGAATCGTATAAAAATTCAAATGCTCACTATCAAAAATCGAAGCATAAATATTTGAAGAGGAATTCGTACCTTCAACCCAAATAGATCTTTTGCAATCCTGATTCTTAATTCTTTCACTTACCTCGTCGGTGAAACTATTTTGATTTCTGATAGTGGCAGAAATAAAAGTTCGCTCAAGTTTTGAGGTATGTCTATTTTGCACAAAAGAAATACTCAAAACGAATATAGCGCCGCCAATTATTAAAAATCGAGCAAATAATTGATTATAAGCATCGAAGAGACCTTTAACTAAAACGCCAAACAGAAGAGCTGAGGGAACTAATGCCCAAAGAGTTCCTTTGAGATAAATATTATTTATATGATTCGAGAGTGGACTGAAAGGCAAAATCAACAATAGGGAGCTGGCAAAAAGCAATAGAGCTTTTTTTCTATCTCTCTTTTTAATTTTAGTAATACAAAATATACTAACCAGAACTACAACAAGGCCAAGAAGAGCCTTGATTTTGATTTGTGTCAAAAAATCCTCGATAAGATTAAAGGAGGTCGGAATCCAAACTTCTGAGACTAAAAATGAAAATATTATTGGAATCTTGGAAATCTCGACCTTCATAAAACCAGATCCAGGAACCTTCCAAATAAAAAAGCGAGCGGCGAGATAAATTATTGCCGGCAGAAAAGACCAGGCTATATAACTCAGTCCTTTAAAATTATTTTTTTTTGATGAAAAAGAATAATACAAAAATTAAAGGAAAGACGACAGCCCCTTCCATACAAAAAATACTAATCATCGTAATAAGAGTTAAAGTAATTCCCTTTCCTATGCTAGATTTTTTTTCATCTAAAGAAATGTTAATACCTAAAGTTAACAGAAAAACTGTAAGTAGGTACTTTGCGACACAACTGATATCGAGAATCGGAAAAACCCACCCGTAGTGGATTGCTAAAAATAAAAAAGAGAGGCCACCGGCGACGAAAGACCCACTCATCCTACGCGCAGCGATCCAAGTCAAATAGAGAGTAAGGCTATAGAGAACACACGCAAGCAGCCGATGAGCGATGATGTTGTCACCAAAGAGTTTTTGAGTTATAAAAAAATATCCAAAGAAGCCAAGAGGTCGATACTGAGGACCATTGTTGGGTGAAGCGAAGATATCTAACCAGTACGATAAAGTTTGAGCCTGTGGAAGTGTTCCAGCCACCCTAAATATCAAACTATCAAGGGTTATTCCAATAGAAAATGTCCACCAATAAAGCGAGAGGAAAAACAGGTAGCCTAGAATAAAAAAAACAACATTATAGTTGAACGCCTTTGTTCGCACGTGATGACCTCTTCAAATGCCAATTTGAAAAAAAATAATACAGCACAACACCTACAGCTGCGCCAACAACATTGAATCCAATATCTTTAACTGCAGCGATACGACCAGGAATAAAACTTTGATGAAGCTCTTCAAAGGCTCCACTTAGAGATGAAACGATAAGGCCAACAATAAGGCATTGGTTTAGACTTAAACGAGTTGTTCTCCTACAAGCATGGGCAGTTAATGCCGCAAGGGGGCCGTATTGAAGAATATGACGTAATTTAAAATTAGTACTCTGTGGAATGTTCCGAACCCAAGAAAGACCCTCACGAATCTCTTCCCAAGATAATCCAGATAGCCAGAAATTAAAGCCAATGAGTGAAATGGGAATGAGCCACCACAAGTATATAAATTTCTCAGGTAATAAATATTTTTTCATCACTTTTTCACAGTATCAATGCGATCTTCAAAATTAAGAAAAGATCCCTTATTGATTCCAAGCATAGAATTTCTTCAATCAAAAAAATTCAAATAAAGAGTATTTATTACAATAGACTTAGATTTCCCTATAGACAAGCGCATAAAGTGGGGTCACCTCTTTTGCAATTGAACTGACTACCTAAAGAGTCACGTTTAAACCTTTAAGTTACTCCCTTCAATACCCCACATTTATTTATAGGTGACATTGAAATGCCTTATTTGATTACAAAATGAATTTAAGTCATCATGCATCTTTCAAAAGGATATTTATGACTCTATTTTTCTTTGTGCTTACCTTACTTTCAAGCCAGACTTCATGGGCCGATGATGACTCCTTAAGAAAAATACAAATGCCGATTTTAAAAGACTCGGTCTTGAGGATTTCTGGTCCAATTGATAGTCATATTTACGATGCTATTGCTTATATGACCTCGGACTTGCCCAAGGGAACCTATGTCGAACTTAATTCCTATGGTGGCTCCTCTTATTGGGCTCTACAAATTGCTAAAAAGTTACGGGAACTGGAAGTCAATACCGTGGTTCCTTCAGAAAATGTCTGCGCTAGCGCCTGTGTTTATCTTTTTTCAGCAGGAATCGAACGACTTGCTTCTCCAGATGTATGGTTCGGAATTCATGGTGCAAGACTAGGACAGGGCTTTGTTTTAGAATTTCAAAATCACTGCTTTCAGCAGAACTCTGCAGGTGAATGGAGTTTTGATCAAAATTTATCCGACTGTGATACCTATATTGATAAGTGGTATCAAATAGCGATGGCATCCACTTTAGATTCCTTTGCCTTTATGGAAGCAAATGGTATTTCCATACAATTGCGATTGAATTATCTGAGTCAAGAAATAGATCCGGGTTGGCCCTGGCAAGGGAATATCATTAAAATCAAAGACTGGAAGCTCAAAGCCGAAGACGCTCTCCGCTATAACCTAGTTACAGAATTATTAGCGATTAAAACATTCCTTTAAAATTTTTTCCCACTCTATTTACTAAAAATATTAGGTCATAGCGGATGATGGCGCGATGCTTCTGCAAAAAGAACCAGGTACCTTAATATTCGGGTTCGAAGGTTTCGTCTTGATAGTAGAGACACACTTTGTTCTTTCCAGAAGAGTAAACTTGGGCGCAAGCTTTTTTAGCATCCTCTATTAAGGAATCCGAATCTATGGACAGCCTGGGAAATTCACTCACACCAAAGCACAGCCGCAGTGGGGCACTTTGGCTTTGAATTCCCTTTGTGACAATTTGCCGACGCAAATTCTCGGCCTTAATGGCCCCATCCTCATAAGCACAATGGGGCAGGATGATGGCCAACTGACCGTTTTCCATTTGAGTGATGAAATCATAAGAGCGCAAACTGTCTTTGATCAGATCAAAAACTTGTCGCCGGTTGTGATCTTGATTGTATACATGTTCGACTTGAAGCAAGAGCAAGGTCACCGGCAACTTGAGACGACGTCCACGCGAGATCTCTTTGGATAAGACTAAGGGAAACTGGCGAAAGCTGACCTCTTGTTCCAAGCTCACGTCTTGATCTGGTCCCTGCTGAGAGTTTTCCAGCTGAACGTTTCTTAAAAACATTCCCAAATGTCTTGAGATTCTCTTTAGATTATCGACATCCGAATATTGGATAGTCAGCAAAAATCCATAAACCTGATCGGCCAAGACTACGGGAACCAAATCAAAAGGACCACAGCGAAGACTTTCTTCAATCTTAGTTTTTAAGTCTTGAACGATAAGTTCTGGGTCGTTTTTAAATGCCTCCGCAATAAAATGAAAACTTTGTCCACGAAAATAATTAGCCTCGGCGAAACTGGTTTTGTAAATTAGCAGTTGATCGCGGGCAGGATAGTTTTTTAAGTAAATAAAGTCCGATTGGGGGTTTTGATTTTTAAGATTATTGATTAGCTGTTCAAGAGCACTGGACTCCGAGCTCTTTTTTTCATCGAGAAGGGAACAAAGGTCCAAAGGACTAGATGCGATTGAGAGAGCGGAAGGCTCTTTCTGCAGCTCAATAAGAGAATCTAGCTTACGACTCACCAACTCAGTTGCTGGACTTCTTTGTTCAGAAACATATTTGTAGATCGTTTTTTCAATGATTTTGTCGATACGCAACTGCAGAACATCAAAAGCTGTGACTGGCCATGTCCAACTGTCGTCAACGATATTAGATTGTAATAGTTTTTGAACTCCCGGCCAGAATTCATTGGAACTCAATAGAATCAACTCAAGTTCTGCACTTAAATCTCGAGCCTTTTTGACGATCTCTTGGAAGCGCATATTGAGAGGTTGGTAGTGGAGTAGAAATATATGGGGCAGCTGGGCTTCAAGGGCCTCAAAAAGAAGTCCGCGACTTGTATAAACATCGAAGTTGTAATTTCTTGAATTAAAATAATCCTTTAACTTCTCTGCCCGAATGGGATCTTCATCATAATATACAACACGGAAGTTCTCTTTATAAATCTCAACAATTGACATCCTTGTCCCTTTTCTTTGGTGAACGGATTTTAATCTTAAAATCTCCGCTATTAAACTCAAACAAACCTTTGTCGTCCGAGGCAATCTGGTCGTCCGCCTTCATATCTGCGATAACTACATCGCTGATCTTAGTTCTATCAATCTCCTCATTTAATTCTTCGAAATCAAAGTCTTTCAATTCAAAACTTTCAAAATCAAATTCATCTGCGGCAATATCTTCATTGTTGCCGGCTTTTATCTGGTCGCCCTTAGACGTTAGAATATCAAAATCTATAGTTTTGAGCTGCAAAGGTGTCACAACATCCTCGTCATCAGGAGTCAGCTCCTGTTCAAGAATCATTTGTGAAATTGGCTCTGAAGTAGCTTGATTTTGCCCACCTGATGGTTTGTTTAGATCAATGGAAAGACAAAAACCGTTTTTCGCCACATGCATATTTTCTGAAAAATACCACGAACCATAGGCTAAAATCCCATCGATTCCTGTCAAGGAGCCTTCCGTCTGCAGAAGTAACGAAGAGGGCTCCGCACTTGGAAAGTTCTTGGAGCGCGTATCTAAATAAATCAACTGATAGCTCAGAGATTGTTCGACAACTTGAATCTGAATGCGCTTTTCCTCTTCGTCCTCCAAGACCAAAGCTGAATTCCCAATTAAACGACGCAAAAAGTCTTCCATATGTCGCGGCGAAAGGAGAACCTCAACACCCTCCTCTACTTGGGTCAATAATGAAATCCCCAACTTGTTAAGACGAGTGTATTCAGACTCTAAAGTTTGATCTAAAAATTCTGCAAAATCAGTCACGTGCTCATCTTCTTGTTCCAATAGAGGTTGAGCCAAGCTGCTCAACTCGTCTTGCAACCTGTTTTTTGATTTTTGACGCCATAGAGCGGGCCAGCTCAGCGCCAGAGATGGACGGAAACTAGACGCCTCGAAAGTGGGCCAGCGAATCGCAAAAAGAAGCAGTATAAATAAGCCGCCTGAAAACAAATAACTTGCAAGAAACAAAGTAAAACTTGAGCTTTGCATAAAGGAACCAGCCGCCAAATCTGTGCTTCTCATCACCCAAGCTTGCATTTTCGCAGAGAAATAGGCAGTCAGAGAGAGCTCGTCCTCAGAATAAAAATGGCTCTTAATATCCGGTGTGGACACCAACTGCTCGAAACGTTCCTTTTCCTCAGTCAAAGCTTGTGGGAGATTGGCATAAATAGGTAAAGCCTCTTCAGTGGTGATAAAAACTTGCGGATCACGACGAGCTAAAAATGCAAAGAAGTCTGGATTTAGTCCAAAAACCAAAAAACCATCTTTTAACTGATGGGACTTGGCAACCGCGACCGGCACCAAGTAACTAAGTTGTTGATTGCTACTTTGAAACCAACTTCGACGTCCTTCATCGAGTTTGGTAAAGTCAATTTCATTTACCTCTGAAAGAATCTGACTCTCACCCATTTCACCAATAACTTTCCACTTGAGCTTCCAATCCCCATCATTTTGGAAAGCATAAACAAAGTAGCGTGCGCCCATTCTTTTTAAAGTTTCTACTGTGGATTTGTCTAAGTAAGAGACGGCGTCTTCTAATTGAGTCAGACGCTGTTCAGCCAGTTCGGCAACCCACTCCACACTTTGTTGGTCTTTTGTATTTTGTGCGAACTGTTTGAGGTTTTCTTGATTACGAAAACTTTGGTAATTTACCCAAAAAGATCCTATGCCTAGACATACAAGGCCCGTCATCAAAAGTTTTATTTTGAGTGTCATAATACCTATCCCTGGCGTTAAAATTGACTCACCCAACTTTCATCGGGTTGCCTCCATTCTATTAATATCTGACACCAAGAATCAAGCTCCGGTTAAAGATCATCTGTTGACTTTTCAAATCGGGGCTCTGAAAGTCCCAAAAACTGGAGAGTCGCCTCTGCAAAGCGACTTTCTACAACTTATTATGCGGAGCGCATCAAAGTGACCAATAAACCCATTCACACTCTCAATACAGATGTTCTAGTGATTGGCACTGGCGTAGCCGGACTCAGCTTTGCTCTCAAGATGGCTCGCCACAAAAAGGTGGTGATGGTTGCCAAAAGTCAGCTCGATGACACAAACACAGCTATGGCCCAAGGGGGCATTGCCAGCGTCATTGCCAGCGAAGATCATTTTGAAAATCATGTTCGCGACACCTTGGTCGCGGGAGCCGGTCTCTGCAATCCCGAAATAGTGGAGAAAGTTGTTCAAGATGGACCTCGCCTCATCGCAGAACTTGAAAATTGGGGTGTCGAGTTTGATCAAACTTCCCTTGGCAAGGACCTCAATCGCGAAGGCGGTCACTCGCACCGCCGCATCCTCCATGTTCAAGACCATACCGGCTTAGCCATTCAGCAAGCCCTCATGAAAAAAGCCCAAGAGCATAAAAATATTGAAATTCTAACCTACCACATTGGCTTAGACCTCATCACCCAACATCAAATCTTACCTTTAAAAACGGAGTTTAATCGCTGCTTGGGAGCACAGTTTCTGGATATTAAAAAACATCAATTTGTTAACATCTTCTCACCACTGACTTTTCTCGCAACGGGCGGGGCCGGCAAAGCTTTTCTTTTCACATCCAACTGGGAAGGGGCAACGGGTGACGGGATTGCCATGGCCTATCGAGCAGGATGTCGCATTGCCAATATGGAATTCACTCAGTTCCACCCCACATGCTTGTTTCATCGGGAAGCTCGCAATGTTCTGATTTCTGAAGCCCTGCGTGGCGACGGAGCCGAACTTGTCAATCGCCACGGACATAATTTTTGTTATGAGTATCATCCCGATGGACCACTTGCACCTAGAGACATTGTCGCTCGTGCCATGGATGCTGAAATGAAAAAGACCGGAGCGGAGTGCGTTTACTTAGATATTCGTCACCGTGGTTTAGAGTTTATACAGAGCAAGTATCCCTTTATTTTTGAACGTTGCCTTAAGCTCGGTTATGACCTCAGCAAGGACTTGCTTCCAGTGGTGCCAGCAGCTCACTATCTTTGTGGCGGAATTTTAACCAACGAACATGGCCAAACAGATCTGATGGGTCTTTTTGCAGCCGGTGAATGTGCGAACACAGGTTTGCATGGAGCCAATCGTCTGGCCTCCAATTCATTGTTAGAATGTTTGGCTTTTTCTGACTATGCAGCTCAATATTCTTTAGAACATTTTGATTTTTATAGCATGCCAAAGGTGCAAGGTGTGACTCCCCTTTTGCGACTCAAGAAAGAAAGTGCCGATGAGCTCATACTAATCAACCATCTTTGGAATGAGATCCGTTCCTGTATGTGGAATTATGTTGGTATCGTTCGCTCAAACAAGCGTCTCAAAAAGGCCATGACCAGAATCAGTAATATCGAATTAGAAATCCAAGAGTATTACAAGGATTTCCAGGTGCATCCTGATATCATCGAGTTACGCAATCTTGCAAAAGTGGCACGGCTCACAGTCCAGTGCGCCCTACAAAGACAACACTCCATTGGCACTCATTATAATGTGGATTCTACAGTAGCAAAACCTGGAGATGAACCCTTAGTGAACATCTGCTCACCCTCTCCCCAATAGACTCAGACCGTTGCTATAGTTCAGAGATCGGAGTATTATGTGATGATGAATTCCTGTGAGAACCGTGAATACTATATTGACGACCCCATGATGGCGAAACTTTTTATGCAAAGTTGGGCCCCTAAAACAAAAGCAGCCCATGGTTGCGTTCTGATCACTCACGGGCTAGCCGAACACAGTGAGTGTTATGAACATGTGGCAAAGGCCTTGTGTGATCAAGGTTGGTTTGTCTTTGGCTGGGACCTTCAAGGCCATGGAAAATCTCAAGGGGCGCGTGGCTTCGTCAAAGACTTTGCACATTTTTCTCGAGATCTCAAAGCGGTTATTCAAAAAATTAAACAGGACGAAAGTCTGCCCAACGGGCAGTTTCACCTCATTGGTCACTCCTTGGGTGGCTTGATCACTCTACAAACTCTCTGCTCGCCAGATGCTCCAAAGGTTCAATCCGCAACACTCAGCAATCCTGCATTGGGAGTAGCTCTTGAAGTTCCCAAACTTAAGCATTGGGCCTCAGAAGTCTTGAACAACATCTGGCCCAGTATCACTCTCGACAACGAGATTCGCTACCACTTGCTTAGCAGAGACCCTAAAATCGTGGAACAATACTCTAAGGATCCGTTACGACATACAAAAGTTTCTCCACCACTTTATTTGGGAATGCTCAAGGCAGTTGAGGAAGTCAAAGATAATATCGCAAATCTAAAAACCCCTGTTTTTTTTCAAATTAGTGGTCAAGATAAAATTGTCTCAGCACAGGCCAGCCTGGATCTTTATAAAAAAATATCAGGACCCAAAACCATAAAGATATACGAAGAAAGTTACCACGAAATCTATAATGATCTTAACAAAGAAGAGGCAATTGACGACCTCTGCACTTACCTGAGAGAATCCATTTCATGAAGTTATTTTCTATCACAGTCTTCTTACTCGCCTTTACTGCCTGTACCACCTATCCCCATGACGAAGGGCGAGAAGAGTACCTAGAGAAACTCAATCGCTACTCTTCCGGCGATAAACAGTTTTCCGGTCTTTATGACAACTTTGAGTTTCGCGGAACTCTGTTAACACCTACTATGAGTCGTCTCTTGCACAACCGTATGGCGCAGATCTATGACTGGGATAACCTACAAAAACAAGAGCATATGCAAAAGGAAGAAGACGAACTTCGCAAACACACTCGAGTGTGGATGAGCTTTTTTACCCCTAACAGTAAAGACGACAACTTAGACAAGAAATCGTCCATTTGGAAAACTTATTTAGAAGTCAATGGCACGCGCTATGAGGGAACGGCCGTGCGCTCAAAACAGATCTTAAGTGAGGCTCAAGCCCTTTTTCCCTATCACACTCGTTGGGCGACCATTTATCTCCTACAATTTCCACTTAGCTCAGATCAACTAGAGGGGCAGTCGGCGAGACTCATCATCACCGGCCCTCTTGGACGAAGAGAAGTGCTGTTTTCCGCTCAGTCTCCTTTATAGGCCTGAACAAAAACTTCTTCTTTAAAGGGGAAGAGCGCACACATTTTTATATCCCCGTGCCAATTGGTGTACTCTTTTAAAATAGAAGAGTATGCGGCCATCTGGATAAATGCTTTTTCTTTGTACCGACTGGATCCCGTTTTATAGTCGACAACCCACAGGGTTTGATCGAGGACACCCCACAAATCCACTCGTCCCTCGGCAACAGCCCCCTCTGGCAAAGTTTTTTGAAAACCCCACTCCACATGCCCCTCTTTGAGTAGAGTCTGCATATGAGGCTCTTGCAGGCTACACAGAAACTGCAGGGCTTTAGCAAGCTCAGATTGTTGTTCAGGCAGCCATTTTTCTCCCAGCTCTAAAACCTTCTGAACGTCATGAAAGCGAAGAGACTCAAAAAGACGGTGCAGTAAAACACCTTGTTGTTTTTTCTTGTTCTCGATAGCCACTTCTGACCAACTCAAACTTTTTCTTGCAAAATCAGATTCGAATTTAGAATCTAGAATAGGATGCTTTGATAATTCTTGCAAAAATAGAGATCGCAAAGCAACTTTGTCCTCTCGAACAGGATACGGACTGGCCTTTTGCTCTTGAATAGTTTGAAATGTTGCGAGACCGGAAAACTGGGACGAGTTAAGATGGTTTAAAATAAATTCACCCCAAGAGTTTTTCTCAACCGATCCGGTCCAACTTAAATAGAGATTTTTCTTGGCACGAGTCATTCCCACATAGAGCACTCGCAGGGACTCTTGACGTTCACGAGTTTGTAAATCACGAACCAGATGATTTTCAAAAAAACCACCATAAAATCCATCTTGTCCATCGAGAGGCAAGCGAGTCGACCATAGGCCTTTGGATTCATCCAAGCTAAAACCTTGGTAGGTCGTTGTCATTGGCTTTTTTTGTAAGAAGGGCATAAAAACATGTTCAAACTGCAGACCCTTAGAAGCGTGGACTGTCATTAAATTAATTTTATTAGGTTCAACAGGCGAGCTGGCATCTGTGGCATCAGCAAATTCCTCTAAACTGCGGGCAGCAAATCCTTCACGCACCAACTGTAAAATTTTAACGCCCGGCTCGCGTGCATTTTTTTCCACTAGATTGACTAACTTCCAAAGGTTAGCTTCGCGTCGACCCGTTGGATCAATGTAATGGGAGTAATCGAGTAGACCAAGATCTATTAAACATTTCCGAAAAACGTAGGCAAGGCCTCTGTCCCAAACTGCTTCAACAGCTTTCCGCAAAATAGATCCTGGCAAATCCAATTCGTCCTGTTGTGCAAAGTGTTTTGCGAAGATAGGCCAATAATGGTCTGTAGCTTGACCAACCAGTTTCACGATTGTGGTCTCATCGAGAGCTATCCAAGGACTGCGTAAAAAAAGAACAAGGTTCTGGTTGTCCCAAGGGTTGATTAAAATATTCAGTAAACTCATAGCATCCAATATTTCTCGGCGATTATAAAACTGTGAGGAGGCATGAGAAAGGACTGGGTAACCCAACTGCATAAGGCTTTTTTGTAGCAACTCAATATCTGAATGCACACGTCCTAGAATACAAATGTCTTTGGGACTCACACCTTGGGACAGGAGACGAGAGAGTTGATTGGAAAGAAGAGATATTTCAATCTCTCGGTCAGAACTCTCAACCTGGGTGATAAAAACTTGTGCAAAAAGTGCAGATTGTTCGATAGCCGGGGTCATCTTGGCAAATTGTGTGTCGACATCGGTAAAAAATAAATTAAAAAACTCTAGCAAAGAGTGTTCGGATCGATAGTTGACACCCAGAAAGTCAACCAGGCCACCCTGTTTGCAGACACTTTCCTTTTTGCTTAGAAAAACTTCACTGCGCGAGCCGCGAAATAAATAAATAGATTGCTGAGGATCACCGACAATATAGCATGAACTTTTTGCTATCAAAGGCTCCAGTATTTCTATTTGTCGAGGCGACGTGTCTTGAAACTCATCGATAAACCAAGCATCTATTTGATCAGAGAATTCTTTTGCTTCTTTTGCATAATTGCGTACCAGTTTTAAGGCAAAATACTCTAGATCATCGGTCTCAAGACTTGCCTCTTCTATTTTTTTAGCCGTGAGTTGCTCACAATAAATTTGTCCAAGCTGAGAGAGCTGTTTGAGTTTTTGACAAAAGGATTCCCAAGTACTTGGATCATATTGAGGTTCGGTGGTTATTTTATTAAGCCATGAGAGAGGCTCTTCAAAAGCGATTTTGCAATTATCGCTTAAACCTGGGTTCTTTTGAGTCGATCGCGGTCGACTCAGTAGTTTTATTTGATCAATTAACTGAGGTCGTTTCTCTTGCCAATTTTTTTCCTCTTTTAGAAGCTTGATTATGTTTTCAATACGCTCAAAGTACTCTAGCCATTTCTCACCTAGATCTAAATTGGCCGCGAGAGAGAGGGCTGTTTTCAAATTATTTGCAATATCAAGGCAACACTGACTCGAGATCTCTTCGAGATCTTGAACTTGAAGTGATCTGAACTTTCCAGTCCAATGGACCTGTTCAAAATTTTTAAGTGCCTCAAGCAAGCGAGAAAAACCCATCCTGTCTAAATCTCCAATAGTGGAGTCTTGGTGAATCAAGTCGCGCAGAATTTTTTTGCGCCAATGATCCACTTGAAAAGAATCAACTATGTCAAAACGACAAGATAGTCCAAAAACATAACCCTTCTGCGACAACAACTGACTCAAAAGACCATGCATTGTTGTAATAGTGAGGAAGCTTGATGACTGCACAAATTCGAGGGCTTGCGGCTTTTCTTGTAAGCAATAGACAAGAAGTCTTTCTTTGAGTTCTTGGGTGGCCTTGCGGGTAAAGGTAGTCAGAACCACTCGAGGCCAACTTTCGTGCGTCAGACGATAACTCAATGCCAAGTCGATAACTTCCCGGGTTAGGTTCCAAGTTTTTCCGGCTCCGGCACCTGCTTGCACAAATTTATTCAAAGATTCAAATTTGGGTGTCGACATATTGTCTTCCAGTCACAATGTTCACAATGTTTGATATCTGATGGCTGTGGCAAATAGTCCCCAGCCGCTATAGATTCCATTAGATCACCTAATAGAACTCGCCCACCTGCTAAAAGTTCTTCAAAATCTTTTTTATTCAACTTTCCATGTCTTAAAAATAGGGGGTCGGCATCTTTACATCCCATGCCCTTACTTCGATCTTGGTCCTTTAAGACATGGTAATAAGCACCCACAACATTATGCCGCTGACCCACAACTCCATCTTGCAATGCAAGAGCGTAGACAATCAGCTGCAGGTTTCCTTTGCGTAACCAAGACGAATATTGGAACAACTGACTTGCCGAACTTTTATAATCCAAGACGAGTGACTCGTTGGCCTTATTGTGATCGATACGATCTATCACTCCCTTAAAGGGTATCCCCACCTCTTTTGAGAAGACCAATCCCTGACTATCTCGATCCACAAAGGCGCGAATTGGTTTCTCCAAAGCATAAGTGTAGGTATGGGGGTACTCTTGTCGCCACTGGTTCTCGAAATGCAGAAACCTTTGTGTGATTTCAATATACTGAGTGCGAACAAATTTCCACATTTCGTCGCTGTAAATTTCCATCTCGATATCATCGCGACATTGATCGACAAGCTCTCCAATTTGCAAGATATTCAATGCAAAAAGTTCTTTTTTGACAATCTCCTCGCAAACTTTATGCATCAATCGACCGCGAGTCATAGAGTCCACGTCCAGGTCTAAGCTAGGCAGACTGCTTAGCTTTAAGCCTACCTTGGCATGGAAACGAAAAGGACACTTAAAAAATTCTTCAAATTTAGAAGCAGAAAGAGACAGATTATTATACTTAACAGAATCGTGAGAGGAACGTCTCCCCAAATCACTATCCACTTTTTCAATTGTTTTTTGATAAAACTGGTGTTGACCCTTTTCTCCAACTTGCATCATCAGTTCGTCCCATCTGGTGGTCAACGGAGTATCCAATTCTAGAGAATGCTGAGCCTTCAAGGCTCCCTGTAACCAATAAAAAGAAGGGGCCTGAAACTGTCCCGAGAAATCAGTTTCGCTGTAGGAGTAAACCATTTCATCAGGCGATTTTTGTTCCAGCCACTGCAAACGGTCCTCTCCCCGCAATTGATCCGCATGTGGTAAATTAAACCCAAAATGATAACGTATCGACTCAATGTCTTTCCAAAGTAAAGCGGTGTCTTGACTCTCGTTCAGCGCTTTCTCGGAAAGTCCCATTAAAAAGATTTTTTGAAAACGACGACTCAAGACCTGAGAGGGGTCTAAAAAACAAATACCGTTCTCTTGACCAGTGAAAATTTTCTTTTCACTTCTTGCAATATGCCTTTCAAAAAAACGCAACCACTGCCGACAATTCAAAGTTATAGATAAGGATAAAACCTCATCTAAATCTTCTAGGATGCTATAGATTTGCTCTCGATCTCCCTGCTCAAGAAGATCTAAGGACCAAAGCAAAAAATCATCCAAAGATAATGAACGGAGTGGGTCTTGGCTTTCGGGAACAAAATCCTTTATTTTGTCTCCCCTTAAAAGATCTTTTTTCTCGTAGATATGGCTATAAAAGAGACGAAAATCCTGATGGGACAAAGAGGGTGTTTGTTGATTGCCATAAACAGCTTGCTCGGCATCCACACTGTCCATTTGCTCGAGAGCTAGACGAACCTTGGCTAGCCAGTTTTGACAAGAGGGTATCTGAGAAAGAGGGGTGACTATATTTTTTGCAAAAGGAATGCCCTCGACTCGAAAATATTCGGACAATGTAGGCCAGTAGTTTTCGATCTGAGGTGAAATCACAGCGATTTCCGGAGCCGGAATTCCTTGATCTAACCAAAGCCGAATCTGAGCCGTGACCTGTTTCACCTCTCCAAGTTGGCTTGGCAACTTTAAGAATTTTGTTTGTTTGCAAACCGAAATAGCCTTGAGCTCTTTGCCGGGCGAAGAGAGATTGATGATATTTTGATAAACATCTTTTGTGGCGTACATCGCGGGGATCAAGACTTCGATGGGAACATGTCTCCCCATGTTGATGATCAGTTCACTCTCCACATCATCTAAATCCAGGCCAAGATCAAAAACAAAACCCTCACCTTCATACAATAGAGTCGCTTGATTAAGCAAAACGGCCTTCATCCACTCTAAAGGCAAGCTTCTTTTTTCATGAAGATCTTGCCAAGCGAAGCGAGACATCCGGTACCAATCATACCAACGGGTCTGGGCCTCTGCATTATCTTGGAACCAAGCCTCTATGATTTCCTCCCCGTCACTGTGGCTGAGTAATGGTAAAATCTGCCCCATTGTTTGATACAGTCGCTGGCTATCTTGAGATGAAATATCTAGGGATGTCTCTTTTAAAACTTGAATCATTTTTTGCTCAAGAACAAAGGGCGCTATTTGCTGAGGAAGGACCTGCCAACTGGCATCTACCCTCTGTAACAATAGAGACCACAACTCACTGGCTCGCAAAACATCATCGCTGCAGACCAAGCCACCCCGCCATTTTCTTAAAAGGTGTTGAGTCCAAAACTTAGTTTCGAGATCCGCCACGATAAAACGAAAGTTTTGCGAAGCTAAGTCTCGCAAAAGAGATTCTTGCTGATCTGGGCTTTGAATCAAATGGTGAGTGATCATGATAGGAAAGTATCACAATTGCATTTGTCTTTGGTGCCTTTTGTTAAGCGTTATTAACGTGTGGTGCTTATCGACGCAGCTTGCGACCGTGTTGACGAACGCTGGGGCGCTCTAACTTCAAGAATGAAAAATTACTGGGGTCCACACCAAATTCGAAGGTGATCTGCAGCATGTAGCGGCGATCTTCTAACTGACCAGGATACTCTCCCAATTCCACACCATAAGTGGCTGCGTCCACTCGCATCAACCACAGATCAAAGCCAGCTCCAAGGGTGTAATAACCTTGATGGAAACCACCTCGCACATCAATCATCGGCCAACTGAATTCAATACCAAAATTAAGACGCTGTCCCAGAGGAATTTGCGTTTGCTTGAGGTAGCGAAAATCAATAGCTGGGCGAATATCCATCAAAGTACTTTCAAATGTCATTCCCAAACCTAAGATATGTTCCTGTCGAACAGGTTGCGGAGCCAGTTCACTTCCAGTTGGGCGAAAGGTCGTATCACCTACGTCACGCCATGTGTAGGAGAGGACCGAATTCAATGCTCCGGGTAATGTCAAAGTGGCCCCAAGGTCCACGGCGTACCCCAATCCTTTGCGACTGAGTTCGTTCACAATCTCTTCTGAATCCAAATTGGCAATGGTCGAAACCCCTATGGGCACTCTTCCACCTTGGCGAACAACGCGACGACCAAGCACTCCAATATGCAGTCTATCTTGCATCAGCTGCATGCCCCATCCGGCCACATAGGCAAGATCCAATCGAACCTGGGAATTGATATTCGGAAAAACAGGATTGTTCACTTGCAAGTTAATATCAGATAATCCATAGGCACCAAATGAAAAGCCACCGATCGAAACAATCGACTTGCTCCCCACATAAAGACTCACTTCTTTGCCATACAGCTCATTTATTATAGAAGAAACATCTGAGGAGTCTTCCAAAACATCAAGAAAGTCTTGATAGGACTCAACTTTATTTGCGCCCAAGGCCAAATCCATTATGTTCCAATTGAAACCTTTTATTTTTCCCAGGCCAGCAGGATTATAAAAGACAGAGTCACTATCTTGAACAATTGCCGTGTAAGCATTGCCCATTCCCAGGGCTCGTACAGAGTAACCAATATCCTCAGCTTTAGCAGTCTGAGCAAAGAATAGAAAAACAAACAATAAGCTTTGCATCTGATTTATTAAGGACATAATGGATTACTCGCAGCACAATTTGAGATATCTTGCCCCCCGCAGGAATCAATACCGTAATCATTGGATCCTATAGCGTATCGAAAAGCTTGCACCTCGGCGGGTGAAAAAGAAGCCGGATCTGTTACCGAACAAAACGATGCCAAACTTGGATCCTGCGAACATAAGTCAGTAAAACTGTCCACAGCTCCGTCAATGTAGCCGGCACCCACTCCAGAGAGACTCAATAGGGTCACAGCTAATCCAGCCCCCACTTCTCGAACCATATCGTCTGGTAGATCGGTGTTGTCGCATTGGTCAAAGGTGGCGTCGGCGACTCCATCGTCATCTGTATCCGCCAGACTTGATAAAATTGTTCCAATCTTTGCTAAACTGGTAAATGCTAAAAGTAGATTCTCATCCCCATTGCGTTCAATTTCGTCGCCAATTCCTTGCAAAAGATCACTAGCTTCTATGCAGTCCTGCACGTTCGCTGCCAAAGCACCCGGAAAACTTCCCATTAACATGGCAAAAATAGCACTCGATGTTGTGGCCTGTAACTCTTCGAGCAAAGAAATAAACTCCAATCCACAGCGACCGGCGTAGGCCGAGGCATAGATAGGGATGCGAGAACGCTCGGACATATACAGTGGATCCAAGCTTTGCAAAAGTATTATGGCTGCGGAGTAGTTGCGTTTGTTGATTTCTCTTTTCGCTTGAAAAAAAACAGCTTCCGGAGAGTCTTGATCGACCATCTCTTCGAAAAGATTTTGCGTGCATCCCAAAAGAGCCGTGATGAGCAAAAGATTGACTATTTTTTTCATTTAAAACCTCACTGCAAATTTTACGACAGCCCGTCGATCGTCGCGAAGCAACGAACCCACCGGAACTTTTTCCGCGTAGCTTGCCAACTGCCACTGGATCCAATCATTGGCGTATTCAAAACCTGCGGTCCATGTGTTGTTGCAATAACCAGCTCTAAAAAAGAAGGCATCCCACATATTCACTTCCGCGCCGATTCGCAAACGGTCCATATGACTCTCCACATTTTCTGTATTGTCGATGCCCACATATTCCACGGTGAAAGCGCCCCGCGAGTCATTACTCAATATGGGAAACAAGGCGAACGCCATATCCACACTTTGAGAGACAAAGGCTGGATTGCCATTTGGACTGTAACCAAAGAACCCTGAACCAAAACTAAAAGAAGTCCCGCCTGTGTCGCGCACCAGGAAGCTCAATGTAGGAATCATTTTCCATGGGGCAGCTAAGGTGAGCCCCATATCCACAGACACGGCTTGTCCCTCGCTGGCAAAGCTTGCAAGGTCTAATGAATCAAGCGCCGGATCTAATACACCCTCGTATTCCACTCGATTGATAAAGCGACTCACAAATCCAAACTTGATTCGGCCACCCCAAAAACTTAAATTATAACCAAGATTCAAAGAGTAATCATTTTGATAGCGGTATTCAAAAGTGCCGTCCAAATTACGCGTGGCCAAAACTTCGTGCTTACCTAATAGACCAATTCCAAAGTTGGGCATCACAATAGAAGGAAAAAACTGACTCTTAAATGCGTTCGGTCGCCCTTGGGTGCTATCGAGACTGTTGTAATGGGTTTCAGGATTAAGGGCACCCAAGCCCATCGTCCCATAAAGTGGTCGCAGGTCCCCAGTGCTAGTCGTCACCTCTGGATCAAATACAGTTGTTATGCTGTCACGCAAGCGACCTAGGCCATTGGGGTTGGATAAAAGAGAAGTCTCGTCGTTGACCACTGCAATGCTGGCGCCACCCATACCCATCTGTCTGACACCACGAAAGAATTCAAAATCGGCTTTCGAGGTCATCGTAAATAAGATTGAAAGAGTAAACACCACCGTTGTTAACTTCACAAAAATTCCTTTCTTTTCTCAGTATGAGATCGGAATTTTGCCATCTCATCTTGAGAAAAAAATGAGATCCAGTCTAATGTCGAGAGGGTTGTTTGTCCTAAGGTTCAAAGCCCAAACCTATGCAAACACCTTGTTTTCAAATTATGTTCGGGGATAAAATGTGGAATACAAATTAAATTTCCATGGAGGAATCATGAGCCTTAAGTTCGGTTTTATTTTTACATTACCCCTAACCGCATTTCTGATCTTAGGCTGTGGCAATAAAAAAGAGGAAAACCTATTTAAGGCTCAAAACTGCATCAACACGGCTACAGCGGCCAGCGTAGACAATTGCTTGGATTTTATCAGCGGGCAAAGCTCAGCTCGGTCCTATGTTCTGCGTTGTGCTGCGGCTTTTATATCCCAAGGTATTGATGAAGATGCCATGGTCGAAGCCATACAAAACATTGAAGGCAAAGAGGCTGGCAATCCAACTACTCCCGCCATTGCCGCCCTAGCCATGGAGTCTACCGAGGTCTCTAGCCAAGCCTTAGAGGATTGCACAAGGTCTGAATCAAAATCGCTGACCGCTCTTGCAAATTTTGCCAACCTTTCCACCGCAATGACTTCTCTTTTAGGAGTTGTTGGCACCAACCCCACGCAAGCCCAACTCGAAGCCCTCATCGCCTCATATGATCCTAACAATCCCCCCAATCCTGCGGAGAAAGAAGCTTTTGGCGCTGCTGTTATTGCCAGCCAAGACAGTCTCTGCAATGTCGACAACGGGCTTTTTAAAGGTACCAAAGCCTGTACCGACATCAGCTCGGCCATTCAAGCCAACCCCAATGATCCAGGTGCTGTTGCCGATGCTCTTATCGGAAACATAAATAACTAAGGATTTTTCACTGAAACGAAAAAAGGATGGGTTGACCCATCCTTTTTAAACAATCTCGATGTTCATCCCAAGAAAAGGATTTCAACCTTTACACAGAGCGGAGTGAATAGTACTCGGCAAAAAGATTGGTATTGAAACCAAAAGGAACAGCGTCAATCCCTGGGACATCTTTGATTGTCCCGACAGTTTTGCCCTCTTTATCTGCCTTTTCAAGGTAGTCAGGTGTATCCAATCGAGGTGCATCCTTAGATTGAATGACGACTTGGTGCTCATAGGAAGAGTCTTTCAAAGAGATAATATCCCCAACTTTAAGGACAGCGGAACCAATATTGACCTTTTTCCCGTTCACAAAAACATGACCATGACTCACGAGTTGGCGCGCGGCACGTATACTGGGCGCGAAACCTAGGCGGAAGACAGTATTGTCTAAACGCAGCTCAAGTAGACCCGCAAGAGCGTTGATCCAGTTTTTGGTGGCGTTCCCCTTTTTTGCATCGCGAATAAAACGACGCAATTGGTTTTCACGCAACCCGTAATGGAACATGACTTTCTGCTTTTCTTCTAGTTGAAGAGCGTAGTTGGAGAACTTCTTGCGCTTGTTTCCCGCTTCACCAGGGGGGTAGGGACGTCTCTCGAGCGCTCCAGCCTTACCCAAACCGGGAAGTTCTGTACCAAGACGACGTTGAATGCGGAAACGAGCTTTACTTTTATCTTTACCCATTAATACAACTCCAAATTAACTTTTAAAGGCGGTTTATGACATAATTCAAATGGCTTGTCACACAAAAAAAGAGGCCCCCTCACCTCGAGAGCTCCCTTTTTAGCCTCGGAAGAATTGAGCCTAAATAACTAGAAGTAAAGGATTATTTAAAAGTCTAAGCTCATGGTCAGCATGTAGCGTCGATTCTCGATATTCAAGTCGGGAACACCCACCTCTTCTCCGTAAGAGGCAAGGTCTAGACGAAAAACAGTGAATTCACCAGTAAAACCAGCGGTCCAGTAGCCTTGGTTGAGCCCCACTCTCCAACCTCCGCTGAACCACGAAGCCACTTCCCAAATAAATTCCGTTCCCAAGTGAAGACCTTTTCGAGCACTCCACTGGGGGTGCAGCATATTTCGCATGTCTGCGGCCACCTTCCAGCTAAAAACCCAAAAGCCGGGCATGTCCATGGCATATCCCAAATCAATCACTCGATGCAGACGCTCTGGTGTTCCAGTTCCCTCACCTATTAAATTCATATTGCCAAAATAACCGTAATCTCCCACATTGCGAATCACAAGTGCCGCAGAGGGATTGAAGCTCTGCCAAGGCCCTTTCCAAAGAATTCCAATATCTGCGTCCAGAGTCATGCCTTCATTGGCATCCTCTACATTGAAGACTTCATCGTTAAGGGCGATACTGGCCACATCGACAACCTCATCCACATTCATTCGATAAATCAACTTTGTTGTGACTCCCACGTTAAAGGTGCCCAAATTTTGCCATTTCTTAATATTCCAGTTGTAGGTAAAAGCGACTGTTGTGTCTTGAACAGCGTTGAGACTAACTGATGGACCGACAAGTCGATTGAGGCCCATATCCAAAGAGAAATCCATTGGGATAATCGCCAAAGCCCACTTTGGTCGGGCCCATAAAAATCCCAAAGAGGGCGCACGTACTGAGTAGTGGTTGCCATAATTTTTTTGAATAGCATCTGTTATGGCCTGAGTTTCATCACTTGAGTTTGTGGCATCACTGATATCACCTAAAAAATCAGCAATTGTCGGGTCGCCGTCGGCTTTTAAAAACCAACTAGATTCACCTTTCTTAAGCTGACTGATACCAGCTGGATTGTAGAAGATAGCATTCACATCATCGGCTACAGCGGTAAAAGCGTTTCCCATCCCCATAGCTCGCGTGCTCTGAAATTGGTTGCGAATTCCAGAATACAGAGACTGGGCCTCTGCCACAGAGCTGAGAATTAAAAGGGTCACCCATACTTTTACAAATACAATCATTCTTCTACCTCTTTTGAATAAGTCTTCATTGTGAGCAAAAAGCAGATTGGCGGCAAGGTGAAAAATCCCTATACTGGTTGAAGATGTCTAAAACTTTGGTAGTAATTTTTTTGATCGCAGCTTCTCTGACCCTAAAAGCCGCACCCTCGCGCGATGGCTCGATCAAAGTCGAAACCTCAACTCAATCTGACCCT
>JBGSNK010000068.1:0-18228 GCA_041739665.1 Bdellovibrionales bacterium
TATATCGTGCCAAGGCCACAGATCTAATTTTTTATAGAAGAGGTAGGCTAAGCCAGCTAGGTATCCCAAGATGGCTCCCCCAAAAAAGACGAAACCTCCAGCAAAAATATCAAAGACGGCCTGAGGATTCTCTAAGTAAAAAAAAGGCGCTTCAAAAAAAACATGGGTGAGGCGGGCTCCAAGGAATCCAAACAGGAGTATAAAAAAGCTCAGATTCAGAGCCGTGTCTTGGTGTAACTCCCAACGTTCGCAACGCTTGTAAAACCAAAAAATGGCAAAACAAATGGTGAGGCTGATAATCAGATAGTAGGTGGGAATTGTCAGCGAGCCTAAACTGACTTGGTTCCAGGGACCCTGAGTGATAAAGGGCGGGTGAGAATGGGTCATGTGGTTTTGATCGTTTTAGAACTGACCGGGGGCGCAAATATTTCTAAGAGAATCAAAACACTAACGCCACAAACAATGGACATATCCGCCACATTGAAAGCTGGCCACGACCATTTGCCGTAAAAGTGAAAATCAAGAAAGTCGACAACATAACCAAAACGCAATCTGTCGATGTAGTTACCCAGTGCCCCAGCAAAGACAAAGCAAAGTGCCAAATTGCGAGTTTTGTCCGCAAGGCTCGATGTCTTCAGCATATAAAGAATAATAGCCATGGCAGAAGGGGGCATTAAAAGGAAAAAAGTATCTCGAAATTTAGACTCCACCTGGCTGAGCATCCCAAAGGCCGCCCCATAATTGTGAACGCGTGTGATATTAAAAAAATTTTGAATCACAGAAACGGATTCGCCATAATAAAAAGCACCCAAAATGTAGTTTTTTGTGACTTGGTCCAAAACAATCACAACAATCGAAATAACCGCCAAGTAAATAATTTTATTCTTCATGTAAGAGCCTCGTTGCATTTGGGGCAAAGTTCGCCATAGCCAGATGTTTCCACAAGTGTAGCGTAGTTCCAGCATCGAGGACACTTGTCGCCAGACGCTTTTTGCACCTCGACAAGGATTTCTGGACCCGTTTTGATTTCAAGTTGGGAAACAATAAAAAATTCTTGTTGCTGGCGCACAGTGAGGCGCGCGAGTTGTTGTTTCAGCCTGTATGGGAGAGTTAAAACGAGCTTGGCCTCAAGACTCGAGCCAATCTCTTTGTCAGCGCGGGATTCCTCCAAGCGTTTCGATGTTTTTTGGCGCAATTCAAAGAGAGGTTCAAATAAGGACTGAATATCCATATTGTGCCACTCGGGCTGTGCCTTGGGGTAATCTTCAAGAAAAACACTTTCTGTTTTCTTTGCCGGAAAGTGGGCATAGCTCTCTTCGCTGAGAAAAGAAGTGATAGGCGCCATCACCTTGATTAGATTTTCACAGATCAGGTAGATGACAGTCTGAGCCGCACGACGATCCACACCATCACTTTTCCAAGTGTAGAGTCGGTCCTTGATCATATCCAAGTAGAAATTAGATAGATCCACCGTGAAGTAATTATTAAGAGCGTGATAGACGCGATAGAACTCAAATTTTTCGTAATGTTCTTCGACAGTGGTCATAAACTGATGCAAACGACAAAGGGCCCACTGATCTAAGGGCGTCATGTCCTTTAAATCCACTTGATCTTTTTGTGGATCGAAATCGCCGATATTGCCCAATAAAAAGCGCATGGTGTTGCGCAAACGTCGATACGTTTCAGTCACCCGTTGAAAACCCTCTTGGCTGTAGTTCATGTCCTGACCGTAATCTTGAGAAGCGGCCCAAAGGCGAAGCAATTCGGCTCCCGACTTTTTAATCAAGTCCAATGGGTCAACGACGTTGCCTAAGCTTTTGGACATTTTGCGACCTTTGCTATCGTTGACAAAGTTATGGGTCAAAAGACTTTTAAATGGAGGCACTCCATTAGAGGCAGTCGAGGTCAGTAGGCTTGTCTGGAACCAGCCACGATGTTGATCACTTCCCTCTAAGTAAAGATCGGCAGGAAACTCAAGACCCTCGCGCTTTTTTTGAACAGCCGCATGACAAATCCCACTATCAAACCAGACGTCGAGGATATCACTGCCTTTTTTAAAATCTTTGCCGCCACAGTCCGTGCAGGTGTGGCCTTTAGGCAGAAGATCTTCCATGGGTAAGTCGTAATAGGCTTCGATGCCAAGACCTTGTTCCATGGTCTGCGCAATTTTTTCCATCACGTGTTCGTCGATAAAAGGGTGATCGCATTCTTGGCAGTACAGTACAGGTAAGGGGACACCCCAATTGCGTTGTCGGCTGATACACCAATCGGGACGATTCTCAATCATGGCGGTTAAGCGCTTTACGCCCCAATCGGGAACAAACTCTATATCGTCAAGCGCTTTGAGCGCCATGGCGCGAATGTTGTAGTTCTCGTCATCCATTTTAATAAACCACTGAGAGGTGGCGCGGAAAATCAAAGGCGACTTTGAGCGCCAGCAGTGGGGATAACTGTGTTCAATATCTTTACGTGCTACCAAAAAGCCTGCGGCATCTAAATCCGCAATTATGTTTTCGTTGGCATCAAAAACATTTTGTCCTAGATACTTCGGGACTTCACTTGTGAAAGTTCCATCTGGGCCAACAGGGCTGACAAGTGGCAGATTGTAAAGTAGTCCCACCTGATAATCTTCCTGTCCGTGTCCGGGAGCTGTGTGGACAACACCACTTCCCGCTTCGAGGTTGACGTGATCACCCAAAATAAAAAGGGAGTCTTGTTCCATAAAGGGGTGGCGAGCCTTTTCATATTCAAATTCTCGACCCATAAAGAATTGTTGAGGTTTTTTTAGTTTAAGGCCAGTAGCCGCTTCAAAGTTTTCTTGGATGTCTTTTGCAATGAGGATGTACTCGTCGTTATTCTCAAAAAATCCGTACTCAAGATCAGCGTTCAAACAAACCGCTTGGTTGGCAGGTAGGGTCCAAGGAGTTGTGGTCCAGATCACGCAGTAAACTGGTTTATCAAACTTTCCAAACTTAGCATTCGGTTTATAGGGAAAGCGTACATACACAGAAGGGCTCTTGTGATTTTGGTATTCAATTTCTGCCTCAGCTAAGGCCGTTTGTAGAGGAATACACCAGTAGACTGGTTTTTGCCCACGCACAATGACACCGTTTTTATAGCAACGGGCAAACTCGCGAATCTCTTCGGCTTCGTAAGTAGGATCCATGGTCAAATAGGGTTCATCCCACAAAGCTAAAATACCTAGGCGCACAAATTCGTCTCGTTGCGTGTTCACCCATTTTTGAGCCTCTTGACGACACATCAGTCGCAATTCTTGAGCTGTTTTTTCGCGAACCTTCGGCCCTAATTTTTTGGTAATATTGTGTTCAATAGGCAATCCATGACAGTCCCAACCCGGGATAAAGGGGGCTTCAAAGCCGGCCATATTTTTGTATTTGATAACAAAGTCTTTAAGACACTTGTTTAAGGTGTGGCCCATATGGATGTGTCCATTGGCATAAGGGGGGCCATCGGGCATGGTGAAATTCTTTTTGCCTTTGTTTTTTTGCAAAAGTTTTTCAAAAATCTTGTCGTGATTCCAGCGTGTAATGAGTTCGGGTTCTTTGTCATTGAGATTGGCCTTCATCGGAAAGGACGTATTTGGCAAAGCAATAGAGTCTTTGATTGCGGACTTAGAGTCGGGCATGGGGGTCTCCTGTCTGAAGGACGATTTATGAATTACCATGGAGTGAGGGGAGGTCAAACCAAAAGATGGGGGTGGCTTGAGAGACACTCATTTTATGGGAGCAAACCCTAAGTTGGATTCATTCCTATGGAAATTGAGAGAATTTTTCGAATCCCAGGGAAATCAAAAGACGAAGAGCCTCTTGGTCGGAGCCCAAGTTAAAGCGTTTTCGCACATCTGAAACCCGCTTTAGGCTCTCGCTATCGAGGTCTGTTGTTTGGGTTGTGATTCTTTGTCGTTGTCGCGTGAACTCTAAAGAGGCCTTTTGAGTCTCCATTTCGGTCTCGGTGGTGTGAGTGCGCCCGGAGGAATCCAAGCTGCTAGGTGCCTGGTTAATGTGAGAGGCTGCCGCTCTTTTTTGAGGGCTGTAAGTCTCAATCGTAGCCGAAACCGAACTGGGTGGTGGTGGCAAAAGTTCCTCATTTTGTTGAATTGCCGAGGGCGGGCTAAAATCGTGAAGACGGCTACGACTCGGGTTAAATTGATCCAGGCTTGTTGCCAAGCTTTTGAGGTCATCTAAAAACTTCTTTGAGCTCACTGGAGCGTCCTGATCATCCAAGCGTTGAGACTTGCGAAACAGGCTGACCAATCTCTCAGGAGTGTGGACGCTGGCCTTGACGGGCTCAGGTTGGTCCTGCAGCCAATTGAACGCATCTTGTAGCGTTTTTTTTGTAAAAGCTTCGGGTGGTAGGTCAGTGCTCATAGGGTCAAGGATAGTAGCCAGAGCCTACTGCTAGAATCAACGCAAAAGGTAAATTAAACGAATATTTGCTCAGTGACATGGCAATAGCAGGACAAGTCTCTGACCAGTCGCATCTATCTCATCGCATTATTGGGGACACTCAGCTAAAAATGGTCTTATTTTGGGCATCTTAACCATATTGAAACACGAACAAACTTGGAAATGAAAAGAGTCTCGGGTAATGAGTGGCCATATATCTACTACTTTATTGGCAACACAGAGATTGTGGCCAATTGGAGGACACCATCTTCTCTTTGTTATTTGTTCTTTTTTCATTTCCACTTTTCGCTAGCATGAGTGACATTGATTTACAGGTTCGCGAGATCATTTCAGAACATTTACAAGTCAATTGGGATGATATTCATTCCATGACTTTCACAAGCAATGGGGATGGTTGTTTATTCACGATCGCAGCACGCGCTCAAGAGCAGTACTGTAAAGTTTGTTTCCACGGTGATTTTAATGACAATTGGGCGGACTCCGTTCATTGCGAAAAATATGACTCTGCCCCAAACAATGAATAACGGAGGAATTATGAAATTCTTTTTAACTTTAGCTTTTACCTTAATGGCAACACCTGCCTTTTCTGAAATCAGTCGTCAGTGTTACAATGAGTCCATGCTTCTTGAAATCAATACGATTCGCGACAGCGATGCCAATGAAGCTGTCGTTTTAGAAATCACGGATGAAGAAGGCCGCAATCAACGAATAATTTCAAACGGGGTTGAAGGCCATAATTTTGGTTTTTATGCCGTTTTCGAAGAACTCAGCTCAGAACTCACTACAGGTACTTTGACAGAATCTAAACTTTTAGTGGTTATTGGTTCGCAAGGACGACTTGCAGAGAATGGCGTCGTTCACCATTTTCAATGTCTTTAAAACCCGAATCCGGACTGCGATTCATTCGATTCCTTTTTAAAGATGAGTGGAGTTTCAATAGCTTTATCTGGTGGTAGGCCAAGACCCAAAAGCTCGCTCTCGGTCATGACTTTTTCTTCCACATCTTGGGGCCATTGAAAGTCTTTGTTGCTGTGGGATTTTGTCACTTCCTTCATATAGTGAGTCCATAAAGGGAGTGCGCCCGAAGAACCCGTCAGGCCTAGGGATGTCCCATCGTCAAAACCAACCCAGACAACAGCACTGTGTTCAGGCGTAAAGCCAGCAAACCAAGCATCTTTATTGTCTGAAGTGGTGCCAGTTTTGCCAGCAGCAAAGTTATCAAAACCCCGCCAACGGCTGCCTTGACCGGTTCCGGTTCGCAAAGTTTCTTTCATCATGCCCACAAGAATAGCGGTCTCGGTCGGGTTGGCTCTTTCCTCTTCAATGGACTCGGCACTAAAAAGAACTTCACCCTGTTTGTTTTGTACCATCTTTAATATTTGCAGAGGGCGCCCCACTCCAAATCGTGCCAAGGTGTTGTAGGTCTCCAAAATTTCGAGGGGTGCCACTTCAAAAGCGCCAAGTGATAAGGCTGGGTATTTTTTAAGTGGAGACTGAATGCCTAAAGATTTTGCTGTTTCGATGACTTCCTTGAGTCCAACATCAAGGCCCAAGCGAGCAGTGGGGACGTTTAACGACTCTTTCAATGCATAAAACAATGGAACGGGTTGAGAGAACTTACTGTCGTAGTTCTTGGGCTCCCAAGTTTGCCCCTCCCACTCGTACTTAAAGGGACCGTTGTTAATGAGAGTCAAGGGGGTGTAGGTAGGCTCTTTGGTTCGATTTAGAGCCGTTAGATAAACTATGGGTTTAAAAATTGAACCGACCTGCCTTCGACTTTCTACAGCTCGGTTGTAGGGACTTGATGCAAAGTCGCGTCCTCCGACAAGGGCTGTGACTTCTCCACTTAAGGGATCACTTGAGATTAAGAGGGCTTGAAGATTTTTCTGCTCTTCTGTTTTGAGTTTTTTAATTTCGGGATAATTTTCTTCTAACTTTTGAATACCAGAGCGAACAACATTTTCCGCAATTCTTTGTGCATTCGGATCTAATGCTGTGTAAATCATCAAACCTGAACGATCGTGAATGCCATTGATTTTGAGCTGTTTATTGACAGCATCCACATAGTAAGAGGCCGAATCGGCCAAGTAGCGATTGAGTTTTGTGGGCAGGGGTGCTTCTACGGATTCTTGATATTCGTCCTGGCTAATAAATTGGTGTTCCAGCATTTTTTCTAACACGCGTGTGCGACGATCGAGAGTGCGTTCTGGGTAGCGAACCGGATTGTAACGACCGGGACTATTCACGATGGCAGCTAAAAGCGCGCAGTCGGGTAAATTCAGTCGATCTAAGGGTTTTTGAAAATAAAAATCGGAGGCTGCTCCATAGCCTCGAACTTCAAAGACTCCACTCTGTCCTAGATAAATGATATTCAGATAGGTTTCTAAAATCTGATCCTTCGAGACGCGTAGCTCAAGAATTAATGAGATAAAAATCTCTTTGATTTTACGAATTAAGGTTTTCTCAGGAGTTAAAAAATGATTCTTTACCAATTGTTGAGTTATGGTGCTTCCACCTTGGGACCAGCGCACTTGTTTTAAATTGGTTGCGAGAGCTCGCAGGATTCCTCGAAAGCTCACGCCAGAATGCTCTAAAAACTGAGGGTCCTCGATGGCAAGTACAGCGTCCAAACAGTAGCGGGGAATTTCGCTCAAGGGCACTTCTTTTTGAGAAGTGGGTTGATCTCCCATGTACTGAGCAAAAAGTTTGGCCTCACCTTCGGCAAAGCGCGCTGGTGTAAGGTTGTCCCCCTGGTAGATATTTAAGATCTCATTCCATTCATTAAATGTGATCAGAAAGATTTCATTACGCACCGTTGTTCTAAAAAAGAGGCAATAAAAAATATTATTGTTATCTGTAATTAAAGGTTGGCACTGACTTTTTTCTCCTAGACTGAAATCGCCAGGAGATATGGTGGCGCCAAATTCTCGTTGTCGATAGTTCAGTTGAGAAAAATTCTGTTGCAGTTGTTCACGACTGTAAACTTGACCGGGATAAAACTTTTGAGCTTTTGAATAATACTGGGTGGGAGATAAAAAACGCTTTTCTTGCACTCTCTTCTGAATGGAGTGATCCATGTACAAAACCAGAGAAAGGCACATGATGAAAAGCGTCAAAAACGCCAACTGGATCTGCTTTACTCTTGTTAGTTTCATCTTACTTGACATTAGGCGGAGTCCCACGTTTAGTCAAAGCCTATGAAATTGACCTCTCATCAGATCGACAGTCTCGTGCGCCGAGTTCTTCTTGGCTTAGAAAAAAAGAAGCTTGTGACTTTCAACAAGAGTAAAGAAGCTTTGTTGGCGCGAGGTAAACAAATCATTCTCGATGACATTGCCAAAGAAGCCCAATTGGATGAAGAAGTCATGCGCATGCTCGATGACATCGAAAAACAACAAACAGATCAGTTCGAGCGCCATCGCATGTTTAAAATGTTAAAAACTAAAATCGCAACCGAGCGTGGAATAGTTCTATGATTATTAGCGAGGACCGTCAAAAGCATTTTGCCCACATCTTGATCGATAAACTTTGGGGTGACGAACTTGTCGATTTTGATGAGGATTCCGAAGAGTCTGTCATTCGCGAAGCCAAGCGACTGATCAACGAATGGGTTTCCGAGCAGGGTGACATCGACGAAGAGGTTCGTAGAAAAATCCAGAGTTTAAAGCGCGATGTTCCCGAGGGTAGTTCCGAGTGGAAAGTCATGTACAGCAAGTACTTCAACGAAGAAATGTCCCGTCGCGGACACAAATAAATCCAATCAAGGAGTCAAGTGTGAAAGCTCTCTCTATTCTTCTTATTCTCTTATCTTTCACGTTACCTTCATGGGCTGGCGATATCCGCTGGGACGGAAATTACCGCGCTGAGGGTTTGCGAGTGATGAATCCCTCTCTGAGCGATGGTGGAAACAGTAAAGCCTATATGCTTCACCACCTCACACTAAAGCCCACAATCTACGCTTACGATGGTTTAACTATTCATAGCCGTTTTGATATTATGAACAACTCTCGTTATCCGAATGATCAAGTGGGGCAAGTTTTTGGAGCGGGACTAAACTCTCAGCCGGGCACACCTGTTGCGGTGACAGCTGACCAACCAGGTTCTGGTACCAACGCCTCTAACTCCAACAGCATTAGTCGTCAACAACGAGCTGATTTCATTGCAATCAATGAACTCTATGCCAACTGGTCCCACGAGTTTGGTTTGCTCACAATCGGTCGAGTACCCATGCATTTTGGTTTAGGAATCATGTTTAATGCGGGTCATGGTCCCTTTGACCACTGGCTTGAGAATCGAGATTTAGCGGCTTACACCCTTAAGTTTGGTAACTTTAGTGTGATGCCAGCGATTGCCAAAACTTACGAAGGACTTTTTGATCAAGAAGACGATATTAATGATTATATTTTACATGTTAATTACGAGAACCCAGAAACCGATTTAGCGGTTGGAGCTATTTATCAAGCTCGACGTTCGACCAGCAATAGCAATAGTAACGACACCCCGGCCCCAGTTGTGGGGGCTGCCGCGACTCAAAGTTCGAATTACGAAGTGGACTCTTATAACGTCTATGTTTCACAGTGGGTTGAAAATATAAAAGTCTCCTTTGAATTGGGCTTTCAAAGTGGTGAATTAGGCCTTTTTGCAAACGGTCAACCCGTTGTCCACGATGCCTTTGGTGGCGTTTTGAATCTTTCATGGATGCCAGAAAAATCGAGTTGGGGAGCAGAGCTGGATCTCGGTTACGCCAGTGGCGACGACCCTTCCAATGAAAACGTCTTCGGAGGTTATGTCTTCAATCGAAACTACGACGTGGCTTTCTTGCTATTCAATCATCCTATGGGCCAAGCTGATTTTTTTAGAACCAGTTATCTGCGCAACAATTCTGCGACTGGTGCTGTCACCACTTTTTCTGCAGGAAACTCTTTGGATACAGAAGCCGTGAGCAATACAATCTTTGCTTCCGCGGGTGTTCATTATCGCTGGGCGGAGAAATACGATATTGAAGGTCGCTTCACTTACGCCATGCTCGATAAAGACCCTTTGCAAACAAATGTGGACTTGGATGTTGGAATGGAGTTAGACTTGAGCTTGAAGTATGAGCCATTTAAAGGAATTCAATGGATCAACCGCGCTGGGGTGTTTTTGCCCGGTGCTGCTTTTCGCGGAGGAACAAATAATTTTTCCACCAATACCGCTATCGGAATCGAAACCAAAGCCGCCATCACCTTTTGAACTCAACCAAGAAGACAGCATAGAGTTTGCATCAAGAATTTAGCCTGAAGACATTTTGTATGGCGGAGCAGGGGCCCCGGGAGTCTGACTTCCGGGGTTTTTTTTATTTGTTTTTGTGTTAACTAAAGTTAGCTATGAAGAAATCACCTTTTCACTTTAAATCTGTTTTTCCTGGGGCTGAGGTCTCGCCAATTGATTGGCAGGATTGGCGCTGGCAAATGCGGCAATCTTTAAAAACCCATGCCCATTTTTCTGAATTTTTAGATTTGTCTGTGGATGAGAGGGATGGTTTCTCGGGTCTCGATCAAATATTTAGAGTGCAAACCACTCCATATTACGCCGCCCTTATCGATAAAGAAAATCCCAATTGTCCTATTCGACAAATGATCTTGCCCAATAAAAAAGAGTTGATTCCCGGTTTTCAACAAATGACTGATCCCTTGGGTGAGAACAAAAAACAAAATCGACCTTGCGCACGCTTGATCCATCGCTACACCGACCGCGCTCTCTTCTTGGTGACCGATATGTGCGGTGTCTATTGCCGTTATTGCACGCGTAAACACTTCACAGCAAGTGATCAAGTGGTAGCTACCAATCAACAGTTGGATGAAGTCGTCGCTTATTTAAAAAGTCATCCTGAAATCAAAGAGGTGATTTTCTCTGGCGGCGATCCGCTCACGCTGAGTAACAACAAGCTCGAATCTTTTTTAGAACGCATTTATTCGGTGGCAACTGTGGAACTGATTCGCATCGGCTCGCGCATGCCGGTGGCCTGTCCCATGCGAATCGACAATGAGTTATTGGCACTTTTTAAAAAATACAAACCAGTTTATTTGATGACGCATTTCAATCACCCTGATGAACTTACCTTGCAGGCTGCCGAGGCTTTAGAAAGCTGTGTGGACTATGGTGTTCCTGTGATGAATCAGTTGGTATTGCTCAATGGGATTAACAACAGTGCTGCATTAATTTACGCCCTCAATCGTCGTTTGTTGTATTTGCGTGTGAAGCCCTACTATATGTTTCAGGCTGATCCCTCACTTGGGACCGACCACTTGCGCACCTCGATCGAGGACTCTCTCAATATTCAAAAACAACTGTGGGGACGGGCATCAGGTTTATCCATGCCGACTTACATTGTGGATATACCAGATGGGGGAGGCAAAGCCGCCCTCAGCCCCAATTTTCAAGTTTCTCATCTGGGGTCCGTGCGCCACTTCATTGGCTGGGACGGGGTGCAGGCGAGCTATGTTTCGCCAAGCCCCGAAACTCGCCGAGAGCCCCTTGTGGATGAGCGTTATAGAGCTGAGTGGCAGCAATTGAATAAGTAAGGTGTCTCCAAGCCCTTTATTCTTTGGTTTTTAGTAGCTCCATACTTCCCAAGTGTAGGGACTACAATTTAGCTAATGAGAACAATGAAGCTCGGTATATTTAATGGGTTAGCGGTTTATATATAAACTAGACATCATAGATCTTATTTAGTAACTGTTCTTTTATTATGAAGAATTTATTATTTATCTTAGTCGCGAATCTGATTTTTCTAAACTGTTCTTCGTTATCTACGGGAGCCAAATCCGCGGAGCCACTGAGTCGAACTCCCTTCACTTATGCTGGGAAGTTGCTTAAAATTCCAGTTGTTCTAAATGATAAAATTCCGACCTATTTTATTTTTGATACAGGTATTGGGGTGAACCTTATTTCCCAAAAAATATGTCGAAAGATGGATTGTAAGATTGATAGGTCCATGCGCGGCCATCGTATGTCAGGGCAGGAAATTGAAATTGCTTTAACTAAACAGCCCTCTCTGACCTTCGCCAACCAGAAGCAACACGGCGTCCATTTGGGATTCTGGGACATGAGTCAGGGTTTTCTTCCCGACTTGCCTGAATTTAAAGATGTTGAAGGTTTTCTTTCTTTGAACTTCTTCAAAGGTTTGCCTCTAACCATCGACTACAAAAATAGAGAATTCATCTTAGAAAGCCCCAAATCTTTGCAGCGAAGACTTGCGACGGGCACTGTTATTCCTGTTGAAAAAAGATATGAAGATGGCGCTTTGGTTGTCTTCATGAAGCTAAGCGTGCCCAATGGACCGCCAGCTTTGGTTGAAGTGGATCTTGGCAGCAATCACTTTATTTTAGATAACAAATATATGAAGCGTCTCGGAATTGATCCCAAGTCAAAAGAAATAATTAAGCAGGTTTCAAGAGATGAAACAAACAATCCCTACGTTAGGCATTATGCTGATATTAAGGGGCCAATTTTCCCAGTGGGTGGAGAAAGATTTCAACAAAATAACCTGAAAGTCATGTTTCAAAAAATAATTTACGACGGACTCGTCGGCGATAACTTTATGAAGCGCTTTACCGTCACTTACGATCTCAAAAACTCTCGGCTTATATTTAATGACTAACAGTCAACTTATTAGTTGAACTTCTATACAATTGTGTCAGCCAGAAGCCTGTGACCAGGTTGAATGAGATTCTGTTCGCTATTAACTTTAGACTAAGAATAGTATGTCATCTCTTTCTATCCACCTTTAAAGAATAACTTTTTTTGAGCGACATCAGATTGAAGTCGGAAGAGAATAAACGGCTCTCCATTTAGTTCAATAGTTTTTTCTTTTCTGAAGCCCAGTTGATAGATAGCTCTTATTCGAGTGCGAGTTGGAGGTAAGAGAATCACAACAGAATCTAATCCCATATCCTCAAAAGCTTTCTTTAAGATAATATGAAAAATTGATTTTCCAAATCCCCAATAATTAGGATGCAGAACTAGAGCCAAGTCGACTTCCCCCATTTCGGGTTGAATTCCACCCCATCCGATAAAGCGAGTTCCAATAAAAAAGGCCCAGGGACCAAAACCATGTTCTTTCCATAGGGCCTCTTTTTTACTTATAAATTCAACACAATCATTTTCGTCAAAATTATCTTTTGTAAGAGGCATTTGCGCTCTAACTTTTGGGTGATTCATTAGCTCGATAATATCGACAGGCGAAACTTCAGGCAGTCGCTTAAACTCAATGTTTTCCATTTACTACTGAGCTTTACCTAGAGTGTGGTCATTAATTTGGGTTTTATTTTGGACCATGCCTTATTTGCCTTTTTAATGTTTCCAGGAATATCCTGAATCCACATTCCTTTAATCTTATTATCCAAGTTTACATAAAGTTTTCCGTCGACAATTTCCCAAACATGCGGATCTGCGTGGAACTTCTTATTAACCGAAACTCCAAAAGCACACCAGCCGCCGTATGCGGGTGCATACTTGTTAGGATTATTGTCAAATATTTTTTTATTTTCTTTGTTTATAAATAGATAGTGTTGACCCTCGTATTGTGAGACATAATTTCCATTTCCCATAGCTGGTGTACCAATCGTATGGTAGCTTACTGGATCGTAGCCTCTAAGTGCGGGTGTTGCATTTTCTTCAGCAGCAAACGTAGATGCTGAAAAGAGTACAAGAAAAGTTGCGAGTATTCCGTTGATTTTTCTCATTACTGTTCTCCTTTATAATTATAGTTCAAACGTTTTTTTATCTTGATTTACTATCTATGATTATTAGTCCAAATTGAATGAGATGTATTCCGGCAATCATGACCAATCGTCCCGTTCTGTCTTTGACGAATCCCATTTTAACGAATTTCTCTTAGAATTCTTTTCTGAAGTTCTTTTAGAATAACCTTTGTAAACCACGGATTTTTCTTAAGCCAAATATTATTTCTAGGAGAAGGGTGGGGGATAACAATTTGATTACTACCTAGACGAGGTTGACTCTTTATAAGAGTGGTTAAATTTGTGTATTCATCAAAATGATAATCACATGCATACTTTCCAACTAAGATTTCAAGCTTAATATTGGTAAGGTAGTTTCTAATTGGCTTCATCCAAGCCTCTGCACATTCTGGTCGCGGAGATAAATCGCCGTTTTTAGTTGTGCCAGGATAGCAAAACCCCATAGGAACAAGAGCGAATAGATTGGGGTTATAAAATTGGGTTTCTGATACTCCAAGCCATTCACGGAGTCTTTCTCCACTTTTATCATCCCAAGGGATTCCGCTTTCATGGGTTCTCTTTCCAGGTGCTTGACCTATTATAATAATTTTAGCTTCTTTTGCGAATTGAAAGATAGGCTTTGGTTTTAATGGCAGGTGTGCCTTACAAATTGTACATTTATGGATTTTTAGACTTAAGGAATTGTCCATCGCAAATTTCTAATCCTTATCTTTAATCAGAATATTAAAAGATCGCATAGATACAAGAATCAGTAGTTTGAAGATCAATATTTCTCCTTTTGTCAGCGAATTCAAATCTAAGATACTTGAATATAACCCAAGGAATATGTTTAAAAGGCCGAAAAATATAACTGATCGTCCTAAGGCTATGACATTATGCTTAAATTCAATATAATGTATTTATGGATGTACTAAGTGATATTTTAAACCATTTAGAGATGAAGACGAGTCTTTACTTTAGAACTGACTTGACTGCTCCCTGGGGCGTTAACGTGCCTGAGTACAAAAATGTGGCAAGATTTCATATCTGTCTTCAGGGAAGCTTTTGGCTTTCGATGAAAGGCTCAGATGATATAAAAGTCAATCAAGGCGACATTGTTTTAGTTCCGCATGGAAAAACACACACATTAAGAGATGATATAAAATCCGAGGTTTTAGACCTAGACGATGTGATTATTCGCGCTGAATATAAAGCTGGAGAACTTTTAAAATTTGGGGAGGGGCAAGGGGCGTGCACTCAACTTATTTGCGGACATTTTGAATTTGAAGATGAAATTATTCATCCTTTTCTTAAATCATTTCCAGACGTAATCTGCATTAAAAAAAATGAAAAGTATAATTTTAGTTGGTTAAGTACGGCTCTTGATTTTATTGATTATGAAAGTAAAAACAGAGAGCCTGGTGCTAGTTCAATTATTAAGAGGCTTTCAGAGGTCACGTTCATTCAAGCCTTGCGCTTCTATATGAGAAATAATTCTGTAAATACACTTTTTCTTTCCGCATTAAACGATAAATATATAAGAAAATCTATTGAAGAAATCCATGCCAACCCAGGGAATAAGTGGAGACTAGAGGACTTAGCGAAGATGGCGGGTCTTTCAAGAACAATTTATGCGGAAAGATTTCATAAGCTGACCGGAATTACGCCAATGAACTATGTGACTCAATGGAGAATGGAAAAAGCCAAAAAACTGCTAAGAGATGAAACCTCCAGCATCGACGAAATTGCAGAATTAGTTGGGTATACTGCCAGTGAATCCTTTCAAAAAACATTTAAGAAATTTGTTGGCGAAACACCAAGCGCATATAGAAAGAAAATTCTGACCTAAGTCATACCTGCATCTACACACATCTACGTGCATCTACGCGTACTTTTATCAGCAATCTGTTTACAGCAAGAAAAACTGCATTCTGGTTGGTGATGAGCCTGAAAAAATAAATGGAACATGGAAAGTTGTCGGTACTCAACTTGTTCTTCAAGGTTTAGGGTTTGCGTTTGTTGCGTAAGATGAAGAAGAGGATGTCATTTCTCTTCAATTCACCAATAAATTTGAAAAGAATAATTTAAATGGTGTTGTCCTAAAGTTTAAGTTTTCCTCTGGCCCTACTCTTCCTGGCTCTGATTCGGGGATTCAGTTAGATAGAGACCCAGAAGGCAATATTAAAACTTGTAATTAAGTGGGCAAATTTTTTTAAAATCTAAATTTTGCGGACTATTTTAAAGAAGTTCCAAATTGGCATATTGGGACAAAAATTTGCGGATGGTGTTGTTGTCAAAGCGCACACTGACTTTTTCTTTGCTACCGCTGCCTTCGATGCTGTGAATGAGGCCGGCGCCAAAGTGGGGGTGGAGAACCCTAGTGCCTTTGCGGTAGGGTGACTGACCATTGCCATTTGAGACATCACCGCTCTCATAGTCGGGAAAAGGGTCACTCATCGAGCCCGAACTTTGGCTTGTACCAAAGCCCGCTGAGTTTGAGAACGAAGAATCCAAGCTGTGACGGTTTAAAAAAGGTGAAACTTTAGGGCTGCTAATGCGGTTCTTTAAATAATCTTCGGGGACTTCTTTTAAAAAGCGGCTAGGCATTTGGAACTGGTTCTGTCCCCAAACTTTGCGTTGTTTAGCGTAAGAGAGAAAAAGCTTTTCTTCAGCACGGGTCATGCCCACATAAAACAATCGTCGCTCTTCCTCTAAATCCAACTCGTTCGGATCACTGGTGTTACCACCAGGACTGTGGGGAAAGAGGCCCTCTTCAAGACCGGCCACAAACACAACGGGAAACTCTAGGCCCTTGGCAATGTGTAAGGTCATAAGAGTCACGGTATTAGGATCGTCTTCCTTGGCTTCGTCTGCTGATGCCAAAGCCATATGATGCAAGAACTGGGTGATATGAGTCTCTTCTGGGAAGAGTTCTAAATAGCGAGCGATAGCGTTGCCAAATTCTTCTAAGTTTTGAATTCTTGTATTGGCCTCAACTGAGTCTTCTCTCTCGAGGCTTGGTAGATAATCAGAAATTTCGAGCAAGTCTTTGTAAAACTCGGGGATCTCTTTTTCTAGACAACTTTCGCGCAGTCGGGTGAGGATATCTAGAAAACTTTGCAATTTGTTTTTGGTGCGTGCAGTGAAGCGACTCGAATCGAGCAACTGGATACAGGCTTCGATCAGGGTGGACTGGGTTTCACGAGCGGCCAGCTCTATTTTCTCTAAAGTGGTTTTACCTAAGCCGCGCGAGGGGGAATTAAAAACTCTGCGGAAAGAGACGTCGTCCTTAGGGTTCACCACCAAGCGCATATAGGCGTTGACGTCCTTGATCTCACGGCGGTCGTAGAACTTAAGGCCACCATATATTTTGTAAGGGATATTGAAGTTACGCAGCTTTTCTTCCAGAACACGTGACTGGGCGTTGGTTCGATAAAAAATAGCGATGTCGGAGTACTGGGTCGTTCCTTGTTCGACAAGCTTTTGAATTTTATAGGCGATGGCCAGAGCTTCGTCATATTCGCTGGGGCTTTCTAGAATTTCGATAAGATCGCCAGCTGGATTTTCCGTGAACAGTGTCTTGCCTTTGCGCTGAGAGTTGTTCTCGATCACAGCCGAGGCGGCTTGGATGATGTTTTTGGTTGAGCGGTAGTTTTGCTCCAGCTTAATAATTTCAGATTTAGGAAAGTCCGTGTCGAAATTTAAAATGTTAAAAATATTGGCTCCGCGCCAAGAGTAGATAGACTGATCTTCGTCACCCACGGCACAGATATTTTTTTTGTTCGAGCTGATGTTTTTTAAAATTTCGTACTGGATCAGGTTGGTGTCCTGGTACTCATCCACAAGGATGTAATCAAACTGATTTTGTAGAGCCTCACGAACCTGCAAATTGTTTTTGATCAAAAAATGAGTTTTCAGCAATAGATCTGAAAAGTCTAGAGCATTGTGTTTTTTGAGCTCGGTCTCATAGATTTCGTAAACATTTTGCGCGATATGTGGCCAAGGGTAACTACTGGGGTCTTCCTGCCCTTGGAGGTCGGATTTAAAGCTTTGAATCTGACGTGAAATTTTGCGGGCTTGCACTGCACTGTCGTCAAATTTTAGACGTTTGAGGATACTTTTCACAAGGGATGTTTGGTCGGCTGTATCAAAGATAGTGAAGTCCGAGGTGTAGCCCATATGAGTTGCGTAGTCGCGCAAGACACGATTGCCAAAGGAGTGAAAGGTGGCGATCCAAGAAGTTCGCAAGTCTTGTCCACCAGCAAGGTTGACAATACGCGAGCGCATTTCTCCTGCGGCCTTGTTGGTAAAGGTCACGGCTAAAAAGCGATCGGGGGTGAAGATTCCATTTTGAAGCCCATAGGCGATCTTGTGGGTGAGCATGCGAGTTTTGCCAGAGCCGGCACCTGCCAAAACAAGAAGAGGGCTGTCAAAATTGAGAACAGCCTGGCGCTGGGGTTCATTTAATTTTTCGAGTAATTTGGAATCCATAGCCAAGGGTTTAATATAAAACCCCCAGGCTGTCGAATGGCAATTTGCCAGAATGAGCGTATTATAAGACTGGTGAACTGTTGTTAAAAGTACGTCGAAATTTGACTACTTTTGTAGGAGTTCTGTGAGCTTATGGTACAGACACAACCCTATCCAAGCATCCGTTGCGGCGTACCGGAGCTGATCTTCGTTGAGGTGATGTTGTTCCCAATTGGTGAGTTTAAATTGTTTGCTGACACGGACTCCTAGCAAGAGGGCCGCCATCGAACGTATGCCAAGTTGTTTGATCTTCAGTTGTTTACCTAAGTTTGCAATTTCAACAAACTGACCAGGGGTGAATTCTTGTAGCTTGCGTAAACCCTTAAGATCATCTTTAACGGCCACGCCGGCTTTGACAATACTGTTGTCGGACAATAAATCTTTTAGCTCGCTGTCAAAAGCGTATTTGTTAAGACGAAACAAATATGCGTCATCATTTGTAGAAAGCTGCAACAAGGAAACCTTATACTCCTGTCCTTTTTTAAAGGCGGGTCGTGTTTCGGTGTCAAAGCCCAACACGGATTCTTGGTTTAAGGCCTCGATGGCAC
>JBGSNK010000020.1:0-13046 GCA_041739665.1 Bdellovibrionales bacterium
AATTGATAATCTTAAATGAGTTCATATCAAAATCAGTCGTAGGAGCGCTAAGAGAGAAACTACTGCTTGTTCCATCCAAAAGGGCTAAAAGCTCTGTGTAATTGCTGTCGCTAAAAACATTTTCAAGATTGGCTTGGTTTAAAACATAGTTTCCAGGGTCATCTCTTTGAATTAAAAGATCAGCCGCATTGATACCATTAATAGAGGCCGCACTTTGGGCAAAGGGAACACTCACAATTTTATGATCTTGAGCTAAGGTCACAGGCCCAGAGCCTTCATCAAAGGTCACTCGCAGTCGACGCGAGTCAGTCAAAGTCGGAGTGTAGGTAGTGCCTGAATTACAAGTTAAACCTGTAAGCGCTCCGGATGAATTATTAAGAGCATCTGCCAAAAGACTGCTGTCGGCAAAATCTGAACCCGCACGGGAACCATCGCCAACTTCCAAAGCAAAAACCCCATTGGAGCCGGTCATATTTAAAGTGTGTTGTTCGCGGTAAAGAATACACTGCTCAGTTCCTGGCGAAACAACTTCAATAGTGAAAGTGACGTTAGTGGCCTCTAGTGCTAAGCCGTCGGGTTTGACAATTTGTCCTTGATAAACAAAGGATGCAGGGGCTGCAAGAGCGTTTGCACTCAAAATATTGAGTAAAATAAATAAGACTTTAAAACTCACAACGTTCATCAACAAACATATCGGTCGTTTGAGGGTGGACTTAAGGATTGTTTCAATAATTTTGTAATAAATTAAGGAGTTTTAAAAGCTTAAGGCAGATAAAAGAATTGTTGTTCGAAAAATATGTTCAAGAGTCTTATAATGGGACGGCATTCTCAGAAGGCGTCCCAAAAAGCTTGGGTGACTGGGCCAAAAGGTTTGGTCTTCTTTTTACACAGGTATATTTCAACAGGGTGGTCATAATTGAGATTCTTAAGATGCACGAGCTTCTTTTTTTTGATTTCCTCAGCAACAAAGTGATCAGGTAAACGCCCCCATCCCAGGCCGTTGAGAATGAGGTCCTTTTTGGAGTCGATATCAGATACAGTCCAGCGCTTAGATTTCTCTGGTATACCAATATCTAAATCATTAGCAAGGGTACTTCTCTGGATGATATGGGGATAATTGATTAGACTTTCCATTTTCTGTTCGGATTTGGCGCGATTAAGGAATGGATGATCGGCTGCAATAACAAGTTGCAAGTCCAGTCGATCAATTTTTTTTGAATCGAAGTCTAATGAATTATTCAAATTTTCAAAAATAGCGATGTCCACTTGATCGTTGTATAACATGCGTTCACCACTTAAAATTTCACGATGAAAAGTAAATTCTGTGGACGGAAATTGATGCATGAACTTCTTTAATATGGAAGTGAGTTTGTTCGAGGGATAAATTGCAGTGGCACTCAGGCGCACCTTCATTTCAAGTCCAGAGGCAATTTTATAGGCTTCGTCTTTGAGATTCTCCATTTTGAATAAAACGTCTTTGGCCTTATCTAGAAAAGCCTCACCCTTTGGAGTCAGTTTAATGCGGTATTCACTTCGATCCAGAGTAGAGAAGCCCAATTGTTCTTCGAGCTTGTTGATGGAGTAGCTGACGGCCGATTTTGCTTTGTTGAGATGTTCGGATGCAGCGTTGAGACTGCCTGATTCTTGCACAGCCTTTAAGCACTGAATTTGCTCGATTGTGATCCACATAAAATGTCCTAAAAAAAGTACGTGTAGTCCAATATATTGTTCTTTTTTTAGGATAAAAGCAAGTCTATATTAACAGCAAAGACTAACAAAGGAGAATATATGAGATCAATTTTAGCAATACTAACAATAATGAGCCTAGGTTTTACCTCACAATCAGCTGACATCGTAACCGGTCAGACTGAATTCAAATGGACAGGTAAAAAAGTAACCGGCCAACACTATGGGACATTGCCAATTAAGAATTCGACAGTGAAAGAAGAAAAGGGTCAAATTGTTGGTGGAGAATTTGTCCTAGATATCTCTAATATGACTGTCGATGACCTGACTGGTGAATATAAAACAAAGTTCTTAGATCACATGAAAAGTGAAGATTTTTTTCAAGTTGAAAAGTGGCCAACAGCTCGACTCGTCGTCGAAAAGATGGATGGAAAAATGGCTTATGGAAAGCTGACTATTAAAGATAAAACCAATAGTGTCAAATTTCCGTATAACCAAAAAGAAAATGTTTATACTGGAACCCTAAAATTTGACCGAACTAAATACGGCATGATTTATGGATCAGGTAATTTCTTTAAGAATTTGGGAGATAAGATGATTTATAATGATGTGATTCTAGACTTTAAAGTCACAGTCAAGCCCTCTCCAAAGAAAAGTCTTTCAATGAATAATAAATAGTAGATATTTCATTAAAACAGGGCTTGGGAACGGGCCCTTTTTAAGTGACTTCTGTGCAGGTCCAAAGAATCAACCTCGATCAGAGCCCCTGGTTCTAATCACTGTTAGTTTAATCCATAAAACTCTTTAGCAAGAGAAGTCTCTTTGACCCATTCCATATAGTTGGTTAGATTATGGCCCTATGAATCACTTCAATAAAATACTTATTTTGGGTTATGGCTATACGGCTGAATTTTTAAAAAGTGCATTGAAAAATCAGTACTCACAGTGTGAGGTCTTTACCACTTCGCGCAACAAGGGTGGTCCCCATCTTGTTTTTAACCTGGAGGACGAGTCAACTTGGTCAAACTTGCCAAGCGTTGATGCAACATTCTGGACATTTCCAGCAGCTCCTTTGTCAGCTGTTCTAAGCTTTTATAATAGGGAAAATCCGAAGTTAGGTAAACTTGTGACCTTGGGCTCCACTAGTGCCTTTTTATTAAAAGAAGACGACCATGTCTACGATGAGCACAGTCGTTTGGATCTTGAGCAAGAACGGGTTCAAGGCGAAGAGTTTTTACGACGTAAAGGTGGCGTGACTTTGTTCTCGGCGGGAATTTATGGGCCGGGGCGGGATCCTCGCGATTGGGTTATTAGAGGTTTAGTCGGCAAGAGTCAAAAATATGTGAACATGGTCCATGTCAATGACCTTTGCCAGTTCATGGTCCAAGCACTGGAGCATGGTCAAAGAGGAAACCGCTATATCGCCAGCGACAATAACCCACAACGGTGGGACTCCGTCATCTCCTATTGGGAGAGTAAGACTTGGGTGAGCGACGTGCCCACTCAAGAGTCATCTCGCCCTTCTAAAAAAGTAAACAATCAGATGTCAATTGATCGCCTTAATGTCCAGATCATTTATCCTGATTTTAAAAAATTAGACTTTTAGTTTTCAAAAGCAAACTCCCGGCCAGTTTGGGTGGCCTGGTTCGGCTTTTTTTGTTCTCGCTCCTACATAAAACTAGGAATATACTAGAAGCTTGATGAAACATTTTAATAAACAGCAACTCTTAAAAGAGATTATTCAGAAACTCGAAGCCCAATTGCAGACAACTGTGGATTCAGCTCTGTTTGCTAAAGAGGCCTCGACAAATGAAGAGTCAAAGGCCGAGAACAAATACGACACTCGCGGATTGGAAGCTTCTTATTTGGCATCGGGGCAGGCTCAACGCGCCAAGGAGTTGCGTGAAAAGATTTTTCACATTAAAAAAATTGAACCCCGCCTTTTCTCTAAAAATGAGCCCATATCGGAAACAGCTCTTGTGAGAGTTTCCGTAAATGACCAACAAGAAAAATATTTTTTCCTGATCTCCATAGGTGGAATTGAAATGAATTCGAATGGCACACTTGTGCAAACCTTGAGCTTTGATGCACCTCTAGGGCAACTTTTATTGGGGCAATTTGCTGCAGATGAGTTTCAATTTAAGAATCATTTATACGAAATTTTGGAGGTCTACTAACGATGCCAAGGCCTATTCTCAGTTTGACAGAACAGCCCAACCACGAATACCCTTAAATTTGTCGTTTCGGATTCGCAATTACATTAACGAACCTAGGGGGATAATTGGTTATAGTCGGTCGCATGCCCATCGAATTCTTGGGAGACGTTTCCATCTATTTTGGAGTTGGTGTTCAAGTTATCATGGCTTTATCCCTAGGTGGTATGGTCGGTTATGATCGTGAAAAGAAAATGAAGTCTGCTGGAATCAAAACCAATATCCTGATCTGTTTAGGTGCGACTCTTTATACGACCATAGGTCTTTTGATTTCGGTTGGGACCACGGGAATATCAGACCCCAATCGTGTCGCTGCACAAATTGTGAGTGGAATTGGGTTTCTCGGCGCTGGAGCTATTATTCAAAGTCAAGGAGCTGTTGTAGGCATGACAACGGCGGCTACCATTTGGGTAGTGGCTGCAATTGGTTTCACCATTGGTGCTGGATATCCGTTTACTGCTGCTATTTTTACCGTCAGTGTTTTAGTGGTACTCAAGATGATCAATCCCATCTATAAATTTTTAGAAAGAGAAAAAGACTACGATTATTTTCAGCTCGAAATTCTTTCAAAAGGATCCGTCAAGCGCACGGTGCGTGGAATGATTGAAAATGATGAAATTGTTATTGACGATATTTTTGAAGAAGCCTTTGAGGGAGGGAAGAAAGGAGCTAAGATTTTAAGTGTCTTTATGCTCGCCCATCGCCGACAAATGGAGAGAATCGTCCACGATTTAAAACAAGCCTTAAAGGTCCAGGATGTGGCCTACTATTCGGTAGCTCAGTCTATTCACTACAAAGACAAAAATCAAAAGCATGCACATAGTCCGCTGCCGGGTAAAAAAGTTTGAACTCTGAAAGCCAAATAGCTGATGAAAAAACCAATCATTGGCAAACTCTTAAAACCTTAGGACAACATTTATGGCCAAAGGAGCGCAATGATCTCAAATGGCGTGTGATCGTTGCGGTTTCATTTTTAGTTTTAGCAAAGATTCTAAACGTCTATGTCCCCTTCCTTTTAAAGCTGTCAATTGATCAACTTTCTACACAAAACAACATACTTCTTTTGCCAGTTGGTTTGATTGTCTCTTACGGAATAGCCCGCATCATGGTGTCTTTTTTTGGAGAGTTACGCGACCTAATTTTTGTTAAAGTGGCGCAAAATGCTCAACGCAATATCGCACTAAAAACATTTAAACATCTGCATGGTCTGTCTTTGGACTTTCACCTTTCAAGACAAACGGGTGGATTGTCGCGGGTGATAGAAAGGGGAACGCGCGGTATTCAATTTGTTTTAAACTTCATGACATTTAACATCGTGCCCACTCTCTTTGAAATTGTACTTGTGACCGGTGTCCTGGTTTATCATTTCAATATCATCTATGCGTTTATTATATTGGCAACCATTGTCCTTTATATTGCACTCACTCTCTGGGTGACAGAGTGGCGATTGAAGTTTCGCAAACAAATGAATCAATCCGAGAGTAAAGCTAACACCAAGGCTATTGATAGTCTGATTAATTTTGAAACAGTAAAGTATTTTGGAAATGAAGATCACGAATATCAACGTTTTGATAACTTCTTAGCAAAGTACGAGAGCGCGGCTGTTAAAAGTCAGTCGAGCCTTTCATTGCTCAATATCTTGCAGGCCACCATTATTGGAGCTGGCTTGATCACTATTATGTTGCTAGCCGGACAAGGTGTTGTCAGTGGTGAACTTTCGATTGGCGATTTTGTTCTTGTGAACTCTTTTCTCATCCAACTGTATATGCCTCTTAACTTTTTAGGCTTTGTTTACAGAGAAATTAAAAACTCTTTAGTCGATATGGATAAGATGTTCGAATTGGTTTATATTCACTCCAGTGTTGCAGACAAACCCACCTCTCAACCTTTGCAGGTGTCGAGCGGGCGGGTTGAGTTTCGAAATGTGAGTTTTTCTTATAACTCTGATCGTCAAATTCTTCACAATATCAGTTTTGTTATTGGCGAAGGGCAAACTGTAGCTGTCGTTGGACCAAGCGGCTCTGGTAAATCCACATTGGCTCGTCTGCTTTTCCGATTTTATGATGTGACAGATGGTAAAATTCTGATTGATGATCAAGAGATCAGGGAAGTCACCCAAAAGTCTTTGCGAGCGTCCATTGGCGTTGTCCCACAAGACACCGTCTTATTTAATGATACCATTGGCTATAATATCTTATACGGGCAGCCTGGGGCCAGTCAGGATGAAGTGAGAGAGGCTGCAAAAATGGCCAGTATCGATCACTTTATTAGCTCTCTTCCCCAAGGGTACCAGACCGAAGTTGGGGAACGAGGCCTCAAACTTTCGGGGGGTGAGAAACAGCGGGTGGCTATTGCTAGAACTATTCTTAAGCAACCCAAAGTCCTGATTTTTGACGAGGCAACTTCAGCCCTAGACTCTCATAAAGAAAAGGAAATCCAAGTGGCCCTTAGAGAGATTTCTAAGCAGCGCTCGACCCTAGTTATTGCCCATAGACTTTCCACAATTGTCCATGCAGACCAAATATTAGTCCTCAAGGATGGGCATTTGGTGGAGCGAGGTCGGCACCAAGATCTTTTGGCTGAAAAGGGAGAATATGCTTCACTGTGGCAGCGACAGCAAGAGGCTCAGGAGTACCAAGAAAAGCTCAAAGAGCTTTCGGAATAGGCTTAAACATTAGGAGAACCAGTTCTCTGTTCGTTTACAGCTAAATGCTTGTTATTCAATTCAAATTTGTGTTTTAATTAATGTCTATGAAGCTGATTGACCGTATTGGCCTAGCCGCAAGAACCATAGATAGTAGAATTCTGGATCTTATTCAAGACGTTCAGGTCCTTTCGTTTAATCAGGCTATTCGATCAAAAGATAGTCTGCACAACACAATTGTTATTGGTGACGACACGACATTGTCTGAGATCTTCCTGTATCTTGATAAACTAGGCTTAAGTTATCTTGTGCAAAAAACCCACGAGTACTATCTCTACAATCTACTCATGAATGCCATGATTCAAAAATATCCAGATATGTTTCTACGCAGCCCGATGACATTGATTACAAAGAATAAAGATATGGGAAGTAACAATATTGTCATTCCCTTTAACGCCACTTCAGATAAGCCACGTGTTGTCGAAGAGTCCGATAAATTTGTCAGCCAGAATTCAACAAACTCTAGTATTAGACAGAATATTCACGTCATTATCAGTGAGTTGTTCTCGAATGCGATGTACTCTGCACCTACAGACGATAGCGGATCCTATCTTTTTGCGAATCATCCACGTAACGCAGAAGTCATTTATCCGAATAATCTTAAGGGCGAGATCTTACTTTCGTTTAACAAAGAGATATTTGCAGTTGCTTGTCGCGATCCATTTGGCTCTGTAAACAAAGTGCGCGTGACTAAGCGCTTACATCAAGTTTTTGATGATGGAAAGTTGGCCGCGGTAGAGCATGCCAACGATCAGAATCTAGGAAGTGGTCTAGGTCTAAAGCTTGTCATCGAGAATTCCATAGGCTTTGGTATGGTTGTCAAACAGGGTAAAGAAACCTTTGTTTATGCCACTTTACCTGTAGGATCTGGAAACCGTAAAATCTCGAGAATTTCTAAAAACATCTGCTTTAAATTTTATTAAGTTTTATCAGGGCTTCTAATATTCTGGCTAAGATTTAATCCAGACTTTGGTTTTGAATCTGATTTGGTGTCTCTGGACAACATGGGACGTCTGCGTCGCCAATGTCCTCTTTTTTTTCAGGATCATCGTATACAAAGGCAAGGTCACGAGTCACTTCGGAAATATGCTCCTTGAAATGAGCAAAAGCGTTGGTCGGTACGGGGTCCGATGTGGGCAGGTTGACACGAAGAGGGTCAAGCAGTCTTCCATTCTTCGACATTTCAAAGTGAAGGTGGGGGCCAGTAGCATAGCCGGTAGAGCCAACATAACCAATGGTTTCTCCCTGTAAGACTCGAGAACCACGACGCAAGCCTGTTTTAAATCGACTCATGTGGAGGTATTTAGTTTGATAGCCAGCCACATGATCCAATACCACCATCTTACCCGACCCACCAAAACGCCCAATCTTAACAACGCGACCATCGCCGATTGCACGGATGGGCGTTCCATTTGGAGCACCATAATCCACTCCATTGTGTGCTTTGTAGCGTTTGTGAATGGGGTGAAAGCGGCTGCGAGAAAAGTGAGAAGTGACTCGACCAAACTTAAGTGGACTCTTTAAGAAGACTTTTCGCAAAGAGTCTCCCTTTTCATCAAAATAACCGCGAGTTTTTGTGAGCTTATTATCATAAAAGTAGGCCTTAAAGCTTTGTTCGGCACTATCGTACTGAGCAAAGACGATATTGCCCCAACCGACAGCTTTACCTTCTGCGAAAAGCTTCTCGACGGTAAACTTCCATGTGTCTCCTTTGCGAACCTCTCTCGAAAAATCAATTTGCCAACCAAACACTTCAGCAAACTCAACGATTACCTCAGGTGAGAGATTTGACTCGATCCCTGAGCTCCACAAGCTGTCTTTGATTTCACCAGAGAAGTGAACAAGCTTTTTTGTAGTCTGAATCTCGGTGATATCACTCGACCACTGGTTGTGACTGTATTTAACTTCAAGCCGACTCAAGGGGCCGATATCAAAAGTAATACTATGAATGGTCCCATCCAAAAGCTTGGCGACAGAGTAAGTGGTGCCAGCTTGCACATAACGCAAATTGAATTTAGGTCGAGCAGCTTGCACAATAGCATGGATTGTTTGTGGATCAATTCCAGCAGTTAAGAAGCTTTCATGGACCGATGAGTTGGGTTTGACTTTGTGCATTTCCATAGTGAGTGGAAGGGGCGCTAAGATAAGCATTTCATCAAGAACAGTGAGTTCTTCTTGGGCCCATGAAAGCTGATAAGTCAGCCCAGCGAGGAAAACGAAGAGGACAAGGCTTAGAAGAGTTTTATGTTGTCGCGCCATCCTTAATTGGTAGCACAAAAAGGAAGGTCAAAGAAACATTTTCTTAGAAATTGGCCCTGCAAAAGGGCCATCTGGAACTGGAATGTGCTTAAAAATCATTCTTGAATAAAATAAAGCAGATATCGTCTTTTTTTGAGTCTTCTTTGCTATATATATTTTTCTCGATGTCGTTAAGAATAGACCGTGAGATTTCTTCAATATTACCTTTGCGAATAAGTTCCACCACCATATCGGCTGAAAAGTTATCAAAAATTCCGTCAGATGCTATAAAGATCGAGTCATTGGGATTGAGCTCCACTTCGGGGCCAATTTCAATTTTCATTTCAGATTCACCTAAGAGGTTGGATATGAAATGGAGGTCGGGGTGAGTGAGAGCGTCTTTTTCATCGATTAAGCCGGCTTCAATACCATAACCAACAGGTGAATGGGCTGTGGATCGGTATTTCAGCTTCCCTTTTTGTCCACAGATGATGGCCGTCGAATCGCCGACCTGATAGCAGCGAGCCTTATTTTTGACGACTTCAACGAGGGTCAGAGTAGTGCGCGCTCCAATTCCACTACTCAAAAGTTCACGATTCGTTTGATCTATGGTGTCCACAATATGAGAGCGTAGGTTCGAAATATTAAAATTTTTATTTTCAAAACAGTTCTTGAGGTTTAATAAAATTTTTTCAGCAGCCTCTTCTCCCTTGGGGTAGCCTCCGGCCCCATCGGCGACAGCTAAAACATATCCATTCTCGACGACAAAAATTCCAAGTGCATCTTCATTGAATGAGTCTCCGACGGGAGATTTCTTGCTGTAGTAGAGCAATTGAGGCAAATCCTTGAAAAGTGCAGGGTGCTGATGGTCGGCCCTAGTGGCAATTAAGTATTGCATTTAAAGTCGCGTCTCTGTTTGCCAGTCAATATTCTCGATATGCTGTCTTAACAAGGAAGCCGTTCTAAACTTTTTTAGAATCAACGATGGGCGCAGGCCAAGGCAAACATCCTTAACTTCTTGAGGGTGTTTGGAGTAGTGTTTGCGGCCCCCAATGGCCTCATAAAAAATTCGAATCAAATTCACAATATCCTCAGCTTTGTTAAGGCCCTTTGAATCCCCCCAGTTGTACATATCTAGGAGCTTGAATTCAAAGCTTAGACCTTTCCGTTTAATGATAATATTGTCTGTATGGAGATCGCCATGATATTCATTATAATAATGAACACTTTCAATACCTTTGGCAAGAGAATGGAGCAGAAGAAGGCCTTCCATGATTCCCACTCGTTGCCCAGGCTGTCGCTTTAAGAAGTCAGACAGAATAGTCCCATCTGCATATTCGTAGACAAAACATGTGATTGTGTGTCCCTCAAAATCAATAAATTCTTGAGTGTAATAGTTAATCGCAACTGGACTTTCTGAAAGTTGATGCAACCTTTGGGCATATTTATTGGCAACCTTATTTTTCATGTTTCTTTTGGGATAAAAGAATTTGAGTGCGCAGGTGATCTTACTTGCAATCTCTTGAGCTTTATAGACCTCGCCCTCCCAGCCACGGCCAAGTTTTTTGAGGATCATATATTTGTTGGCAACTTTATCTCCATGACGAAAGTTGAACTGAAAAGGTGCTTTGCTGGCCATATTTTCCTACTTTTTGCTTCCAAAAACGATCTTTAGAGCATCCATTGTTTTTTGCCAAGAGTCCTCATCAGCCTTTTTATTGTAGGCCAAGGGAAGAGAAAACTTCTCGCCCTTGGTGGAAGCCTCAGGATTGGTAAATGCATGTTTTGCATCTTTGTAATTGATAAACTTAAAGCGCACTTTAGCGTCTCGAAGTTTTTTACGTGCAGTATCGACAGTTTGTTTACTTACCATAGGGTCTGCGCCACCATTAAAAATAAGAACACGCGCCTTCATTTTGTCGACAGGGTTGGTGACGATTGGGGTCAGGTCACCATGGTAACTCGCGACCATCTTAATATTGCCGACATTACGGCGAGCCATTTCTAAGGCGACTGCTCCGCCAAAACAGTAACCGGCAACGGCAAGATTTTTACTGTCGACCTTTTCATTGGCTTGAAAGACTTTAATGGCCTCGCGAAAGCCCTGCTCGGTGTTCTTGAGGTTGGACATAGCCTTAGCCGAAAAAGTCTTGGCCTCAGTGGGGTGTTCAAAGCTCTTGCCATCACCGTAAAGATCAATGGCAAAAGCAGCATAACCATTCTCAGCGAATTTGCGAGCCCTGTCTTTTGGGTAATCGTTGAGACCCCACCATTCATGGACCACGATCACACCAGGAAAGGGGCCTTCGCCTTCTGGAAGGGCTAAAAAGCCTTTCATCTTTTGACCATTTACCTCGTAAACGACCTCTTGAGTCAATGCCGTCGTGGCCTCCGAGGCTACAAATTTCTTATCTTTTCCGCTACATGCGGCAATTAAGCTTATAAGGCAGAAACTGACTACGATATGAAAACGACTAAGCTTCATGATGACTCCAAGGTAAAACCAAAATAGGTTGTAAGGTTTGTTATACGCTGATTCTAGCAACAGGCAAAGGAACTGCAATCATATTGCAGAATGGACCCAAAGTGTTAATCTCCAACAGGGCAAAACCCTTGCCTGTCTTAGGGACTGGCAGTACAAAATGGCCAAAGAAATGGGAGAGATTATGCATCAAGACGTCATGAATCGTGCTATAGAACTGGCCACCCAGTGGCAGAACGTCGCAACTGAGAAGCTCTCGGACTTTGAAAACAGCTTTCATGCAAAAATGCAGAAGCTTTTAAATAACCCCGTGGATAAAGTTTTTTTAATCGAGTTGATGGATCAATCTTTTCGCAGCCACGATGTTTCGCGAGTTGAAGACCAAATTGACTACCTCTTCTCTAAATATGGAATGGCCACCTTTTTTACGAACTCCGAAAGGTTTTTGGTTTTTTTATTCCGTCATGCTGGAACTTATATCCCCCAGATTTCCATTCCGCTCTTTGTGGATAATATACGGGCTGATACAAAGAAAGTAGTATTGCCTGCAGAAGATAAAGAGCTTAACCGCCATCTGCAGAGTCGCCGCCAGGGGAATACTCGAGTTAATGTCAATGTTATTGGTGAGGTTGTCTTGGGCGAAGCGGAAGCTCAAGGGCGAATTGATAAGTATTTAACTACTTTGGCAAACCCTAATATCGATTATCTTTCTATTAAGATTTCTACTATTTTTTCACAAATAAACCCTCTGGCCTTTGAAGAGACTGTTACGGCTATTGTACCTCGTATACAAAATATTTTTCTGCAGGCCAAGCAACAGACTTACAAGAATCTCAAGGGTGAAACTGCTCATAAATTTGTAAATTTGGACATGGAAGAGTACCGAGATCTCTCTATTACCGTCGCAGCTTTTAAGCGCGCCTTGGAACATCCCGATCTGTTAGACTATAGGGCGGGCATTGTTTTGCAGGCCTATTTGCCCGATGCTCATATGTGGCAAAAAGATCTTACCGAATGGGCAAAGAAAAGATTAGCTTCTGGTGGCGCCCCCATTAAGATCCGTCTTGTTAAAGGTGCCAATCTAGAGATGGAGAAAACAGAAGCCTCCCAGCGCGGTTGGCGTCTGGCCACTTACACCGATAAAATTGATACAGATAGTAATTATAAGATTATGGCTGATTACGGTCTTCAGTCAGAAAATGCAAAGGCGGTTCATCTCGGGGCTGCTTCCCATAATCTTTTTGAATTGGCCTATGCTTTAGAGTTAGCAAAAGAACGGGATGTCTTAGATTATTTTTCTCTTGAAATGCTCGAGGGAATGAGTGAGGCCGCTCGCATAGCCATATCCGAAGTCAGCGGTCGCAGTGTGATTCTTTACGCCCCTATCGCCGGTAAGGAGCAGTTTACAAATGCAATTGCCTATCTAGTCCGCCGTTTGGACGAGAACACCAGTGAAGACAATTTTATTCGCTACTCTTTTGGTTTGCGTGTCAATAGTCCAGAGTGGAATATGTTAAAAGAAAAATTTGTAGACTCTTTTGCCAACACAGAAGGTTTGTTCGTAGGACAGAAGAGAAAACAAAATCGTTTGGATGAGCACTGGGATGATTATAAGGGAGGAACCTTTCATACCTACGAATTTAAAAATGAACCCGATACCGACTTCATTTTGACGGCCAATCAAGATTGGGCCAAAAAAATTCGCGAAAAGTGGAGGTCTCAT
>JBGSNK010000055.1:0-9195 GCA_041739665.1 Bdellovibrionales bacterium
AATGACACTGAGCTTACTGTTTGTTTTTGGCCTGACAACAACAACTTATGGAGCTGATTGTGGAAGTTTCCGCGTAGTCAAAGGGGATGTTGCTTACAAAAAAAACGGCACTAAGAAATTTAAAAAAGCTCGTATCAATAAAAAGGTCTGCCAAGGTGACATGATTAAAACTGGCGATGCCTCTCGGGCTAAAGTGGTAATGGCTGATAAAAACGAGTTGAATATTTCACCTTCAACTGAGCTCCTGATCGAAGTCTATAATGATAATAAAAAAGCAGTTTTGAATGTTCTCAATGGTAAAGTCCGTTCCAACGTCAAACAAAAGTATCAAGACAACAAACAAAGTCACTATCGTATTAAAACCAAGTCCGCGGTTGCCGGTGTGCGTGGAACCGAGTTCCTGGCCGGCTACGATCGTGCAACAAATCGTTCACAAGTCGTAACCTTCGAAGGGGAAGTGGCTTTGGGGCGTGTTGAAGGGGGACGAGTTGTCTCACAAGTCTCAGTTCGCGCCGGTCAAGTCTCGACAGCAAGCCTTGGCGCCGACCCCACTCCTCCTCGCCAAATACCAACCCAAGAGTTGGTAAACTTAGATCAAGACTCTAGCATCGCAGAACCCCCTCGCGGCGTATCCGGCGAACCCAGTGTCGATTTAGATTCTGATATAGATTCCGAACAGGACAACGACATTGAGTCGGATGGAGCCGATACTCCGGAGAGCAAAAGCCCAGAAAACGACGCCGCTCCCGAGAGTGCCGATAGTTCTCTAGATTCGTCTTCCCCAGATATGATGGATGATGCGTCTTCCGGAGCGGGCGGAGAAAGAGATGTCGCATCCACAGACAATCCCGATGCCTTTTTACCACCACCCGAACTAGACCCCGTTGATACGAGCACAGACATGGGTTCTGTAGAAATGCCTAAAATTCCAACTGTCAACAATCCGATCATTAACACCATTCCTGACAACCAGCAGGTGAATGATTCGATCATCAACCAAAATAAAAAAGCGAACATCAATATCGTTATTCGACCGCCAGGTAATTAATCCGAACTAGACAAAGGCCACGTGTCTATTTTTACGGCCTTTTGTCAAAGAGCGGAGCCAGCCGTTGTCAAGACTAGTCAGACCCACTAAACTAATTGAAATCAACTTTTTAGGGTCGGCATCTCATGAAACAACTTACTCTTTTTTTGTTCGTCTTATCACACTTCTATTTTGCTGAAGCTAAAGACCAACGCTTCAAGGTTTTCAAAGAAAATAGCAATGAGCGAGCGATAATCACCAACTCTCGCCCTCTTTCTATTTACTATGAAAATATCGGTTGGAATGAAGATGCGACTCAAATAGAAAGTGGTTACTTGTATTTGAGAAACAAAAACAGTGGTGAAATCAAAGAATTGAACCTCACAGAGACCAAACCCAATTCGGCTGTTTTTGTGATCGACTTTCCGGTAGGGACTCTCAAAGAAAAAACCTTGGCCGCCGAACTCTACTCACCTCCGCAGAGTATGCTCAAGAGCCAAGATCGTGTTTCTTTTGTCAAAGCACTAATCGAGGATAGCTCGATACGCCGCAGACCCTTTCTCTTAAGAGTTATCGCCAATAAAGGGCAGCTGATCGATGTTTTTGATGAGAAAGAACAAGCCATCCAAGCCTATAATGAATATCGAAAAAAAATGGGCCTCTCGACAGATACGCTCGAGAGCGAAAGTATTATCCAAGTCACAACTGAAGAAAAACCAAGCAAAAAACAGCCGGTCGACACTTCAACACTGCAGTCTCTTTTTATGGCCAATGAAAATGATTTGAGCAGCAGCAACCGTAAAAACCAAGAGTTGCGCGAAGTCCTAAAAGCCGTTGAAGAGAAACGTCGCAATGCTGTTTTAGACGAAGCCAAAAATTGGACAGCCTCACAGGTCTCTTATAAAAAGAAAAAGGCAACTGAGGCCATTAAAACAGCTGTGGCCTCTATAAAAGAACAAAAATTTGATTTGTCTATTGAACAGTTTCTACAAGCCTCGGACCTCAACCCCACCAGTGAAGATCTTTATGAGCAGTACGGAGTGAGTTTATTTCGCGGCGGAAAATTCAACCAATCGATTGTGGTTCTGCAGCTTTCAAAACCTTCTGAAGACCGCAATCCCGAAAAACATTTTTATTTGGGTATGAACTTTTATCAACTCAAGGATTTTGAAAATGCAGTTGTAGAATTTGATAAAGTCCTCATGCTTCCTAAAAATAAATCTTTTGCTGCAACCTCCGCATTCTATAAAGGTTCAGCTCTTATTGAAATGCAAGAATATGAAAAGGCGAAATTGGCTTTTCAATTTGTCCTCGACAATTCCGATGACCCTAAAATGGACGAACGAGCCGAGAAATTTATCGAGTACTCTATGGACCGCCAGGCCCTTGAAAAAAAGCGTTCTGATTGGTTTTTTGCAAGCGGTGTTCTCGGCTTAATGTACGACTCCAATATTATTCTCGCCCAGGATCAGGCTCGTGAACAGGGGCTCGTCACTGGAGAAGAAGGTTGGCGCCTTTTGACTCAGGTCTCAACGCAAGCACGCCCCTATTACTCCAATTCTGATGAATTGCGAGTGGGCTTTGATCTCACCGCTCTGAAGAGCTTTGACACAAGTTTTGGATCCAATCCCACCGCCGAACAAGCTGATCCCTACTTAGTCGGACTTAACGTCCCATGGACTCATCGAGGAACTTTAGCAGGCAAAGGCTACTTTTTTGATCTGACCCCTGGCTTTGAAGCAATTGTGATGGATCTGGATAACACCGGCAATGAAGTGATCACCCAATCGGCCAAATTGGATTTCAACAATACCCTCGTGGCCAATAAAAATTGGATAGCCAAATGGGATTTGTTTTTAAGTTTCAACGACTCGGACATTTTAGGAGATACGGAAAGTGCTGATTCATTGACTGGTGGCCTGCGATTCTCGAGCATTATAATTCTCAATAAAGATTTAGAGCGCTATTTGATTCCTGACATTTCTTACCGAATCAATGATGCACAGGGCGCTGATTTCGCCTTTAACCGTGTGGATCTTGGAATGACATACACTTCGGCAGTCTTTGGAAGCTGGATGTGGAACTCGCGTTTGGCCTATTTTCTAGCCAATTACCAAAGCCTGCGGGTGGATACCAATTACTCCGTTTCTTCTGGTGTTTCACGCAAAATCAATCGCAATTGGAATTGGGGCTTGATGGCATCTTACATTATCAACAACTCGAATATCAATGCCTATAATAAGTACAATGTGGTCTCGACCTTTTCTTTTACTTACTAACGCTGTTATAGGTAAATAAACCTGGTGGACCTTGGCAAATTTAGCTGACTAGCAACTCCCAGAAAGGCCGATCTGGTGTGCTACCAAGGGATTTTCGCAACAAACTCAAAATTTAGAGAAGAGGTTAGCCGCCGATCTGATCCACTTATATTTTTTTAAATTGCCTTTTTAAATATAAACACAATTTTGCCCAATCAATCACAACGTGCCTAGCATAGATTAAAAAGAGAGGGAAAAATGTCCAAAAAAACTCAAAAAGCACAGCTCCGGCAAGAAACTGGAACAGAACTAAACAAAAGATTATCGGAGGCTTGAGCCATCTCACAAAAATTGCAACTGGAACGGAGAGTTCAATAAGTTGGGAAAAAGCATATGAAACCCCGAGCAGAGTTTTATTATCGATCAGTAAGGGTAAATAAGAACAGAAACGACCAGGTGTATCGGTCCAAATACATCTGGAATAATAGCTAAAATTAACTAGTTCATAAAAATAATGAGAAAAAATTTGATCAAATCCATGTGCAAGAATTCGATTGGCGGCACTCATAAAAAATGGCATAGAAATAACAATTTGAAGGAGCAAAAGGGTCCAGGCAAATTCAATGGGAGACTTAACACGACTTACCTTTCCTAGCTTATTCTTAATCCAAGAATCAATTGATAGAGAGTCATTAGCATCGCTAAACATAAGTATAATCATGATTACAACTGGTTGAGAGGTTGAATAATCAAACAGGTATCTTTCTCCCCCAAGACCCGCATTTATCCGAAAAAGTTGGAGACTGTAAAGGGCCGCAAATACTGAAGAGAGACGATAAAAAAAACCAAGAGAGCAAAATAGCAAAGAGGCACACCAGAAGGGGTAGAGTTGTTTGAGTGTGGAATAGTTGGGTCTGTTTACCGAGAAAAAATCAAACCAAAAAGAATTTTCCCACATATAGTCCAACCGGACATGCAAATGAATATGGTACCGATTCGAAAAAAAGAAGAAAAAAAAGTAGCCAAAAAAAACGATTCGAAAAATAGCCAAGGACTGGCTATAATTGTGATCCCAATCTTTGTATTTTTGATTCAAACTATTTAAAGGCACGAAATACATTCCAATTGATATCCATATCTTTTTTATGCTTCCAGTTTTTACTATAAAAAATCTTTTTCCCGTCTATTTTTAGATTCAAGATTCTTTCTCCCTCCCACAAGCCTTCCCGAATTCCTTTATTGTGGTGAAGAATAATCTGCTGTAAAATTTTAGCACCTTCGGCTTTTGCTAACGGAATAATCCAATCGGGCCAGCCGGTAACCACCCAAAGGTGAGGAACGGAATAACCGTACCTAATTTTCACTTTTTTCAAACATGCATATCTAAAAGATTGAATAAAATACCACATTGGCTGGGGACGAAGAATAGGATGCCAAAATGGAACAACTTTCCATTTTTGTTCACTCTCCGTCATATAGTAAAGGTTATAAATTTGGTCGGTGTAAGACTGCTTATTCCAAAACTGAAACATATTATAATTGTTAAAAGGATACATCTGTCTCTGAAAAACGAAAGGAGCTAGAGACAATAAAATAATTGAGATAAAAACTAGAGGGATAATAAAGTAAACCTTTACCTGAACCCATCGATTCACTAAAACCTCACAAACTACCTATAGATTAAAACTCTATTCAAACCCAGCATGGCATCTTGTACAATGCTGCGCTGAGGTGAAGACACTTTTTAAAGCTCCCAGGGAGTCATATTTGTAAGAAATGGTTTCATTGCCTTGGCGCGTGGGTTCACTGATTTGGATGATGCGGCCAAGCAGAGCGCGGTCGTAGTTCATATAAGTTCGCGGAGTTTGAGTTCGAGAGCCTGGCTGAGGTGGCGGTATTCGTCGTCACTTAGTTTGATCTTGGTATGTTCTGCAATGGGGAGGTTTACAAACTCATGACTGTCGTTATCAAGCCCTAAAAAACCTAAACTAAAAAGTGTCTTCATCTTAAAATGCAAAAACAAAAGCAACGGTTGCTGACTGGTTTCCAGGGCTCGCAAGCTATTTCCTAACAAATCAAAAAGTTGTGGATTGTCCCCCAAACCCTCTTGTGTGACTTTTGCTATCAATTGCAACATTTTGAAGGCCAAATCTAAACGCTTATAATCCTGTCTCAGTCCCGAAAAACTATACAAGCTCTTTGCCTCTTGCACATAGAGGTGACGTGAGCTGGTTTTAGCCTGGGTGTATTGGATTTCGACAAAGTTAAGGGGCTCGAGAACGCCACCCGCAAAACGACGTCGACTTTTAACCGCGTTTTTGGCGGACAGGGTCAGGCGCTCGCCTTGTTTGCTGAGCACATCTAAAATCAAATCAGACTCCGCAAAAACTTTAGCTCTCAAGGTGAGAAACTTTCCACTGGGCATTAGTTTCTTTCTTTTTTATAGAAGATAAAGAGGACACCACCGGCAAGCCCCACTAAAAATTGAACAGCCTGGAAAAAAGTGATTGTTAAAACACCAAATTCACCTTGGTTGATGACTCGATCAAAGAGGTAGAAAAATGCAGCCTGGCCGACGCCAATACCGGCTGGAGAAATAGGCACAACTGTTGCCAAAAAACCAAAGGGGAAAATAAGCAAAATGACCCAAAAAGGGATAGGAAGATTCAGATAGTAAACTAAAAAAGCTCCAATACTGATCACCAAGCCTTGTCCGACTAAGCTGAGTAAAAAAGGAATAATCACTTTGCGCGGATAGCGCACGAAATAAAAAAGTGGCAAGAGCACTTTTTCGGCCCAAGGTTGGCTGCGCAAAAGACGATCCATTCTACTTTTTGGTAGGAAAATTAAAATCACAACCAAACTGATTAAAAATAAAAAAATTATGAGACTGAGTGAATAAAAACTCCAGCGCAGCTTAGGCTCCAATCGAGAGGAGTACAGCAGTCCCGTGACTGATGAGTAAAAAAGCAGGGCGAGCACACCAAAAATGCGATCAACTAAAATAGACCAACCGATAAACCATTTTTTATCGGGGTGATCTTTGATCAAATAACCGCCCTTGACTACATCACCACCCACTCCACCTGGCACAAAGAAATTAAAAAAGATTCCGATAAGGGACAGATTCATGGTCTTTAAAAAAGAGACTTCTACTTTTTCAAAGCTTAAAAGGATTTGCCATCTTTTAGAGTTGATCAGTAAGACGATAAAAAACGACACAAGACCATATGCCCATACAGAAAGTGAGCTCAATTTTCCGAGAGAGGCCATGTCGAACCTCTCCGACTGGATCAGCCAAAAAATAAGGGCCCCAGCCACTCCGAGCTTAAATATCGGCATCAGCCATTGCTTCAATTTTAAATCCTTGCTAAAGATATTTGCTATTATTTCTAAGCTTTTATAGAAGCCCTTGCAAAGGTAAAGATATGAAAATTACAGTCATCGGAACAGGTTATGTGGGTCTCGTCGCTGGAGTGGCATTTGCCGACGCGGGACACAAAGTGATCTGTGTCGACAATGATCCCAATAAAGTGAATGCCCTTCTTGAGGGGCAAATTCCCATCTATGAACCGGGCTTAGAGGATCTGCTGCGCTCAGCTAAAGCCCGTATACAGTTCACCACAGATCTTGAAATGGCTGTTCAAAACTCCGAAGTCCTTTTTGTAGCTGTTGGGACACCAGAGAGCAAGGATGGAAGTGCTGACTTGGGTCCGACGTATAATGTCATCGAGGGGATTTGTCAGTTTGCCCAAAGTCCAAAATTTATCGTTTTAAAAAGCACAGTTCCTGTCGGAACAAGCCGTCAGATCGAAAAACGTTTAAAGGAGCTCTCCCCCCTTCCCCATGAGGTTATTAATAATCCCGAGTTTTTAAAAGAGGGAGCCGCCATCGATGATTTTCTCAGGCCCGACCGAGTGGTGATCGGCTGCAAAACTGAACAGGCCCAAAAAGTGATGACAAAAATCTATGAACCCTTTGTGCGCAACGGACACCCTATTTTGTTTATGTCTAACACAGCGGCTGAACTGACTAAATATGCGGCCAACGCATTTTTGTCCGTAAAAATTAGCTTTGCAAACGAGCTCGCCCAATTGGCTGACAAAGTCGGTGCCGACATCGATGAGGTTCGCGCAGGGTTTACCTCTGACAATCGTATTAATCCGGCCTTCTTTTACCCTGGCTCGGGTTATGGAGGCAGTTGTTTTCCAAAAGACGTGCAAGCCTTGATTCACACCGCTCAGAAACATGACTGCACGATGAATATCGTTTCTGCTGCGGACAAGGTGAACGACCGACAAAAAACTATTTTAGTCGATAAACTTTTGACACACTTTCAAGATGTAAAGGGAATGCGTTTTGCTCTTTGGGGTCTTTCTTTTAAGCCCCGCACTGATGATGTTCGAGAAGCGCCAGCTCAATATATTATAGAAAAACTCAACAATCTTGGGGCCGAAGTTGTCGCTTACGATCCTATTGCCGGCAAAAGGGCTCAAAAAGAGTTCAAGGGAACATTCCAATTAGCCGATTCAGCTCTTGATGCTTGTCAGGGGGCCGATGCCCTTTTGATTGTGACAGAATGGAATGAATTTCGTAATCCCAATTACGAAGAAGTGAGTGTGGCCCTTAAAAATAAAGTTATCTTTGATGGACGCAACACCCTAAACCCAAGTGATGTTAAAAAGTATGATTTTCAATATTATTGCGTCGGACGCCAGTCTTTGTTTAGCGAGGTTTAGATGAAAGTTTTAGTAGCCGGTGGAGCCGGATTTATTGGAAGTCATTTGGTCGACAGTCTTCTTGAACAGGGGCACAATGTTGATGTCATCGATAATTTGGTGACGGGACGGCTTGCCAATATCGAGCATCTTTCAGATAACAAGAACTTTCGTTTCCTTGAGGCCGACATAACCCACGCTCCCCTTGAAGGCGAATATGAGCGTATTTACAATATGGCCTCACCCGCCTCGCCCGTGGACTTTGCCAAAATTCCCATTGAAATTTTAATGACGGGGTCTGTGGGACACAAAAATCTATTGGATTTGGGAGCAAAGTGCGGGGCTCGAGTCTTATTTGCCTCGACTAGCGAAGTTTATGGAGACCCCTTGATCAGCCCGCAAACCGAGACCTATAACGGTAATGTGAACTGTACCGGTGCCCGAGCTTGTTACGATGAAGCCAAACGCTTTGGCGAAGCTTTGACTTACAACTACCTCAAACACAAAAATGTCGACACTCGAGTGGTCCGTATTTTCAACACTTACGGTCCGCGCATGAGTCCCCATGATGGACGAGTGATTCCAAATTTTTTCACCCAAGCATTAAATGGTGAACCTATGACTATCTACGGAGACGGCTCTCAAACCCGCAGTCTATGCTATGTGAGTGATATGGTTTCTGGTGTTATGAAACTTATGGAAAGCGACGTGACCCTACCAGTGAATGTTGGCAATCCAATCGAAATGACAGTTCTCGAAATTGGAAATCTCATTAAAAAAGTAACTGGCATTGAAAGCCCGTTCACCTTTCATCCCCTACCCGAAAATGATCCCAAACAAAGACGACCTGATACAACACGAGCTCAGGAGCTTTTGGGCTGGTCGGCTCAAGTTGATCCTTTGCTTGGGCTTGAGAAAACAAGAGATTACTTTCAGGATTTACAATTCGAAAAGCTTTAATAGGATTCTTGAACAAATCACTGTTCAGCTAGACAGTATCTTAAGCTCTTTGAGACACTGTAAAAACGTCTTTTGAAACTCTTCGTTGAGAAGAGAGCCATGAATAAGGACCAACCCTCTCATATCATTCTCCGTTTTTTTTATCTTTTTGGCTTGCTCAAACCAAGACTGGTTTTGCCAACGCGAATAACTGACGGATTCCAGCGAACCATGCTCGCTTGGATGACTGGCC
>JBGSNK010000105.1:0-2846 GCA_041739665.1 Bdellovibrionales bacterium
GTGGCTCAAGGTGTTCCTTGTATGCGGGTACTAGTCCCTTTCCAAAAAGAAGTGAATTTAGGTCAGTTTCCTAAAGGCGATTACGTTCTTAGATTTTCAAACGGGGATGGCACATTTTTTAATGAGCCTCTACAAATCGAAGACTAAGAAGACAAGTTTGTCCTAGATCCAAATAGATTGATAATTAATAGAGATATTCACAAATAAGGAGAATTCAAATGCGTTCCATAATTTTACTTTCAGTTGCGATTATTTTTACCAGCCTTACCCTTAACGCTCAGGACATTCCCAGTAAAGAGTCTGTTGTGGGCATAAACAGTGCTTTTGTTCCAGGTGGTTTCGACTCGACTAGTGACGTCTATGCCATAGTGAGCGGAATTTACCCGAACAGTTGCTACTCTTGGAAACGTGCTGATGTAGAGCCTACAGACGGGCAAAATGTGATCCGAGTGTCAGCTGTTGCATCCGTAACTCAAGGTATGTGCATGATGGTTTTAGTTCCCTTTCAGAGAGAGGTCTTAATCGGTACTCTTCCTGTTGGTGACTACACCCTACGCTTCTCTAATGGTGAAGGCACTTACTTTGACGAAGCACTTAGCATCGAACAGTGAGGTGAGAGATGAGCTTTAAACAATCTTTTGGGTTGTCTTTTATGCTCGTCCTTTTATCTGCCTGCCAGCCGAGTGACACTGCCAGTGTCACTCGTTGGCATTTGGGGGAGGGAGAGCTCAAGGAAGAAGTGCGAGGGCAAGTGGAAGCCTTAAAAAGTGAAAGTAAGACGGCGCAGTTTTCGGGTTATAAAAGTCATATTGTGGCTCCGCAGGTACGTGGCATCGAAACTCGTGGTTTTGAGATTCACGGGGTTCAAAACCCTTCTGATCAATGGGTGGAGGTCACCCATAAAGATGAGCCCACGATGACTGTACTGCAGACTTTGCGTGCCAACCGTATGCAAAGAGCATTGCTTGGCAGGGAAAACCAATTTTTAAAAGCCTATCCCAATTGGAGAGTGCAGTCTAAAGAAGTGGTTCTGTTTGAAGATAGAGGCGGCCCCTCGGAATTGGCTTATGAAATTGTGGCCTTTCGACCTGACGACAGCGATGTGGTGCGCTTTCGGTTCTCTTACACTTGGGATTTACTCGAACAAGAATCTGTCGCTCATCAAATGGTTGTCGGCGAGGCTCGAGTCTTTCCAGGCAATCCAGATGCGACCGATATCAGCTCTCAGTTTTTACCCGGCCTGCTCGGAACGGGACGCTTGCAAGGTGAAAGAGTCTCTTTGATTTCGGATCGCGCTGAGTCTCCCTATGCCTCTGACCATATCTTTAGATTTGAAACCTCTGAGGATCTTTTTGATGATGTCCAAGCCTACTTTTTTGCCGACAAAGCGATTCTTTGGTTTCAAGAGAAGTTGAATTTGTCGCTCAATCGAATCCTTGAAGTTAAGGTTCATGTCGGTTCTCCCCGTAAAACCAATACAGCTTTTTACTATGATTATAAGATACGCTTTGGCTCGGGCGATGGAAAAACCTATCGTCAAATCCCAAGGGACCCAACAATTGTGAGTCACGAAGTGGCCCACGCTTTTGTTCAACAGCTTAGCGGTTTGCCTTTTAAAGGCGAGGGCGGGAGTCTCAACGAGGGCTTTGCCGATTACTTTGCCGGCGAGATTACAAATCAATCCCAAATGGCTGAGTTTTCCTATATTCCCGGACCCTTTCGTCGCGATATTAATAATGGGATGAGAGTAGAGGAGTTGACCGGCAGTCTTTATGGTGACAGTTTATTGGTCAGTGGTTCCCTTTGGGATGTGCGCAAAGCCTTGGGATCAGAGAAAGCCATTTCTTTGGCGACCCTCGTCTTAATGCACTTAGGTCCTCATGCCACTCTCAAGGACTTTCCAGAGATTTTGCTCAGGCTCTCTGCTCAGACTTTGAGTGCGCAGGACGCTGAGAAAGTGGAGCACATTGTGATTCATAGAGGTTGGAATCAAATCATGCCACTACCAGAAGGAGATGTGTAATTCGAATGCTACTGCAAGCTTTTTCAGTCCTGTTAGCTACTCTGATGTCGGTGGGGGCGGTCGGTGTTGATAGACAAGAGGCACTTGAAGCCGAAGTGATCTGGGGAAACTGGCAGTTTCACCGCTATATCTTTAATGGTGAGACAAACCCGATTCCCAACCCCGAGCTGGTCTTGCAATACGAATTTTTTGCCGATGGGACCAATCGACTTTTTTGGACAAGAAAAAACGAACCCGGCATTTGCGAGAGGCAAGCTCTTTATCGTTATCAGGAGGATCTCATCCATCAAGAGGTGATTTGGGTGAACCCCGAAAATGCCGTGGGATGTTCCAACGATGTGGATATGCAGTTGGGACATAAAAACACCGCCCGCCTGAAAAGGGTTGGGGAATTTTTACACCTGTACATCCCCTTTTCCGGCGAGGACTTTATCTACGTTTTAAAAAGGATTCGTTAATCAGTCTGGATACTCGATATGCAGAGTTTCTGATTTTGGGTAAGAGCAACAAGTTAAAATTTCTCCAGAAGCGATCTCATCGTCAGTGAGAGCATCAGCCTCCTCCATGCGGACCTCACCCTCGAGAACTTTAGCCTGACAAGAGTTGCATGTCCCCGACATACAAGCGTAGGGCGCATCAATATCATTTCTAAGAGCGCCATCTAACAATGTTTCGTCATCTTCCACTTCAAAAGTGTGTTGATCCCCGTAAAGTTCAATAGTCACCTTTGTGGCCATCTGGACTCCTTTTTTGGTGAGGCAAGGGTCAAAGAAATAATTCATCTCGTCTGAAAATGCACCTTGTTATAGCCTTAACAAGGTGC
>JBGSNK010000075.1:0-38988 GCA_041739665.1 Bdellovibrionales bacterium
GCTCTTTTCGTTTAAACAATCTGTGGATAAGTTTTTACTAAGCTGGGTCCAGCAAGCAGGATGCGTTTTTGTCCGCAGGACAAAATGCTGGCGAGGTCAGGATGTCCGCCCAGACTAATAAAAACTTATCCACAGATTGGCTACAAATTAAAGAAAGAGCGTTTAGTCTGGCGATATGTTGAACAGGCTTGAAATGCTTTCATAAAATCAGCTCTATCTCAAATTAAAACACTCTGGGGACGGCACAGACTTTGTACTCTAGTGACGTAATTGGGCTCTCAAGTTTTGGGAGAAAATGTCGAAAAAGAAGACGTGGATCGTGTCATGGGTAATGGGAAATCAAAATTATCAGCCTGGGGCCAGAACCAGCGTGCTGTTTTGGGACAGACGCTGGTTCAAATATTTGATAAGGCCCCCACTCTTTTAGCCGGTCTTGGCCTGTTCCTATTAGCCGTACCTGTCTTGAGCGAAACCATTTATCAAAACTACTATTTGGGTGCCGGAACCTTAATTCTCTTTTTGGTATGGGTCCTAGCCAATCATCAAAAGGGCTTTTTTTCTAGAACTCATAAGGACTGGCCACAAAAGCGCAAAGTTTTAGTTGGTATGTCTTTATGTATGGCATTGGGGATTGCGTCTTTAGGTTATTACGAAATGAAAATGCCCAAGTACGAAGTGGCTATAATTAAAAAAGAACTGTACCGCATTCCTTCCCACCTCTCCAAAAAACAACTCTTAGAAATGGGTGCAGATTGCAACACCTATGGCAACACACTTTGCAGTCACGACGTTTTCGCTAAAATTGTAAAGATGGACTCTAGAGACTACAACTCTTTAGCAAATCTTGCCATGGCCCAGTCCCATTTAGGTTTTCATAAAGAGGCCCTTGTTAACTTTAAAAGAGCTCTTAAAAACGGAGCTGCAACATACGACACCTATAAGTTTTACGGCCATTCTTTATTAGCCTTAGGGAAAAGAGAGCTGGCTCTCAAGGCCTATCAACAATCCTTAAAACTCAATCCCAAACAACATGTCCTGCACGACAAAATTCAAGAACTCACTCAATCTATTTAAGGGCGCAAAATTTACCTGTAATCTGTACGGCGATCTTGACGAGTGATCATAAGATAAAATCTAACAAGCACCTCTACCTCCAAGATATCCTCGTCAATTGACTCAACTCTGAGAGTTAGATTCTTATCATCACCATGAATTAACATTCGCATTTGATTTTCTTTTAAGTTTTTAGAAATTAAAAATTTATGCCAAGACTTCCTTAAAAATCTGTGCAAATTAGCTAAATTATCAGCAGACTCATTAAAGTTTGTCGCGTCGGACTCAATCACTTTTATTTCTATATACGACTCTAACCATTCTACATAATTTCCACGAACATTTTCAATCTGCTTGACTAATGACAAACTGGCTATTCCAGATCCCCCAAGTAACATTGCGTATGAGGTAGAAAAAATATCATCAATTGATCTAAAATCAATTTCGTAGCGAAAATCTAAATCGGGAAGCCTGTTTAGAAAAGGAAGTAATTCTGGATAGACAGAAAGAACAAGAATATAATAATTAACAGTTCGTCGACTTTTAGGCCATTTGATTTGCCTCGCTCTTATAAGACGATAAACTTCTTCGCGAATCAAAGACTCCCTTAGAAATGAAGCAAACATTGCAAAAATCAACTCCCCCTCTTCACGTGTTTCTAAGTCATAAGACTCTGAAATGGGATAGTTTCTTCGATGTCCGAATTGCAACACTTTACTTACACTGCGATTTAAGCCAATATTAAAAAATAAATCCTCTTTTTGAGCTTGTCTGATATAAAGGTTTTTTATTGCATCAGAAGCCAACCATCTCGCTCGCGCAAGTTCGCTATCATCCATTTCTTGTAAAGGAATTTTTTCCTGTGGAATTTGGACACCAAAGTGATTGAAATCAATTTCCATACCAAAAACATCTCGGCGATTGAGAGGCTCCTTTCCAAGGCGCCTTAAGGCTTCGTTCTTATAAGTTAGCTCAATAAGCTGTTGCACTTTCTCTGCTTGCAAAAGGATTTCTAAAGTTCGCCTTAGGGCATTTGCTAAATTAGGACTAAAACCTTCGTAGGAGATTTTATTTTGAGCTGTGTACAAAATGGTGTTGGCCATGACTTCGGTTGTGATTTTGGATAATGTCGGAGCCATCTCCCGATTGATCTCATCCAAGCTAAAGCGAGGCATAGGTTGTTGAGAAAAGATGTGGGAGCAGCGTAAATAACTCTTTGCCGCTCCAGATGGGAGGCTCAGAACTATCAGACTTAAAAATAAAAGCCTCTGCACGCGACAAACTCCTTAATCCCAGGAGACATTATCACGCCACGGAACTTAGAACAGAGTCTTTGAAAACAATTCAGATACCTTAGCTGTTTGGCTCAGAGTTCCCCTCAGCGGATCGATGGAGGACTTAGGTTTTTGCACTCACCTCCAATTGAAAGCCCCCTGTATGGCGCCCATAACTAAAAAAACCGGGTCCAGAGACCCGGTTTTTGAAACTTTTTAATAAAACAAGAAGCTTAATGGGCGCGCGGAGCTGCCTTTTTATTCTTGGCTGGAGCCGCTTCGTCCTCAGCCGTATCCGTCGCCTTCGCCTTATCTTTGACTGGGACTGAGGCAGTCTCAGCAGCTTGGGCTGTAGCCGCTACTTTTTTACCACCAAAATCGATACCTTTGGCCTCGTAAATTTTTTTGCGGATTTCCTCCATCACACTGGGATTGTCTTGCAAATATTGTTTCGAGTTGTCGCGTCCTTGACCCAAGCGTTCGCCATTGTAGCTAAACCAAGCTCCGGACTTATCGACAACATCATACTTCACACCAAGATCTAAGATATCGCCTTCGGCAGAAATTCCTAAACCGTACATGATATCGAATTCCACTTTTGCAAACGGTGGTGCCATTTTGTTTTTCACAACTTTCACGGCGGTGCGGTTACCCGTCACCTCTTCACCGGACTTAATGGCTCCAATACGGCGCACATCCAAACGAACAGACGAGTAGAACTTAAGAGCGTTCCCACCAGTCGTGGTTTCGGGGTTGCCGAACATCACACCAATCTTCATGCGAATTTGGTTGATAAAAATAACTGTGGTCTTACTGCGACTGATTGCACCGGTTAACTTACGCAAAGCTTGGGACATCAAACGCGCTTGCAAACCCATGTGACTGTCGCCCATGTCACCTTCGATCTCCGCACGTGGCGTGAGTGCCGCCACAGAGTCGATAACTAAAACATCTAGAGCTCCAGAGCGCACAAGGGTCTCGGTGATTTCAAGTGCTTGCTCGCCAGTGTCGGGTTGGGAGATCAGAAGATCTTCCGTGCGAACACCGAGGTTGCGTGCGTAGTTGATATCGAGAGCGTGCTCAGCATCCACAAATGCAGCCGTTCCACCGGCTTTTTGAGCTTGAGCAATGGCCGATAGTGCGAGTGTGGTTTTGCCTGAACTCTCTGGTCCATAGATTTCCACGATTCGTCCACGCGGATAACCGCCAATACCTAAGCCAATATCTAAGCTCAGAGCACCGGTTGAGATAACAGGAACATCGCCATACAAACTTTGAGTTTCACCCAAACGCATGATCGAGCCTTTACCAAATTGTTTTTCAATAGCGGAGACGGCTAAATCTAACGCTTTATTTTTTTCACCTTTTGCTGTGTCCATAGGACCCCCATCTTAAAGAGTTTGAATTGTTTCTAATAAGCTTTTTGCCGCAAATTGGACTGACGCTTTTTGCACATCAACGCGATCTCCGGTAAAGAGTTGTTGGCTTGCCTTTTCAACTCCTGGGCCAACGATCGCAAAGCATACTGTGCCGACTGGTTTCTTGTCTGTCCCGCCTAGCGGACCCGCTATTCCGGTAATGCTCACAGCCCAAGTGGTTCCGGTCAAGACTTTCGCACCTCGGGCCATATGTAATGCCACTGGTCGACTGACGGCACCCACTGTACTCAAAATGTGGGCCGGAACACCTAAAACCTCGCGCTTCATTCTATTGCTATAAGTCACAAACGAACCCATAAAGACATCCGACACTCCAGGCCAGGCGGTCATCTGGGACGCCATGAGACCACCCGTGCAACTTTCGGCCAAAGACAAAGTGTGGCGGCGCTGGCGCAGAGCTTGAATCAGTTCTTGGTATATATCAATCAAATGAGCCACCCTGCTCGAAAAAGAGTTTGCAGAAGAACAAAGGCAAAAACACCAGCTAAAACATCGTCCAACATCGTTCCCAAAGCACCAGGCATTTTACTATCGATCCAACTTATGGGAAAAGGCTTGAGGATGTCAAAGAAGCGAAAAAACAGGAATCCAGTGGTCAAAACCAGAGGGGTCAGTGGAATTATCAACAGAGTGATCCACATGCCCACCAGCTCATCAACCACGACCTCTTTGGGGTCGTGCCGATCAAACCACTTTTCATAGTAATGGGTGGCGATAGTGCCCACTATAAAGGCAGCCAAAATCAGGCTCAGCCCGACTTGTAAAGGTTGATCCCCTATTGCCCACCAAATCAGCAAAGACAAGAGGGAACCCCAGGTTCCTGGTGCTTTTGGAATAAGTCCTACAAACAAAGTGGAGAGAGACATTGCCAAAAAGGCTTTAGCAGAGGATTTCGAGTGTTTTAACTGAGACAACTGTTTTTCCTATAGGTCCACATAGAATTTTTAAAACTATGCCACACCAATGGAGATTTAAACCGAATAAGACATTTGTTGCATTGCATTTATCCAAGATTCCCAGTCTCCTTTTCCATAGAATAGATCCATGGCCTCTCTCGACGAAATCCTCAAACTAGCCACTGAGCGCAAAGCCAGTGATGTGCACCTTAAAGCTGGGGTTGTCCCAGTGGTGCGTCGCCACGGTCGCATGCTGCCCCTATCTAAAAAGTGGAAACCAATCACCCCTGCTCAGTTGGTGGGTTTTGCCGAGCAATTGATTAAGACCGAGGCCGAACGTACCAAATTTGATCACTTCAAAGAAATCGACTTAGGATACGGAGTCAAAGGGGTCGGCCGTTTTCGAGTGAATATTTTTATGCAAAGAGGCTCAGTGCGAATTGTGGCACGGGTGATTTCAGACGATGTTCCCCAAATTGATAAACTTAACATTCCACCTATCATCGAAAAAATTGCCGCCCAAGAACGGGGCTTGATCTTAGTGACCGGCGTCACTGGCTCAGGTAAGTCGACCACATTGGCAGCGATGATCGACTACATTAATAAAAATAAAAATAAACATATTATTACAATCGAAGATCCCATTGAGTATTTGATACGCGATCATCGCAGCCTCATCTCACAGCGGGAACTAGGATTGGACACCACGACCTTTTCGACGTCTTTGCGAGCAGCGCTGAGGCAAGATCCCGATGTGATATTAATTGGTGAGATGCGCGACCGCGAAACCATTGAGACTGCTCTGATGGCTGCTTCCACTGGCCATTTAGTTTTGAGCACTCTGCACACCTATGATGCCCAGGAGACGGTGAATCGTATCCTCGCTGCCTTTGAAAGCCATCAACAATCACAAGTGCGCCGGCAGCTGGCTTCCACACTGCAAGCGATAATTAGTCAGAGGCTAGCTTCACGAAAAAATGGCAAGGGCATTATACCGGTCGTCGAGATCATGATCAACAATGCTCGCATTCGCGAAATGATCGAAGACCCTGAAAAAACAAAACTGATCTCTAACGCCATTGAAACCAGTGCTCGAGCCACAGGTATGCAGTCTTTTGATCAAAGTCTATTAAAGCTGATCAAAGACGATTTAATTACACTTAAGGAAGCCCTACGACTCTGCAACCATCCTGACGACTTCTATTTAAAATACAGTGGTATTTCGCCTGGCCAAGTCTCTCACACCCAAGTGAACGCCCGGATTGACGAAGAAAGACAGATTGGAGACTTGCCATCCTTTCCCGATTTTGATTTAGAAGAGGATGATGAATAAGGCTCCTAAAACCCCGCGAGTGAAGGCCATGGACTTCTTAGCTCGCCGAGACCACTCTGAACTGGAACTGCGAGAAAAGCTGCAGCGCCACTTTTCTTTAGAGGAGATCGATCCAGTTATTGTCGATATGAAAGAGCGTGGCTGGATCTTGCCACCCCAAGAGTTGAGTGACAAAGTGGCCGAGCAACTGAACCGCAAAAACAAAGGTTATCTATACATCTGCCAATTCTTACGAAAAAAAGGACTTCCAGATGTGCCCAAAAACCTCGATATCGAACTTGAGAAGGCCATGTCTTTAATTGAATCCAAGGGCTCAGAGTTCTTACATAAACCAAACAAACTTGCCTCGTTGCTTAAGAATCGAGGATTTGATACAGAAATCATAGGAAGGGTTATCCATGAAATACGCCGAAATTCGTCAAGCCTTTATTAAGTATTTTGAGTCCAAACAACACCAGCATGTTGAAAGCTCAAGCTTGATCCCACACAATGATCCCACCTTAATGTTCACCAATGCTGGGATGAATCAGTTTAAAGATGTGTTTTTGGGCCAAGATCAGCGTGATTACAATCGCGCTGTCAGCGTGCAAAAATGTTTGCGCGCAGGTGGCAAGCACAACGATCTTGAAAACGTCGGCTTCACCGCCCGTCACCACACCTTCTTTGAAATGCTTGGAAACTTTTCATTTGGTGATTACTTCAAGGAAGAAGCCATCACGTTGGCTTGGGAATTCTTAACTGTTGTTCTCAAAATTCCCAAAGAGCGTTTGTATGTCACCGTCTTCACCACAGACGATGAAGCCGCCGATATTTGGCACAAAAAAATTGGCATTCCAAAAGAAAAAATCACACGCTTTGGTGAAAAGGACAACTTTTGGAGAATGGGGCAAACCGGCCCCTGCGGACCTTGTTCTGAAATTTTTTACGACCACAACCCTACGGCCCCTCCAGTACCCTTAGATCATGACGAAGATCGTTTTGTAGAAATTTGGAATTTGGTCTTTATGCAATTTTATGAAGACGAAAGCGGAAAGCAGACGCCTTTACCAAAACCCTCCGTCGATACGGGAGCAGGAATTGAACGCATGGCAGCTGCCATGCAAGGAGTCCGCGACAATTATCAATCCGACGTTTTCACACCCATGATTGCAAAGGCCTGTCAGTTGGCCGGTCTTAAAATGGATTGGCCCGAGCTTTCTAAACAGCCAGACGTTTTGGGATCGCTCAAAGTTGTGGCGGATCACGCGCGGGCCGCTACCTTCTTGATTTCTGAGGGAGTCCTGCCTTCGAACGAAGGACGAGGCTATGTATTACGAAGGATCATGAGACGAGCTATCCGATACGCTCGTAAACTGGATAAACAAAAATCTATTTATCATGAAATTTGCACCGAAGTCATAGCCCATATGGGCGAGTTCCACCCCATTCTTATCGAAAAGCGGGATTTTATATTAAAAGCCGTGCAGGATGAAGAAACTCGATTTTTACAAACCCTTGATCGCGGCAGTGACATTCTCAATGCAAAGATTGAGGAACTCAAAATGAGCAAACAAAAAAGTTTAGATGGCCTCACTGCATTCACACTTTACGACACCTTTGGTTTTCCTTTTGACCTCACTGAAGTGATTGCTAAGGAACATGGACTCAGCGTCAGTGAAGACGACTTCAATCAGTATTTAGAGCAAGCCAAGAGCAAAGCGCGTAAAGCCCAGAAAACTCATAAGATCACAGCTAATGAAAAACATCTGACCGAGTGGTCTCAGAAAATAAGTGCCGAGCATGGGCCCACAAAATTTTTAGGTTACGAGACCTTGCAATCATCCTCCCTCATTTTAGCCTTGAGTGACGGTGGCCAAGAAGTGAAACAACTCACCGGAGACCAGGGTTTTCTGATTGTCAGTGAAACACCCTTTTATGCCGAAGGCGGTGGTCAGATGGGCGATCAAGGCTTTGTCATCGAGGGAAGTCCCGAAGAGGCCCGCAAAATTGGCCGTATCTTAGATTGTCAAAAAATCAACGACGTATTTATTCACCAAGTGGATATGGGCGGCAATAAAGTCCTGGCTGGACAGACCTATAGTCTCCAGGTGAATCCTTTCACACGACAGTCCTCTGCGAACAACCACTCCGCCACTCACTTACTCAACGCCGCTTTAAGAAAAGTCTTAGGCGATCATGTCAATCAGGCTGGCTCCCTTGTGACTCCCGAGAAACTCCGTTTTGACTTTAACCATACCAGTGCTTTGAATGAAGCAGAACTGGGCCAAATTGAATCTCTTGTAAACCAACAAATAAGCCTCGGTTTGCCTGTCCAACAGACCATCCAGTCTCAAGAAGAGGCAATTGCTCAAGGAGCGGTGGCTATGTTTGGCGAAAAGTATGGCGACAGTGTACGTGTGATCAGCATGGGACAAGATAACGATTTGGCTCAACGCCCTTTTTCAAAAGAATTGTGTGGTGGGACCCACGTTGCGAATACGGCTCAGATTCGACTGTTTAAAATCATTTCCGAAGCCGGCGTGGCTGCAGGAGTCCGTCGTATCGAAGCCATCACTGGCCAAGCCGCCTATGATTATCTAAACGGGCTTGCGATCGATAACTTGTTAACTCGCCAAATTCTAAATATCCCGGCTCCAAAAATTTCGGAATTTGTTGATGCTGCCGTTTCCACACAGGCTTCTCGCGGCCTTCATGATCAAAATCCAGAAAGTGAAACAAAACTTAAAATTAAAGAATTGTTAGATAAAATTAAGTTTTTAGAAAAAGAACTGCAAAAGGCAAAATCTGAAAGTGTTTCAAGCGACGATCTGATTCAACAGGCTCAAGAAAAAAGCTGGCAAGGACAGAAGGCCTTAGCACTTTTCACTCGTGTGGCTATTGATGATCGCAAAGCTCTGAGCCAAATAGTGGATCAAATGCGCGAAAAATATAGCAACCTTGCCCTAGTGATCATTGGCGATAGTGCACCCGACCAAGCCAAGCCCATTATCGTTGCTGTCGGCAAAGACTTAAAGGGCTTTCATGCCGGTCAAACATTGAAAAGCTTATGTGAGATGATGGATGGTAAAGGCGGAGGACGACCTGACTTTGCCCAAGGATCCGCAGGCAACTTGGATAAACTGAATCTGGCAAAAACCCATTTTTATGAGCTCTTTAGTTAATTTGGAAGCAGTAAAAAAAGAGGCCCAAGCCCTAGTGGAATGGTACTCAACTCAGAAAAGGCCTTTACCCTGGCGTCAGTCGCGCCATCCCTATCCGATTTGGATCTCCGAAATTATGTTGCAACAGACAACTGTCAAGGCGGTAATCCCCTATTTCAAAAAGTTCATGAAAGCCTTTCCAAGCGTACAAAATTTAGCCGAGGCTTCTTTGGAAGAGGTCTATAGTCAATGGGCAGGCTTGGGTTATTACTCGCGAGCCCGCAATTTGAAAAAGGCGGCCGAAGTATTGAATCAAATGGGTAGCTTTCCTAACAACTTTCAAGATTTGCTCAAACTGCCTGGCTTTGGTCCTTACACCGCTCGTGCCGTGAGCAGCCAAGCTTTTAACGAACCCGTGGGCGTTGTCGACGGTAACGTGATTCGCGTGCTCAGTCGTCGTTATGGTTTGCCAATAGAGCACTGGAAGCCTAAGGAGCGCCATAAACTGCAAACCATAGCGGATAGCTACGCTCAACAGACCCTACCCAGTGATGTCAACCAGGCTTGGATGGAGTTGGGTGCCACTTTATGTTCCCCACTAGCTCCCTCCTGTCTTTTGTGCCCCATTAAATCCAACTGTGTAGCTTTAAAAGATAACAAGGTCCAGGATCTTCCTCTTAAAAAAACTCGACGGGCTCTCGAGATTTGGCTTTGGCAATTGAAGATCTATGAAAAAGAAAATGGCTCTGTGGCTTTTATACGTAACGAGCAGGCTCCCTTTTTAAGGGATCAGTGGGTCTTACCCGGCCTAGCCAAGAAACGCAAAACGCCGCCTCGCCAATTTGACTTTCAACATGCCATCACCCACCACAAAATTTATGTGCAAGTGACCAGAGGAAAGTCTAATTTTGAAGAGCTAAAAAATTTAAATGTGACCTGGATTTCTCGTAAAGGATTAAAAGAAAAGGTACCTTTCTCAATCATCCAAAAGACCATAGATATTGGGCTTGGTGACAGAAACCAAAATTGAAATAGAATATTAGAATGCGTTGCGTCTTTATTTTTTTCAGTCGTATTTTCATCCTTGTCAGCCTTAGCCTTCAGACCAGTCGAGCTGCCGTGGAGTTTAGCCCCTTTTTGATATCTGCTCCAGCCGAGCAAATCACCACGCGTGGACAAAATCGTCAGGCGCTTTTTATATCCGACCAAGAAATACTTTTTATCAGTCGCGATCGCAAGCGCGACCAAGATCCCCAACTTTATAAAAAGAACTTAAACAGTGGGGATGAGATTCAGACCACCTATCAGCGTGGCACTATTCAAATCGGTGCCATTCTCCACGACAAAAAGCAAATTCTTTTTTCAAGTTCGAGTGATGAAGACAACGAAAGTCCATTGGCACTTAAAAAATATCTAGATCGCTTTCCAAGCTCGGTGGACCAAGGTGGGTTTGTCTATGTGGATTTCAATCCGCAGGAAATTTATCTCAGCACCTTTGATGGTTCTAAAATAACCCGACTCACCCAATGGTCCGGCTTTGATGGTTTTCCCGCCTACAAAAAACAGGGCAATCAAATTTATTTTTCGCGTTTCTCAAATAAACAATTGCGCCTCTATACCATGCAAAATGAAGAAGACGCCAAAGCCTGGCCTGTCATAAAAACAGACGGTCATGATTTGGGAGTGCAAGTTTCCCCACAATCAAATAGTTTTGTATGGTCGCGATTTAGTTCGGACTTTCAAACATCGCAAATCTTTGCATCCAATAGTGTCTTCAAGAAAACAAAAATACTCACTCCAGATTTTGATCTCAGTTGGAGCCCGTCATTTCACCCAGACGGCCAAAGTGTCATCTTTAGTGCTCGCAATAAAGAGATGGCAAATCTTGATCTTTTTGAAGTCACTGTCGATGGCAAGTGCCACCGTCAATTGAGCTCCTATGAGGGTGACGAGTATTTTCCGACAGTGAGTCCCGATGGAACGAAAATCATGTTCACTTCAACACAATCCGGAAGTGAACAGATTTTTATGATTCAATATCCGGGCCCACTGAAGTGTGGAACTCCGGATTCGATTTAAGGATGCACAATAGGTTCGTTGAGACTGGGCTTGCGAACTTGGGACTGACTATCAAACCCCAAAGTCTCAAGAATAAATTCATTACGCGGGAAGAAAGCAATAAGCTTGGTGTCTCGACTGGCTCCTCTCTTCATTTGCACTTCTTCCACTCCGTATCCAACCACCTGATTGAACTCGGGCATATCGTAGTAGGGTTGCTGAGACTCGTTTAGCGCCAACTGTTTCCAATCTCCTGATTCATGTTGAAGGATATCGTCCTGTTCGACGACGTCTGTTCCGTTAAAAGAGACACTGACGCGAACCCTAACCGACTCATGATTGCCAAGTACGTTTACGGGTACTTGCACCACAGAAATTGTCGATTGGTGAAAGGCCACCATAGGTTCAATAGAGTTGATAGCAGGTCTAAAATCAACACTAGGTTGATCTGCTTTTTGTTCCGCAATCTGACTATCGTATTCTTGATAGATTGCATCTAACGTCTTCGAGTCAAACAAAATACTCGCTAAATCTGGTACATTCATACCTTGTAATCCTGGAATGCGAGCCGAGCTGGTACCAGAAAGTTGTTTGTCAGGCTCTCCGTTTCCATTAAAGTCAAAGTCCACATTGACATCACAGGCAAACCACCATGTCACAGGATTGAAAACCTTAACTGCGAACTGAAGATATTTAACTTTGTTCTGCTCGATGATGCGATAGCCAGAAGACTGGAGATCACAGGCTTGGCTCAAGAAAGCACTCTCTTCTTTTTTGCGTTGATCATGCCCTAGTAAATTGAAGAGTAGGACAAGCCCCTCTTGAGCACCAGCATTGGAAATACGAGCTGTCGCAGTCGCGCCTTGGTTTTCGCCAACACTATTCGCAGCTATTGAAAGTTGATCAAAGCCCATGAGGGTGGTGCGGTTCACAACTGCCATGACTGGGACAGCTGCAACTTGCCTTCCAGCATTTGCAACGTTTATGTAAGCGTCCAATTCAACAAGTTCCTCTGCGGGTACTTGCATCTTAACAAGCACATCCACTTTACCCACCTCACCAGGCTCCAAAGCCAATTGGCTGACAGAAAAACTCAATTGCATATTTTTGTCGCCTTCAGCTGAGAAAGAGTAAGTTTGTCGAGTCGTGGTTATATTTTGAAGCTCTAAAGTTTCTGTGCGCCAACCCATCTCTGTGGCTGGAATTTTACCCAAAGACAAAGCTGGAGTGAGAATTGCTACAGGACTTGTCAAGGCTTCGAATCCTTGAATACGACCTGCGCCCTGACGACTGATTGGATAAGTGAATCCCTGTTCATCAGAGAGTTTGCGGCCGGAGTTCATCAAAATCGATTTGATTTGTTTGGCGTTCAAGTCACGACGGTATTGAACTGCAAGTGCAGCGACACCGGCCACATGGGGTGCAGCCATGGATGTTCCGTACTGAGAAATACCTTTATTCCCAGATCCCATCGCGGCCGAAACAATGCCAAAACCCGGAGCCGAGACCTCTGGCTTTATAAGAGCATCCAAGTCTCGAGGACCTTGGGATGAAAAGCTAGCAATGGTATCAATGATTTCTGGTTTTTCGATCAACTTGCCGGGCTTAAAATTGACAGAAACTGGTAACCCTTTATTCAGCATATTTTTGATTTGCTGTCCCAAGCTTTGAGAGATCATCACCCCTGGAATTTCAAATGCGACTTCGCCAGCCATACCGATGGGCTCTCCAGGTTCATTGTTGACCATAACGACAGCAATCGCACCTGCTCGCTGAGCTCTTCCAATTTTGTCATCAAAAGAAACTTGGCCACGGTCTATGAGAGCGACTTTACCAACTAATTGTGCGACGACTTCCGCAGATAACTCCTCGGCAGCTAAACCAATGGGAACAAGAACGCCGGACAAAGAGTGGATCTCAGCAATTGGTTTTGTCGACTGCCCTTCCGCTAAAACTTCCAGAGCAGAGAAACCTTTTGAGCCAGAAAACTCAATGGCTGGAAACTGCCAAATATGGGGAGAGTTGTCTACAGATGCGGCCACAGAAAGAGCTTCGTCCACAGTACTCGGTGCACCTACGACACTTGAAAAAGCACCAGAGTTACCAGCGGCGGCCACAACAACAACTCCAGCCTTTGTTATGTTGGAAATTGCTTCACCGTACATATTGTGCGGTTTTCCAAAATCACCAACTAAAGAAAGATTAATAACATCTAGTTTATCATCAAGTTTATAGTCACTATTGGGATCAGCGGCGTATTCAAGTGCCGCAATAACCACAGAGTCCATGGTACCACCGCCAGCGTCGCCAAAAACTTTGAGAGCATACAGTTCCGCTTTTGGTGCGGCACCAGAGTAAGTGTTCACACCGTCGCCAACGCCAGCAACTGTCCCGGCCACGTGAGTTCCGTGCCCCATTCGGTCAATAGGGTTCTCGTCGGGAACAGGAACTTTTTGAGAATATATATGAGAACCTGGATTGAACGTTGCTCCAGCAAAATCATAACCCCCAACAACTTTACTATTAGGGAAAAAGGCTGTGGATAAGTTGGAGTTCACAGATTTAAAGTGGGCAGGATCACCAGAACCACCCAGCATTTGGTGAGTGTAATCGAGGCCCGAATCAATAATTCCAACCTTCACACCCTGACCCATGACCGGTTGTTGCTGTCCATTGGAATCTGTCACGGTTAATTCGTTTTGAATTCGATCGACTCCTAAAAAAGAAACGGAGTTGGTTGCTTTCATTCGATCTGACTTTTCGCTAATATTCTTTTTTTGAATAAACTGTGGCTCAGAAAAACGTCCAACTCCCTCTACCAAGTCCACATCCAGATTGTTAATCTCGTGAGCCAAAGACTGTGGCGCTTCAATAGCTATGGCATTCAACACTCGCTCATACTTGTAGAGAACTCTGATTTGGGGAGAAATATTTTGCAGCTTAGCAAGTAAAGTATTTTGTTCTTCTTGGATCGCCCTCTGGAGCTCGGGGTCAACCTGGTGACGACCATCTTTAGTGCGAATAAGTTGCGTGAGGAGAGGTGGAGTTTTCAATTTCAACAGAACCATAAACAATGGCACATTTTCACGAAATCCAACTTCTTTATCAGTGACCGGATCAGATTCGCGCAAACCGTCTTCATCGCTTGGAGCTGGATCACTGTAATCTACATTTTCCTCCAGGAATTGATCATCGATAATGGGATCACCCAATTTGTTGACAGGAATGCTTGGATTCCCACCCCCACTGCAAGCAGATAATAGGTAACAAACTGCCAATAACAGCATCGTGTTCTTTTTTTGTCTCATGGATCCCCCCCCGGGAAACGCGCCTAGATAACGCTAGAGACCTTGTAATAAAGACAGGATAAAATTTACAGTGAAAAAACTGAATAGGGGTTATCGGAAATTCTTATAGGAAAATCAATCCTGGATAAATTGAGTATTCTTAATACCTTAGACTTTTAGCTCTCGGAAAACTTGACAGAATCTGAAATTAAATGACTCGGTGATTCTTTGACAGTGCTTAAAAGCCAAGCTCATCGGGCCCCACCGGAACAATTCGTAAAGGATTAATAAACTCGTGGGAGTAAAAATAATGGCGCTTGATGTGGTCCATGTAAGTGGTGGACTGTACGGCAGGGAGAGCTCCCAACTGACGCAAATAACGAGACAACTCAGGGTAGTCTTTGATTCTTTTGCGACTGCACTTGAAGTGAGTGTAGTAAACCGCATCGAAGCGCAAAAGAGTGGGAAGTAATCGCAAGTCAGCTTCGCTGAGTTGATCGCCAACCAAATATTCTTTTCTTTTTAAACGCTTTTCAATTTTATCAAGAGCCTCAAAGAGATTTTGGACGGCTGTTTCATAGGCTTTCTGATTTTTTGCAAAACCCGAGCGGTAAACGCCGTTGTTAATCTTATGATAAACCTCTTCATTGATTTCATCGATTTCTTTTGCCAAAGCTTGGGGATAATAATTGTCTCTGTTGCCAGTTAGATCGTTAAAAGCACTATTAAAAATACGAATGATTTCCGAGGATTCATTATTGACAATAGTTTCCGTTTTCTTGTCCCAAAGAATAGGAACTGTGCAGCTAGTGGTCACATCGGACTGAGCTTTTTGATAAATTTCAAAAAGATATTTTTTACCATAAAGGCTGTCTCCTGTGCTACCTGGAAACTGAGTTTCAAAGGTCCAACCCATGTCGAGCATATCGGGACTGACCACATCCACACTGATATGTTTTTCTAATCCTTTGAGGGCACGGAATAGCAAAGTGCGATGGGCCCAGGGACAAGCGTAACTGACGTAAAGATGGTAGCGGTTGGTTTCGGGCTGAAATTGAGGGTGATCTTTTGCAATGGAGTCTAAAAAGCTGCGCGGAATGCGATCGTACTCACCTTTGTTATCACTGGTGACTATCGACTTCTTAACCCACTCGCCATTGATGATTTGTCCCACTGTGAACTCCTTGTCTCTTCCATATAAACAGCCTGATATTTGTTCCATGATAACAGCCACATATCTGAAAAAAAGAACAAACATTTCGGTTATACGTTCTGATATTAGAACGTCAGAACTAGACCATGGTCCATACAGCCTACAGAGCCATTTGCACTCTCCTAAAAGGCGAATACACTGATTCTATGAAAATCGTAAAGCTCATCTCAATCGTCTTATTCGCCCTTCAATTCAACTCTCAAGCCATAGCCGCGCCTGTTCCAGGTACAACCAGCTCTAAAATGGTGGCACCCAAACTGGGTATCTACAAATCCAAATTTGGTTTTGAAATACTTGCGAAAGATACGGCGTGGATGCAAACAAAACCCCCACGCTCCAGTCGCTTTATCGAAACCGTTTATCGCTCACCTATTGAACGCAATAATGTGCGCCCCACACTCACCGTTCGTGTCGACAATATGAAGAACCAGACAAATATCAAAAAATATGTGCGTCGTTGGATCAAAGAATACCCCAAGTATGGTTACGATGTTTTAGGTTCAAAAGCGTTTAAAGCCGGCAATAAAAAGGGTTACGTTATTGACTTAGTGAACTCACGCAAAAAGCGTCAACTGCGCCAAGTGATTTACCTGAACAAAAAAACAGCGGTATTGATGACCTGCCGTGATCACAGCTCCACCTTTAGTCAGTCTCTTAAAGAGTGCAACAATATCGTCAAAAACTTTAAGTGGACTCGTATTTAAAAAAATTGAGTCCAAATATGTCTAAAAATTAAGAATTAAAAACACGATCATGCACGTGCACGATTTGTTTAAGGATCTGAAACACTTCCTGCGCTAAAAATAGAGTTTCTCATTTTTTCCTGAACTTTCTTGTGATTAGTAGTTATAAAGCACTTCTTTTGCCCAAATTGGGCCTCTCAACTCTATCTAGAAGGACTCTTTCTCGTGGGGCCCTCCTTTCTTATTCTTTCTGATATTAGTCACTATGTTACGAACACAGAATTATTTTTTTGTAAGAAAAGGGATCTCGATCACACTAATCAATAGCGGATCGTTAGCTCTACAAAAATAATAACCAATGTGATCTTTCTCAATATGAGAAAGGCGAACCCAAGGGGGGATTTATGAATAAACTATTAACAATTGCAGGACTTATCTTTTGCCTTGCATCACCATCTATTTCTCATGCAGGAAGACGTCTGAAAAGCAAACGTACAAGCATCGTCAAAACCGCTCCAACTCCAGCTCCAATAGCTTCTTCCAGCGATCTAGTTTTTGAGAAATTGTTCTCTGCTATCAGCACCGGCCATTCAGTCGATCTATCATGTGATGGAGGAAACTCTGACTTCAAGGTTTCAGCTACATTAAGTAAGGTTGTCGAATCCAATGAATTGAATATACATTCGAGTGTAGATATTTACAGAAAATCTGATGGTTCAAAATATGCTTCCGCGGACTTCGTAAATCCTTTCTTTTTCGCAGGACAACTTCAAGAGCATATGGGCGACAGTATGATGTTGGGTCTAAATATTGGCCACGAAGGCTACTTTGTCGGGGGAGCATTGAGCGTATATGGCGCCCAAGATATTCAATTTTCTTATCAGTGGCTGTACGACACCGCGCCTTTCCAAATCACCAACTGCACATTAAAAATATATTAGTCTGCACAGCAAATGACCCATCCGATTTAAAAAGTTGTGATGTAGATATAAATCGTGCACGTGCAAGATGTTTTTAAGACTCTGAAACTTCCCAAATTGCTAGATTGGCAGGATGACAAGGGCTAAAAAAAAGACAAAGGGAGTTTTTGTGAACTCCCTTTTTATATGCGATTCAATATCTTAATGGTGATGAATTGATTTAAGCGATTAACGGAATAGGCCCTTAAAGGCATTGGTGATTTTTCCGATCACTCCTGAGGATGCAGCGGGTTTGTTGGCGCCACTTGAGCCACTCTTGTTGCGATCTGAACTAGAGCGCGAGCGGTTACCCTTGCTTGCAGAGGCGCTTCTTGGTGGACGCGAGCGTCTTTTACTGCCATTCGCGGAAGAAGTCTTATTTTCTTGGTTGCGAGCTTTATGGCGTCCCGATCTTTTATCGCGATGGACATTCGGCTCGCTCTCTCCGCCACTGGCTTGGACCGAATGCGCGTTTTCATCGCGCGGTCTTTTATCAGAACTTGCCTCGTCACGCCTTGGACGACGAGGGCGCGAAGAAGAACTGGTGCTTCTTTCTGTACGCTCTCCACCACTACCGCTCTCGGAAGTGCGGCGCGAGTCGGGACGTCGCGGACGACGGTTGCCATCTCTAGAATCAGAGCGCGTGTTTTTGCCACGTGGTTTTCTTGATAAGAGGTCGCCACGGGGAAAGCTAGTAAAGTCTTTTGGAAGTTCGTCGTCATTAAGCCATTCGGCATCAATTGAGCGAGTTAAATATTTGTGAATTCGATCGAGGGCCTCGACATCTTTATCGGAAACAAAACTGTAAGCTTTGCCCTTTTCACCAGCGCGGCCAGTACGTCCAATGCGGTGGACATAGTTTTCTGCATCATCGGGAAGTTCATAGTTAATAACCAAATCCACACCTTCAATATCTAAACCACGGGCGGCCACATCGGTGGCCACTAGAATATTCTCGCCACCCTCTTCACGAAAACGAGTCATCACTTGCTTGCGCTGTGCCTGAGAAAGCAGGCTAGAGATTCCCACAGCTTTATAACCATTCTTATTTAAGAATTCAGCGATACGCTCCACTTGGTTTTTAAAGTTAGTAAAGATAATCACTTGCGAAGGCTTGAGCTTATTCATTAACCCAAGCAAATGCCCTGGTTTCTCAGTGGTCCCTAAATGGAAGATCCAATCGTCTACATTGTCGGCGGTTTTCTTATCTTGCGAAACTTTGATCTCAACTGGATTGGAGCCAAACTGATAGGCCACATTGAAAACTTCAAGATTGAGAGTGGCACTAAATAACAAGAGCTGTCGATTTTCCGGAATGCGATGAAGGATATATTTCATATCATCTTTAAAACCCATGTCGAACATACGATCGGCTTCATCAAAAGTGATCGAACGCACTTGCTTGAGATCCACTTTGTGGGATTTATAAAGGTCAATCAGTCGCCCTGGAGTGGCGATAATAAAGGTGAATCCCTTTTCCAGCTGTTCGATTTGTTTTTCGATGGAGACTCCACCGTAGACCACGACCACGCGGTGTTTGGAATCTTTTAAGAAGTCCATGGCGCAGTCTTTGACTTGCTCGGCCAATTCGCGAGTGGGAACTAAGACCAAGTTAAAGTGACCGGGCTTCCAGTCGGTAAAACCTCGCTTGTCCAACTCCTCATCGCCACATGGGTTTTCAGATCTCAGAACGCGCTCGATCAGCGGCAACATAAATGCGGCAGTTTTGCCAGTTCCGGTTTGTGCAAGACCGGCTACATCCTGTCCTGAAACAACAAGGGGAATAGCTTTATCTTGTATGGGTGTGCTGGTTGTAAATCCCAGCTTCTTGATCGCTTCCATTATATTATCGTGAAGCTGGTATTCACTAAACTGCTTACCTATATCCATTTGAACTCGTCGATTTATCGGGCTTTAAGCATTGACTTGAAAAGTGTACTGGTGACCCATGGTTTATGAATTTGATGATGTTTATTAACACTGGTCTGAACCATCGGCAATATTGAAAAAACGTCGCAAGAGAGCCTCGGTCTCCTCGGGCTTCTCGGCATGCACCCAATGTCCGGCCCCCCTTACAACCTGTCCTTGAATATGGGGGTTGTTTGAAAGCACTTTGTCATAGTCTTCTTGACTCAAATCTTGGGATTCTTCCCCTCGAATGAGAAGTGTGGGCATTTTTAGGTTTTTAAATTCGGCCCAATAATCGCGGTGTCGAGATGACTCTAGGGTCTCGCGCACACCTTGTTTAGAAAAAATCCAGTCATATCCAGCATTTGTATTATGCAAGTTGCTATAAAAGAATTCCATTAGCATCTTGTCCTGGTAACGTTGAAAAAAATCCGTTTCTATAAACTGACGAGCCTGTTGACGATCGGCAAAGGGCGTCGGAACAAAGCGAATTTTTTCCAAAATGGACTCCATCGAGCTCCAATTTGATGTGGGCCCAATATCGACAATACAGAGGCGCTTCACCCTATTCGGATAGAGATCAGAAAAGGCCAAAGCGACACGCCCGCCCATGGAGTGGCCCACAAGATTTATAGGTTCCAACCAATTCAACTGGCGTAAGAGATTGTTTAAATCCTCAACATAATCATGAAGTTGATAGCCTTTGTCAGGCTTGATAGACTGCCCGTGCCCCCTCTGATCGAAGATCAAACACTGGTGAGAGGTACTCAGTTTTTTTGCCAAACTTAGCCAATTACGAGCCCGACCTAAAATTCCATGCAGAAAAACTAACTTTGATGGTGAGTCGGAACCAATTATTTGATAATTAAAGTCTTTATTTTGATTCATAGAAACCCCGAGATGAGCCCGTGAAGCACCGCCTACCCCTTAATCAAGAATGGATCGATCCCCAGGCGCTAAAAATAGTGAAAAAGCTCCAACAAAACAATCACACCACCTACCTTGTGGGAGGGTGCGTTAGGGATTTGCTCATTGGATTGCCTCCGAAAGACTTTGATATTGCCACTTCTGCTCTCCCAAAGGAAATCAATAAGATCATTCGCCCGTCCCATATTATTGGTCGCCGTTTTCAATTGGTTTTGGTTAAACGCTTTGGCGAGCAATACGAAATCTCTACTTTCCGTGCAAATGCGAGCAACGATGACGATGCACCAGATGGCCCAATTACCGACGATAACACCTTTGGTGATCCCGAACAGGATGCCAAAAGAAGGGACTTTACCATCAACAGTTTCTTTTACGACCCTGTCGAATGCGAGTTAATCGACTACTGTGGTGGTCTCGGCGACATCGAAAAACGTATTGTGCGCATGATTGGGGATCCGGCGCAACGTATTCAAGAAGATCCCCTGCGCATGCTACGTGCCATCCGTTTTGCTCACAAAGCCAACTTCATTATCGAACCAAATTTGCGAGATGCTATTTACCAGCTGGCCGAACAGCTCACTTTATCTGTCTTGCCTAGACGGCGCGAAGAACTTCTTAAATTTTTGCGACTCAAAACGGCCAGCAACCTTCTTTGGGAAATGCACGACCTCAATTTGCTTAAATATCTGAGCCCCACACTCAACCAATTGCTTTCCGAAGGCGACGGCGATCTTTTTACCATTTACCTCAATCAAGGTTTGGCCGCTATTTCGGACACCGACAACCCCAACGAACTTTTTACTATTCTTTTGTTTGCCATGCTTGCTGCCAAATCTCCGCAGTTCTACGAAAATTTAAAACTGAGCAGTAAAGAACAAGACTCACTGACCCTGACAATGAAAGATGAGTTCGGGATGTTTCGTAACGAACAGGAATTGTTTTTTCAAACCCTCTCGAGTGTTCGTCAATTGCAAGAGATCAAAGATGTAAATAAAGTACGAGAACGTTATCGCAATCACTTAGTCAAAAGCCATAGCATAAGCACCGCTCTCACCCTAGCTCACGGCTATAAATTGCTTTCTGAACCTGATGCCTACTACTGGACGGACCTCTATTGGAAGCAAGCCCAAAGCTCAGCCCGACCCCGACGTTAAGACTTTCGTTTGTTTGATATCAATAGGAAGTAACTGACTGCACTGCTTGAGCACAAAGTCTAAGTTTGCCGAGCAGAGGCTAGCAAAAATTAGGAAAACAGATTAGATAAGTGATATTATTTGGTTATAAAAACCATGTAAGGAGGCCCTATGGGTATAGGTGGCGGTCAGTTACTGATTATTGCTATAATATTGGTTGTCTTATTTGTGGCACCTTCTCGGTTGCCCGGTCTTGGAAAATCCTTAGCACAAGCCATTCGCGGTTTTAAAAAGGGAATGACCGACGACGAAGAAACAGATGTCACTGAATCGGTGAAGCGAGAAAAATTAGACCAACAAGAGGCCGAAGAAAATGCAACAGCATCTAAGGCCAAAAAGAAAGACAAGGTTTAAAACAAACTCAGCGCCTGGCTTTGAATATCGTGAACGCCAAGACCGTACTTGTCGTACAGCTGATCGGAGCTGTAGGCACTTCGACCAAAATGATCTCCTACTCCAAGGCTTGCCATCTTAAAGGTCACTCCAGAGGTGGCCAAAGCGTGGCACAAGAGTGCACCAAAGCCTCCCACTATTCGATGATCTTCAACAGTGACAAGGCGTCCTTGGGTTTTCTCTAAGATACTTTTATAAAATGGAAGATCAAACTGATTGATAATAGAAGGATTGATCACCACGCTTCCAACACCCTTTTCAATTAAAGTCTTTTGGGCTATCAAAGCGTTTTCGAGCAAAGACCCAGCGGCCACTAGAGCCACTGATTTTTCAGATCCTTTGGTGAGGTCTGAAACAACTTGCGCAGAACCCAACTTGTATTTGGAATCTTTATTAAATGATGTGGGATAATTTTCACGACCTAAAAAGAAAACTTTTGATCGTGGCACTTTTCCTTGCTTTCGGGCCTGCGCAAATTCTTCCACAGCCTGACAAACAAGGGCTTTCGCTTCATCGGAACAAGTCAAACAAATCACATCGACATTAGGAATAGAAGATATCATAGAAAAATAAGTAAGGGACTGGTGAGAGGCACCATCCGCTGCATCCTGAAATCCAGTGTGCGAGTACACGGCAATAATTGGAGCCTGTGAAAGTCCACTCATAATTAGCGGCAAAGCTCCCTTGGTCACACCAAACTGAGCAAAGGTGTCCACCACTGGGATATAGCCTTGCTTAGAAAAACCAACGGCCATGCTGACCATATTGGATTCAGCCACACCCACGTCAAAGCTGGCTTGGGGATACTTGGAGCGAAAAGGTGCGACACCCGTTGAGCCTTGCAAATCGGCAGAGATCGAAACGATGGGATAATTTTTTTCAAACATTTCGCAAAGAGCCTCGCTCACTCCCTGCTGAACTTTCACTCTTTGACCAGGCCACTTTTCAGCATGACTTTGAGGTGGTTGAAAAGAGGCCAATTCATCACACCACTCCTGTAAGGGCACTGGTATATTGGAATCAGAAAAAATCTCTTTTAAAAATAAGGGTAGCTCTGTAGCAGCCTTCAAAGGAAAACCATGACCACCTGAGGATGACTTCTCGGTACTCTGCACCCCTTTTCCTTTAATGGTTTTAAACCAAAGAAGTTGGGGTTTTTTTGGGTTTTGAATTGCTCTGTTGTAAGCGCTTTCAATTTGGGTGAAAACAGTCTGAAGATCGTGTCCATCATCAACTCGAATAACCTCCCACCCCAAGGCACTCAAAGACTCAAAAGTGGGATTCATAGAAAAAGAATCTTCATCAATTCGGCCCGAAAGTTTTGTGTTGTTGTCACTGATCAAACAAAGACAGGGTCCCAACTTTCCAAGCGCGGCTAAACCTGGTATGGCAGCGAAGGCCTCTTTGGCCTCGCCTTCCATGCATGCACCGTCTGAAATAGCTGTGATGGTCGTGCGCGGGTTTGAACTCAAGCCTTCGGCAGCAGCCAAGCCTTGGGATTGGGGCAGTCCCGATCCAAGAGGACCATTGCTCATGTATACACCTTCGGGAAAGAGATGGGCTTCCCCGTGACCGGTGAGGCCACTTTGAATGGAGCGAAAACCACGCAGGGATTGCAACTCAAGTCCCGCCACCTGGTAGTTGGCTTTTAAAGCGTAGAGACCGTTTTCGCAGTGACCAGCATCATTTACAAAATGGAAAATTTCGTGCCACTGTTTTCCTTTTTTTTGCGCTTCAGAAAACATCAAGGCATGTGTAGCAGACATGATCTCAGCAAACGCAGCCGGTCCCCCATAATGACTGGCGGCCCCGCCAATAACAGCTTGCATATCCATAAGAGCGACCAAGCCGCGGGTCGCAGCGGGACAGGCTACAGCAAGATCTTCTCCATTGGCGGTTTTCACCTTTTGTGCAAACAAGAGCGGTTGAGTGGGATTGGCGTGCAAATGAGTGGGTGTGCTTAGTTTTTCCATGGGCATGGATTACCCCTTGAAGGTCAGAAAATCAATGCCTTTCCAGACCTAAACCGGCCTAAGAAGACGGTCTTCGACGATCTGCCCTTTTTCAATCCGAGTCAGTTTGTTCGCTAATACTTCGATGTCCAATGGGTCGTGGCTCACAAGCAAAACAGGGCATTTCATTTCGTCGCAAACCTGACGCAATAACAAACGCAGGGGGCCTTTGATCTCTTCATTGAGGGATGAGAATGGCTCATCCAACAACAACATTCTCGGACGGTAAATCAAGGCGCGAGCCAGCGCCACCCGTTGACGTTCACCACCAGAGAGTTGCGGAGCGGGAGACGAAAGAAGGTCGCCAATTTGCAAAACTTCCACGAGATTGGAAAAATCTTTTTGCCAATGGGAATGCTTTTTTTTGTCTACCGGGAACAGAACATTTTCTTGAGCGGTCATATGGGGAAACAAAAAAAGATCTTGAAAGACAACGCCGAGTTGTCGACGGTCTGTCGGCCAACGACTGATCTCTTCACCTTGAAAAATCCATTTTACCTGTGCTTCGGAATCAAAACCGAGTAAACCGTTGAGTACGGTGGATTTGCCAGCACCAGAAGGTCCCCACAGCAATGTGAAACCCTGATCAAGAATTTCCCAATTTTGGATCTGGATCTTAAAGAGTCCAAGATCGCGGTGAAATGTTTCGACAACTGACATAAGCAAGGCCTTGAAATATAAAGAATACAGTAAAAGAAACTATCAATAAAGGATAGAGCAAAAGCAACGCCTTTTCCAGGCGATATGTGGATAAAAGTACCTTTATATCCATAGCCAAGGTGCTAACAGAACTTGAGCCAAGAATGATTTCACTCATAGCAAAATCTCCACAAGCCCACAGCCCCGCCACTCCACTTAAAAAACAGATGGGAGCCAGAGTTTGGGGCCAAATGACTTGCAAAAAAATACGTCGCCAAGAAACCGGAAAACTTTGCGCCAAGCGAACCTGAGATTCCAGTTGTTGAATTTGCCGCGAGAAAGAAAGGCGAAACAAAAATGGCACGTAAGCCAACGTGAGGGCAATACCCAATAAAAGTAAATTTGCAATCTGCCCACTCCACCCCAATAATAAAAAAGAAAAACCCACCAAGACCCAACCTGGATTAATAAAACTCAATAATACTTGGGATAAAAAGCGATTGAGAAAACTAAAAGAGAGTAGAGACAAGAAAACAAAAACACCACTGCCCACAATCAAACCCACCGTAAAGGTTCCTCGCGCACTTTTAAGCCAGTCCAATCCAGCAAGTTCCCAATTGATGCTAACCGCACTCCACAGCAAACCCAGTGTCAAAAGAGCAACCGGCAACAGCGGAATGACAATTAAAATTCGACTTCCAATACCATGAAAAGCCATTGCACTGAGGGGTTGAGACATATCCATAGGGCGCGGGGGTGATTTAAAAAATTGAGCCAAAAGAAACAATGTCAAAAACAAAAATAGAGAGTATTGAACAGCTTCGCTCCACTCTCCATAGAGGAGAATTTTTTCGTAAATAAATACTTCGACTCCACCAAAAAGGGAGCCACCCACAAGTAATGGAATCGAAAAGCTAAAAAAGAAAAGAACAAATAGGTAAAAGAAAAGAAGGCCTAAATCGATTCGGATCAACGGCAAAACCACCTCTCCCACTGTTCTCCACTTTCCGACCCCCATTACTTGGGTCTCTCGCATAGCGCGAGTGATACTGTTCACTAAGGTGCTAGCCATCAACACGCTTACCAGTCCTACATTCATGAAAATATGAAAGAAAATCACACCCACAAGTCCCATTGGCAAGAAACCCAATATCCCCACCGTGAGTGACACTGTCAGAAGGGGGGGTAAAAAACTCGGCAGAATCAGAGCAAAGACGAGCAAACGAAACTTACCTGTAGCCATAGTCACTTGATTTTGCGCCAAACCAAGGGCACCTAAGAATCCAAGCAGTAAGGTGAGAACCGAGCTTAATAAAGCCTGCAAGGTCGCCCCAAATAAGACCGGTCCAAGATAGGGATCCCAAGTGAGCCTTGTGAAAGGGACATACATTAAAATATGGAGGACAGGAAAAGCCAAACAGAGCAATAAGCTCAAGGCTAACCCCGCCCTTAAAAGAAAACTTTTTTCCAACGGTTCACCAGCTCTCGCTTTTTCTTAATCAAAGAAAGGTTTTCGATAGGAGCCGTGTACTTGACATTATTTGGCAGAACAAATTGACTCCCCTCCATGGCTTCACTGACAACAGGATACATATAGTTTTTTTCCATTATAATTTTTTGGATCTCAGGCTCTAAAAGAAAATGGGCAAATTGTTTAGCCACTACACAATTGGTGCAAAAATCGGGTATACCAGCATACTCAACTTGTATGGGATGGGGAATATCAAAGACCGAGGCTTGGTAGCTGATCGTATCTCCCTCTTGTTTGTGATAGTATGGGGAAGTGAAATAGGAAAATACGATGGAGGGTCTTTCCATCTTAAACAAATTGTAGCTGGCCGACCACGAGGGAGCAATCGACAAGATAGAGGGCTTTAACTCTTCTAGAAAGCGAAGGCCCTCTTCTTCACCTTTAGCTCCCAAAACCCATAAAAGAAATTGCAGACCTGGCGAACTAATACGAGGGTCTTGAAAAATAAGTTTCTTTTTAAATTGTTCTTCAATCAAAGAATCAAGGCTTGTCGGCGCAGGAAGCTCACCCTCACGGTATATAAATGTCAATGCCCCCCAATCATAGGCTAGAAAGTCGTGAAAACGCGCTCCCTTAGGTAGAAGGTCGGGTTGTCGCGAAAGGCCTTTACGAACATTCAGCCACTTAAAATGATGACGAGCCTCGAAGATTGCAAACTGATCTAAGCCGACAACAATATCAGGTCGATCAGTTTCTCTTTTAAATTTAAGTCGTTCAATAATAAGTCCCGCATTACCCGCGTTGATCCATTGAATAGTGAATCCTGTTTTTTCTTCAAACAGGCGGGCCACCTCGGGTCCGGCCCCCCAACGATTGATAAATGAAGAGTAGCTCATCACTCGCAAAGAGTTTGATCTATCTTGCTTGTTTTGATCAAGAAATATGTAGGGTAAAAATAAGATGACTAAGGTGAGAACTATAAAAACGAGATAAGAAATAAAAACTTTATAATTCATTACCTACCAAAGAAGTCCACGACGACTCTTGTAAAAATAGTAATCCAGTCCCAAGCATCGGCCGGCACCGAGCAGACAGAAAAGAATATGAATATAGAACAGATAAATTTGACCAGGACTGCCAGAGAAATCAAAGAACCAATACAAATGGAGACTTAAAAACATTCCTAAAATACTGGCCAAACGCACTCCAAAACCAAGTACTAAAGAAACTCCAATAACAACTTCGAAAGTAAGAAGGACGTAGGTCATAACCAACCACTGAGATTGTATGAGGGTCTTAAACAGATCATAATAAACGCCAGTCACTAGAGAATCACTGATTTTAAGCCGCTCGGTGATATAAGCGTGCTCAAGGTATCCAGTTTGCAAACGAAAAGCGACCGATGCGATGTACTGATAACCGATGACAATACGGATCAGGGCTAAGGGCCACATATGCCCCACGTATTTGATACTCTCTAGATAGGCCAAAAACATACACTTACTCTCTCATGAGCCTAGCTACTAGACCAAGGATTTTTTAAAAACTGAATCTTTTACGCCTAAATACAAGAAGCCGAGTGAACAAGAGCTCAATCCTTGGTGTCTTCAACTTTTGTCGGGGATTGGCCTAGTTACAAGACAGATGGCTCATTCCCTCGTAAAATAAGTTATGGAAATCAAAATACCAGCCCATCAAGAATGGGAGAAAATTCATCAGTTCTTACATAAAAATCTTCGCTCAGACATGGAATGGTCCCTCAAGGACGAATATCCTTTGGCCTTTTCCGAAAAGAATATGGGCAACCTGCGCGTCATCGAAAAAGATGATCAAGTTGTCGCCCATGCTGTGCTGAAACCAAGCCTTATCCGAACTCACTATCATTTGTTTAAGGTGGGATTTATTGGCAGTGTTGTCACCGACGAAAACCATCGCGGGCAAGGCTACAGTCGACAAATTGTGGAAAGCTGCCTAGAAGCTTGTGTCAAACAAGAGTGTGACTTTGCTCTGCTATGGACAGACCTGTTTAATTTTTATGCAAAGCTGGGTTTTGAAGTGGGCGGCCAGGAAGTGGCTCTGGAATTGGGCTCAAAGTTTAAAGGCGAGAAAAATGAAAACTTGAGAGTCGTTGAAGGCCCACAAGTCTCTGCGGATGCCATACTTAAGCTCTACAACCAACACAATTTGCGAACTCTAAGGATGGCCAGCGAAATTCAAAAATACTTAAAGATTCCTCAATCCCAGATTTACACGGCTTGGAATATTCAGACCAATAAACTCGAGGCCTATTGTGTCATGGGCAAGGGGGCAGACTTTACCAACTACATTCACGAATGGGGTGGTGGCGTTTCGTCTTTGATCAGCCTGGTGACTCATATCCAAGAGAAACATCTCAAACCACTGACTCTAATCAGTCCTCCCCAATGCACCAATATGATCAAACAATTGGAAGAGCGAGGAGCAGAAAAGTTTTTTGGCATCTTGGGCATGATGAAAATCACTCACCCACAAAACTTTTGTAAAAAAATCAAACGCGGCGCCCGCTCTTTGGGTTTTGATCAATTCGTTTTTGAATTTAAAGACGGTATATACTACTTCGGCTCGGAATCTGAAATTTATCAAACGGACTCGGAACAAGATATCATTCGTCTTGTTTTTGGTCCCATGAAACCCAATCAGATTCACAGTTTTAGCGAACAAAATCTTGAAATCATGAACGAGATCTTCCCCATCCCATTTTGGGTCTGGGGCTGGGACTCTATATGAAGCTCCAATTTGTCCGCAAAACTTTAACTCTCGGTGCAGTTTTGTTTTTATTCGCCTGCGAGAGAGAGGTTCCACAGACGAACCTTGGCCCACAAGTGAGTGCCCAGGATATTTTTAATGCTCAAAATAAAAGCTTAAGTCGCCTTGATCCCTACACAATAAAAAAGGGCCAAAGAGTTCATAAAACTGAGACCCAAGAAATTTTGAGTGGACAAGGTCCTCTTAAACAAATGACTAAAGAATGGGTAACAACTGTAGTCGAAATGAATAACGAAGAGACTTTTAGAGAAATTGTCACCCTACAAGAGGTTTCGGACATCGAGTGGGAAGCTGACTTTATCTACGAATTTAAAAATGTTTATTATTTACAACAAATAGATGCTCTGCGAGCGCTTGACACTCTTAACCAAAATTCCTATCAACTCAATAAAATGATCGAAAAACTTAGACCCAAAGAACTCACAAATAATGTCGAAGTAACGGGGGTCGCTTTTCACAATCTACAAACTCGTAAAGTTCCATTGTCTCCTCCACAATTAGTTAAAAATGGGCCTGATTGTAAGGGTATTAAAGGCTGTCGAATGGACGCCGATCTCATTACCTACGACGTTGTCTTTCAAATGTCAGATTCTAGTATTCAAAAACACACCGTAGAATGGTATGTGAGTCCAGATGCCCCTTATTTTGCTGGCATCATGAAACAGTGTGCAACAACACTTTTATCGGTTGAAAGCGCTCGCGTTTTACTCAAACAATGTGAGGAAGTCGTCGACTTTGATTTCTAAAGTCTAACTTGATTTGCCGACCACACCCATCTAAGAATAGAAGTCAGACACTCACAAAGAGGCGACTATGAAAAAAATTGCAATTGTATTATCTGGCTGTGGTCACAAAGATGGAAGCGAAATCACAGAAACCGTCAGTACACTCATTGCCCTTGGGCAAAACCAAGCCACTGCCACATATTTCGGGCCCGACAAGAGTGTGCCCTGTGTGGAACATATCGAAGATCAACCTTGCGGCGAACGCAGTATCCTCAGCGAAAGCACTCGCATCACTCGCTCGCCCGTTCTTCCCATCAACGAACTCAACCCCGATGATTATGATGGGATTGTTTTTCCCGGAGGTTTTGGAGCGGCTCTGCATCTTTCCTCTTGGGCCAATGAAGGAGCCAAATGCCAAGTCTTGCCCGATGTTGTTCGGGTGATTCAGGGCTTTCACTCGCAAAGTAAGCCTATTGGGGCCATGTGCGTGGCTCCCGTACTTATCGCCAAGGTTTTAGGTGGTGAAGATGTGACGATCACGGTCGGCTCGGATGCAGAAACCATTAGCGAAATCGAGAAAACAGGCTCCCATCACGAAATATGTGATGTGACTGACTATATCACCGACCGTGCCAACAAGGTGGTCACCACTCCAGCTTATATGTACAAAAACGCACGACCCGAGCAAGTCTTTATGGGAATCAGCGGAATGATCAAAGAACTGGTGGAGATGGCATGAAAAAATTAGCTCTTATCTTTGGTGGCCCAAGTGCCGAGCACGATGTTTCTTTGGTTTCCGCTAAAAATATTTTCCAAGTCTTAGAAGAAATGCCAGATATTGAAGTCCTACCCATTGGCGTGACAAGAGCAGGCGTTTGGAAGTTGATCGAGGCCCAAGATTTAAAAACGACCAGCTTTAAAAAAGTGATCAACCTAGATGAGCTTGGACAAGAGGTCAAAGTTGTTTTAAAAAATAAGGTGCCTTATCTAACTTCAGCAAATGCCGATCTCTATGGACCTGTCGATGTGGCTTTTCCGATTATTCATGGAACTTATGGTGAAGACGGGGTCTTGCAGCGTTTTTTAGGTGAACATAAAATCAAATTCGTCGGCACCGACTCGGAAGCCTGTCACAATTCTTTTGATAAAGCGCTTACAAAAAAGATTTTGAACGAGAAAGGTGTCGCGCAAGTTCCCTACCTGAGTTTTGATCAACAGCCTCCAAGCTGGGAAAAGGTGCAAGAGCAATTGGGGCTTCCTCTTTTTGTAAAACCCGCCAATATGGGATCATCCATTGGAATTTCAAAAGTTAAGAACGAAGCCGATTATCATAAAGCTATTCTAGAAGCTCGCAAACACGATGCTAAAGTGGTGATCGAAAAGGGAATCAAAGCCCGTGAAATTGAATGTGCCCTTTTAGAGGCTGACGAATTGCAGGTCACTGGCCTTGGCGAGGTGATCCCAAAGCACGAGTTTTACTCTTATGAAGCCAAGTATCTGGATGACAATGGGGCCGACATTGTCATACCCGCGTCAGTGCCACCCGAAATTGCTAAAAAAATTCAAGCCATGGCTAAGGTTTGTTTTCAAGCTTTAGGTTGTCGCGACTACGCTCGTGCCGATTTTTTTCTAGATGAAAACAACAACATCTTCTTTAACGAAATCAACACCCACCCGGGCTTTACTAGCATCAGCCAATTTCCAATGTTGTGGAAACAGGAGGGGCTGACATACCCTCATCTTATTCAACGCCTTGTCCAAAGGGCTCTGCAAAGAACATAACCTGAATAAAGAATTTAACCTGCGTAGGGATAAGTAAAAAACAAAGCGTGGGTCAAATTGACCATGAAATGAAGGACTAAAGCACTTCTGACGTTGGATGTTTGGTAAAAACAAAAGCCATAAAAAACACCCGCTAGTGATGCCAACATTACGTTGGTAAATCCACCGGTCCAGTGAGCCAAGCCAAACAAAAGGGCGGCACCAAAAATAGCGAGAAAGTCGCCATACTGAGTGCTACGGAAATAATGCAATAAGCCCGTCTGTACGTAGCGACGGAAAATCACTTCTTCCGCAAAGGCGACAAAAAAGAAATTGTTGATCGCCCATATTAAAATATAGGGATTGCTATGAGCTTCCCATTTCACAATACCCAAAATTAAAGCTAATGGCAAAAGTAAGATTGCTGCTAAAACATAGTATTTTACAATAATGGGAACAGAATTGCGCAGCTTCACCTGTCGCTCCAAGCGCGGTAGCATCAGGAAAAGCACAACAGCCAAATAAACTTTGTCGTAGTTCAAGTACAAATCAAAGGGGGCTGAACCTTCAGCAAACAAGAGCTGATCGAATATTTTTAGACTAGGAACAGCCTCCATATAATGGGTCAGTAATAAAACAGAGAGAATTAGAAAAACAAGAAAACCTAGTTTTCTTAAGGCTTCTGCAAAATAGTGATTGATCCACAAAAATAAGGTGAGAGGCAAAATCACAAATAAAATGGCTCCTGGCCACTTCATCTGCTGACTAAAAAAGGCCAAGAGCAAGGAGAGCACTAAAAAAACAGAGCTGGCTTTTTTCTGACTAGAGGTTAGTGAAAACATCACCGAGGCTAAGAGCAATAAAAATGGCGACAGGGATAACAGTGAAACTTCGATCATTGGAAACTCTTAAGGGCTTGTTGGTGTGTTGGTCCCATCCAAAGTTGTGAAAATAGGGGCCTAGAATTATGGTGATAGTCTAAGTGCTCTGGCAGTGTGGCCTCTCCCCAAAGAAGACATTGCAGCAGCCACTCACGAGTTCGTTCAAGTCCTTTTGAAGAAATCGTGATTTGGTCAATCAGTCCCAATTCATGGGCTTCATATGCAGACAAGGTTTTGGTACTGAGTCGCCAGGTGCGCAACGCTTGCGGTGAAATGCGACGTAAAAGACGCTCTTCCCCACCCCAGCCAAAGGTCAATCCAAGACGTCGTTGCCATAAACCAAAAAGAGCCCTTGGAGATGCCACAATATAGTCAAAGCAAGTGGCCAACTCAATACCGCCACCCAAACAAAGGCCATCAATAAAGCAAGCCTTTAGGACTGGCCAATGAGTGATCTGATCCAAAATATGAGCGATACGATCGTTCGCTTTTAAACCCTGATCTTTTTTTTCTAAGCTTTGATAAAAACGAAGATTGCCACCCGTACAAAAAGGACCAAGACGATGGCTGATGAGAAAGGCTTTAAAATCCCGTTGCTCCAACCTTTTAAGAATCGACTCAGCCATTTCTAAGCTGAAAGCATTGCCAGCTTGTGGCTGGTTCAAAAATATATGGAGGATTTTTTGGTCCTGGATTTCAAATTCAACTAAACTCATTCATTATTGTTATTACAGACTGGTCTCTTTCACAACTCAAAAGCCATTTAATAAGGCTTCGTAGACTTTAGCTTTGGAGATAAAACGCAAACCTGCAGAGCGCTCTTGGGTTCCGACCTCTCCATTTGTCCAAACAACTTCGGCGCTAATCACCCGACTTTTGTTGAGTTGATCCAGGTTGAAACTAATACGAAGGAGATCTCCACGGCTAATATCACGAAGTTCTCCCTGCACATGGACCCCACCACGCGAGATGTTTGAAATCAAAGTTTTCGATGAGAAATCTTTATTGTAGGACTCCAGTTGTACTGTTTGGGAAGTATCGAAACGACGGTGGCGTCGCTGCTGCACGACTGCATCCTTTAAATACTTGATGGCAATACCTTGAAGATCTTTGTTTTCATAGGGCTTTTCAATAATGGTCACACTTTGCATATCCGCAAAACGATCAATTATATTAGGACTTGGAACTTTACCCAAAATCATAACTGGGCCCAAATAGCCTGTAGCTCTTAGATGCTGAACTTCACTACGTATATTAGGGCTAAAATGAGGGGAATTGTGAATCAATAAGTTGTATGAAGAGTCGATAGCCGAAGGCAAATGAGCGGGACGCACTCCATGAAATTTCACTTCACCTAAAGTTCTCGATATAGGTGCAAGCTTTCTCTCAATTAATGCATTGTCTGTTTCACTGCCACTGGCAATCATCACTTTAAGCATCTTGTCCCTCAATTTCTTATCCAACCTAGTCAATTATCGGAAAGAGAGTTGAAAAACTGCATAAAGCTGTCTTAGGTCAAGACAGATCATGGCTCAAGTTGAGAAAAAGAAATGCTATTGCAAGCTGAGGCAGCATGTACTCAAGATTTCGACAAAAAAACAGCAATGAGGCAGCGTGAAACGAGCCTCACGAGAAAGGTTTAGCGCTCAGAAAGAGGCTTATATTTAAGCCCCTCTCGTCCCTGCCACTCTCCACGAGGGCGGTAAATTCTGTTTTTCGAGTACTGCTCTAGAATATGAGCAATCCAACCAGTCACACGAGACACAGCAAAAATCGGGGTGAAGATATCCAAAGGAATTCCCATTGCGTAGTAAACACTGGCCGAGTAAAAATCAACATTGGGCAATAAACCCTTACGCGACTGCATCTCTTCGTCCAACAAAGTGGACATGGCAAACCACTGGGGCTCGGAAGAGCGCTCGGTCATGGACTTGCTCATATTGCGTAAAATCTTGGCTCTGGGGTCTCCGTTTTTGTAAACACGGTGACCGAAACCCATAATCTTTTTCTTCTGAGCCAAAGCATCTTCCAACCATGGTAAAACTTGATCCATGCTGCCAATTTCTTTGAGAGTGCGCATCACTTGCTCGTTAGCCCCTCCGTGCAAAGGACCTTTTAAGGTGCCAATAGCACTGACCACTGCAGAGTGCATATCACTTAGCGAAGAAGCTGTAACTCGGGCCGAAAAAGCGGAACAATTAAGCTCGTGATCGGCGTGAAGAATCAAACAGGTGTCAAAAATTTTCACCATCTCGGCGTCGGGCTCTTCGCCCTTTAACATATAGAGAAAATTCCAGGCCATACCCTTATCAACCTTGGGCTCCACAAGAGGAAGACCTTCGCGGACACGGTGAAACGTGGCTACAAGAGTTGCCATTTTTGCGGAAAGACGAATAGCTTTGCGATGATTGGCTTCATCGGTCATGTCTTCGGCATCAGCATCCCAAAGTCCCATGGTCGAAACGGCTGAGCGCAACCAAGCCATGGGGTGAACATTTTTAGCAGGAAAGGTTTTCAGAACAGAAAGCAACTCGCTACCAAGACTCATGCTCGAACCAAAAGTTTTCTTGAGCTCGGTCAATTCCGCCGCTTTTGGCAAACGATCGTTCCACAAAAGAAACACAACTTCTTCAAAAGTGGCGTTCTCGGCCAAGTCTTCAATTGTGTAGCCTCGGTAACAGAGGGTCGCATCAACAATTGACGAGATTTCAGTTGTGCAAGCTATGACTCCTTCGAGTCCTTTATCAACAGCTCCATCATAGACTTCCATAGTGAGGTTCCTTTCGCGAGATACCTATTCGTTTTAAAGAATTTAAGTGGCCCAATCTAGTGACCGAGCGTTAATTCAATCCCCTGTACTGGGCCCTTAATCTGGGTTTCTAGGGGGCAAGCTTCATAATTCTCTCTTTAACCTCAGTCACAATAACGGTGAGATCTTTGCTCTGCAAAGGAGAAAACTTCTGGGCCTGGTAAAAAAGTTCATTGCGCAATCCATGTACATCTTTTTGTATATTTTGCTTCACTATCGAGAGAATTTCTTCGAGCCCCCAAGTGTGGCCATCGTGATCCGCCAAGGATAAAAACCCAGACGAGCAAATCACGAGCTTATCGCGAGGCCCAAGATCGACCACTTGGTTCTGAAACCCTTCTGGATTCATTTTTTGATCCGCTCGAAAAGGATCGGGATTACCCGTGAGCAGGTTGAGCCTATTGCCCGCCGCGCTGTAATGAATCGCCAAGGGTTGCCCAATGTTACAATAAGTCATTTGAAATTTGCGCCGATCAAAGACCCCATAAAAAAGGGCGGCCTGATCTTTTGGCTGACACTGCTGCTCAAGGTCCAAAATGATTTCTTGCAGAACCGAGGCCGGATCTTTGCTTTTGCTGTCTTCAATTTCATAGGTCAGCTTCATCAAGGCCGAGAGAAATAAAGACGACATCCCATAACCAGAGGCTGAAGATAAAAATAGGCCAAAACGCATTTTGTCGTAATGTTCAAAAATATCAAAGTAATCCCCACCGGACATCGAGCTCGAACTAAACTTTGTGCTGAACTCAAAACCTTGAATATTGGGAAACTCTGTTGGCACCAGAAACTTTTGTATGCGCTGGGATTGTTGCAACTGGTCATTCACTTGGACGATCAGTTTCTCAAGTTCATTATTCGCAGTGCCTAATTCTTTCTTATATATCTTAAGGTCCTGGTCTTTCTTGAGGATCTCAGCTTGGAGCTCTGCAATTTTTTGTTCTAGTTTTTTAGGATCCGACACCTTCACAGTTTCAAGCTCGGCTGGAAAACTGTCAATCACTGTCAGACAACAAAGACTTTGGGATTGAAAAATTCCATTGAATTGTTTTTATTAGGGCTATGGGTATGGGGGAAATTGAGGACCTAAGGTCCTCAAAACGATTCTTATTGTTAAAAGAGCAGTGGCGCTTGGTCCTGGAACTTTGTCATTATTCAGAGGACGTCAATCCACTCTGGCAAAATGGCATTTTGCAAGACACACTCAAAACCCTCAGCCGTCCCGCCATTGCACTGACCGAAAGCTATTCCGAGGACGAGATCAAGTTTCGTATCCTCACCCATTACTTTTTTAAACAACGTGGCTACTCCTTAGCCAAGCCCACTGTCCTGAAGTTGCAAGACTACTTTTTACCTAGCGTTCTGAACGCAAGAACAGGACCGGCCCCCTTACTGATGCTTCTTCTTTGTACACTTTTTGAAGAGTGCGGAATTAAGGCCCAAGTGATCAGTTGCCATAAAAGGTATCTACTTAAAGTTCAACTCAACAGTCGCGCCCATGTCGTCGACTTTGAAGACTCTTGTCGCTTTCTTGAGCCCTTTGAAATTGTAGATCTGATCAATCGAGGTTTTGATTTTTCTAATGGCGCCCTTGGCATGACAGCGCTTGTTGTAGAGTATTTAGAAATGATTAAGGCTCGGGCCCGAGTCGAAAACAACTGCCAAGTCTTAACGCTCACCCACGGTTATTTAATGCGCTATCAGCCGTTTAATCTTAAGCACCTCAGAGAAAGAGCCTTGTTGGCCTACGAAACCGGCGATTATCGCACTGCTATTGATGATATTCGCAGTTACTTTCAGTACAAACAACCGGGTTTGAGCAACAGTCATCTCAAGCGTATTTACAAATTAGCATTGCGTCGCCATCGCCTGCATCCCTAAAATTCTGAACAGGTTAAAGCTTTCGCGCCAACCCGTCTGTAACCCTATAAAAAATACTTTTAGACTCAGCCTCAGTTGTAGGTATTTTGAGTTTCTCAATCAATTGGTATGACTTTTCAAAGAGATCCTCATCAATAGTGGCCGTCGAAACTTGATTGCACCCAAGCTTCTGCACAAAAATATCCAACTGAATATTCATCCAGTTTACGAGGTTTACGTCCAACTTTGAAGGCTCGCCTAACATATACTGTTGAATGATCAAAAGCATATCGCACCACAAAGACTCGTACTGATTGAGGATACGGTAAGTATTCATCACCTCTTGCACATGCTCGGGATAGGAATGCTTGCGTCCCAATACAAAACACAGCTCCTTAACTTCGTCACTTTCTTGCAGTAAGGCTGTGCGCCGTGAGCCCGATTCAAACGGTGTCTTACGTTTTTCCAAATCGTGGCGCAGGGATTCCATCGCTGTCGCCAAGTCCTTTTGATACTGATTTATCTCTAGGCGCAATCGCGACAAAGAGACGATATAACTAAAGACATCCCCCTCTTCATAACCAATCGGGGGAGGCCGCCTGTCGACCTTAGCCATCTTTTTTTTAGGGTACAAAAAGAGAAGTAATATAAGAAAACCGAAGTAGTAACTTGCACACAAAAAAAGCGTGTAGCGAAGAGTTGATAGCCAGCTCCCTGTCAATTGAAATTGACTGAAGTAAATGATACGTTGATTGAGCAACACAGCAAGCATCAAGGTAACCAGCAGTCCGACCGCTAGCACACCTATGTGAAGTCGTAAATATTGATATTTATTTTTACGCTGGCTCCATAAGCCTAGGGATGCCACCAGTATTAAGTGTGCATATAAAAAAACAGGCCACCAGTGGTGACTTATACCAAATAACATTTGCAGCGAGGACAAAGTCATAACAAATGGCACTATCGTCTTAAAGAGAAGAATGGATAGAATTAGAACGAGAACAGCGATCCATTCTGAAAACTCTATTAGCATGACTTCCAAACCCACCTCTTTTAAGCTGCGGTCTAGAAACAACATGAAAAGTGAAAACAGAGCAAATAGAAGAGCACAAACGCCCATGTCCTGAGAAACCCTGTTCGTTTTGAAAAGAAGAATTATACCCAAAAGCGCAAAGGCTAATAATAAAAACGGTGACATCGGCCACAAAAGTAAAAAAGAGAGAGCAAAGCCAAGTAGACTCGCCACCAAACAAGAAGAAAACTGTTTTGAATCGAGAGACAAAACTTGTCCCAGAGTGGGCAATTGGCGAAAGAAACTTTTTTTATCCCAACTGATGCATTGAAACAAAAAAATGGACAATAAAAAGTGTGGGCCACGGCTCTTTTTATTTAGTAAGCATTTTTCTTGCAACTGCGATGTGGCCAAGGCCAAGCGGGCCGAGAGGCTGCTCATAATAAAGTCGCTCAAGACACAAACAAATAGCAGACCGACTAAAATAGAAATAGTGGGCTCAAATCCCCAACCCAAAAACAACAGACCTCACTTTACATAAACATCATAGCGAATCAAAGTGCCCGGTAAAATACTTGTGGGCTTTTGAACTAAATGATCTCCATCCCTGGGCCTTTTGACAACCACTCTTTTGACAGAACTTTGTAAGGCTTTTGCAACAATTTCGCTTGGATCATGCTCCTCTGCCAGCTCTCTAAGCAACGACATCTTCTTTTTCGGAGATGATTTCTTTTTAATGTTTTCAAACATGGGATCTAAATACAAGCAATCCACTTGGCTGGGCAATTGATCCAAGTTTTGGGTCAAATCCCCACAGCGCAATTGCCACTTAAGTGAAAGCTGGGGCTGTTTATCTAAGGCTTGTTGAACTAAAAAGTGAATGATGGGGTTGACTTCATAGGCCAGTACCTGACAGCCTAGAGCTAAAATATGCAAACTGTCCTGACCCATACCTAGAGTTCCGTCCACAACCAAATAGGATTCCTGACCACGATAAGCTAAAGCACGCGATAGTAAATCTTTTTTGGGGTTCAAGCGCTGGCGGCGCAAACGTTCCATCTCGGAAGCTAAATCTAAATTGACCACAAAATTTTTGCCATGGGCCAGGTTCTTGACAACCCAGACCCAATTAGAAAGAGTTATAAAGTAACCCTCACTGGGAACTACTTCCACAATGGGAAGAGTCAGATTTAAGGTCTGAGCCCTTTTTTCTTCGATGGTGTTTATAGACAGTATAACCATAGAGAACTTGAAAAGATA
>JBGSNK010000080.1:0-11798 GCA_041739665.1 Bdellovibrionales bacterium
ATGAACTCACACTCCCAGTTTAAGATGTTCGAACACAATTAAGTGAAGTAAAGCTAACACCATCATAATTAGAGGAGGGCACTCCCGGTGTGGGTATTCCCATGTCGAATGTCGAATTACTTTGTGTGCAGTATTGGACTAAATGAAGCCAGGGCGATTCGTCTTGGGATACATTAAATCGAATGGTTCCCGAAATTTGTACAGATTCGTTTTCTCCAGTGTAGGCGCCGGCCACAGGAATTTGAATAGGGTTTGGGCCCACAGCTTGTTCTATACTGATAGAAAATCCTTGTGGTAGGTTGTGAACCTGGGCCGTAATCGTGCAAGTGTATTCTCCTCTCCTGAGTCGGAAGCGAGAAGTAGCAGCGTTAAAATTTGAAACATTACCACCTGAATCTGAAAAAATCTCCGTCAGACTGCGAACACTTTTGCCTCCCGCAACACAAGCGCCCCCACCGGCATTGCTGCCAGTTGAGAAATGACGAATAATGAAAGGTTCAAAGCGCGATCGAGCAAACTTTTCTACCGTAAAATCAAGGTCCCCGACATCAAGTCGTGCCAGGAAACCACTGCGATTCACGGGATTACTGATAAATCGGCCAAAAATCTGAACTTTTGGCTTGGAACATGTTAGTTGGCCAGTTGGACATGTAAATTGCAGATCGAGGTTGTAGCGGAAGGGACAAAGATCATTTCCAGTCGTCGAGCTAAAGGTCGTACAAAATGTACCATCTGGGGCAATGCCTGTGCCTGCTTGCTCTCCTTCATATAGTAAAGAACTAACACCAGTCCCATCGCCATCACTGCGAATATTAAAGTTTTGATTCAATCTGGGGGCGGGATCGTGATTGCATGGGGTTGTGGAGTTGTCGCGTAAGCAGCCAAGCCCGTTGGCGTGATTAAAAGGATAAGCAGTAATAGTTCTGCCCCAGGCGCCGTCGTCCATCAGGTTTTGAATAATGTTGTCACGTACTTGCTCAAGCACTTTCTTTAGCTCGCTTTTCATTTGAATTTCAATTGTTGTTTTAATCACTGAGGTTGAGCCGAGGGCAATGAGACTGAGAACAGTCATGAGTATCATAACTTCAATTAAGCTCATGCCTTGGTTCGATTTTATGAAATAAGTTAAATTCTTTCTATTCAAAAGGACGCCCCACTTTAGATCATTCTAACTGAAAAGATCATGCACAAAAAGATAAATCCCAAATTGAAATACAATGGCTCAAGATTGTATCAAAAAGAAACGGGACTCGGTTTAAGGTAGGGGAGGTAATCATAGATAAATAAGGTGCGTAGTCCCCTCGGAAGGCTGATTTTAGTAGATTCTAGGACATGTGTTTTACTATTAATTAGCCAAACGTCTTGTTCTACTTCTTGATAATTTTCATATAAAAAAACTGTGATCTCAGCAAAAGCAAGATCAAGTTTAGACGTGTAAAAAATAAAGTCTGGTGGCTCCCTTCTTAAATTTATTATTGTTGCACGCGTTGAGGAGGGGTCGTGGGGGCCGAGAAACCACATCCGGCCATGGGCACGGGGCAAGAGCCCTGTGCTGTCAAAATATGTAGCATCTGGGACTTTTTGAACTAAACTTTCGAGTTGGGAGATGGCCAAAATCTGGGATTTGTTGCTGCGGAACCAGCTATGATGATTGGTTATAATCAGTGGTGTCACCAGCAATAGGGCAAGAACTAAAAATTGAAATGCGTGTCGCTTGGCGATTGATTGAAAAACAAAGATCACAGGAAGACTTAAAAAGGGAATCAATTGAGCAATAAAATAAGTCCATTTATCACTGTGTACAATTAAGATAAGTAAAGTGCAAAAAAATAGAACAACCTGCCCAGCATCTAATTTATTAATCGTCTTGTGAAGGAACTTTCTTGTGAAGAAGAGAGTTAAACCTATTACAATGAGTCCATAATGAAAAAAATTAATTTTCAAGCTAGTTATCACATGCGCCCATGGGTTTGGGTCGTTCATTTTTTTGAAAGATTGAATTTGATACAACAGAGCCGTTGCATAGGGGTGTATATTAAAATCTTTCATCAATTGGAAGCTAGAAAATAGCGCCAAGGTTAAGCCAACCGGGGCTAAAAAATAGGTTACAAAGTAAAGTGAGATTCTTTGAACTTTAAAATCTTTATAGAAAAGAAAGCTTTGATAAACAAAAAGTGCCAAGAGTAGATAGATGGATTTAGGAGTGGAAAGAAAAGCTGCAAAGTAGAAAGTAATAAGTTTGAAATCAAAAGCAGGTAACTCTATTTTATCGAGATACAGAGAATTGATCCGACTGTAAGCAAGTAATACAAAAAAAGTAGACAATAAGTCGGCACGGACGCGATAAAAATTATAAAAAAAGATTTGAAAGCTGATTAAAAATAAACCCATCATTAAGTACATGTATGGATGGCCAGAAGTGCGATTCGTATTTTTTAAGAAAATATAAAAGCTAAGAAAAGCAAGGATTCCGAAAAGAGAGCGTGAGATTAAAATATGTTCTGTGTTATTAAGGTTAATTATATAGGGAATTTTAAGTAAGAGATAGAATAAAGGCTTGTAGTAGAGAACTACAGATTCCCAAGAAAGGGTTCCCATGAGACGGGCAGATGCTATAGCCCAATACTCAGAGTGTGAAATAAAATTATTTATACTTATAAAAAGAAAGATTAAAAAAGATAAGGTCCAAAAAAATATTTCTATGGTCTTTTGAGACCTAAAGTAATGCTGTTTCATTTTTCCCATTTTGGTGGCAAACTTTCCAGATAGCAACGAGTTCTCCTAGAAATTTACGGATTTGCACACCAACTGTCAGGTAAGACAAGTCTCCAGTTGTCACTGAGTCGCTTCAAAGCAATTTTAGAATCTAAATAAAAATAAAGACGACCTTGTTGAGCTGACTTTGGGCTTACAAAACCCAAGCTGCCGAAACCGCTTAGATTGGTTTCGCTATGGCCTCGAAAGCCTCGATGGCGCCATCGCAGTCTATTACTAGAAAAGGGGCGAAGCTTCACGGTTGTAACGGTCCCAGTAGATTTGCGGCAAAGTATTTGATAATTAAGTCGAACCAGATAAAGGCGCTGACAGTAGGGTGTAGGCGATTGATTCGATTTGATTTCACATGTATTGAATGCTTTTTCGGTAAATCCAAGCTGAGTCAGAGGACGATCCATGCTCAGCTCATAGACCAAGGCGCCCACATCGATCTGGTTGTACTTGCCATCCCTTGGGTTCTCCTGATGATACTCGGCCTCGCTGGGCGGGAGAGGGGCTCTCTGAACTTCCACAATTTTTGGCACAGAAGTACAGTGGAGTATGAAGAACAGGCAGAAAAGGATTTGGGTAATACGGAAATATGACACGAGAACTTCAGTAGATCGGTCTTAAATCTGAACGTCAAGTGTAGCTTTACTAACAACATTTAGGTCTAAGTTAGGACTGAGAGACAAATTTGTCAGTTATCAACTTAAGGCTAGGTGTGGGCTAGCGAAGGCGCCAAAAAGTTGCTTCGAATTCGTTAGAGGTATTGCGTGAAATTCCACCTATAATAAGACGAGATTGTTCGTCCTCTACGACCGAGTTTCCGGAGTCCACAGAAAATCCACCCGCTGCAGAGTCATGAACAAAAAATCCATTGCTAGCAAAGCTTGAATCAATTTCGCCGCTATCTAAGAATCTCCATACACAAAGATCGTCCTTGGCCGAACCAGTCACCACAATACGATCCTCTTGGTCGATAAGGAGTGCCTCGCCAAAATTATTGGAAGATACACCATACAAGTTGGAAATATCAAAGGTGACAAAGCCATTTGCGCTAAAGTTACTATCAAGAGAGCCATCAGGTAGAACACGCCAAATGACCATGTCGTTTTTGCCAAAAATATTTCTAGAAAAACCTGTTAACAAAATGTTGCCAGCGGAATCTATTATGAGATCATTGGCGGCATCAAACCCATTTCCTCCGGCAGCCCCATTATGGGTGAAAAAACCTGTCCCGTTAAAGCTGGCATCTAAACTTCCAGTGGAAGACACTTTCCAAAGTGCCATGACAGAGTTGCTGGCCGAGTCTGCTCGTCCCGCCACATAAATGGCATCATCTGAGGCTATGGCAATTCCGTTGCCAATATCGTTAAAGCCACCAGCAGTGTTAGATTGTGACATAAAGCCATCGGGGTTGTTAAAACCAGTATCTAAAGTACCGTCTGTGTTCAGTCTCCAAACTGTCATGGCCCTTTGTGTGGGATTAAAAAAGGAGTAACCAGAGACTACAATTTTACCATTAGAGTCGATGGCGATGGCGCGCCCTTCATCGTGAAGATTGCCACCAGCGGCGTCGTGATGAACAAAAACACCGGTGCTGTTAAAACTTGTATCCAGGGTTCCATCGTTTTTAATTTTCCAAACGACCATATCAAAGTCACTGGTCAGTCCCCAAGAGGTTCCGGTAACATAAATATCATTGTTGGCGTCGGTGACAACGGCAATTCCACGTGAAGATTGGCCGCCGCCAGCAGCGTCCGAATGGATAAAGTATCCATTGCCAGCAAAGCTAGTGTCGATCTGTCCACCGGCTGTAAAGCGCCAGACGACGAGATCTTGATCGTTGGAAATATTAACGGAGCTCCCCACGGCGACGATGCGACCCAAGCTGTCTCGAGACATTGCCAAAACTTGATCGGTCCCACTTCCACCAGCTAAGGAGTTAAATGTCAGTGTGCCGTTGTTAAAAAAACTAGAATCCAGTTCTCCTGAACTTCCAATAGAAGCCAATGGCGGTGGAGAGCTTTCACGATCGATCCCACAGGCAGAAAAAATAAAAATGAAGAAAACAAATTTGTATATTTTCATAAAGCGCTTTGAACTCGTATGTTTATCGGCTTTTACGTCAATATATTAACTAGAAGAGCTAGCAAAAAGTCTGTAATTTCATCTATTTATTTAGAAAAAGTCATTTTTGATCAGATTGCTACCTGGAATCACATTTTGTGAATAGCGCCAGTCTCAAAATGATTCTTTTAAAGGTCTAGTTTTTTTTCTTAAGCGACAGCTCTAATACAAATTGGGCAACCACTTCATTTTGACAAATGGCTTGTGCTTGGAATTTTTTGTGAACACGTTGTCCAGTTTGTATTGTTTCTTGAATCATTTGGTCCATTTCAATGCCTTGGTTGCAAACAAACTGTGTCGGGCCTTCTGCTCGTTTTATAAATTCAGCTTGAAACGATTTGAAAACTAAACTGATATTTTGTTTCTGTTCCATAATTTTATGAGTTGCTAAAAGGCCAACACAGGCATCCGCACCAATCGCTAAAGCCCCAAAGTAAAGGCTGCCAAGATGATTTTTTACAATGCGACGAAAGGGAATCTCAACTCGACAACTTTGTGAATCGATTTGCACAACCTTGGTGCCACTTAAAAAAAGTAGGGGAACTTTACTAAAACCAAAAGCCTTAAGAAGGATATTGGCTTTTGTGATTGGAGCGATAAAAGAATCTAGTTGCTTCCTCATTGCCTAAGGAATAACCTAAATGCCTTCTAAAGTAAATCAATCTTAAGGATCAAGACCATGGAAAAACCTGCGCCCATCCGAACCTCGATTACCAAGATGTTTAATTTGGATTATCCTATCATTGGTGCTCCGATGTTTTTGGTAAGCAATAAAGAAATGGTCCTAGCTGCAAGTCAATCGGGTGGTTTGGGAACTTTCCCGGCTCTGAATTTTCGTCCTATCGATAACTATGAAACTCAGCTCAAAGATATTAAGTCGAGTCTTGGCGATCGTCCATTTGGTATTAACATTATTGTTCAAAAGAAAAACATAGATCAAGAAAGACAATTGGAAATTGCAATTGAAAACGAGGTGCCATTAATTATCACATCTTTGGGTAGTCCTAAGACTGTGATTGAGAAAACAAGAGGTACGAAAACCCGTGTGTTTTGCGATGTTGTTGGCTTAAGGCACGCAGAAAAAGTCGCGTCTCTTGGTGCCGACGGTTTGATTGTTGTCGGAAGTGGAGCTGGTGGTCACGGCGGAGATATTTCACTTTTTGCCCTTCTTCCGTTTATAAAAAAACACGTCGATTTGCCGATGGTCGCAGCTGGTTGCATGAGCGATGGACGCAGTCTCTTAGCCGCTCTTGCTTTGGGTGCAGATGGTATTTATATGGGGACGCGTTTGATTGCTTCAAAAGAGGCGACGGTCTCTGAGGAGTACAAGAAAGCTATTCTAGATGCGGGCAGTGAAGATATTGTCAACACCGACCGAGTTGATGGTTTCCCCGGAAATTTTATTAAAACAAAAAACCTGCTGGAAGTTCTCAAGCCAAACTTTGTGGACAATGTGTTGAGCCAGAACGCAAAGATCAAGCGTGGCATTTCACTTTTGCGAGCCAGTCGAGCCTTATTTGGTTCCCCCGAACAAAAGCTTTCTTACAAAAACACTTTTAGCGCAGGGCAAGGTGTGGGGTCCATAGACGAGATTTTAGATATTAAAACTATTCTATGGAGAACAGCATACGATTATCACCAAGCTCGCCTTGGTTTGCCATCTTAAACTTGCTAAAAAACACACTCTCGGCTAGGACCATTTGTAATGTACAATAAAATCCCATTACACACCCAGATCATTTTAGGCCTTATTTTGGGGCTTATTTACGGTGTTGTTGCCGTTCAGATGGGCTGGGTTCAGTTTACTGAAAACTGGATCAATCCCTGGGGTACAATTTTTGTTCGCTTGCTCAAATTGATTGCTGTCCCTTTGGTCGTAGCTTCCCTGATCACTGGTGTGGCTTCTTTGTCTGACCTTCGCAAATTGTCGCGAATTGGTGGAAAGACAATTGGTATTTATTTGCTGACGACGCTGATTGCTCTGACAATTGGTGTTCTGGTTGCTAATATTGTGAATCCCGGTCTATCTGTGCCAGAAGAAATGCGCGATCAGCTTCAAATCGCTTATCAAGGGGATCTTGAGGAAAGCTCTGCACTTGCTAAAGAGGTTAAAGAACGCACGCCCTTGCAACCTTTAGTGGATATGGTTCCGGAAAATATTTTTGCAGCCAGTGCTGACAATCGTCTTATGTTGCAAATTGTCTTTTTTGCCATTCTGTTTGGAGTGGGCTTGATTCAGGTCGAGGCGAGCAAAGCCAAACCCATGATCGATTTTTTTCAAAGTGCCAATGATGTCATTATTAATATGGTCGATCTTATTATGCTTATGGCACCCTTGGGAGTTTTTGCCTTGCTGGCAAAAACGGTAACGGCGTTTGCTGGCCAGGGTATGGGGCAAGTTTTAGAGTTGCTTGGGGCTCTTGGGCTCTATTGTTTTGCAGTGTTGCTCGGACTAGGTATTCATTCATTGATTGTCTTACCTTTAATTTTGGTCCTTTTTAGTCCAATGAAGCTGTTTACTTTTTTTAAAGGAATGGCGCCTGTCCAGCTCTTGGCTTTCTCCACAAGTTCAAGTGGTGCGACCTTGCCTTTAACCATGGAAAAGTGTGAAGAGGAGCTAGGGATTTCAGAGGAAGTGGCGTCTTTTGTATTGCCACTCGGTGCGACTATCAATATGGATGGAACGGGATTGTATCAAGCGGTTGCAGCCATTTTTATCTCCCAGGCTATGGGTATTGAGCTTAGCTTTTCAGGCCAACTTACAATTATTGCCACGGCAGTGCTCGCCTCTATTGGCACGGCCTCAGTGCCTGGCGCCGGTATCATTATGTTAGTGGTGATTCTTGAATCTGTCGGAGTGCCAAGCTCTGGAATTGCCCTTATTCTTGGCGTGGACAGAATTTTGGATATGATTCGCACTGTTACTAATGTCACAGGTGACGCTGTCGTTGCCACGGTCGTGGCAGCCTCAGAAGGCCAACTCAATATTCCCGAGCCCAAAAAGAGTTGAGTAATTTTTCCATTCCTTCTGGTTTTTTCCACTGAACGAGTTCTCAGAACCGAGAGTTCATCGAAATAGGCCTCCAGTAAACGTGAAGTGGTTTGCCCAAAGGGCAAATACTGGTAGAGCCCATGGATGGGCGTGCCTATTTCGATGAACTCTCGGTTCTGAGAATGGCGTCATATGCAACAGCACCAGAAGGAAAAGCTGGGACGGAAAATCACAGCCTACATAGAATGGATTTACTTTTCAGTCGAGTAGCGTTGAAAATGGCAGGTGTAACCACCTGGGTTTTTTTGCAAATACCTTTGATGAAATTCTTCGGCATCGTAAAATTTTTCAAGAGGAATAAGTTCAGTGATGATAGGCTTTTTCCAGAAGCCATGGGACTGAACCTCAGATAGGACTTGTTCGGCTGCTTTTTTCTCTTCCTCGCTTTGATAAAAAATAACCGAGCGGTATTGGCTTCCACGGTCGTTGCCTTGTTGGTTGGGTGTTGTCGGGTCGTGAATACTAAAGAAAAAGCGAAAGATATCAACGTAAGAAGTCTTGTTCGGATCAAAGTGCACTTCTATAGACTCGGCGTGGCCTGTGCTGCCGGTTTTCACATCGTTATATGTGGGATTGGGAAGATGACCACCGCAATAGCCAACCCGTGTTTGAGTTACACCGGCTTGTTGTAAAAAGAGCTCTTCTACGCCCCAGAAGCAGCCTCCAGCAAGAATAGTTGTCTTCATAAGACCTCCTTTTCAAAACACATATTGCGACTTTTAGAGCTTGAGTCAAAGAGATACGAAAGTTGTCTCAAAAGTGTCTCAAGTTGAGATGTGTGGCAAAATTTGCCCCCACCTTGGTCTTGGGTGAATTTTTTTTCCTAAATTAATTCAGTAATTCTATTGCTTTATAAATTAGACCTAAATCTAGGCAAAAAATGCCTCATCTTCTCAAGATGATGCGCCGATAGGTTCATTGTAAGTCAATTTATGAGGCTTATTGGTCATAAGAAACTGTAAACGGGTTTGGGAGGATGAGATTATGACACAATCAAAATTTATAGTAGTGAGTGAAGATCCAGTGCTAGTTCAAAAAGCAAAGGACTTTGCCGCCGGGTGTGGAATGGAATGTGATGTTCGCAATCCACATTCAAACAGTGGTTTTTATCCAAGCTTAGCTTCGGGTACAAATCCGTTGAGCCAAAACGGCTTATTTGCTGAAGGAAGTAACGTAGTTCCTTTCCCTTCTCAGAACAGTAAGGTTTCTAAAATGAATGATTTAGAAGCTCAGGCTATTGAACAAGCTATTCACGCTTACCGTGGTAATTTGACTGAAGCTGCAAAAGCTTTAGGAATTGGTCGAGCCACTCTTTATCGCAAAGTTAAACTTTATAATATTGATCCAACTTCTGCTCGTCGTAAAAAAGCAGCCTAATTCTTCACAACCTTATTTAATATCTAAGATCATTTTAGGCCGAAGGACCCATTTGAGGTACCTTCGGCCATCTTTGTAAATATCCAGCTTCGCCACTCCGGCTTTTTTTATGGGGAAGTGATCTGTGGCCTGGCCTATCAAAAGCCAGCTTAGAAATTGACCTAAATCGGGTTCATGTCCAATCAAAGCAACAGAATCTAGGTGAAAATTTGTAACTATTTTTTCATAAAGCTTATGTGCGGAGTGATAGGGGCTCAGGTGCTCCGTCGTCACAAGTTGAGCTTGCGGGTAAAACTCTTTCATTATGTCACCAGTTTCTTGGCAACGAATGAGAGGACTTTGTAAAATCAGGTCAATTTGACTTTCTCTTTTCTGGAAAAAGGACAGCACTTCACGCATCCTATGAACCCCCTTTTCCGTGAGGGGGCGAAACTCATCGGGTTGATCTGTCTGGGCGAAGACATGGCGCTCAAGGGCTGGGGCGTGACGAAATAAATAGAGTTTCAAGTTGAACCTTACCTTTGGTCTGTAAAAAGTCAGACGTCTCAAAATAAAACGTCAAACTATTATTGTCACTTGTTCAGTTTATAGACTCTCAGATCAAAGCAAGAAAACAATGAGCTGGCAATAGGATTGCATTAGAAAGGCTTATCCGGGGGGATTGATGTCCAAAGACAATTTGATTTTATTTCCTAAAAAAAGTACACCTATAATAAGTATGACTCGAAATGAAGCCAAATGGATGCTCTCGGGCAGTCTTCTTATAGTTTTAACTCTTGCTGTCGGTGTGAACAGGGCTTTGTTTTCCCAAGGGCCCGATATGCCCAGCGCTCAAGCTTCTCAACAAATCCAGGAAAGATCGATTGCCAGTATTAATCCTATATTCAAGGTTTCCTGGGAGAAAAAGGCTTTTGAAGTCCTTAAGCAAGCAAAAACACGGGATATAGCAACTGTTGGCAAGCTCGCCTCACCTTTTGAGAACCTCGCTTTTGGTTTTTTCGAAGGGCAGTATCAAGTGCGCGAGACCAATGGGAAAATATCTGAGATTCGGTTTTCTGAAAATGACAGTTTAAAGCCAAAGCTACTTCTCGATCGTCACAGCTTCTTTGCTCAAAACCTCGCTTTATTTTCTAAAGAAGCCTCTAAGGCTATTCAGATTCAGACGGTCGACAACAACGATCTTCTGCTTGAAAAGTATAAAATCTTGGGCAAGCAAGGCCAGGACTTAAGCACTGTTTTAGTACTCATGGATAAACAACAAAATCTTTTGTCCATGACAGTTCAATAGCTCTCTCAATTATTTAAAAATTATCAGGGTCTGCCGATAAGACCCTATGAATAAGGATTTCAGTCAAACTCCTCAGGCGGCTCAACGCGATTTTCCAATCGGAATGGCAACACCTAAAAACAGGTTGGCCGCTTTCGTCTTAGATTTGATTATTCTTGTCCCAGTTGTCCGCTTGCTGCAGTCGCCATTTCGCAGGGGCATGGTCGATTCTGCTCTTCTCGAAAATACAGCCGATTTGGCACAGTATCAGTTTTTCAATACAGTCACTTTTTTTATTGTCTTCATGATTTATCACTCAGTTTTAACTTATTGGTGTGGACAGACTTTTGGGAAAATATTTTTCCACATTAAGGTGGTTTCGTTAACCGGTCATCTCAATTTTTTAACGGCGGTAGCTCGTAGTTTTTTTATGCTACTGGGTTTGTTTCTCTTTGCTGTTCCATTTTTAACCCTCTTTTCACACCCGTTGCGTCGAGCTTTGCACGATAGAATTTCAGATACCGTTGTCATTGGTCTTAAAGAAAGCGCTGGATTCCCTAATAACAAAGAGAAATCATGGGCCCTTGGTTTAACTGTATTTGCTTTTGTATTGCCTATGTTTATTTTGATCTCGTTGGTAAAAATAGTGTCGAGCCCTTCTCTTAAAAATGACTTAAGTCTTTTTGAGACAGAATCCTCTCACAAATTACCCTGTGAATTTGCTTTGAAAGATGGGCAAACCAAAATGGAGTTAGCTATTGAACTCTTCTTGTCGGATCGAGTGACACAAGAGTGTTTGCAAGACTTTGCCCAAGACTCCCTTTGGAAGAATCAAGATATAGAGCTTTCTAAATTTGCTATGGCATTGTCTGAATATGAGAGGAGCGAAAAATCGAACTCTTATCTAGAGAGTATCTGTAAAGAAAGCCCTGAGCATCATCTTTGTATTTTTAGCCAATGGTTAATCAGTCAGGAATTACAAAAGCCAGAGAACAGTTCACCAGCCCCATTGCAACTGATGGGGGCACTTGGTGCCGAGAATTTTATTAAAGTCTTTGCGGCATCCTACGCACTTAAGAATAGGGATTTTGTTTTGGTAGAGAAGTGGCTCGGCTCGTTGACTCGACAAACCCGTTTGCAGAGTCGAATCAGTCAGCTTTATTTTCATAGCCTTCTAGGGCAAGAGAAATGGGATGAGGCACTCCTTGTTTTTAA
>JBGSNK010000087.1:0-29848 GCA_041739665.1 Bdellovibrionales bacterium
CGGCAATAGTTTGGTCTGAAAAAACAAAGAGAGCTAAGTCCAAAGATTCACTGGCATCGGCGATTTCCCTTTCGATCAAACCGATGGTGGTTTCCTCTTGCGGGAGCAGTCGACTTGTTGGTGCAAACTGGACGCGGACAATACCTCCATCTGAATTAACTTCATACGCACTTCGGTGAGGTTTATTTTGACCAAAAAGAGGAGTTCGTTTTCCAGGAGGAGTCATTTGAATCGCACCAAACATATAATTAAATTCCCGTAAAAAAACTTTTGCAATTTCAGGTTCGTTCATCACTAACATCGCATTAGCGTTACCTAGGCTCTCGGGGCTATTGGGTGGACCATGAAAGTCGCGAAGGGTGAAGTTAGAAGATGTGACAAGAACTCGTTCTTTGTCGACCACCAAAAATTTATGGTGCATGAGATGGTGGCCACCATTGTTTCCGGCGGTGTCGTCAGTGATATCTATGCCATTGGTGACTAATATATCAATAGCCCTTTCGATATCAATAAATGGGCGAAGCTCAAAATCACCCTGCGGCAATCGTGAGTTGTAAGAGTCATCAATAACAACACGAACTTTCACCCCACTCTTATGTTTTTTTACCAAAGCATCTGCGATTCTTGAAATGCGGAACTCCTGGACCGCGACTTCGACAGTTTCTTGAGCCGTTTCAATAAAATCGATTACGATCTGCTCAAAATTGTGTCCGGGTCTTTCGATTTGTCGGTAGGGATCTAGATAGCTGACGCGATCGTCATGATTGAAGTAAACCTGAGTCTTGGCCAGACCCTGAAGCGTGAAAAGTGTAACGAAGGCACAAAGAAAAGAACGAAACCCCAAAACCATACTTAGCTCCCCAAAGACTCCACCATGAGTCAGAGTCAAAAGTATCAACTGAGAGAAGTGTTTGTCGACAAGTGAAAAGGAAAAATAGAGCCTAAAGGATGGCTATGTTAGAGTTCTGTTAGGGCTTTTACTCAGAAAGAAAAGAGACAAAGATCATAGTTATTTTAATTTCAGAAAAGGCAATAAAAGACTGATTCTGTCATATGTGGTTATCACTCTGTTCCGTTAATGTGCCGAAAATTTGGACGTTATTCAGCTCAATTTTATAGAATTTTGAAAAGAACCTAGGCTGTATGTTTCGTGCCCCCGTTTAAAGAATTTTTGGGGTTGTAGATATGAACAGGCCCCATTAGATTTACTGAATGTACGAAAAAATTAAAGTCTACACAGATGGAGCGAGCCGTGGAAACCCTGGTCCTGCGGCCATTGGAATTGTGTTTTACGGTCCTGATGATCAATGCCTTCTTGAGCACAAGGAACGCCTTGGTACTCAGACAAATAACTATGCAGAATATATGGCTGTGATCCGTGCCTTGGAGTTAGCAGGAGACAAGGGAACTCAGTTTGTGGATGTTTATTGTGATAGCCAGCTTTTGGTAAAACAAATGCTCGGCGAGTACAAAGTGAAGGCTCCTCAAATAAAGCCCCTTTATTTACAAGTTAAAGCCTTAACGGCAAATTTTCAAAAAGTAGGTTTTCATCATGTTCGTAGAGAATTCAATGTGGAGGCCGACGCACTGGCCAATCAGGCACTAGACCAACTATAGCCTTCGAGTGGCCTTGGTAAAATCACGGATTTAAAGAAAAATAGCCATACTCACAAGACAGCAAATACTCATTAAAGTGAGTTTTATGGCGTACTTAGGTCTTTTAATGGGCATAATACGTTCCTCATATCGATCACATTTTCCTATCGGTCAAATGACTCTGGACTTTAGGACCTGGCGGAAATTTGGCACTCTTTCTCATAATGACTGGTTTATAGTTTCAAGTGGATACAGTAAAAATTGGAAAAGCCCTTCTGGCCCCATTCAAAGTTTGTTATAGAACTCTCAGTAAGGATTTATAGGCTATCGCATCCACTCAAGCTCTAAGCTTTTTTGGATGAGGAAAGTCCGGGCTTCATAGGCCGCGCAGGGGGTAACGCCCCCCCACCGTAAGGTGAGGACTAGTGGAACAGAGAGAATGTCCAGGGCATTGAGCCTCAGGTCGGGAACGGGAGACTTGAGGGGAGCTGCTGGAGTGAAAACAGCTAACCTCTGCGTGAAGCAAGATCAAATAGGAAAGCGCTTGAGTGTGGCCGCACGAAGCTTTCGGGTTGATCGCTTAAGGGGTGGGGTAACTCACTTCTCAGATGAATGGTAGCCCTCGACAGAACCCGGCTTATCGTGAATCCTTGCTGGGGAGGAGTGTAATAGCTCCTCCCCTCATTTTTTAAATTCAGTCGTGGAGATTAGATGAATTTTCAAGAGGTTTTAGATTTTTGGTTTCATGAATTGGAGTCTAAACAATGGTGGGTAAAAGATACCGAGCTCGACCAGCTAATTCTGAAGCGGTTTAAAACATATTGGGATGCGGCCGTATTGGGAGAGTTGTTTTCATGGCGCCAGGAGCCTCAAGGCAGATTAGCGGAAATTCTTGTTTTGGATCAATTTTCGCGCAATATGTTTCGCGACACTCCCCAAAGCTTTGCCCAGGACTCTTTGGCCCTTGTCCTATCTCAAGAGGCTGTTGCCATTGGGGCAGATAAATCTATGAGCTCAAGTGAAAAGGCTTTTTTATATATGCCCTATATGCACAGTGAATCTCGTTTGATTCACGAAGAAGCTATAAAACTGTACACACAGCCCGGGCTTGAGTTTAATTTAGAATTTGAACACAAGCACAAGGTGATCATCGACCGTTTTGGTCGCTATCCCCATCGCAATGCTATTTTAGGTCGCACCTCAAGCGTAGAGGAAATCGCTTTTCTCAAAGAGCCCAACTCTTCATTTTAATATTCATTTGCTTTGCTAGAGTCGGCGTCTATTGTGTCCAAACCCAAACCCAAACCCAAACCCAAACCCAAACCCAAAACCAATTCCTTCCTTCTTGGCCTAAGCTGGTAAATTCAAAGAGAAGTCTGGGGCGAATAATAGCGATCCAAAAGACCAAACAGGCCATCGATCACAACAGCGAGGATGGCTGCGGGGATGGCTCCTTGCAAGACTTGGTTGCTGTCATTCAGGGCGAGGCCAGTGACAATAGGTTCCCCTAAACCACCCGCTCCTATAAAGGCCGCAAGGGTCGCAGTCCCAATATTAAGAATGGTCGCTGTGCGGATGCCAGCTAATATGGTAGGGAATGCCAAGGGAAGTTTTACCGAGAAGAAAATCTCCATGGGATAGAGTCCAATACCACGAGCCGAGGTGATGAGCACGGGATCAATACCGGTCATTGCGGTGTGGGTGTTGCGCAATATTGGCAAAAGAGAATAAATAAAAAGACCGATCAGTGCCGGTTTAAAGCCAATCCCAAAAAAAGGAATCATAAATGTGAGTAGAGCAATTGAGGGAATGGTTTGCAGCCCCCCAGTTACGCTCAATAATATTTTAGAGGCTCTTTTGGAGCCAGCAAAAATAGAGGCCAACGGAACGGCAAATCCCGTGGCCAATAGAACAGCCAGGCCAGTTAAAAGTAGGTGATCCTGGGTTCGTCTCGCCATTTTAGACCAGAACCCAGGGGGTGCTATCGACCTTGTCTGTCCTAATAGTTGAGTGGATAGTAAAAAATTTTGAGCAACCGCTTCGATCGCTTTGCCTTGATTGATTTGATTGTTGAGACTGAGCATTTTCTCTGTGCTTATAGCACCAGCCAATAGACTTAGTTTTTTGCACACATCCATGGAAACATTGCGATGCACGACTGGTACGGCCGAATACTTGGGAAAAAAGTTTTTATCGTCTTCTAAGCTAACAAGATTCATTTTTTCAATGAGGGGCTCTGTGGAATAAGCTTCGGCAAAATCCACCTTTTTTTCTGTTAGGGCCGAGTATGTGAGTGGAACTTCTAGGCCTTGAACTTTGTTTTCTAGGCCATAGGTTTTCTTTAAGGCATACCATCCGTCCTTGCGAGCAATGAACTCATGGCTAAAAGCTCCATTGAGTCGCGGCCACTTCTTGAGATCCGATATTTTTCGTATCCTCAACTCCTGTGACATCTTTTGGGTCATAACAAGGGTGTAATTGTTGTCAAAACCCAATGGGGGTAAAAGGGACATCCCATTTTTTTTAAGCTCCTGGTTTAATTTCCACTCCGCTGGCTTGTCCCCTTTTAAGAGGGCTTCAGTCAGAGTGCCTGTGTAATCAGGGTAGACATCAATTTCTTGGGCCTTGAGAGCGTTAAAGGCCACCATGGTGCCAGCAAGTCCAAAACGGCGTTCTACCTGATAGCCCTGACTTTCCAAGAGTTGAGAAAAAATTTCGGCAAGAAGATAATTTTCCGTGAAACGTTTTGAGCCAACACGCACAATATCTTGAGCATGGCAGAAAGAAGCAATAGAAAAAAAAGTGTAGAGGAGTAGGAAAAATTTAGAGAGCATCCAAGGCTCCTTCACTGAAAACACCGATTAACTTTTGCTCGTGATTGACCACCGGCAAGGCCGACACCCCTTGTCTTAGAATTGTTTTCATTCCATTTAAGATATGATCTGTTGAGGAAAGTGAAGTCGTGTGTGTAAGTCCCTCGGTTATCAATGACTGAGATTTTAAAAATTGTTCTTGCGAATTGACCCAATAAATATTTTCTTGACCGAGCTGGCGTAAAAAGTCTTTGGCGTCTTTTGTATGAGGCTTTTCTACTTTTTCTCGACTTTCCAAATTGAGCAGCAAAACAGAGTTGTTTTTTTCTGTGGCAACCCAAATATCAGTATTGGTTACAGAGTACAGGTAAACTTCTTTTAAAATATTCCCTGGTGAGTGAGAGTGGATAAATTCTTTTACAAATGGTGAGCTGGGGGCGAGAAGAAAGCGGCTCGGCTTGTCTTTCTGCTCGATCCGCCCCTGATTCAAAAGTATCATTTCATCGGCCATAGTAAAGGCTTCTGATAAATCGTGGGTGACTATGACGATCGTAAGTCCCAACTGGCGTTGCAAGCGTGTAAACTCTCTTTGCAGTTCGCTGCGGGTGATTGGATCCAGGGCACTAAAAGGCTCATCCATTAACATAATTTGTGGGTTCATAAAGAGAGCACGCGCAATACCCACTCGCTGCTGCTGACCCCCACTAATTTGGGCAGGTTTTTGTTGTAAAAAAATAGTGTCGCTCGGAAGATCCATTAACTCGCAGAGCTCCACAATTCTTTTGCTGATTTTATTTTTGTCCCACGACTCTTTGCGAGCGATAATGCTCAGGTTGTCTTCGAGAGTCATATGAGGAAAGAGACCGCTTCCTTGAATGGAGTAACCCATAGAGCGTCGCCACTTTTCTCCTTGCTTAGGGTCAAGAGGAGTTCCGTCGATCAAGATTTTACCCTTCTGTGCGCTTAACAACCCATTCATAAGCTTCAAGGTGGTGGTCTTGCCAGAACTGCTACTGCCAATGAGGCAATAAACCTTACCCCGTTCGATTTTAAGGTCGAAATCATTGAGAACCATTTTTTCGCCATAGCTGAAGTGGATTTGTTTCATTTCAATGGCGGGCGTATCTGTCATAAGAAAACCTAGATTAAGAGAAAGCCTTGATTTGAGCGTAAATTAAAAGTTCTGCCCCTTGGCGCCAATCGGGCGAATGTTTTAAACGGGTCCAATAAAGAAACTGAAAGTTTTTTTCAAGTTGGTTTTGTAGTTCCCACTCACTGCCTCCAAAGTAGGGGCCCTTGCGTTTGGGAACCACAAAGAAGACTCCAAGGATATGTCCTGTTTCGTCTAAATAACGACGATACGTTTTAAAGAGCTCATCTCGTTGATCAGGGCGAACGGCACAGTAGCAGGTGTGTTCAAAAATCATGTCATAGGCACGATTGTGTGTTTCATCAAGCTGAAAGATATCTTGCTCTATAAACTCAAGATTTTTTAAATGCCCATAGCGTTTTTTAGCACCCGCAATAGCTTCGGGGCTCAAGTCAACAGCGGTCACAACATGACCGGCCTCACTTAATAGAGCGGCGTCGTGTCCGTAACCGCAACCCGGGACAAGAACGCGCATTTTATTGATTTTGATTTGGGACAAAACGCTTTTCAACTCTGGATGGGGAGCTTCTAAGTTCCATCCGGGAGAGGGGTCTTCCTGGTAGCGTTCACTCCAAAACTGAGCGTCTTCGACGTTGTTGTCGACAATATAATAGGGTTCAGTTTGGATGGTCTGACCAAGAAGGGTGAGGCTATTGTCGGTGAATTCGTCTGCCAGGTTTAAGAGTTCGGCTTGAGCGGGGCGGCTTAGAACAAAGGGTACACCACTTTTTGTCAGTCCATGAAAACGATCCCAATCATCCAAACAAAGGCTAGAGAGATCGACGGGAAGTTGCAGGTGGTAGGGCATTTGAACTTGCAGGGTGTTGTCTTGAATATGGACTTGTCTGGCAACATATGGCTTGTCAAAGGCTTCGACCAAATAGCTTTCATTTTGGAAGCTCAGATGAATAACGCCATATTTATCAACAAATAGGCCTCTGAGCATTTCTTGGCCGACTTCGGCATCAGTCAAGCGCACACCATTTTGTAATAAAAAATAACCCTCTTGGTCGAGAGCAATGGTTTTAATCATTCTTCACTATCAGAGGTTTCTTCACCTTCGGAAGCCTCTTCAATTTCAACGGGCTCCTCGTCCTCGGAGGATTCAATTTCGGTAGTGGTTCCACTCTTGGCATTGATTTCAAAAGGTTTCAAATACTCGACTTGTACATCTCCGGCTTGTTCGATTTGGGCCACCCATTTGAGTCCATCTTCAGAGGTGATTCGAAAGGTTCCCTTTCGATAAACTTTTTCCAAGTCGCCCTCAGCATTGGGCTCCATGTATGAAAATTTGAAATGAGCTTTCATTTCTTTTCCACGCTCTACAACCTCAGTATCGATGTTAGAGAAGTCGATGTCGGTAATATTCGGATTGTTATTCTGAACAGCATCGGTCATGTAGCGGGTGATCATATTATTCATCCGGTTCATTTGATCGATCGTGAGATCATCTGTTTTCTTTGAGAACCAAAAGGTAAAGGCGATAAAGATGATAACCACCAAGAGACTAATGTACTTCATATACAACCTCGTTTTTGTTAAAACCCATTGTGCCTTGAATTTCGCCCTGAGTAAAAGGCTTAAAGGGTATATAGGGCCCTTATATATGTCGCATCAAAAGCGAGCTCGGTTGTGAGTTGAAGCTTTGCAGAGGGTCTTTCTCTTTTTTATTGAAAAGCAAAGCTCCAGAGTCCTCTTCAGGGGGCTTTGAGGTTGCCGCCCCCTCATTCTTTGACTATGTTTCAGGGACTTATAATTGAATCGACCCAAGTGCTCCATCGGACAGCCTGTTGAGTTCTTGGGGCGAGAAGTGAGGAGATGCATGGCCATTATCCAAAGCCAGTTAGATACAAACTCAGACTCTTTCAAGGCCAACTGTGACCATATGAAATCGCTTGTGCAGGAATTTCGTCAACGCATTGAAACTGTCAAGCTGGGCGGAGGTGAGGACGCTATCGCAAAACACAAAAGCCGTAACAAGCTGACCGCTCGCGAGCGCATTCAGATGTTGATTGATCCAGGAACCAGTTTTCTAGAATTCTCCACTTTAGCAGCCTGGGAAATGTACAAAGGGGCGGCTCCAGGTGCAGGCATTGTCACTGGGATCGGCTCCGTTTCGGGTGTGGAATGTGTCATTGTGGCCAACGACGCCACAGTGAAAGGTGGCACCTATTTTCCCATGACAGTGAAAAAACACCTTCGTGCCCAAGAAGTGGCCCTTGAAAACGGGTTGCCATGTTTGTACTTAGTCGACAGCGGTGGCGCTTTTTTGCCCATGCAGGATGAGGTCTTTCCCGATCGCGACCACTTTGGTCGTATCTTCTATAACCAAGCCCAAATGTCGGCGCAAAATATTCCTCAACTGTCCATTGTGATGGGGAGCTGCACAGCCGGTGGTGCCTATGTCCCCGCTATGAGTGATGAGAGCATTATTGTCAAAGGTAATGGCACGATCTTTTTAGGGGGACCTCCCTTGGTTCAAGCGGCAACCGGCGAGAAAGTCACAGCCGAAGAATTAGGTGGGGCCGTGGTGCACACTCAAATTTCGGGTGTGGCCGATCATATGGCAGTAAATGACGAAGAGGCCCTCTTGTTGGCTCGTCAAATGGTGGCGCAACTCAATCATAAACCGCGGGAACAAAGTATGACTTTTACCCAAAGTGAAGATCCTCTCCACCCTGAGGAAGAGCTTTATGGAATTGTTCCTGTGGACACCCGAACCCAGTTTGATGTGCGAGAAATCATTGCTCGAGTTGTAGACGGCAGTGATTTTCATGAATTCAAGGCCAATTATGGGAGCACTCTTGTAACAGGCTTTGCCCGTATTTGGGGGATGCCAGTGGGTTTGATTGCCAACAATGGAGTTTTGTTTAGTGAGTCCGCCCAAAAGGCCGCCCACTTTATTGAGCTCTGTGAACATCGACGTGTTCCTCTGATATTCTTGCAGAACATCACTGGCTTTATGGTTGGCAAAAAATACGAAAATGAGGGGATCGCCAAACACGGTGCTAAAATGGTTATGGCAGTCAGCAATGCCAGTGTGCCAAAGTTCACTGTGGTCATAGGTGGCTCTTATGGGGCCGGCAATTATGGAATGTGTGGACGTGCGTTCCAGCCGCGCCAGCTTTGGATGTGGCCGAATGCAAAGATCTCGGTTATGGGTGGTGAACAGGCTGCCAATGTCCTTTGCACAGTCAAGATGGAACAACACAATGCTCAAGGCACACGGATGACGGAAGCCGAGCAAAATGAATTCAAAAAACCTATTTTAGATAAATACGCTGTAGAAAGTTCGGCCTATTACTCGTCGGCCCGCTTGTGGGATGATGGAATTATTGATCCAGTCGATACAAGACAGGTTCTAGCCTTAGGCTTAAAAGCTTCATTGAACAAACAATGGCCAGCACCGCGACAGGGTGTTTACCGCATGTGAGGAGGGCGCGATGAGTGCTATCATACTTAATATTGAAGACCATGTGGCCACAGTCACTCTCAACCGACCCAAGGTTCGCAACGCATTTGATGCAGACATGGTCGATGAGTTGGCCAGGGCCTTTTGGGAGCTGAGCCTCAATAAACATTTGCGTGCACTTGTTCTTGAAGGAGAGGGTGAGAGCTTTTGCGCCGGTGCTGACCTTAACTGGATGAAATCAATGGCGAAGTTCACCCGTATAGAGAATATCAAAGATTCTGAAAAACTGTTTAATATGTTTAAGGCACTGACTGACTTGCCCTTTCCTGTCCTTTCCGTGGTTCAGGGTCACGTGATGGGCGGGGCTCTTGGCTTAGTCGCGGCCAGTGATATTTGTTTATCTATCGAAAAAACCCAATTTTGTTTCAGTGAAGTTCGTCTCGGATTGGCACCAGCAGTGATCAGCACTTTTGTGGCGACCAAGGTATCTAGGGCAGACTTACATCGTTATTTTTTAACGGCCGAAGTTTTTGGTCCCAAAGAAGCGCGCCGTATGGGACTTGTTCATGATTTTGGAAGCGCAAAAGAAATCAATGAACTCAAAAATATTATTTTAAAAAAGATTTCGCATAATGGACCACTTGCCGTTCGATCCAGCAAAGCGTTGCTCAAACAAATACCCACTATGGACGATCCAAAAAAAGTCACCACGGAATGGATCGCGAACCTTAGGGTCAGCCCCGAGGGGCAAGAGGGCCTGACGGCTTTCTTAGAAAAACGTAAGCCGAGTTGGCTGGAGTCCCAATCATGAAGCCAATTCAAAAGATTGCCATTGCCAATAGGGGAGAAGTTGCAGTTCGAATCATTCGCGCCTGCCAAGAGCTTGGTTTGAAAAGCGTCTTGCTACATTCCAAAGCAGATATCCATTCGCGTGCCTATCGCATGAGTGATGAGCAAATTTGTATTGGTGAAAATGAGGTGGGACAGAGCTACCTTTCCATTGAGAGAAATGTAGATGGAGCACTGGCGGCCGGTGCCGATGCTCTTCATCCAGGATTTGGATTCTTGTCTGAAAATGCAGATTTTGCCCAGGCTCTTGAAGACAAAGATATTATTTTTATAGGTCCAAGTCCCCATGCCATTCGCACCATGGGAGACAAAGTGGCCGCTAAAAAACTGATTGAAGCTGAGGGGATCCCATCTGTTCCAGGCTATAGTGGTCAAGATCAAAGCATAGCGACCCTCAGTCGCGAGGCCGACAAAATCGGTTACCCAGTTATTGTCAAAGCGGCCGCTGGTGGTGGTGGCCGCGGCATGAAGGTGATCTCAAAAAAGTCAGAAGCAGAAGAGATGATTCGAGCTGCACAAAGAGAGGGCTTGAGTGCCTTTGGGAGCGATCAAGTTTTTTTAGAAAAATATTTAGATCGAGCCAAGCATATTGAAGTTCAGATTTTTGGAGACCTCAGCGGTCAAGTTGTTCACTTGTTTGATCGTGAGTGTTCGGTGCAACGTCGCCATCAAAAAATTATTGAAGAAGCGGTGTCTGGTATCGACCCTCAGCTGCGTCAATCCATGCTCTCAGCCGCAGTTCAATTAGCTAAAGCCGTATCCTACAAAGGTGCTGGCACTGTTGAATTTTTAGTGCAGGACAATCAATTTTTTTTCTTAGAGATGAATACGCGCTTACAAGTAGAGCATCCTGTGACAGAGCTAGTTCTTGGAGTGGATCTCGTCAAAGCTCAGATTTTAAATGTGATGAATCGATTTTCTGTCTGGGATCAGGATCTCTTAATGCCTCGTGGGCACTCAATTGAATGCCGACTTTATGCTGAAGACCCGGCCACCGTAGGCATCCCTTCTACTGGCCCGGTGGGGTTCCAAAGTTGGCCCCATGCTCCGGGTCGACGCTTTGATTATGCCTACGATGAAGGAGATGAGGTCACACCCTTTTACGATTCGATGATAGCCAAGGTGATTGTTTGGGACGAGACGCGGGTGCGAGCCATCGACAAAATGTTAAAAACATTGGACGAGACTATTTTGTTTGGAATCAAAACTAATATTCCTCTGCTCAAACAAATCCTTTCTCACCCAGAATTTATTGATGGAAGTTTCAACACACAGTTCATTAATAAATATTTTCCACAGGGAGCAAATCCTCAAGAGCCAAGCCTGCGCGATCAAAAAATCTATAACCTGGCGGCTCAAGGTGTGGCAGAGGTGACAAATTCGTCGAACTCTCTGTCAAATCCCTGGCATCAGAGCTGGAGTAATGTATGAAGAAACTCAACTTGAATGTGGACGGGCATGAAACTGAAGTTTGGGCTCAAAAACTTGCTGGCAAGCTTTGGTTGCATTTTGATGGACAAACTCACGTTTACGAGCCCCAAGGAGCTTTAGGTTCGGCGGCTAAAAAGGACGAAGGAGATCCTTCTCAGATTATGGCCCCCATGCCAGGTAAGGTTATCAAAATACTAAGAAAGACTGGAGATATAGTCAGCGATGGAGAAACGGTCATTGTCATGGAAGCCATGAAGATGGAGTACAACTTAAAAGCTATCCAAGAGATGAAAATCGAAAAGATCTTGTGTCAGGAGAACCAAAATGTCACTCTTGGCCAGAAGCTAGTGGAACTTGAAGAGGTCTAAAGTGTCTAAAGTGACGATTGTAGAAATGGGTTTACGTGACGGTTTACAAAATGAAGCCGTTCATTTGCCTGTTCAAAAACGTTATCAACTTTTAAAGCGCCTCACCAATGCTGGCCTCAAGCGGGTTGAAATTGGTGCCTTTGTTTCACCGAAGTGGGTCCCACAAATGAGTGACACATCTAAGTTGGTTCGTCGTGCTTTACTGGCTCAAAGCAAGGGGCAAATTCCTTCTGATGTGCAGATGTCGGCATTGGTTCCCAACTTGCGTGGCTATGAAGACAGTCAAAAAGTATCCATCAAAGAGGTAGCAGTTTTTGGGGCCGCCTCTGAAACCTTTTCCCAAAAAAACATCAACTGTTCCATTAAAGAGAGTTTAAATAAGTTTCAAGAGGTTATTACCCAAGCTAAACAGGACAAAGTTAAAGTGCGTGGCTATCTTTCCACCGTCTTTGCCTGTCCTTACGAGGGTGTTGTTTCTGAAGCCAAAGTTTTAAAGTTAATTGAAAAGTATTTTGCTCTTGGCGTTTACGAAATTTCTTTGGGCGACACCATCGGTGTGGCGAGCCCCAAACAGGTGCGCAGTCTTCTCACAAAAGCCAGCAAGATCGCATCGCGAAAAAAAATTGCTCTTCATTTTCACGACACACGCGGCACCGCCATTGCCAATATCCTGGCCAGCCTGGATCTGGGTTATACCACTTTTGATGCTAGCATTGGCGGACTTGGCGGCTGTCCCTACGCCCCAGGTGCGGCAGGCAATGTGGCCACTGAAGATGTGGTCTATATGCTGCACGAAATGGGACTAAGAACAGGTTTGGACTTGCAACAGCTGATCAGAACAACCCACTGGATGACCCGACAAGTGGGGCGTCCCCTGCTTTCAAAGCTCAGCCTCACTGGCGCCTAATTGAACTCACTGGCCGGGGTTTAACTGGCGTTTTTGATTGGCAATTTCAGCCAGTTTTCGAACCATCTCTTTTTGTTCAACTGACATATTTTGATAAGACCCTTCTGGATTTTGCTGAGCCTTCTGAAGGGTCTCGAGCATAGAATTCCCATCTCCATTGTGTAGAGTTGTGAGATTGCTAAAAATTTCAGCAGCGGCTTGGTACAATTGGTTCGCATTTTGATCATCACCCATCAGGTCCTTGACCATCCTGTCTGTTTTCTGTGCCTCTTTATTATCGCCAATAAACTCGTCCCGCTGTTCTTGGGTGTTGAGGAGCTCAATCGTTTTTTGTAAGGCTTCAGAATCGACAGTACTCAATCCCTCGGCAAAAACAGTTATCGGAAGAGACAACAGGTACGGGGCGTATAAATAAGAAATAACAACTTTCTTTGAAAATTTTAAAAAGCCCATAATTCAATATAATTGAATTTGAGTTAGAGCAAAAGCAAAGTCATCCATAATTTCAAAATGGGACATTTTTCTGGAATTGTTAACCGGATAAGTCTCTGTAAGACCGGAAATCTATAACTTCTCAAAAAATCTTTCGCCAACAATTTTAATTCCTCGAGCGTTTAATGCAGAGAGAACTTCATTAAGGAGGGTGTCATCAAGCCCATAATAATCGCGACGATAATGCATGGTGCTTACAAAGATATCTGTAGACCTTCCGTTTTCAAAACCTAACACCGCCATTGAAACAAGAAATGCAGTATCGGGCGGGAAGCGTTCTCGGAAAATTGGGTACAGATCAAACGCAAGCTCGCCGGCAATCATTCCGTCTTTCTCTAAATCAACCAGCTTCTCAGAAGTGGGAACCGCCCTTTTCCGAGCCCTCATTTCAGCTGGTAATTTTTGGAATATCTTGACAAGTTCATTGCGGAACCTTGGACTTGACAAGTAATCATTCAATGATCTGCCTATGAACTCTAAATGGGCCTTCATTGAAGGAGACGTTATGATTTTCTGTAGGGTCTCAATCCTGTTATTTTCACGAAATCTACCCAAGCCGTCAAAGGCGTTAGGGGCGATAGATTCAATGATGCCTTCTAATACAGATGGTAAAGACGTTGTTGGAAATCGATAAATTTCAAAAAGTCTCCAGTACATTCGCTGTACAATGTCTTTAGAGACTTCAAAATCAGATAATTTCTGTCTAAATTTAAAACCTTTGAGCCTAAACATGTCCTGGTGTAATTCGAAAAGATTAGCGTCAACAATGGGGGCTCGCTCAGTCACTGTTTTCAAACTCGGCTTTTTATGCTGGTTATTGGCAGCAGCAACGAGCATACCAAACTCTTGGTGGTTGAATGTGTTAAAATCACGTTTTGCCTTCTCTTGGTTATACACCGTAGAAAGTTGATCCGTGTTGGGCAAGATCTGAGCTAGGTAAAATAAAATGGATCCTGTCGACGATTGTGGTATTGAAACGACTCCGGCAATCGTCGATTTTATCAAGGGTTTAATTGGGGTTTTAAAATTAAATTTCGTTTGAAATGTGTCCCTACAACTGACGCTCCCATAGTTGCTGGGTGAAGCTAGTAAAATTACACTGACATATAGAAATAGCAAGAATTGCCTCATTACTAAGTTTCTCCCTATGTGATCGGTGTCTGTAACTATAGAATCATGATCGAAGGTCGAATAAAAGTGGGTATGCTAATTTATGTACATTTTACCTATATTGGGGTTGATTGGCCTCATCGACCAAGACCACACGGTGTTCAAAGTCTCTGGCCTCTTCTTTGGTCATCTGGGCGTAAGAAACAATGATCACAATATCACCCTTGAGAACGTGGCGAGCCGCCGCACCGTTGAGACAAATCTCTCCACTCTTTCCGGGAATAACGTAGGTGGAAAAACGTGCCCCATTGTTGCAGTTATAAATGTCGACTTTTTCGTTAATCATCAAATCGGCCGCTTCCATTAAGTTGCGATCAATTGTGATCGACCCTTCGTAACTGAGGTCGGCATCGGTCACTGTCGCCCGGTGTATTTTTGATTTCATCATATTGAGTAGCATATCAATCCTTTAGTTGTTAAGCCGAAGGGCAAGGTAAAGGCCTTTAAGGGCCAGGTCAGGAACGATGTGATCAAAAACTCCGCTGTTATCAAACATGCTGGAGAAACCTCCGGTACCGATAAGTAAAGGAGTCTCGCTTCCGTCCCAATTTTGTTGTTTAATGATTTCTTGGGTCATGCCTTTTACCATAAATAGTTGTCCGTAGAAGAGTCCTGACTGAATACTCTCAACGGTTGAACGTCCAATAATCGCCTCAGGTCGTTTAATTTCGACACTTGGCAACTTTGCCGTGTGGGTTTCAAGTGCTTGCATAGAGATTCGCATTCCTGGAAGAATCGAGCCTCCCAAATATTCTTTTTCTTTGTTGACCACACAAAGTGTGGTTGCGGTTCCAAAATCAACAATGACTTGGTTTCGGTTTGGAAAAAGGTGCAAGCACGCCAAGCTATTGGCTATCCGATCTGCGCCCACTTCTATAGGGTTGCGATATTTGATTTTGAGTCCAGTTTTAGCACCTGCCTGCAAAATAAAGGGAGTTTTATCAAAATATTTGCGACATGCATTTTTTATAGAATGAAGGACATCGGGTACAACAGTACAAATCGAGATGGCCTTAATCTCAAGGGGATCCCAGCCATTCTCGCGCAAAACTGTGCGTAAGAAAATTCCATACTCATCAGATGAGCTTTTACTTGCCGAAGTTTTACGGAATTGCATCAACAACTCATCGTCGCGAAAAACGCCACCGTGGATTTGGGTATTGCCCACATCAAGGCATAAGATCATGAGATATCTCCATTTCAAGAGGTTTTAAAATATGCGCAATAGACATCGCTAAGTGTTGGGTCGATGCCAGCTCTTGTTGTTGTCCCGATTTAGAAGTCATCAAATATTTTCGCTTACCTTTATTGATATCCTTCATGTCGTTGTGAACGACATAATCCACAGAGTTATCTGTAAAAAGACTAAAGATGGCTCGAGCCTGCTCTTCTTTGCTCTCTGTCGAAGTCAATTTGAAACCAACAACGAGTGGCTGATTGGAGAATATGTCTTTAAGGCGGGGCAAAATCTTTTCGTTTCGTTTTAGTTTTATAGAAATATTGGTATGCTGTGAACTGATCTTACTCTGTCCTGGCAAGATGTCTCCCTCGGGAGTGTGAATACCCTCTATAGAATAATCACTGATGGCGGCGGCGTGTAGAATCATATCAAAGGACTGAGTTTGCCCAAGGGCTCGCAGGGTATTGTAAATGTCACGAAAACTTTCAAAGGTATCCACTTTCACATCTGATTTAGGCATCACCGAGTACTTATTAGTCAAAAGCAAAACCTGAAAACCTTGCTCATGAAGGTAGTCGGCAAGTGCGGCCCCAGTTTGTCCCGTACTCATATTGGTCAATGTTCGAACACCATCAATAGTCTCGCGTGTGCCACCGGCTGTGATAAGAATTTTGCGTCGTTTGCTTATGCTAGTGCTGCCCATGGCATTTAAAATTTTTTGGACAGCTTCTTGGGGTTCGAGCAGGCGGCCAGCCCCGGTTTCTCCACAGGCGAGATTTCCGCTTTCGGTAGGTAAAATTTGGCAGCGCGCTTCACGCAGAGTTTTTAAAGATTTTTGAGTGATTGGATTTTCGAGCATGCGAGTGTTCATAGCTGGGGCTATCAAAAAAGGCTTATTAAAATCAAAAGCCAAAAAGAAGGAGAGTACTAGTTCAGAACCTACGCCGGAAGCTAGACTGTTAATTGTCTGTGCCGTTGCTGGATATATTAAGGCGGCATCACACCATTTCCCAAGTTCAATATGAGCCATCAAAGAGTGTTCACTGAAATCATCGATTAAAACAGGGTTGTTGGAAAGGGCCTCAAGGCTGACTCGGCCAATAAACTTCTGTGCACTGGGGCTCATGATCACGCGAACTTGATGCCCTAGTTTGACTAAATTAGAAATCAAATCACAGCTCTTGTAGGCGGCGATCGAGCCGGTTACAGCCACAACAAATTTAAAGTGGGACATTGTCTATTAACCTCACGTTTTCTATATGAACGGCAGCAAAGCGTCGTCCCAAATGTTCTTCTAAATAATCCACAGAAATATCAATGGCATTTAATTGTTTTTCAAGATCAGTAAGACTGGTTACCGATCTTAATTGTTGGGCAAAATATTGAGCCTTTTCAATTCCTTCTGGACTCAATCTCTTGTTGCGAGAACTCAGGGCCAAGCCTTCTGAGCTGCGAACAGTAGGGCAAGCCACAATTTCAACATCCATAAAGAAAGCCTGTACCATATCTTTAACGAGTTTAAGCTGTTGGTAATCCTTTTCTCCAAAGTAAGCCCTATTGGGTCTTACGATCTGTAAGAGCTTCATGACCACGGTTAAAACACCGTCAAAATGACCAAGGCGAGTTTTGCCACAAAGATCTCGGCTCAAATTATCTTCCGTGATTTTGTAGTGGTAGCCATCGGGATACATGTCTTCTACTTGTGGTAAAAATACAGCGTCCACCTCGAGCTCTTCTAAAATTTTGAGATCCTCTTCTAAGTTCACTGGGTATTGTTGAAAATCTTGTGGATTATTAAACTGGGTCGGGTTGAGGAAAATGCTAACTAAGGTGTATGGGTTTTGTTTTTGACTCGCTTGTATGAGGGAAATATGGCCATTGTGCAGAGCGCCCATGGTCGGCACAAAGCCAAACTCGGTAAGATTGCTGCAAAATTCTTTGGCCTCAAAGGGTTTGAGAAGGTGTTTCATAGAAAACTCTCCTCATTGCTTGGGAATGTCTTATTTGTAACTGCCTGAGAGAATTGGTCCACGGCTGTCTCCATCCATTTTTCGCCTTCGGCAAAAAAACGCACAAAACGTGGTTTAAAGTCAGAGTTAAAACCAAGAAGGTCATGGAGAACAAGCACCTGTCCATCCACTTCCAGTCCGGCACCAATTCCAATAGTCGGGATTTGAACTGCTTGTGTGATGGTCTTTGCCAGTGCTTGAGGAATGCATTCTAGAACTAAGGCGTGGACGCCGGCTTGCTCTAATTTTTTGGCGTGATCTAAAATCTTTTGCCCGTCTTCTTGTGACTTACCTTGCAACTTAAAGCCGCCAAATTGATGCACGTATTGAGGGGTTAGTCCCAAGTGGCCAATGACCGGTACTCCCGATTGGCTGATATATTGAACTTCGTCTTCTTGTCCAGGTGCGGTTTCAATTTTAAGTGCCGAAGCCCCGGCCTTCATAAGGGCATCCACGCAGTTCATCATATGGTGGCGCCCTTTACGGTGCGCCAAGAATGGCAAGTCGGTCACAATTAATTTATTTGTCTGTGCTCGAGACACCGCTTGAGTGTGGAGAGCCATCATTTCTGTAGTGGCTTGCAAAGTGTTGCCAAAACCATGCACCACCATGGCCACGCTGTCGCCCACCAGAAGGCAATCCACATCTGTTTTGGCCATAATTTTTGCCGACCAATGATCATAGCAAGTGACCATAGAGATGAGCTTTTTTTTTCGTTTGAATTCTTTGAGTTCATGTACGGTTTTCATTTGGAGACATCCAGTTTTTGCGCCTGTTGCTTGAGCGTTGTGAAAAGTTTCTCGAGATCATGACCTAGAAGAGTTTGAATGTGAGCGTGATTGGTTTTTTCGTCGCCGCGATACCAGGGGCCAGTGAAGCGTCCAGGACTTTGTTGTAAAATCTGTTCACTGACTTGTTTGAGATAGGGATGTAAAGCTTGGGGTGCAATCCCTAACTCTTTAAGCTCAAGACTGGCCAGTTGCCAAAGGAGTGTCGTTCCATTGCCACTGAGTACACACAAAGCGTGATAAAGGGCCTTTTGTTCGGGCTGAATCTGGTGGTACGTGTTTTTAAACTTGGGAAAGTGCACTTGAAAGAGAGCTGGCGAATGGGCCCCTACAAAATGGATTTCAGGGTAGACGGTGGCATTGTAGAGTCTATCTGTGAAAGTCATGAGAGGGTGAAACCCAAGAATCTCTGGATGGTTTATGACGCCCGAAAAATGAATAAAAATGTTTTTATCTGAATTGTGTTCATCATAAAAAGAAACAATGGCATCATCGCGAATCGCAAGTAAGACATTGGCATGGTTTCTCATTTTATTTTTTAAGCTATCTTGAGATTCGCCACGGGTCCAATACTCATAAGGAATTTCGAGTTGATCAAAATAAAAGGATAGATGCCTTGCGAGTCGGCCTGAGCCAACAATAAGATAACTTGAGTCTGTAGGTACCTGTCTCATGATCAAGTCCTTTGTTGCGGTCACGTTAAAGAGGTCTTTATTCTTACACAATGCGCGGCGTATTATCGGGCCGAGAGGCTTGCCAGGTCTGCTCTTTGGGCCCAGAACAGGGCTCATGTTGAAGATGAAAGTTTTCTTTGTTCTCGCGGGTCTTTTGATCACCTTTGTTATGATTCGGACAGTTCTTTTAGGAGTCCATTTGCCCGAACGAGCCATAGTCAAATGGTCGCCGATTGAAGATGTCACCGACACCAGCGCCCGGATTGCGGACTTCCTTTACCCGATGTTGAAGCAGCAATACGGGGTCTGCATTAATGATGAACCGGCGGGCGCGCAAGCTTTTGTTGCGGGGTTGAAGGCGCGCTTAAAAGCACGAAACTTATCCATTCTGACCTTTTCTTCTGAATTGGCAGAGTCTGGAAAGTGTTTTTCGATTTATATTCGCCAAGTGGCTCCCGAGACATTCAGAAATCTTTGCCCGCAAGGCGACTCCCTGGCCTGTGTAGGTCTGCGGGCCCTAAAGAAGCTAGACAAAAAAAATAAACAACCCAACCAAGATTGGGTCAGTCTCTACCGGTTAGATAACCAAAAAGCCGTTCTTTTTTACCTTGCAAAGAAGACAGAACGTTAATTGGCCTCTTCGATCATCAAAGACAGAGCCATTTCATGGGCCAAGGGTCTTCTATAGGCGCGAAAATAAGTACGAGGTGAAATCGCCAACAAGTCAGCAAGCTTTGGCATATAAATATCGGCAAAGCGATCAACTTGGTTGGCAAAGTAACTCTCTTCGTTTCCTGCACGCATGACTTCGCCCCAGTTGGGGTTAAAGGCGGCCTGAGTTTTTTGAATGAGTGGTGAAATTTGACTGTCAATTTGAGCAATGGCCGTTTGAATTTCAGCAATCTCATTTGCATTGTCAGAGCCCGTCTCAATTTGTTTAGAAACAAGGTTGACAAGCTTTTCTTCAAGGGGGCGTTTTTGAATCATAAACCCGCGAATCTTATCTTGCGAGGGTTTGATAGTACGCATTTTTGCGATCTCATCACCGAGGTCTTCTACCACAAGAGCAGTGCGCCAATTGCAATCTTTTTTGAGTCGAACAATATCGCCGTAAATATGATCGCCGATATATAAAATATCATCGCCACTAATCTTAAGACTTTTTTCAAATAAATCTGTACAGCCCCCCTGATAAATGCCAGGGACCAAGTCGGCATCGTAATTTGTCATTGTCCCATCAAGGGGATTGACCTTTAAGAAGCCAAGTTTATCAAAAAAGAATCGTGGCTTTCGCGCACTGGTGATCGTGTAATCAAAAAGTTCTTGCCAAGATTTGTGGTTTTCCAAAAAGGGGTTGATAGCATAATCCAAAAGAGCTTTGGTGTAGTGATAATCAGAGTTGGTTAGGATAAATATTTTTTTTCCGTGCAATTTGTAGCGCTCAAGACCTTTGGCGACTTCCGGCTCTTGAATAATATAACGACCCAGATCTTTGCGTACGATACTCTTAAGAGAATCATCGCGATGGGCAATATCCATCACTTCAATAACATCAGTCAGAAGCGAGGGATACTCAGGATAAGCTTGTGGGTTTTTGTCTCTAAGGTCGACCAGTTGGCCAAAAAGAATGGCCACAGATATGGAGAAGGATGTGTCGATGGAAGTGAAATCGCGAGACCCCAAATCCACATATGTTCCGTGATATTCGCGCTGCTGGTTATGAAAAGGGATACTTTGTGTGCCATGGCGAGAGGCTCGGATAGCTCCATGACGACTCACTTTTAAGAGATTGCCGCGGGTTGAGTCAATAATCAGTCCACGAATAACCGATTCAAAATTAAATTTGAGCTGCAATACTTCTTGGGGGTAAGACTTGTCACTAACAAGTTTAGTCAGCATGCCCTGGTAGGCTAAAGCCTCGAACTCTTGGGTATGGTAGCGGACCAATGTGTGATCCATGTCTAAACCAATATATTTAACTTTACGAAGATTTAAGGTGCGATTAACAAAAACATTTTCCATTAAGGTATAGGCCTTTCAACATGAAGACCCATTTCGTTCCAAAGAAGCATTCCCCCCTTCAAATTGAAAACAGAGTCCAATCCATTGTCCTTTGCAATAGCAGCGGCATTCGTAGAGCGGGCTCCGCTGCGACAAATAAAAACAATAGATTTATCTTTCGGCAAATTATCTATGTGATCCATTAAGGTATCGAGGGGGATGAGCTTTGAGCCGGCAATATGCCCCAGTTCACCGTGGTATTCATTTGGTTGCCTGACATCAATAAGTTCAATCTTATCTTTTTTAAGATTCACTTCCTCAGGTGAGACATCATAGACGATATCTAACTGAGGGTTTGTTTCTTGGCTTGAAAAATCAACGAAATCAGACATTTTAGCCTCCTTTTGGGGGATAACTCGACCTATCATTGTAGTGAATGCTTAGGGAAAAAGAAAGAAAAGTGTTAGATTCTCTATATGGAATTAACGCCTTGCCAAAGTCTGGCCATTGAAATGCTTCAACGGCCCGAAAACATCTTCATCACCGGTGAAGCTGGTACCGGAAAAAGTTTCCTGATTCATCGTTATCTTTTGCGTTATGCACCCAAGGCCACTCTTCTGGCGAGTACGGGTGCTGCCGCCGTTTTAATTGGTGGGCGCACCTTTCACAGTTTTTTTGGTCTCGGTATTCTTGAAGGCGGAAGAGTTCGCACCGTTGAGAAGGCTATGAAAAATGGCAAGCTGCTCAAACGTCTTCGCGAGTGCACGGAGATCGTCATTGACGAAATTTCCATGTTACCTGGCTTGGTCCTGCAAACCGCTGAAGAGATTGCTCGAAAAGCGCGAATGTGTGATGAACCCTGGGGGGGTATTCGCGTGGTCGCAGTGGGTGATTTTGCTCAGCTTCCTCCTGTGGATCGTTCTGGACAAAGGCGTGATTGGGCCTTTAATCACTCAGTATGGGATTTTTCAAAATTTGAAACTCTTTGTTTGAAAACTCCAGTGCGTTTTATTGATCACGACTTTTACTCGGTCTTAAACTCTATTCGTCTAGGCGAAATGAAGCCCGAGACCTCCTTCATGTTGAATCAAAGATTAAAAAACGATTATCCCAAAGACATCACGCATCTTTATCCTTGGCGCAACATGGTGCAAAAGTTCAATCAGGAGCGTCTAGAAAAAATATCGGAACCCTTGGAGACAATTCACTCTATCTACTCAGGTGAGTCACGTGCCATTGAAACTCTCAAGCGACAAGCCCCAGTTCCCGAGCGTTTAGAGATCAAAAAGGGGGCCTTTGTTATGATGCAACAGAATGATCCCCGAGCTCGATGGGTCAATGGGAGCACCGGATGGGTGCAGGAGATTAAATCCGATACTATTGTCGTCGAGCTTAGTAACGGAAAAGTCATTAAGGTCATGAAGGCCTCTTTTTCTTTAGTGGATGCCGATGGCAATACCGTCGCCGAAGTTGTGAATTATCCTTTGCAGTTGGCTTATGCTACGACGATTCACAAATCTCAGGGGCAGACTTATGATCGAGCTGTGATTTATCTCAAAGGACTTTGGGAGCCTGGACAGGCCTATGTGGCTCTCAGTCGATTGCGCTCTCTGGATGGGTTGTATTTGGCAGACTGGTCCCCAGATAGCTTTCGCGTCGATCCGCGAGTTTCAGAGTTTTATAAGAATTTTCAGTAACTTAAGATAGGGACTTCGCAGTTGCCAAGACTTGTATTTGCGCACAAGTTGTGTCACTTAATTATTTTGAAAAGGAGGTTGGAATGTCAAATAATCCTATCGGTTTAGATGGAATGGAGTTCATCGAATACACTGGGCCACAGCCCGCCTTGTTCACAGACTTGTTCGCAAAGCTTGGCATGGTTGAGATTGCTCAGCACAAAAGTCAGAAACTGAAACTGTTTCGCCAAAATGATATTAATTTTATCTTAAACGAACAACCCGGTACTTTTGCCCAAGACTTTCAAGATCGTCACGGACCGAGCGTTTGTTCAACGGGTTTCAGAGTGCATGATTCTCAAAAGGCTTTTGATGAAGCTGTGGCTCGTGGAGCCAAGGCCTATGATGGATCTCGAGGTGAGAAGTCCTATGATTGGCCTGCTATTTATGGGATTGGTGATTCACTTGTTTATTTCATCGATCAATATGGTGAGAGGGGTTCGATGTACGATGCTTCGTTTGAATATTCCACCGAAAACAAAAAACCAAAGGGTAAAGGGTTTTTATTGATTGATCATATGACCAACAATGTTCCTAAAGGTGAGTTAGACAAGTGGGCTCAATTTTACGAAAATATTTTTAACTTTAAAGAGATCCGTTTTTTTGACATTAAAGGTTCGGCGACAGGTCTACTTTCGCGAGCTATGCGTTCTCCCTGTGGCAAGATCACAATTCCAATCAATGAGCCAACTGAGGATAAATCCCAAATTCAGGAGTACATCGACGAATACAAGGGTTCGGGCATTCAGCACATTGCATTGATGACAGAAGACATTTGTGCCTCCGTTAAAGATGTCAAAGGCGCTGGCATTCCCACACTCGATGTTCCCGACACTTACTACGAAGTTTTACAGGATAGAGTTCCAAATATTTCTGAGGATATGACCACTCTTAAAAATCTTCGCCTATTGGCCGACGGTGATGACGAGGGTTACCTTTTGCAGATCTTTTCCCAAAATTTGATTGGCCCTATTTTTTATGAATTTATCCAACGGAAAAACCATTGGGGTTTTGGTGAAGGAAACTTCCAAGCTTTATTTGAAGCCATTGAAAGAGATCAAAGGCGTCGAGGAGTTTTGTAACCTTGTTTCAGGTGGGGGATTTGATCACAGCAGACCAAGCCATGCGTTTGGCCATTGAAGTGGCCAAGCAAGGGCGGGGTTTTGTTTCACCGAATCCTTTAGTAGGTTGTGTGATCGTCGATGCCCAGCACCGCTTCTTGTCCAGTGGGGCGCACCTTAAATGGGGAGAGGCCCATGCCGAGATCAATGCACTGAAATCTATCCCTGACCCAGCTCGTTTAAAAAATGCCAGTTTGTATGTGACTCTTGAGCCCTGCTCACACCAAGGGAAAACGGGCTCATGTGCCGAAGCCCTTGCAAAACTTCCTATTCTTAAATTTTACTACGGAGTCCAAGACCCCAATCCCCTCGTTGCGGGACAAGGTATTCAACTTCTTGAAAAGCACAACAAGTTGGTGCGAGCTTTTGGAAAATACCAAGGAGAATGTGAAGACTTGATCGAACAGTTTCGTTTTCATATACAAGCACGAGTCCCCTACATTGCTATTAAAGTGGGAACAAGCCTCGATGGAAAAATTGCTTTAAAAAATGGTGAGAGTCAGTGGATCACAGGTGAGGAGGCCAGGGCACACGGTCGTCAACTGCGCGCCCATTACGACGCCACCTTGATTGGTGCTGGCACTTTTCAATACGACGATCCCACTTTGGATTTTCGAGGAACCACTTTTGAAGGGAAAAAACCCAATCGTGTTATAATTTTAGATTCAAAAGGGAAGGTTCCAGAGTTGTTTGCAAAAAGTAAAGTGGCTCAAGTGCACGATAAGAAGAATATTATTGTTTTAACCCGTCAGGAGCATATGGCGAAGTGGGCCCAGCATTTAGTTCCCGTGATTCCATGGGAGTCGAGTCACAGTGGTTGGAAGCAAGCTTTACAGAATCTTTATCAAAAAGGCGTGCACTCTATCTATGTGGAAGGTGGTGCTTTTGTCTTTGGGCAAATTTTGACCCACTCATTGGCCCACAAGCTTTACCTTTTTCAGTCGTCAAAAATTGTCGGTGATGGTGTCAGTTGGTCCCAATATTTTGTCAATTCCTCCTTGAAGAAGGCCCCAGTCCTCACCGGTTGGCAAAGTTTGCCCCTAGGTGCTGATCGGTTGAATATCGCCTACTTTCCAAGCAAAGAGAGCTAAAATTCTTTTGTGCTGAGTTATCGTGCTTGGTGAAATCTTAGGGCCAGCAACAAACCTCCTAATATTAGCACTCAGATTCGTCCTGAAAGGGCAATGTTAAGCTTTTGTTTGGATTGTGAAGTGGGTCGTCAAAACCTAGATATAGTCCGGACAACTTGGTAAAAACTACATCTTGTATGATGCAATTAAAACACAAGCTTGGGGTGTTTCTATGACTATCAAAATGATTTTGATGATTTGCCTGCTTGCAAGCACGAGCTTGCTTGAGGCTAAAGTGAGAACCATTAAAGGTTGGAAGACTCGCTCTTGCGAACATCGTGCGGATGAACTTTCTTGTGTTGTTTATCACGATAATTATGATGGAGACACGGTCACTTTTGACATACCAGATTTGCATCCAATTATGGGTGATCAAATCAGTGTGCGCGTCTATGGCATCGATGCACCTGAGATCCGCACTAAAAATGATTGTGAAAAAGCCTTAGCCCTTGAAGCAAAGCGAGAGGTGGAAGAGCTTATGTTAAAAGCCGAGCGCATCGATCTTCTCAAGGCTCAGCGCGGAAAATATTTTCGTATTCTCGCAGAAGTTTATGTAAATGGTCGGTCGCTCAGTGATCATCTCATTCAAGAGGGTTTAGCGGTCCCCTACGAAGGCGGTACTCGCCCCGTGGTGGACTGGTGTAAATTTTAAGAAATAAATAAATTATTCGGCAACGAGATGATTTGATTTCGTGAACTGCGTGACATCCAGAGGGTTAAAGCTGTCCCGCTCGAGATCTCCCTCTTCATGCTGAGGTTGTCCAAATGCAAGTGGAGAAAACCGATTCACTTGAACTGATCCATCACTTGGTTCACTTAAAAGGTTAGAATTTGGGGAAAGTAGATTTCCCTTTTTAAAGCCATAAACTTCCATCTGAGAAACCATATCGTCAACGACTTCGGATACATTAGAAATTTTTTCGCCAAGGAGATAGAGTGTGATTGCCCATTTTGCATCGTAAACACGAAGGTCCCCAGACACTTCTGTAGTGGGACCAAAATGTTTTAAAGAAATTCCAGGAGTCACTGTCTCAACTCCAGTCAAATAGTAAGACTCTCCATCTTTTGTCAGAAAACCGGGCAAGACATGGCCTTCGGTGAAAATAATGACAATGTTATCTAAAGATTGGTCGGACTTCCATTTTAGGGTGTTAAAAAGAAGAGTTCCCGAGACATCTTGTATTCGACCATCTAAGATGGGGTGAAATAAATTATCTGATTGCACATTGTAGAATAAATCTTTTTCTTCGTTAAATTTCTCAATCATAAGACCCTCGTAATGCCATTTGAATTCTTCGATTTCGACACCAACAGATTCATCGGCCAAGGCGTTTAGGGACGCCTTGGCCAACTCTTTTTCATCCTCTGAAAGGGACAATTTTGAGAGGTGTTGCTGTATAATAAAGTCGATTACATCTGAAAAATGTGCATCAATTCCATCTTTCTCGATGTTTTTGCTCAGTACAATTTTTCTATATTCTGGGCTAGCGTAGACTTGTTCTTCAAATTTTTTGAACATCTCAAGATTGGCTTTAACAGTGATATCCAGATTTTCAATACTGGTATGAATAACTTCTAGCTCTACTTTTTGTTGGCTTATTAGCTGTTCCTGGTTGTCAAGCTGTGCCAGAGAAGTATTTTGATATTCAGAAAGCTGAGTCATATGGTCATCAAGTTTTTCACCAGTAGGTGTGAGCTCATGGCTGACTAAAAGCGCATGGGCTTGGGTGCGCAGCTCATTGTGAAGTTCTTCGGCAGACTCTTGTTCTTGTCGCCACTGTTCGTAGGCTAACGCGATAGTATCGAGGATCTCATGTTTACCAGATAGGTATACTGAAGCTTCCAACGAAAAAATCGGAACCCAATTCAGTTCAAAAGTAAAAGGGGTACCCAGATTTTCCCATGGGTTTGTCGAGGTTAATCTCTCTAAGCTATACTGAGGAGGGTTGTTTATAAGATAAACATTCATAGATTTTTGCTGGTCAGTGGCCATTTCTATGTTTGTAATTAATGTCTGTAAGTTATCAAAATGAGAAGCTTGTGTAGGGTCTTCTTTTCCCTTAGTGCCAACATCAATAATTGTTTTTTCTTCTTTGCTAAAAAAATCCTCAACTTTAGCTATTTCCTTCTCTAACTCTGCGATGCGATGCTCTGATTTCTCATATAAGTTTATCCCAATTTGTTTGAGTTTTAGGTTGAGGCTCATAAAAAATTGATTTTGTAATTCCTTCAGCTCAGCCTTCAATTCATGAAAGCCGAGTTCCGCAAGTCTAGCAATGTCCTCTTCGTTGGGTGTTGAGTGCATATGATGAGCTCCTTGAATATTTGTGTTTTGTGTGTCAATTAAGTTGCGATAATGGTCTTGCAGGCCAGAAAAGAATTGATGAAACTGCTCTTGTCCATTCTCTTTAAATGGCTCCATCTCAGAGATTTTAAAACTTCGAATGTCATTGAATTCTTGATATTTTTGTGAAATGGCTGTGAATTTTTCATTAAAGTTACTAAGTGATTGCTGAAGCGAATCATACTCCTTATTTTTTTGATTCAATATTTGTTGTGCTTTTTCTAGTTGAGTCAGTAAGTTCTCTTTTTCAATTGCCTTGCTCTGATTTAAGGCCTCGAACTCTTTTTTTGCTGCTATGATTTGACTTTCAATCTGATCCTCTAAAATTATGGTATCAAAGCGCGGATGATCTTTAGTTGCTGTTCCCGTAGTGGGTGAATCCTTATTTGTATTAGCGCCGTTGTCTGTTTCATCGGTATTAATAGCTTGCGTAATATCTTCTATTGGAGCTTGAGGGTTGTTGTCATCAGAGCAACCTAAAAAAAAGTGAAGAGAAATAACCAGCGTGAGTAACACTCTTAAGACTTGCATCATATTTTTCACTTTCCCTATTCAGGAGTTGATCCAACTTCAGTTGAACAATAGTGTTTGCAATGACGGTGCCACACAGAAAGGAAATTAATGTTTAAATAAATTGAGAAGGGTGAGCTATCGGCGTAGAAATTTTTTGAGGCGTTTTCTTGGAGCGTCCATATCTGGCGGATTCCCAGTTACAGCCATAAAACCAAGAACATAAAAGCCCATGGTAAAAGCCGGCAACATGGCCCAAAACTCAATTGGAATATGTTCCAATTCGCGAATAATAGAAGCATAAGCGGAGAGGCCAACCAGTCCTAAAACAAAGGCTGTGATAGCTAAAATTTGTGTCACGAGTTTTATTTTCATATGTCCTGTTTTTGTTTCAAGTGTCTTAAATTTGTTACAATAAATTAATTTCTTGAGTTTCTTTTTTTCCAATCAAAGCCTCGAGTTGATCTTCATGCTTATCAAAGCGTGCTATGAGTTGAGAGCTTATTTTCTTACCCACAGATGTGATTTCAATTTGTCGACGTCTTTTGTCTTGATTGGAAAGTTTACGGCGAATGAAGTTTCTATCTTCCAGGCGAGCCAAACTTTGACTGATCTGATCTTTGGGTATTTTAAGGACGCTCTGTAAATCACTTGGGTAAACTATTTTTGAATGTTCAAAGAAGGTCGCAAGTAGGACAAGAGAATCCTGCAGGTTGACCCCTAGGCTTTTTAAATCCTTCTGTAGGGGTTGAAAAAATAAGAGGTAGCGCTGGTGCAGGGCCATCAAGCTACTTTTCTCCATAAAGGCTTTAAATCTCATAGCTTTCTATATCTAATGTAGATAATAGATAAGTTCAATAGTTGATTCTATCAACAAAAAGACTGCAAAACACCTGAAATAACTAAAAAAAGCTTGTGATCAGCTGACTTCCTTGGCACATCTTCGCCATGGAAACATTCAATCTGCAACAAGCTTTGGCCCTTTACAATCAACCCTTCATGGATCTTCTTTATGAAGCCCATGTTGTGCACCGCCAACATCACGAGGTCGGGCACATTCAAAAGTGTACACTTTTGTCGGTTAAAACCGGTGGTTGCCCTGAAAACTGCTCATATTGTCCTCAATCAGCTCATTACAAAACCAATTTGAAAAGTGAGTCCCTAATGGACTTAGATGAAGTTCAATCTGCTATTGATGAAGCTCTTGCCCAAGGTGCTGAGCGCTTTTGTATGGGAGCCGCTTGGCGCGAGGTGCGCGACGGGCGCCAGTTTGACCAAGTCCTTGATATGGTCAAGAGAGTTAAGCAGTCGGGTATGGAAGCTTGCGTGACTCTAGGTATGTTAACCTTTGAGCAGGCCCAGAAGTTAAAAGATGCGGGTTTAGATGCCTACAATCACAACTTGGATACTAGCCGAGAGCATTACGATAAAATTATCCAAACTCGCACCTATGACGACCGATTGAACACTATTAAGAATGTGTCGCGCGCTGGGATCTCAGTTTGCAGTGGTGGAATTTTAGGAATGGGTGAAAGTGACCAGGACCGTTGTGCAATGCTTGTGGAGTTAGCGAATCTGAGCCCACAGCCCGAATCTGTGCCTGTTAATTTGTTGATTCCTGTTGAGGGAACCCCATTGGCCGAACAATCACCCGTCGACCCATTGGACCTGGTTCGCGTTATCGCGACCGCGCGCATCATGATGCCCAAGTCTCGCATTCGATTATCGGCAGGCCGCAAAGATATGAGTCGTGAAACACAAACCCTAGCTTACTTTGCTGGAGCTAGTTCCATTTTTTTAGGAGATAAGCTGTTGACTCGCGACAATCCAGAAGTGGGTCACGATAAAAAACTTTTCAGCGATCTTGGGCTGAATGCCTAAAGAAAGGTTTTATGGAGTTTTCTGAATTCTATGCAAAGAAAAAGCAGGAGCTCCAAGATACAGATTCTTGGCGAGACCTCAAAAGTGCCCACGGACTTGATTTCTGTTCGAATGATTATTTGGGTTTTGCCCAAAACTTAGAACTTAAAAAAAGATTCATCGACAAGCTCAAAGATTATCCACTTGGTAGTGGTGGCTCTCGTCTGCTGCGCGGCCAATCCCCTTTGACCGAGCAATTGGAAAAGCGATTGGCTCAATTCTCGGGAACAGAGGCCAGCTTGTACTT
>JBGSNK010000098.1:0-9625 GCA_041739665.1 Bdellovibrionales bacterium
TGTTCGGGGACATTGCCTATCAAAATCAGATCCGCAAACCCTCAGAGCGTCGCAAGTAAAAAAGCCTATTGAGAAGCTCTGAGTCTTTGCTCTTCAAAATTAAGTCCATTTTGAGCCCAAATTTGTTCCTCTTGATTTTTGATTTCAGCTGCTGCCTGCCAGTATTGACCAGGACTGTAAGCTAAATTAGATTCTCCCGATGGTTTTATCACATCAAAAATATCAGTTTCGAATTCTTTGTTTTGAGCCAATACATTAATTTTCTTAACTTGTTTTTCTGACAGAATAATTTCACCGTTGCTCAAGCAGGCCACTTTTTTCATAAATCGAATGTCAGTTGTGCCCCAGCGCGATTCTCTGCGCACGCTGTCTTCTTCTAGAGTTGCCTTTTGGTTGACCAAAATCGCTTGGGCCCACTCAGTGGCTTCTTTGGGATCGTCTGATTTGACATAATGTTCACCAACACCATCGCAGCGTGTGGTTGTACTTTGATAAGCTAGAATAGATTGAATGGGAATAAGAGTTGTGTGAAGAAAAGTTCCTTTAGGACTGCGATAATAGGGCTCCTGGTCTTCTTCATCAAAAAGTGTTCGCGCTTTTATAAAGAGCCCGCCTGAGGATGTCCGTATAACTTGGTCCACTTGATGATAGGCGTTTTTAGTTTTGATAATACTTTCTTTTTTTAAAAGAACGTGATTGAGATTCGTGAAGCGTTGAAATTTGGGGTTCAGTTCCTCAACAATTTGTGACGACATCAAGGACGTTTCATCATAAACACGAAGCTCTCCATTTTTTGTGTAACTTGCCGGATGAAACCTTAGAGTTTCAGTGTTGAGTACATCAAATTCATGTTTTGGAAACCACTGTCCATAACTTAGGCAGGGGAGCAGAAAAACGGCTATCACAAAGCCCATAAAGAGAGCCTGGGGGGCAAAATCTCCCTTAGTATTAAGACCAATAGCAATTTCTCTAGACACAAACATTCTAAATCACTCCTAAGAGCCCATAAAGTGCAAAAGCGCTTATAGGCACTCCCCATATACTGCAAACCATGCCAAGGCTTTTTTGAAACCCAAATTGTCAAAATATTTGACAGTTTTTCTCCACTGCCCGTAGAGACAATTCCAGCAGGGCAGAAGACCGTTCTCTCAAAAGGTCAGAGATCCATTATCTGGTCATAAGTTTCAATGGAGTCGAGGCTTTGTTTAGTCGAGTTGGCAGGCGATGAGCTCTTTGAAGAGCTTGGGATCTGATTTCTCAATCGCCGAAACCTCAGAAGAGTTCCAACGAGCCAATTCTTCGTTCACTTGATCAAGCTCTTGGATATAACCAGAAGTGAGCAAATGATGGTAGAGGTAACTGTTAAGATCTGAGGGCTTATAATTAGACAAGTTAAAAAGTTTTAATTTTGTGTCTTTTTTCAAGTTATCTTGCACACCCTTGGCATTCACTGGATATATGTACATGCGCGTGCGTTCGTTGAAAATGCGCGACAAGCGATCGAGAGAGGCGAGCTTTTCGTTCTCTAGGATATCGAGTATTTTAGTAGCTCTGAAAACAATATTAATATGATTGGTGGTGAATTGAGCCACATACTCGGTGAGTTTAAAGGTGCGGTCAAAGTTGGTAATCATAACGTTTTGTTGACAGCGCAACAGCCAATACACTCTTTTCTTGAGCTCGGCATAATCGATCTGACTGGTATTGAAGTATAGCTCACTAATTAAATAAGGGTCACATAACCCCTCTACTTTTTGTCCACAATAATGATCACGAGCTGACTTTAAAATGTCCATGTCGGTTTTGATTGGAGGATTGAACTCGCCACGATGAATGATGACTTGCTTGTTGTACATCTCTTCACCCATATGGGCCGGCTTTTGCAAGTTATTAATTAAAATTGCTGGGGTTAATTGTGTTTTTAGTAAAAGAAGATTGGCTTCAACCGAATCGACCTTTTCAAAAACAGGGCCTTCAAAAGAGCACATATTCACTTCGATGCTCGACTGCAGTTGCCCGTCGAGTAATGATTTTAAAAAGTCTTCGATATTATTAAACAGGTGGTAACAGGCGTATATCAAATTGACCCCTAAAATTCCAAGCGCTTCTTGTTGTCTGAGGTTGGTTTGATCGAGCATGCGCACATGTAAGATCACCTGGCTGGGTTTTTGATCGGGACTATGTTGGAAACGCAAGCCCACCCAACCATGACAGTCGCCAGCGTACTTAAAACTTTTGGCAGCTACAGTGTTGGCGAAAGCGAAAAAGTATTTTTCTCTATTGTCCTTCTCCGAAAGGCGGGTCTCTAGCAGATTGTACTCATGATCCAGCATGCGGCGCACTCTGGATTCGACAACATAGCGACCACTCTCTTCGCGGCCATAGATGTCGTCGCTAAAGACCATATCGTAGGCCGACATGGCCTTGGCAATGGTGCCGGCGGCTCCGCCCACTTTAAAAAACCATCTGGCCACTTCTTGTCCAGCGCCGATTTCTGCAATACTTCCATAAAGAGGCTTAATAAGATTTAAAGAGAGGGCTTTTTCTGCTGTGGACTTTTCCATCGAGACTCGCTTAGACAAAGTTGAGATAAGTTTATCTTACGATTTCTAGGTGTTTCTGTAAATAACACCCGGCTCTTAATGCGGTTACTGCCAGTCCTCGGGATAGCGTGGGGTTTGTCCCAGGGCCAAAAAGATCTTGTGTAGAGAATTTTTTTGCAGCTCCCAGGTCTTATAGCTAGAGGATTTATAGAGTTCCAAGGCCTCGTCATAAGACAGGGGTTGAAATTGGCCACGCCTTGTGAGGCGATAGTAATCAGATTTAAAGCGCCCTGGATTCTGGGTCATGTTTAGCTTTGCTTTCACCTGGGCTCGATTCAGATCTTGAGTGAGGAAATGGGTGACTCCATCCACAAATACAAGCTGCACTTGATGTCCGGCAAGCCGTGCCGCCTCAGCGAGCTCCCAATGGAGCATATTGAAAACAACAGTATCTTCGGCCGCCGAAAAAATTTGCACGCGTGTTCCCTTAGGGAAGTTTTCTGGAAAGTCAATGGCATCGATCCTTCCTGCACCTAAGGTAAGACCAATAGCGGCTTCCATTTTTACAGTATCTTCGCGGAAAGCTGACATCAGGGGGTCTTCTTGCAAGTGTCTTATGGCTGATTGTATGGCAAGGCGGTCCGATTTGGGGATCAACCATCCCATCATTTGCCCATACAAATGAAGCTTGGCATTGTTTTGTGGGCTGATTAGCCGATGGTTGAAGTTTGCCACGCCGGTTGCCACAAACTGAAGCAGGGGAGAGGTTCCTTGCAGGGACTCCAACTGAGCCAATCCCGCTAAGGTGAGACCACCAAAGGAGTGACCACTCCAACTGTGAATCAAGCTCTGTGGAATATTTTCGTGATTTAAAATCTTATTGAGAGCGAGTTCCAAAACCTCTAGATTTTTATCAAAACTGATTTCACGAGTGAGCCCTCTTCCTTCTGCTTCAAGAGCGAGGCGGGTGTGAACTTCGCGCAGACCTTGTCCTTCGAGCTCAACCACAAGGACTCGCCCAGTTTTTATAAACTCTTTTAAGAAGCGATTTTTAAGGCTGGTTTCAATTTGGCCGCCGAGACCCTCAAAATGGATTCGGAGAGGGCCGGACTTGCCAAAGATCTCGTAATGCACCCATTGATCTGGTTGGACCTCGAGCCAACGTCCTTGGCTGGACTCTCTAAGGTCCTCAAGTCGATGTCCTCTGTGAAGATCAAGGTGTTGGGTCCAGTTTTCATTACTTGAAACAAACAAGCGCTGGCAGTTAATGCGGGCAAAAGCTTCGCTTAAACAACCAAGTGTGACACCTGTTATGAGGACAAACTTAAGGATAAACAAAATAGGAACTCCCACCTAAAAAATCTTTGGATAGATATTGAATTTGCTTCGTATCATAAGATTGGGGATTGAAACTAGGGGTGGCCTGTATTTCGATCAAATTCACCGATTTACAATTTTATAATAAAAAAGAGGCACTTGGTGTGCCTCTCGTGAATTTCAAATGGAAAAGTTTTCTATTGTTTAAGGGTGATGTAGCGCACGCCTTTGTTATCTTGGCTCTTAAAGTTCAAGCTTTGCATCACATCCTTGCCTAGTAAAAAGGCACAATTGTCACAAGCCATGGCTTTAACGTTTTTAAGAACAAAGGGACCAACAGATAATTCATGTAAAATGATCTGGTTGCCTTTGATCGAGCGACCGTTGGTGGCAAGTACTTCTTTTACCCCTAAGTCTTCGTAAGGCACACCAAGCTCTTTGAGTTGAATAAGGTCGACAGACAAAAACTCAGATTCAGGATCGACAAGAAACAGTTGGGTCTCCTTGCTGTTGCTAAAGCGAACAGGAGCATGAAGGTATTTATTGAGCCCTGCAATTTTCATTTCCTGGATGTCGTACTTTTGAGTGTAAGCCAAGAAGTTATCTTTGGTTTTTTGACTCAATTCAGCCCACTCTTTACGAGTTTCCGGAAAAAGGGTGTTGTAGTGGCCAATCACACTTAAGGCTTCTGTGTGGTGCTCATTTTTTGTTAAATGTTGAATCAGCTCTTTTGCAGTATCAAAACTTTTAGGATTGCTTTGCAGACTTTTATAATACCACTCTGTGGCATCGTCGATGTAATCCTTATCAGACAAAGCGCGAGCAAAATATCTCATATGCTCATCGTTTCCATCCTGATGACTAAAAAAGTTTTGGAAGGTGAGAATTGCGCTGTCGGACTCTCCAATCTGACTGAGTTCAACACCCAGTGCTCCAGCTAATTCGTAGGCTTTCGGAGCCTTTACAAAAGCTTTTCTGTAGGCTGCGGCGGCACATTTATGATCGCCTAGCTCTTTGCAAACAGTTCCCATGCGAGCTTCGTCCTTAGCTGTGGTTTGTTTCAGAGTGGAGAGAGCATTGTACCAAAGACGTTCGGGGTAATGTTTTCCCCAATTTTGTCCGTCGTAGGTCATATAGGCAACAGCAAGAAAGGTCAGGGAGAGAAACAGTTTTTTGAGCGGCATTTTGCGCCCCTGTTTTTCGAAATGGGACTTATTGCCCGACCACCCGCATGAGCAGACGACGACATTTCCTAGCATACGCTCAAGACTAATTGAGTGTGCGCAGCGCGGACAGGTGTGAGTTGAATACATAACGTTCTCCTAGATTGAATAATTGATTCCACTCTTTACATGAGCAATATTGTTGCCAGACCAGTCTTTCGGTGGGTTTGGTCCCAGACCTAAGTAAATATGTCTAGGGGGCTAAATGGTTGTGATTGAAGGTAAAAAAACCGTCAAACGATTATAAAATCTGCAAAAAAATTGACAATTTTTGTCTCTCAATCTGATACAAAGGGAGTATACATGAAAGGACGGCCTGGAATATGAGCCTCAAAGTCTATAATTCGGAAACCCAGAAGAAAGAACCTTTTGAAACCCTAGAGCCTGGAAAAGTGAAAATGTACTGTTGCGGCCCCACCGTTTACGACTTTTTGCATGTTGGTAATTTTCGTGGAGCTGTTTTCTATAACTTTGTTCGGAATCGGCTCTCGGATTTGGGTTTTAACGTGCAATACGCTTATAATTTTACCGATGTGGACGATAAAATTCTAAAACGAGCCTCTGAAGAAAAGACCAGTGCAAAAGAAATTGCGGAACGCTATATTGAGGAATTCTGGAAAGACTTTAAAGCCCTCAAACTCTCTCCTCATACCTTCAACCCTAAGGTCACCGAGCATATGAATGATATCGTAGAGCTCATCGAAGTTTTGGTGCGTGAAGAGAAAGCCTATGTCGTTGACGGTGAAGTCTTTTTTTCCATCGAAAATTTTGCGGACTATGGAAAGCTCAGTCACCGTCGTCCCGAGGATATGCAATCGGGTTCTCGAATTGAGGTGGACCCCAAAAAGCGCAACCCCTTGGATTTCACCCTTTGGAAACCAAGTAAAGAAGGGGAGCAGTCCTGGTCCTCTCCCTGGGGTGAAGGGCGTCCTGGCTGGCATATTGAGTGCTCTGCTATGACTCGGGCTCTATTAGGCGAGCAGATTGACATTCATGGTGGAGGGATGGATTTGATCTTCCCCCACCATGAAAATGAAATTGCCCAAAGTGAAGGGGCCTCTCACAAGCCTTATGTGCGCTATTGGTTGCACAATAATATGTTCACCTTCAGTGGGTCGAAGATGTCCAAGTCTCTTGGCAACATTCGCACTATGCGCAGCTTTTTAGAAAAGTACCACGGCGAAATCTTTAAGTACCTGGTTCTTTCTGTGCACTATCGCTCTGAGGCTGAGTTCTCAGACACCACAATTCACAACTCTGTAGCCGCCCTGGGGCGTATCTACTCGGCCCTAAACAAAGCCACCCAAATGACAGTGGGGTTGGAGCCAGTCAAGGGTGAGTTTGCCGAGAGTAAAAAATTAGCCACGCAAATCAAGTTGGCCGAAGAAAAAATCCACAGCTTCTTTGACGATGATTTCGCTACCCCTCAGGCCATGGCTCAACTCTTTGAAACTGTTCGCCTCTACAATCAGCTTGTCCCTGAGGGGAGTAAACAAAAAGCACCTCAAATCCAGGCGTCACAAATGTTTTTAGACTTCGTATTAAAATTCGGGAAGTCGCTATCTCTGTTCCAAGAAGAGCCCGCCTCTTTCTTAAAAAAATTGGATGATATTCTGCTGCTTGAAAAAGGTCTCACCCGCGCAAACATCGATAAGCTAGTGGCGGCTAGGATCCAAGCTCGCAGCGACAAAGATTATGCACTTTCCGATCAGCTGCGCGATGAACTCAATGCCCTGGGCATCGACATCCGCGATGGTGTCAATGGGACGACATGGGAAGTACGAAAAGGATCTGTCTAAGACATAGGATTCAAATAGTTGAAGGCACGTATCACGGGTAGAGAAAAGATATGGGTGGCCTTAAGGCTGGGGTCATCCAGTCTTTCGAACTCTTTGATGGCAGTATCAATGACTTCGTTGGTTCTTTTTTCATCGATCACGACGCGAATCACCTCTTGTGGAACCACTAAGTGGTCTTCAACTTTTTCGGGAGAATGGGAGCGCAGAGGCTGAACCGTCGCCCCGCTAATTCCAATTTTCATAATCGATTTTACTATGTGACGAGAAGCCCCTTCGCGCACTTGAATAATCAGTTGAGTTCCGTTGTAGTAATTGCGATGGGTTTGGCCAGATAGGATTGTTCCACCTTGACGCCAGTTAAAGTCGCCTTTGATAGAATCAATGGCGGCGATAATCTGCTCTGTACTTGCTGCTTGGCCAAAGCGACGCTGTGATATTTTAAAGTTAACCAAGCCTTTGTTAACTGGAACCTGCCAAATAAAACCCCGTCCAGGACGATCGAGCTTGGCCCATGTGATCATTTTATCCATGATACTAGCAGCCTCGTTAGGGCCGACCACGATAGAGAGCATCTCTTTTTCTCTCGGGATGGTGATTCTTAAAAGGCCAAGGTGATCTCTTAAGCCAGTTCCACTAGCATTTGTGATTGTGGGTACAACTCCAAGGTGTAATAAAACCTTACCCAATTCATCGGCCAACCCTTTGCTAGTGGTACAAAGAATTTGTGTTAGATTATCGAAGAGTGACACACCCATGAGCTCTTCTCTTGTGGGTAGAGCGGCGCGATTGATGTTGCAAATAAGTTCTTCCACGATACCGTTGTGGAGATTGACATCGCGAGATAGAACCGAACCGCGTCCAGGAAGATCCAGGTTCATAGTTTTGATAATGGATTTTAAGACAGTTTCTTCAAGTTCTTTGGGTAAATAAAAGGTGATCACATCCACGGATTCGTTAATTAAGTCTGAAGAAAGGAAAAGACCGCGTAGGAAACCTCGTCCTTCATTCAGCTGGAGAGAGCGTCCAAACAAAGAATAGAGGTGATTAACTCCAAGGTCATTAAGATGGGTGAGAAGTTTTCTAAGAAGTGTAGCGTGAATCACCACTGTGATGTGAGAGCATTTTATTTTCATTAACGCGCCTCCGGAACCAGAGACTGATCGAGCTCTTCTCTAATGATGTTGCCACGGTAGCGATTGAGAAAAAGCCCCATAATGAGAACACTCATGATGGGGGATACCGAAGCCATAGCAAGAATACCAAATCCCTCGATGGCCCCGGATTGTGCCCCAATGCCAAGTCCCATGGCTAAAACCAGAGGGACAGTGATGGGGCCTGTGGTTACGCCCGCAGAATCCCATGCAATGTTAACGTATTCCTCCGTGGAAAAGATGGAAAGGACAAGAAGAATAAAATAGGGTACAGCTAGAAGCCAAATCATGGGGATATCCCAAATAATTTTTGTCACCCCAAGCATAATTCCCACACCGACTCCAATGGCTACAGCCTGCATCAGCATATTCTTTTTAAAAGTACCCGCCGAAATATCTTCCACGGTAGTTCCGAGAGTGTTAAGGGCCGGCTCCGCAAGGGTGGCTCCATAGCCCATTAGAAAAGCAAAAAAGAGAACGACGAGAATGCCAATCGTACTAAAACTATCTTGATTCCAAATGGGGCCATAAGAGGGTGTAAAGGTATAGGTCTTATTCTCGGGATGATAGCTGTCTTCTTCAAAGATTATCGCTTTTGTCACATGATCGCGATGAAAATAAAAGAAGGCCTCCAGATTGCCATCCGAAGTGTAACGGTAATGCAACTTATTACGATCAAAATTTTCAATCACCTTTGTATCCGCTTCCAATCGGATCGCGGAATAAGCAGAGGGGAGGACCGTTCCCACCTGTTTGCCAAGTTTACCCAAGCCAAAATCAATGCCGAGATTAAAAAGAGTGAGACCCATGATAGAGAAGAGGAGTCCTAAGAAAATTTCATCGGCATACTTGAATCTCTCCCTCATGATGACGCGATAAATGAGCAACATAAAAAGGCACAAAGGTAAGATGGCCTGAGCGGCAATGACAAAATTTTTCTTAAGGTAGCTTTTAACCAGTTGGATTGTCGGCAATTGGTCATTATTTTCAGTGGGAGTAAGATTGGACGCAATTGAGTTTTGCAAAGATGTCCCAAAGTCGGCTGGTGGATTAAGGTCATAAAAAAGTCCAAGAGCCAGAACCATAATAATGGGGCAAAGGGAGGCGATTGTGACAACACCAAAACCACTTGTAGAACCTTCGTCGGAGTGCCCCGTCACAACCCGACTCATACCCAAGCCTAAGGCGATAACGAGGGGGACAGTAACAGGTCCGGTGGTCACGGCACCACAATCCCAGGCGAGTCCCACAATTTGTGAAAAGTTATCACTGAAAAGAGAGTAAACACTCAAGCCTAAACATAAGAGGACTAGAGGGTAAATCAAGGGCTTTAAGGACCAATTGTAAAGAAAGCGCAGAACACCTAAAATAACAGCAAAACCGACGCCCACAGCAACCGCCCAAACCAGTTCAAATGCTTTTTGATTGAGGAGATAATATAACAAAGGAGCATTTTGAACCTCAACACTTGAGCCCATCGCGCGCAGAATCCCAATAGCTGGTTCCGCAAAAGTAGCCCCTAGTCCCAATAGAAAGGCAAATATTAGAATTCCAAGCAAAGGTGTTCGCGACGGCAGCTTGATGCCAAGATT
>JBGSNK010000099.1:0-9610 GCA_041739665.1 Bdellovibrionales bacterium
TCGCTTTGGTGACCTCACCACTTATCTCATTGTCGTCGTCCATAGTGGAGCGAAGGGTCCTTTTTCATAAGTTAGGCTGCGGAACTCGTTTTTGGGAGGGGATGAACCAAATTTGGTAGGGGCAAAAGAACTCTCATCATATATTGAGTGGAAATTGCTGGTGGTAAAAAATGGGATGTACTTCTCACTGTTGAATCAACTGGTCGAGTCTGGTCTTTTCTTTAAAGAACTAGGCGACCTCAATTTCAAATTTTGGGTCTAGCCGTTCCGCAAATTCAATCAGCTTATCAATGGTAAACAAGTCTGTTCGATATTTAACGATCTCATTCAAGCGAGCGGGGTCCATATTAAGCTGGCGGGCCAATTCAGCTTGGCTGATATTGTTGTCGAGGATATAGGCGGCAAACTTCTCGCAAATTTTATATTTAACACGCTCCGCTGTTGAAGCATTTTTTGATAGAGTTCGAGAAGGCTCTGCCTTTTCTAAAAGTGCCTTCATCTTTTTAATTTTTTCATTACTAGGGAAACCCATATTAATCCTTTCTGTCGTCGCGATAAGCATTTATGATTCCCACATAGATGGAGTTATCTTCAAGCAACCACACCAAGCGGTACTGTTTATCGATGTGCTCCATTAAAGTCGCAAAGTAACTGAAGCCATCTTCGTCTTTGGCTTCAGGAATCTCTATGCGTCCATTGAGCTTTTTCACAAGCTCAAGAATTAGTTCGTCATCCATGTGATCATCGTGTTTAACCTCAAAATGTGGATCAATGATGACCTTACTAATCAGGAGTCGGTTCACTTTGATGGGACTAATGGCGTATTCGCGACGATCCATAAGTCAACAATATCAAATATTGCGTAATTTCGCAATATTATTATAAGATAATGTAATTATTGGGACATATTTCCTACAAAATGGCCCTGTTTTGCGCTGTTATTCAATAGTCTCAACAAACTGTGTAATTGGCTCATGTAATCGCGATATTTTAAGAAAAGTCGGTACTTTTACCGACATCAGAGATTTTAATAATAAATTGCTCTACCTAACAGGAGGCTCTATAATTTAAAGCATCAGGGGGAAGCATGATAAAATTAAGTTATTTTTTGATACTGTGTGGTTTGAACTTTGCTAAGCTGAAACAACTTCAACGAATTTTCAAGTAGTAGAAAACACTAATCAGTGTGTAGGGTTTAACAACAGTGATATTGATCAAATCGTTGAATCCTATTGCTCCGCGGTAATGATTGATAATAAATATGTAAAGTCTCGTAACCTTGGTATGTGTAAGAAAATTGGGTCTAAATCTGGACACTCTTTTCGACTTTTAAAGGCTTGTACTGAAAATACGATTAATAGAGAAAGTTATCGCCGCTGCCTGATAAATATCGATGGCAGCCCTGAGCAATTTAATGCAGCTAAAATTAAAGCATGCACTGAAATTTCTAGATATCCAAATCAACTTGACCCCTGTCTTAAAGCCGTCACAAAGGATGTAACAGCGGATAAGATCCGCGATTGTAAGGGTAAAATACGTATTAGTGATAAAGATGTCGGTAAGTTTTATTATTGTTTCACAAAATGAGTTAATGCTATCTATACTTGTAAAAAAATCGACCAAGACTGAAGAAGACATGTGCGTTTATTCAGTTTGTAAGTTTGTCCAATTTAGTTTTGGCAACCTATGAGGTTGGCTCAACCGTTCATAAAAGGTCGTGGTGGAAATAGCTTACTCGAGGCTATATGCAATTCTTGAGAATCATTTATAGGGATTTTTTAATGCCACACTCTTTGGTTTTGTTCTTTTGTAGTCTTTTTTTAATGATCTCTGGCGTAGAATATCCAATCACATCAATAATCCTTTTATTATTTAAAAGTTGATGTGAGATTACGAATATTCCTTTTGTCTTGTTGTAGTGAATAAATTGGTCGTGGTGAGAACAGGAGTCTAAAACTTTTTTAAAATTAACGTCTTTAAAGTATTTTCCCATAAATTTGCTTAGTACATTACTGTCGCCACTCTTCTGGGGGTAATAGAGGCGTTCAAGAACAGAATTATCCTCTGGATCTATCGTGAAATCGGCTAAGGGATATTGATTTTTATCAGTGTACCGAAGATAGAGGTATTTCTTTCCAGGTAAATTGAAGTCCATTTCTGTAGATGGTGGTCCCCATATTCTTAAAAGACTTTTCTTGTCATCAATTTTTAGTCGTCGAAATTCTGCAAAATTTTTACTGCGATCCAAAGTGCTAGCAGAGCTACATGAAATGCATACACCCAAGAGAGTTAAAAGGAGTTTATTCATGATCACAATCCTTTAGTTTTATTGTATCCTTAAATTTATTATTCATCCACAGGGAGGCATTAGTAATTTTACTTTTGAGTGATTCAGGGTGCATTATGTAGGCTTCAAAATTGGTAGAGAAGTCTTCGGTGGGATCTCTTTTGGAATCTAAAGATAAAAATTCACCTGGCCTTTTAGTGCCTTCCCATTTCATATATTTTAAATAATCTCTATAAGACTGTGGATCAGCAACTTCATGGAGATGGTGACCAAGTTCGTGAACTATAAAAGGTAGTAAGTCGGTTTGAAAAGTCTTGGGATAAAGGATGATATACTTGTCTAAATATTTTGAGTAGTTCCCTATGTCCAGAGGAGATAATGGAGAAAATTTGACAACACCATTCAAATCTTTGAAGAGTTTCGGGTTTATTTTTTCTAAGGCCTTTTGGAGTTTCTCAGCTTCTTCTTTAGAGAACCTATGTGTGGCAATAGTTTTGTTGTCCTTTGGAAAGAGCATTTTCTCTTTGAGTAGACTTTTTGTATAAAGAGATGGTTTACACTTTTCCTGTTTTTTGCATAAGGTCTCGCATTGGTTAGGGCAATCAAAACTGCTCATATCAACTAATGATGCAGCACATTTTAAGACACATCCAGAGCTATTGGGCTTGATCTCAAGATGGTTAAACCACTCCTTGCAAGAGTCAGCTGAAAAGCAAGGAAGAGCAAAAAATATAGAGAAGACGAGAATTCTCGTGTGCATTTATATTTTATATTATTGTTGTGAATAGAGGTCAATTGAAAGGCTACTGATAAGTATTGATCACGGTAAGAGTGGCCATCCCGTCAAAGTTTTATAATTAGTATCATAGATCTAGCCAGACTTTTTATCCCGCGAATCATCGGGCCAATTAGCAGAGGGCTCGAGTTCACTCTTGGCATATTCCTTTAAAACGTAATTGATTAAGGACTGATAGGGGATACCAGATTCTTGTGCTAGTTTTTTAAAGTACTTGATCACATGGGGGTCAAGTCTCATGGTCACAGATTCCTTTAAATGTTTCAGGTATTTGGGCTCGGCTTTTTTTAATTTTTTAAAATCATATTCCTTTCTCATAGCTATTCTCCAAAAATTTGTTTTTGTTCTTTTTTTGTAGCTTTTCTGGCTGAAATAATTCGTATTTCTGTTCCTTTGGGGTTTTCACAATGAACCACGAGTAGAGAACGTCCTTTGTTGCAAAAACCTGCTGCAATATACCGGTCTTCTTGATCTGAATGATCGGGGTCATGAAACACTTCCAACGGAAAATTAACGAAAATCTCAGTGGCTTCTTCGAAAGAAACTCCGTGTTTCTTTTGATTAATTTCGTTCTTAGCAGTATCCCAGCTGAATTCAACCTTCATACGTACATTGTACATATTCCACATAAAAAATCAAGACATCACTTGCAACAACTTCAAATTAACTTCAACCAATTCTATATCAATGGACTTTTGGCGCCTGTGCCAGGGTGTAAATATCTGTTTTCAAAGCAATTTTAATAGGATGGAGATGTTGTTGGTTAAAGCATCCGGCTCATAGGCGGGGATCGAAGGTTCGAGTCCTTCGGGTAGAAGTGTTCTGCGAGCTCCTAAAATGATTCTGAGAGCTTTCTATAATACGAAGATTCACTTAGCACTTTTATATAATTATTAAGGAACTCTTCTTTACCAGGAATGTCAGTTGGCCAAACTGCTTCGATGAGCTCAAATGCGGATTCACTATTGCCAGAATAAAAAAAATCTGTAATGGCCTGTACAAAAGAGGGCGGGGGGAAATCGCCGTGGTCAGATTTTTGGAATAAATATTGCCACCTCTTTAGCTGAGCTAACGTTAAGGGCTGAGTTGGATTTGCTCTTTCCGTATCCTCAGGGGATACTTGATATTGACCATTTGTGTATCGAAGGATAATTCTTCCCTTGGCAGAATATGCAAAGCTAGAGAAAACATAAGCAAATATATCATCGAGAACCTTTATCTCGAAAACATCATCACCATCGATATCTTCGATTTCGGGCACAAAATTACTAGGGTCTGTGGCCAATAGTGTTTCAACTTTTTCAGATTTTAACCCCAAAATTTTCATCGTGTAACAACAATGTGCTCCCCCATTCCAATTTGTAAAAATAAATTCTGGATAATCAGATTTTGTTATGTAAAAAAAGGGATTGGCATCACCTTCAAGTTGAGAGCCAAAATAAAAATGAGCACCAATTCCTTCGTCATGAAAAATGATTTTTCCTTCATAATAGAGATCAATAAACTGGCAGGTATGATTTACTGATCTTGCGATGCGAGCGGTATGCTTATTATACGACTTTTCGGAGATCAGAATTTTTTTTCCTTTGCATACGAGCTGTGAAAAGGATCTTGTTTTCTCGGATTTGATAGATTCAGAAGCAAATACGTTGATTAATAAGATGCTACTGAGGATAGATACTATTTTCCACATTTTTCGTATCGTTCTAAATAAGAGTTAAATCTGTCCATTAACACTTTTGCTCGCTGCTTTGATTCAGTTCTTGTGCCTTTAAACTCAGCTACGGCCTCGTACCACGTTGCCTTTTTTCCAAGTAGGCTAGAAGCAATCTCGCGCTTGCGATGAAGCCAGCGAATCCCCGCGCAGATATTATTAGACGGGTCATTCAAATCTTTCTTTGTTAGAGTTAAATAATGATCTCGCAGTTCACCTTTTTCATCTCCAAGAATTTTTCTTGTTTCATTTGTGATTTGCATTAACCCACGAGCGCTATTGGAGTTTTTCTTATTTGCCAAAATTTTTTGGTCAAATGCAGATTCAGACGCAATTAGAGCTTTGACTAAATTTGGCGACAGTAAGGGGCTTGGTTTGAGAACATCATTCCAATACTGTGTCCATCCGGCTATTAAATTATCATATTTTGAGCCATTGCTAAAACTAAGTGGAATGGGACAGGGCTTGTTTTTCAAACTAGGGAACAAAGAAGACATCTCTTGAATTTCAGAAGGATACAACTGATCTCGATGAGTAGGGTTCAGGCGGCAGTGACCTTGGCGCGATGTAAATCTGCCAGATGGATTTTTCTTGCTAGGTTTAATCTTCATTTTATGAGTGCGTACCCAGTGCTCACCAGCTGGACATAATCGCCAGTGATGGATATTTTTTTTGGCCTCAAGCTTCGCCGTCGTCTCCTGGTTTTTTAACTTTTTTTTTGCCAAGGGGCCCTCGTAATCAATATTTAGGTGTTTGAATCTTATCAGAACTCAGATTTAAGACAAGCGACATTGTTTGCCGCTGTTATAATTTTCTATCGAAGTTATTAGAGATATGAATGATATTCGACAATAGTTAAGTTGTTTCAAATCCGTAACTGGAATTAGATATTTGCTATCAATGTTCGAAATTCGGATTAAATCCCGTAGAGAGCAGACATTAAATAGTTGTAATTAAATCGCGTTCTTGAACTTCTGAAATTTAATCTTGGAAGCTTTCTTTATGATATCTTTGTGTTTGTTGATGGCAGACTCCTGCCCATTGGGAAACAGTAAAAGACTTGGGTGAATTCCAAGAAATGCTCCAATACGAGTTGCCATTTCAACTCCAAGATCGCGACGGTCATTTTCAATAGCGCTAAGGTTAGTGGCGCTAATACCTATGGCGTCACTCATCTCTTGTTGAGTGATATTAAAATTGGTGCGGAAAGATTTAATAATTTTTCCGGCAGTTGTCTTTTTAATAAAAAAATCATTCATTTCTTTCATTAGAACCTCCTGAATAATCATGGATTGCCGTGACTTTTATCACAAGAACTACGACTTTCTTTTCTTCAACGCGGTAAATGAGTCTTCCTTTAAAACTATACGCAGACGACCTATGACCCTTCCATTCATTAAAAAGCTCATGATCGTACCAAAAGTTAGCCCCCCGTTGTAAAGACTCAGGTCCAAATTCTTGGACTTGCTTAATCCAGGTTGCAATAACTTCTTTGTCGGTTTCGCTAAGCTGCTTTTCTTTAACTAGCTTTTGAATGTCCTTTTCTGCTTGAGCTGAAAATAAGACTTTCCACATGGCGTTCATCCCCAAAGGTCAATTCCTATCACAAAAGATAACATATCAATTATGATAAGTCAAATTTTAGATGTTATTAACTTCAACCAATTCGATCCAAATGGACTTATGTCACGCCTGTCGGGGCGCAAAAATTCGTTTTAAAAGAAATTTTAATAGGATAGAGATTTTGTTAGTTAAATAATCATCCTATAACTGGAGAATCGAAGGTCCGAGTCATTCAGGATAGAAGTGTATTGAGGACAACTAAAATGACTTTGCGAGCTATCTATGAGCCAGCTTGGTCAAAAATGAGCACTATTTAGAGCGAAAGAACTATGATCTTCCACTTTATTTCGTCCAAGGGAAAGCTGGGGTGGTGGTGACCACTTTAATTTTCACTTTTGATTGTAAATAAGAGTGGCCAGTGGTCGGAGCCAATATCGGGCCCAATCCTGTATTCATTTATGATCAGATTTTTGGATAGGCAATGATCGATGGGTATGCTGGGTAATAAAAAACTTGATGGCCAGGTATTGGGTGTTGACGACGGGAGATCAAGTTTTGAGTTCTCTAAGAATTTTTCAAAAATATGGGACCATGGTGTCGTATTAAAGTCGCCACAGACCAAAAATGGTGATTTTATTTCTTTAAAATGACTTGATAAGGTTTCAATATACCGATCCCTCATAAGTGAACCATAACTTCCAATGGGTGGGAAGGCATGGAGAACAGCCATATTAATTTTTCCAAAAGGACCTCCTACACTTAAAATTAATGCTGGAATCATATTTTCTCGATCCATCAAAACATCAGTTACCTCTAGTGGAAACTTGCTCAATATCCCTAAGCCGAAGTTACCCTCTAGAGGTATCATTTTTGAATAAGGATAAATGGGCTCAAGGGTTTTTAATTTTTTAGCCCAGTCCGTATTCATTTCAACCAGCAAGACATAATCGGGCGTATTCTCTGCTAAATATGAGATAAGTATTTGTTTGTTGTTATTGATAGAGCTGATATTGGCATAAAAAACTTTAAGATCAGATTCGCTGCTCGTATTTATTTTTTTATCCAAAATAATTGGTTTCCAATAAGAAGTGGTGTTGATAGAGAAAAAAACTGTCGCAATTAGGTTCAAAGTAAAGTGTAGCAACTTTCGGCTTTTAATACCGAGTGTGAGAGCTATTGACGCAAGACCTATTAAAACGAACCAATGCTGAAAGTGCACAAAAAGTGATAGGAACCAATTGAGACTCTCTAAGATAACAGCCAACACTGCGAAATATAAAAAAACAGTTAATGCTACAGAAAATTTAGTTAGAATAATAACCTCCGGGGATATTATCTCCATATCGCGGAGTAAGTAGAACCTAATCTTACACAATATTTGATAATCTCCACTTGAAACTAAATCATAAAAATTGTCATTCCATAGATAAAATGCCAAATGGCGTAGATGGCGCGGCGCAAGGTTTGTTGTTGTTGCGGCCCTATTTAAGATTGTTTTTCATTTGTTGAGTGAGTGGATTGTGATAGATCCATTCTCTATGTGTCGTTCTCTTTTGGTCTTTATTTTAATGTGCCGGTCTGTCAATCTTATGGCCCAAGACGAGCCTGAAGTGGTTGTCAATGCCCCGGTTGCGGCGGCGGAGTCCGGAGATGCCAGTCCATTTGCGCCGGTGGCTTTTGGGGACGGGATCGAGTTTCATACACCATCGCGCAACTTTCGAATGAACCTGCGTTTTCGTATGCAGAATCTAGCCGACTTTACTTTGCTTGATTCAAGTTTGGCTAATGAACCTCGACACGAGTTTGATTGGGCGGTTCGTCGCCTGCGTTTACGTATGAACGGCACTGTTTACAGCCCCCGATTGCAATATCTTGTTCAACTCTCTTTTAGCCGTGCTGATCAGGATTGGGACAACAGTGGTACACCGAATGTCGTCCGCGATGCTTTGATTCTCTATCAACTGAGCAACAATTGGAAAATTGCCTTTGGACAGGGGAAGCTTCCAGGAAACAGGCAGAGAATTATCAGCTCAGGGGATCAACAGTTTGTGGACCGCTCTATCGTCAATGGTGAATTCAATATCGATCGCGATTTTGGAGTTCAGGCTCAGTGGCAAACCAAATCCGAAACAAACGTCGTCCGCTGGCAAGGAGCTATTAGCTCCGGTATGGGTCGTAACCGATCCGTGGAGCCTGATCACCGCCTGTTTTATGTTTCAAAGCTAGAGTGGCTTCCGCGAGGAGCTTTCTCGCGAAATGGTGATTATTTTGAAAGTGATTTGGCCTTTGAACCCGAGTGGCGCTTAAGCCTTTCCGCGACCAGTGCCTTCTTAGATGGAGCCGCTCGCAACAATGGGACTGTTGGTCCTTACTTCACGCAGACGGGCGCTCCTGACGCCCCTCTAGAGCGACGCAGTCCATGGGTGCATTACTTAGACGCACTTTTCAAGTGGCAAGGGCATTCGTTGTACATGGAGTGGGTCATGCGCCAGTTGAATGACCCCATCGTGAATCCGCAGCAAGCCTTTTTAGTGGGGCAAGGCTACAATTTTCAATTTGGGAAGATGCTCTCTTCTAATGCCGAAGTGGTGTTGCGCCACTCGGCCATACTCCCAGACAATGAAGTCGCCGGCTTTCATCCGCGTGTCAGGCAGTGGATAGTGGGTGGCAACTACTTCTTAGATGGTCACAGGGTGAAGTTGCAGGCGAATCTGGGCCGTACAGAGGGCATTGATACATTCGTTAGACTGCAAATGGAGCTCGGAATTTAATAAGGTATAGCCATATCTCTACAAAGTTCCACAAACAGGCTTTGAGTTTACACGAAAATCAGGAGCACTTCTCTTCACGCTCTTTGATACGTTCTTTGACCCAGGGAAGAGGGCCCCAGTGTGCATTTCGCTCCAGGCGACGGTACTCATGCAAAAACTCTTCGGCGACTTCTTTGTCGTCGATCACCATCACCGTTTCGTCATTGTTATAGGTGGCAGCCTCGGTCCAATTCTTGGAGCCAAAGATAACCTTCTTGCCGTCGACAATGGCAAACTTGTGGTGCAATTTATCAACACCGTCAAATACCGGTACTCCCACTTTTTCTACAGGCTCCGCCCAAGGAAAACTGTTTTTGGAATATTCACAACTTGAGGACAGTAGCTGCAATCCAAGTAAGTCCATGGCTTTGCTCCAAGCGCGAAAAGCAAACATCTTTTCAATCAAGACGGATAAACGTATGACACTTCTGTTTTTAAGT
>JBGSNK010000038.1:0-13183 GCA_041739665.1 Bdellovibrionales bacterium
TTCTCTTCGTTTCGCTTTCCACTGAATGAGTTCCCGAATCCAAATATCTGTAGAAAGAGGCCTCCAGTAAACGTGATGTGATTTGCCCGAAGGGCAAATACTGGCAGAGCCCATAGAGGGGCGTGCCTCTTTCTACAGATATTTGGATTCGGGAACGGCTTCATGTAAACACATGCTCAATAGTTTTAGCTAGTTATCCACATGGCAACAAAAAGAAGAAAGAGCGGATCATTCTCTAATTGGGCAAAAAATATGAACATTTGACATTGTTCTAGCTCTGGTTCAAGCCATCCTGGTATGGCGAATATCATTCCTATGGGTTTTCACAAAGCTGGCTTGCCCCAAGAGGTGAACTTTCCTCTCACACTTGCTCCTATGGTGGGCTTGAGCCACTGCGCCTTTCGTCAACTGTTGCGCGAGTACTTACCCCATGGGGCCACCACTATATGGCCTAGCGAAATGCTCAACTCAAGAAGACTTCCAAACGAGATTCTTGACGAAATTCCAGAAGCTATGACCTTAGGAGATGAGAACTTTTGGGTGCCGCAAATCCTGGCCAACGATCCCATTAAAATTGAAAAATCCTTAGATAAGCTTTACGCCCATGGGGCTCACGGAGTGGACATCAATATGGGTTGTCCCGTGCAAAGAGCCTTAAAGCACAACTATGGTGTGGCCCTTATGGGGGATGTTGAATACGCGGCTCAAGTGGTACGTGACACGGTTCGCTTTTCCAGTGGGCCGGTGTCAGTCAAATTGCGTGGAGCCGCACCAGAAGATAAAGAAAGGTGGATGGGCTTCACCAAACGATTGGAAGAGGCCGGAGCCAGTTGGTTGTGCTTGCATCCGCGCACACCCGATCAAAAAAGAAGAGGGACTGCTAACTGGTCGTCGATCCAAGATTTAACAGAGAACATTTCTATTCCTGTTATTGGCAATGGAGACATTCAAGTCGTAGACGATGTGCTTGCTATGCTCCATCAAACGGGTTGCGATATGGTGATGGCCGGTCGTACTCTGACCGCGAGGCCTTGGTTGTTTTGGCAGTTGGGTGACAAACTAGGCTGGCCCTCACCAAGAGGTCGAGAAGGTCAACGGCCTCCACAAACTGATGTCGAAGAAGGTGAAGAGTACGGGCGTAGTCTTTTAAGATTGTGGGAGATCATGAGCTCTCTTTTTCCGGAAAGACTAGCTCTGCGTAAATTTTTGTTCCACGTCAAGACTGGCTCTGTATGGTTGATGTATGGTCACGAGCTTTACAGCCGAGTCTCTAATATCAAACAAGGGGACCAGTTGCCACAAGTCATACAAGACTTTTTCTCTATGCCCCAGCCCATGTTACAAAAAACTGACTTACGACAGTAGCCATGTGAATAAAAATTAAGGAATGGTGAATCTGTATCTGCTTTTTAACTCTGCGCTGACTTTGGGCCGCTTAAAGAGACAGCTCTATTTGAAAAATGTTTCTCAGCTTTGAGCAGAACAAAGCTAATGAAACTGACCGTACCAAAGGCCACGATCAAATAGCGGATGTCTTTTAGAAAATAACCACCTACAAACAATCCGACAACAACTGCAATGGCGTTTTGGACAAATCCCAAAAGGGCCGAACCGATGCCCGCCACATGACCCAACGGAATCATGGCCAGGGCGTTGAGGTTGCCAAACAAGAATCCTACACAAAAAAATGTGGCCATCATATAGAGCATAAAAAACCAAAGGGGTGGAGTCGCGATTTCATAGAACAAAAGTGCAAGTAAAGCGATCACTGCCAATGTGAACATGGCCACAAGTGAAAAAGAAACTAAATAGCGAATCCCAAAAACCATGACAAGACGAGAGTTAAAAAAAGAGGCACTGCCGATAGCCAAGGCCAAAATGGCAAAGTACATTGGGAAAAGTTCGCGGACGTCAAAGTCCTTTATGAAAAGTGTTTGCACAGCTCCTAAATAACCGACAAAAACTCCAAAGACTAAACCTGAGACAATCATGCAAGCTACAGTTGTGGATTGGGAGAAAGTCAGTCGCCCCGCCTGCATAAAACTTTTGAACCCTAGGACTCTGCGTTTTTCAATGGAGAGAGTTTCTGGTTGGCGAATGCCAAACCACAACCAAATAGCCAAAGAGACAAGAAAAAGAAGAATAAAAATTTGTCGCCAATGGGCAAAAAATAACACCAATTGTCCTAGGGCGGGCGCCACCGCTGGAACAAGAATAAAGACCGTCATCACAAGAGAGGTGATACGGGCCATAGAGTTGCCTACGTATTCATCTCTGACAAGAGCTAAAGAGATTATTCTAGGAGCGGCTCCTCCAAAACCTTGTAAAAAGCGACCTAAAATAAAAAATTCGAAATTGGAAGAAAAGCCCGAAAGAACCGACCCCGCCATGAAGATGGCCAGCCCCCAATATATCGGTGGTTTGCGGCCAAACACGTCTGACAAGGGACCAAATACCAATTGGCCAAAACCAAAACCTAAGAACAAAACGGCGATGATAAGTTGCAGTTGATCGGGAGAGGTGACAGAAAAACTGGCTCCAATTTTATCAAAGGCGGGCAGCATACTGTCGATAGCCAATGCCACAAGTGAGGTCATCAAGGCCATTAGGATTACAAATTCAGTTTGAGCCAATCGCGTTCGAGAATCCAACATCACTTATAAAGTCCTATACTGTTCGCTCTAGCTGGTAAAGGTGAAAGACTCATTTTTAAATAAGTTCTTAAGAACCGAGCGCTGCTTCCAAGTCAGCCGTGATGTCTTCCGAGGACTCGAGACCGACAGAAAGACGAATCATCCCTTCTTCAATACCGGCGCGCTCTAAGTCCTCAACACTCATATCCGAATGAGTCATGCTGCGAGGATGTTGGATCAAGGATTCAGTTCCTCCCAACGAAACGGCAAGGTGACAGACGTTCAAGTTATTAAGAAATTCAAAGGCCGCTTGGCGCGTGTTATCTTTAAGGTAAAAAGTCATCATCGAACCATTGCCATGACACTGACTTTTGAAAATGCGGTATTGTTCGCCGTCTTTCTCTGTGAGCAGTCCTGGATAAACCACTTTTTTAATTTTGGGATGTTTCACAATTCTTTGTGCCACTTTTAAGGCTTTCTCGGCCTGCCTTTCCATACGCACCCAAAGGGTTTCGATGGATCGGGTGAGGAGCCAAGCGTTGTCCGGTGAAGACGTCGCACCCATAATAGTTCTAAAATCTTGGATGGCACGGTGGTGTTCTTTTTTCTTGGTTAGTGCCACACCCGAAACTAAATCGCTGTGTCCTCCTAAGAACTTGGTGGCCGAATATAGAACCAAATCAGCTCCCAACTCAAAGGGGCGCTGAAACACAGGACCTAGAAAGGTGTTGTCGATGGCGAGGATCGCCTCTGGCTTGCAGTATTGATCCATCAACTTTCGAACACCCTTAATATCAGTGAGAGTCATGGTGGGGTTCGTGGGGGATTCGAGATAAACCATGTCCACGGGGCCCTTTTCTTTTAAATAAGTCTCCACTTTTTGCAAAGAGCTGGTGTCCACAGGGACCGCTTCAATGGCAAAACGGTTGGGACAGAAAACTGTAAAAAACAGATAGGTCCCACCGTAAACGGGGTCGGAATAAAGAATTTTGGCATTGGGTGGTAGAAGGGCCAATAGGCTGGTCGAGATCGCGCTCATTCCCGATGGAAAAAGCAAAGCCTGCCCCGCCCCCCCCTCTGCGGCGATCAATTTGTCTTCAATGATTTCTAAATTGGGATTGTTGAGTCGAGAGTAAACTAGGCCCGGCTCTTTTCCGTCATCGCCCTCTAAGTGGTAAGCCCTTTTAAAAAATAGCTCACCATCTTCCGCCGACTCAAATTCAAAGGTCGATGCGCGGAAAAGAGGTGGCTTGATCGCATACTGGGAAAGCCCCGAGCGATATCCCGATAGAATGACAGAAGTGGCAGGATGATAATGGCGCAATGGATCTTTATAGTGCCTTTTCTTCTTACTGTGTTTTGAGCTCATAAGATCACCTCCACGGTTAGAAAATTCAAGCCTACGAGATCTTAAGCCTACTGGATCTTGCACAAGAGAACAACTCTAGCCCAGCCTTCACATAGTCCAAAATAGTGACTACGTCCCATGAGCTTGCAGAAGGACTGGACAGGAGATTTGCTTAAGAAATCTGAAGTGCTGAAGTGTTGAAACCCTAGACAGGCCATAACTGTATAATTTACAAGAGTGTGTCTTTTTTCTTAGAATCAGAATAATGGCTGTTAGAATGGTACCTTATGAGCTTTCTGAAGTGTGTTGTTTCAATTATTACTCTTTTTCTGCTTGCAGCTTGCAGCCCAGACATAGAGCTTACAGATGAGAATTCCGAAGAATACCGTTATTTCGATGATGAGCCAGCCGCTCGCACAGCTTTCGAGGATGCTTCTATTCAGTGTGGGGATGGCGAGTGTCCTGAGTCTACTGTTGGTGTGTTTACCCTCCAATTGGATGCTTATAGTACAAAAATGGGTCAGTGCTCGGGGACTTTGATTGCACCTGACAAGGTTTTAACCAATGAGCATTGTCTTCCCGAGGATCTCAGCCGAGCAGGTGCCTCTTGCAAGGGTCAGATCCGTTTGGCTTTTGCTGAAACCCCTAGTCACCCACAAGAAGTTGTAGATTGTGAACGTATTGAACAAGTTTCTGTGGTTCTTGATAAGAAGGACGCCTTGAGACCAGATTGGGCCATCTTAAAACTGGAACGTCCCGTTTCTCGTCGTTTTCGTTCTTTGAGTCAGGAGGACGGTATCCAAGCCGAGCAGCCTGTGAAACTTTATAAAATCAATTTTGATTTCACCCATCCAGATCCCACGGGCTTTGTGGTGGAAACATCCTGCTTGGCGAACACTCCCCATTATTTTTCACGGGAACATATTGGGTCCTTGAGCGCCGTTTTCAATATTAGTGATTGTGATACGAAACTGATATCTGGTAATTCGGGTTCAGGTGTTGTGAATCAACAAGGTGAGCTTGTTGGTGTTTTTTCTTTTATTAATCCTATCGAGGACGGTTCATCCAGTGCCATGGTTCAACTGCGCACTCGCTTCCCTGAGATGCGACAGAACACAGGAGGAGGCACTCAAGTGGCCTGCATCCCATTTGAAAATAAACCAGTGCCAAGCCTATGCGAGTTTGATAGGGGTTACGCTTGGCGTGCTCTTGAATACCAGGATTTAGTTTCTCAAACAATTCATCCAGATTTTCAAGAAGCTAAGGTTAAAATTGAACAAGCTTTACTGACAGAAGATCCCATTCATATTAAGTGGGCCGCCTGGCAAACAGAAATGGAGGACCAGCTTGTTTTTGATCCTTCTTTAAGTTCACAACAACGGTTTTTAGCTCGCCTTGAAATGGCCAACCTTTTTCCTTGGATGCCTATTTGTGTTAAGCCCGCAGCACCAGATAGTTTTTCGATCAACTGGTACAAACGCACCTCACTTGATACAGAAATTGTGAATGTCAAAAACGCGTGGCGAAGAACTATGGCCAATGAGATCTCAATCACAGAACTTTCCTTTAGAAAAGTAGTCGAGGGAAGTTATCAAATTAATCTAGAGGATTTGGGTCACGAGGGTATTCACCTCCGTCTTCCTATCTGCGATTAAAGACATACAGATTTCAATAAATCAAATTAGCAACACTTCTGACCTTGGTAATTTGCAACCATTGATTGGAACTTCCATCGAATCACGATACCCCTCGGAGAAGAGAAAAGAAACAAAAGGGACATTCTGAAAGCGGATGCGTTTTCGCCCTTAGGGCGAAATTCAGAATAGGCAGGAGCCGTTGTCCCTTTTGTTTCTTTTCTCTTCTCCAAGGGGAGCCGAGGATCTTCGATTGCAGTTATCCACCTGGCAACAAATTAAAGAAAGAGCGATTCTAGAGAGTCTAATGCTGACTGGGGTGAAAGAATTAGCAGGTTTTTACCTCTACTTTTTGCCAATTTTACAATTCCTGTATTAACTTTTAACTATTTTGTATGACTGAAACATAATCTGGGTGTCGGGGGGATTATGTGGGGACGTCATTTAATTTCTATTGCACTTTCCTTAGTCATTTTTATCAACGCTAATGCTTATCAAAATATTTCTGATATTTTGAGCGAGCCAACTTTTGATCTCGACGGATTTGTCCTTAACCTTAACAACTCAGATGAGCCTAATTCTTTAGAATCAACACTCCGAGATTTAAAAAAACAACAGCCCATTTTTTTTAAAAATTATGTGCTCATGTATAAAAGTCGCAGCCTACAGACCTCTAGTTTTCTTTACCCAAGGGTACTTCTAAGTTCAACTCATTCAACTACGGTCATAACCTATAATGGCCATCCCGAGGATCATGGTTACGAAAAACTAGAGGTTATGCGTTTTGATGTTGAATCCCTTAAATTTAAATTTAACGAAATTAGTTTTCAAGATGGCAAGATTTCATTGTCACATGATAATCCCCAAAAATGCATGAACTGCCACCAAAACTCGAGTCGACGCGATAACGATCCACGCCCCAATTGGGAGCCCTATAGCATATGGCCTGGGGCTTACTCGAGTAGCTCTGTTGGTGCCACTGAATTGTCAGATCCAATGTCTTCTAAATACGATCCCATCTTAGCCAAAGATGCCTCTCTTGAGAACCAAATGTATCAACTTTTTTTAGATACGATCATTCCAAATCATCCACGCTATTCATTGCTGACCCCCATGATACAAAATAAGTTGGGCGATTACTTTCCAGCTATAGGTGTGTCTAAAAGTGCTGTGAATCTATTTACAACCACATTTACAGATCAATTGGTGAATCTGAATGCTCTGAGATTGGCTCGACTTATAAAAGAGTCTCCGATTGTAGAAGACTATAAAAAAGTAGTGCTAGCTCTTGTCCAGTGTGAAAAAATTTATTTACCAGATCACGTTTCCGTATGGCATAAAAAACATTATCCAGATTTAAACTTTGAAGATTTAAAAATGGAAGATTTGGGCGATGCTATTGAATTTATCTTTGAACCTTATGATGTCTCAACCCAAGATTGGTCCATGGACTTTGGGACCGGCGGTAGATTTGCCTTTCGGCATCGCTTTGGAGGACCCAATCTTTTTCGACAAACATTGAGAGTGGCCCTAGAGACTGTCATGCCTGAACTCAAGGGTTTTACCTGCCAGTCACTTGAGAGTGAGCTTAAGGCTGCCAATTTTTTCAAGAGCCAAGTCTTGCGCAATCAACAGGATCTAAAGTGGCCCCAATCTGATGTGGTTCCCTTAATTTCTCGCTGCATATCTTGTCACACAAGTGAATCTTTTGGAGCTCCTTATATCCCCTTCGATAATAAAAATCAGTTGAGGTCGGCGCTAAAAACACAGGGATATCCAAGAGGAAGTCTTAAAGATGAGATCCTTTACAGAACGGGCCCCCATGCCCAATTCTTTGAGAGAATGCCTGCAGATGGTTATTTGCCAAAGCAACAGGAGCTTGAAACTTTCACTCTGTATATCAATAGTCTATAAGTGAAGAGGGGTGTGGTCAGAAATGAGTCTAGCACAGCCAGCTTAGCAAACTTATTTTAAGTCCTTGAGTCATCTGAGCAAAATAGGCTTCTAGGCCAGCCAAGAATCCAGTTCACCCTTATTTTCTAGTTCTGCTAGCTCGGTGTAGCCACCAACCAATTTATCGTTAATATAAATTTGGGGAACAGTCATCATACCTGATTTTTGTTTGAGGTCTGCGAATAACTGAGGGTCACTGTCGACCATTATTTCTTCAAAGGGAACCCCTTTGTTTTCCAAAAGCTTTTTGGCACGAACGCAGAAGGGACAATAGGTTTTACTGTAAATTGTGACTTTAGCCATATTGATGAAACTCCTTGATATTGAATCGAACATAGTCAATGAAATGGCTCTCGACAAGTCTCGATCTTTCGATTAATCCCTGGAGTCGAATAATGATGAAATGTCCCCTTTGTTTGTCGCCACAAACGACACACTATTTTGATGATCAAAGACAAAACTGGCTCTATTGGCTCTGTCAACATTGCGACTTTGTCTTTAGAGACTCCAAAAGCCTTCTTCCTGCTAGCGAAGAAAGGGCTCGTTATGAAACCCACAACAATGGCATCGAGAGCCCTGGCTATGTGGATTTTCTAATGCCAGTTGTAAAGACTTTGCTTCCTTATTTAAAAAGTGGGGATAGAGGCCTGGATTTTGGTTCAGGCCCGGGTCCAATCCTTAATATTCTTTTTGAGCGAGAGGGCTTTGTATTGCGCAATTACGATCCCTATTTCGAACCACTTGATTTAAAGAATTTGAATCCTTTTGAATTTGTGACCTGCACTGAAGTGTTTGAGCACCTTTACAGCCCCCACCGTGAAATGGAGATCATCACAAGTCTTGTCAAAGCTGGGGGTTTTTTGCTTTTCATGACACAATTTCGCAAAGACTTGTCACAATTCTGCAATTGGAGCTACAGAATGGACAACACACATGTTGGTTTTTTGAATGACAAGAGTCTGTCCTGGCTCGCTCAGAATTGGGGTTTTGAAATTCTCTCTCATCAAGATCGGATAGCTTTACTGCGTCGCCGTGATTAACTCTACTTTATGGGTAAAACTGCCGCCCGCTTTACAGCCCCCCTGATAGATCCATTTTAGCAAGTGAAGAATCCGTTTGTTGCAATTGCAAGTCGGCAAAAATGGGTAAGTGGTCTGAGCCTTGTTTATAATCTTTGAGTGCTGAGCTACTGACTAGTTCAAAACCTCTATAATACAAACGGTCTAAAGAGAGTATAGGAAAGTAGCTAGGGTAAGTTTTAAAGAATGGCACACTTTGAAATTGGGCTCCTAACCTCTTATGGCTCATATAGGTCCAATCGTTGAAATCTCCAGCGACTATACAATGATCGCTTGTTTGCAGCTTTTCAATCAAACCAATAATTTGCTTCCACTGCTTGAGCTGCCCTGTTGGCAAAAGATTCAAGTGGGTGCAGAACAAATCGATGGGGATTTTTTCTTCGTAGAGGATTTTGGCATGTAAGAGTCCGCGTTTTTCCATTTTATTGGTCGAGATATCAGTGTTGCTTGATTCCACTATTGGAAAGCGACTCATAATAGCGTTGCCATGAAAGTTTGAGGGGTAAACTGAGTTTACGCCATGCCGGTAATGGGGCCAATAAGTATCGGCTAACTCTTCGAGAGGTGGTTGAACATTTGTGTAATCTTTGGGGTGGTGACCATGAATTTCTTGTAACAGAATGATATCGGCCTCGATGTTCTTAAGAACTTCGCGAATGGTTTTCAATTCATAATTTTTATTGAAGAGATCATAGCCCTTGTGAATGTTAAAGGTGATCACCTTGAGCCTCATAACCATGCCCCTAACAGCTTGCCAATTAAATAACTGGTGAACAGATGCCAATAACTATTTTTTAAATTTGCAAAATGAATTTGTTCGGAATCAAGTTTATCTGTTTCAAACATATCACTCATTTTCTGAATATTTTGAGACTGCTGCACACAGTAATCAAGCTCAAGATCGCGAAAAAGGCTGCGTGTGTTCATATTGCTTGAGCCCACGATAGTCCAGTTGTCGATACAGATCTGTTTGGCATGCAATATCGCTCCTTGGTACTCGTAAATTTTAACACCTGCAGCCAAAAGAGTTTTGTACAACGAGTGGCTGATGCGTGGAAAGAGAAATGTATCGGTGCGTTTTGAAATAATCACTTCGACGAGTACGCCACGCTTAGCAGCACGATTGAGTTTGTTTACAATATTTAGAGGTGGCATAAAATAGGGGGTGGTGATTTGAATTTTATCTTGCGCTGTTCTCAATCTTTTTTTAATGGATTTTAGAAGAGTGCGTCGAGTTCTCGAATGCAGAGAAAAGTAAAGCTGATTGGTTTCTAGTCTAGGCTCGACGCTCATAAAAATTTTAGGATTGGGGGAGTCGGCTTTTCGCCAACTCCAACTCAGGATGGCCTGAATGTCTTGCAAAACAGCCGGCTCTTTGAGTTGCACACTGCACTCACGCCAATGAATCGCTTGTAAAAAAATATTGTGACTGCCAAGAAAAGCCACATGATTGTCGATCATAATAATTTTCTTGTGATTGCGTCGATTGATATGTTTGAGGTAGTAAAAAAATTTGCGCAACGAACTTCCTGGGACAAAAAATAAGAATTTAATAAAGGGCCAAGGGAGGAGGTTGTAGATGCGTACGTTTATATTGGGGTGCAGATCTTGAATCAAGGCTGAGTTTATAAAATTGTACGAACCCAAGCCATCAAGGGTTAGATAAACTTGGACGCCTCTTTTGGCGGCCTTGTCGAGCTCGCGTAGAAAAAGCTGTCCCAGTCTGTCGTCTTGAAAAATGTAGGTATCAATTTGAATTTTCTCTTGAGCCTTGCGAAGAGAGCGAAGAACATTGATGAAAAAGAAAATATTATCGCTGTAAACCTTTTCCGAGTCGTCTTGCTGCTCAGGTTCAACCCTGTCAGTAGCAGATTCAACACGTGTAATCACGGGGTGCCCCTTTCGCTGACGAATGGGGCAGAGGGACTCAAAAGTAAGTTCTTTGTGAAAAAGATTTTGAGTTGGTTTTCTAGATCATTGATGTTTTGAAGGCGCTTAATATTTTCAAAAAGGTCTCGGGCCTCAGGGTAAGTGCGTGCCAACAGTTTACAAAATTGTTTGCAACGAGTAACCGCATAGTGGTTGCCGCGCCATTGCGAACTCTCTTTGACGAAAGCATGCAATAGAGGCTCAAGAGCTAGAAAACTCAAAGGCGCTTCTCCAAATTTGATTTGTCGGGCGAGGTCGGGCTTGGCCATGAGGCCACGTCCGATCATGGTGTCGGAACAACCGGATACCTGTTGGCAAGTGAGATGGTCCTCTGAGCTCCAGATGTCTCCATTGGCAATAAGAGGTACACTCACTTTTTCTTTCATCAAGGCAATGAATTCCCAATGGGCCGGTGGTTTATAACCTTCCAGCTTGGTGCGTGCATGGACGGTGAGCCAATAGGCACCGCCTAGCTCTGCGGCTTGGGCGATTTCGCTACACTGACTTTTGTCATGAAAGCCTAGTCGCACTTTAGCAGTGACAGGGATGTGTGAGGGGACAGCCCGCCTGACACTTTCCACCACTTTAAAAACCCGTTCGGGTTCACGCAAAAGTGCGGCACCACCATCGTGGCGGTTGACTGTTTTAGCTGGGCACCCAAAATTGATATCAATTCCAAAAGCGCCAAGCTCAGCTGCTTTGTGTGCATTTTCGGCCATGGTGATCAGATCACTGCCTAAAATTTGTAAAAAAACGGGAGTTCCACTCGTCGTTCGAGAGGAATTGTGGAGTTCGGGACAATTTTTATAGAAAACTTTATTGGGGTAAAGGTTAGAAGTAATGCGTAGGAACTCTGTCACGCAATAGTCGATTCCACCAAGGGCACTAAAGAGTTGGCGCACGACCGGATCGACCACACCCTCCATGGGGGCGAGCAGAATCTTCACAGACCACCCATTTTGCAGATCAAATCAAATTCTTTTTTTTGCACGGGCTGGATAGACAGACGCTGTCCCTTTTTGATAACAAGCAGCTCTTCCAAACCCTTTTTGTTTCTTAAATCATCCAACGAGACAAAGTTTTTAAATTTTTGTTTGTAAGAAACAGTCACGCAATACCAGCGCGGATTTTCAAGGCTGGCTTTGGGGTCAAAATATTCGCCATTCCTTTCAAACTGAGAGGGATCGGCTACCGCTTCTTTGCTAATCTCCGCAAGTCCAGCAACTCCAGGCGGCGTGGCATTGGAGTGGTAAAAAAGAACCGGGTCACCTGGCTTCATATCGTCTCTCATAAAGTTGCGGGCCTGGTAGTTGCGCACACCATCCCACAGGGTTTTCTGCTCTTTCTTGAGTTTGTCGATGGAGTAGACATCGGGCTCTGATTTCATGAGCCAATATTGGGTTTTTGCCAAGGGGAGCCTCCTGCCGGTGACGATCTGATGCGATGTGTATAACGTGAGAGTCTAAAGAGATCAAGCCGACTTGGATTGACTTCTTCACCTGTTAAGAAAACAATCATTAGGATAACTTTCGACAAGGGGAGCCTATGAACAAATTACTTATTTCAGTGGCATTTTTAATGACCGCCTCCGTGTCTTACGCCAATTTTGTCGTAAGCCCAGGGATTTCATACATTTCTGATAAATTTGATCAGACGACTCCAGGTGCTGATAGTGGGGAAAGCCAACAAACCTTGGTCGATGCTCGTTTGGGTTATATTCTGCCCATGGGACTTTATTTGGGAGGCATGTACTCTCACATAGGATCTAGTGTGGACAATCAAAGTGGCAACATGATGGGCCCAACAGTGGGTTACTTCTCCAGCACAACCGGTTTTTACACCCTCCTCACCTACCATATCAGCGGTGAGTTTGGCGATACCGCTAAACTCACTGGAGCCCAAGGCCCACAAGTGGATGTGGGTTGGATTTTTCCAGTAACCCGTTATTTTTCAATTGGACCTCAACTCACTTGGCGCAGCATAGAATACTCAAAAATTGAATCTGGTTCTGTCTCCTTGGACACGGACTACAAGCGTTCCACTATCGCCCCTTATATTTCTCTTTGGTTTATGTTCTAAATCCAATATTTCCATGTTAATTATCTGACCTGCCGGTGTTCTTTCACCGGCTTTTCTTTGTCAAATTTTGGAGGTTTGCGTGAGTTATCGTATGGAAAAAGACTCTATGGGTGAGATTCAGGTTGCGGCCGATCGCTATTGGGGCGCTCAAACCCAAAGATCCCTGGAAAACTTTAAAATCGGCGGAGACAAATTTCCTCGCGAGATGATACGCGCCTTGGGTGTTCTTAAAAAGTGCGCGGCTCTTGCCAATTTCCAATTAGACAACTTGGAAAAAGAAAAATGCCAGCTGATCGAGAAAGCTGCCGATGAAGTTATCGCTGGAAATTTAGATGACCATTTTCCCTTGGTTGTTTGGCAGACGGGCAGTGGTACCCAAACAAACATGAACAGCAACGAGGTTATTGCCAACTACGCCAACTTTCTTAAAAATGGTTCTGTCAACGAAAAGTATATTCATCCCAATGACGATGTGAACAAAGCCCAGTCGTCAAACGACACTTTTCCAACCGCTATGCATATCGCTGT
>JBGSNK010000045.1:0-3851 GCA_041739665.1 Bdellovibrionales bacterium
AAATCTGGATTTATGAAATGCTAAGAAAGTATTGACAGCCGTTTCAGGAATGGAACTAAATTCATTTTTCCACTCATCAAACTCTTTTTGAGTATAGACGAATATATCAGCTGTTTTGGGAAAGTCTCTTTTAATTTGTCAGTTTCCATTTGGATGCCTTAAATTAGTCAATGTATTTCTACAATGCAATTGATTCAACATCAACAATCGGGTGGATTTTTATTGTTTTTACTTGGAATAGCATCTATCTCCTTTTTCGTTTAAGGTTAAGGCCCCAGAAAGTCGAGGAACTCCATCTGCCAATTCTTAATTATGAGTTCTAAAGTTGGACGAGGATGCGGCCCAGGTGTTTTCCCGCAATGACTGTCTCGGCGGCCTCATATAAACCACTGAGTTCCACTTCCTTAAACAAAATGTGTTCAAGATTGAGGGGCTTCATTTCACTGCCTAACTTATTCCACAATTCGACGCGCAATTTTTGAGGACAATTGTTGGAACTTACGCCAAGTAAATTCACTCCTCTTAAAATAAAGGGAAATAAAGTTGTGTTGAGATCTGCACTGCGAGCAAGACCAATAGAGGCCACTGATCCCCACAGATCGATGCGTGATAAGATGTACTGTAAAATTCCGCCACCCACATTGTCTACGGCCGAAGCCCAAACAACAGATTCCAGCGGGCGGGTGTTGAGGTCTTCAAGTTCGATCACCTTATTGGCTCCACAGAGTTCGAGCCAGTCTTGGTGTTCTGGCCTACGAGTTAGAGCTTCGGCCTCGTAACCCAGTTGATTCAAAAGGCTCAATGCGCAAGAACCCACACCTCCTGTAGCACCGGTGACAAGCACAGGGCCCTTAGAGGGGCGCAGACCATTTTTTTCCATTTGGTGAATGGCAAGTGCGGCTGTAAAGCCAGCGGTTCCCAGAATCATTGCCTCGCGACTGTTGAGACCACTGGGCATGGGTATTAAAATATCAGCAGGAACACGTACATACTGAGAAAAGCCTCCACACATTTTTTCGCCCAAGTTTGCACCATTGATGAGAACAGCGTCGCCCTCTTTGAAAAGAGTCGATCTGGATTCCGCAACGACACCCGCCACATCAATACCCGGAATAAGTGGCAATTGGCGCAAGATTTTACCCTTTCCTGTGATGGCGAGGGCATCCTTGTAATTCAGACCTGAGTACTGCGCGCGCAGAATAACGTCGCCAGTCGTCAACTCCGAGATCTGAGTCTCACGCACCTGGGTTTGGATCTGGGAGAACTCATTCGGGTCGTTAGTGGGGTTTGTGGCCCAGAGGGCTTGAAAGCTATTCGTCATATGCCTGGATCCTAGTCGGCCCTTGCCCTTAGGGTCAAATTTCTTTATGGTGATACCCGCTGCACAAAGAGCTAAGACTTCAAAAAGGATCAAGCTATGTTTGAAAAACTCTCGGATCGACTGACAGACAGCTTACGCAAGCTATCGGGAAACTCTAAAATCAGTGAAGCCAACATCGAAGAGGCCATCCGCGAAGTGCGCATGAGCCTGCTTGAAGCCGATGTGAATTTCAAAGTGGTCAAACGCTTTATCGACAACGTCAAAGCCAAAGCCCTTGGCGAAAAAGTCTTAAAAGGCGTGGACGCTGGCCAGCAGTTCACTAAAATTGTGCACGATGAAATGGTGGACTTGCTCGGCAAAGAAGCCAGTGAATTGAATACATCCGGTCAGCCCAGTGTGATTTTCTTGGTCGGTCTGCAGGGGGTTGGGAAGACCACAACCGCCGCTAAGCTGGCCTTGCATATTCGCACGAAACTAAAAAAAGAAACGGCCTTGATTCCTGTGGACGTTTATCGACCCGCAGCCATCGAGCAATTGAAGACCTTAGGTCGGCAAATTGACATTCCTGTTTTTGACTCCGATCCCAAAATGAAGCCCCAGAAAATTTTGAAGGCCGCGCAAAAGTGGGCTTCGGAGAAGGGCGTCGATGTGGTCATTGTCGACACCGCCGGCCGCTTGCAAATGGATGCAGAGCTTATGGGCGAGCTGCAAGACCTTAAATCCCTGTGGCAACCCCACGAAGTCCTTCTCGTGGCTGACGCCATGCTTGGGCAACAGTCCGTCGAAGTGGCTCAAGGTTTTCACACTCAGGTGGGATTAACCGGTTTGATCCTGACCAAAGTGGACGGGGACGCACGCGGTGGAGCGGCCTTAAGTATCCGCGAGGCCATTGGTATTCCCATTAAATTTTTAGGTATTGGCGAGAAACAAAAAGATTTAGAAGTTTTTCATCCGGATCGTTTGGCCTCGCGAATTTTAGACATGGGAGACGTGGTCTCCTTAGTTGAAAAGGCCCAAGAGGTTATGGATCAGGACGAGGCCCAAAGGGCCGCCGATCGCATGATGAAGGGCGAATTCACGGCCGACGACTTTTTAAAACAAATCCGTCAGATGAAAAAGCTTGGGAGCATGGAGAGCATCATGCGCATGCTACCCGGAATGGGAGGCATGATGAAGCAGATGAAGAATATGAGCCCCCCCGATGAAGAGGTCAAAAAGATTGAAGCCATTATTTGTTCAATGACTCTTGAAGAAAGAGGGGACTGCCGCCTGATCAATGGTTCTCGAAAAGTGCGGATTGCCAAGGGATCGGGCACTCGTGTCCAAGATGTGAACCGCTTTGTGAAGCAATTTGAAGAGGCCAAAAAAATGATGTCAGGTCTTATGAAAATGGGCATGGGCAAGGGTTTTCCAGGAATGGGAGAAGGCTTTAAGTTCCCATTTTAATTCAGTTTTTTTTGTGGACATTTGTCTTTAAAAAAACTATTGCTAAATATTTGAAAGAACAGTACAAAACTTGTTTTTATAAAGAGGTATTCTAAATGGTAGTGATTCGTTTGGCTCGTCTAGGAGCAAAAAAGAGACCTAAGTACCGTGTGACTGTAGCGGACTCTCGTTTTTTCAGAAATGGTCGTTTCATCGAGATTTTGGGTCATTACAACCCCAATCCCCGTGGACAAGAGCAAGAAGTGACTCTAGATCTTGAAAAAGTTCAGAGCTGGGTCAGCAAAGGGGCTCAGCCCACCGATCGAGTTAAAAAATTAATTCAAAAAGCACAAGCAAACGCATAAGAGTTGTTGTGGTTAAGACTAAACCGTACTAGCTTAGTCATGCAAGTAGTATAGAGGTGAAGAATGGGGTACGATCCATCCAGTTTAAGGGACTTAGTTGATTTTATGGCGCGAGCTTTAGTCGACGCTCCCGATGATGTCGAGGTCAATGAAGTTGTGGGAGAGCAAACGACTGTTGTTGAGCTTTCCGTAGCAAAAGAAGACCTTGGCAAGGTGATTGGCAAGCAAGGGCGCACGGCAAAGTCTATGCGTACTATTTTGAACGCGGCCAGCACAAAATTACAGAAGAGATCTGTTCTCGAAATCATGGAGTAGACTCCTTTTTAGGAGTTTTAACCCTGAGTTCTTTCTTTAAGAAAGACAGCATAAAAAGGCGCTATTCAGCGCCTTTTTTATTTTGGAAAGAAATTCACGAGGATCTTGTAATTGTCATAATTTCACACCTCACTCTAGCTTTTTAAACTTCAGTTATTTCAACCCGTCGACCTGTGTTACATAAGATTTATGAATTATGTTTTGATCGGAAAAGTTCACTCACCCCAAGGTGTACGTGGCCAAGTTTTTATCTCTATTTTTGCAGAGGAAGCCAGTTGGGTTGAAAAGTGGCAGACTCTACACCTGTCTACGCGCGATCAGGACAGACCCAGTGAGCAATACAAAATTTTGACTAAAAAGCCTCATCAGAAGCAAAAGAAGTGGGGCTATGTCCTCACTCTTGAGGGGGTCGCTGACCGCAACAA
>JBGSNK010000066.1:0-13513 GCA_041739665.1 Bdellovibrionales bacterium
AACATTAAACATTAAACATTAAACATTAAACATTAAACATTAAACATTAAACATTAAACATTAAACATTAAACATTAAACATTAAACATTAAACATTAAACATTAAACATTAAACATTAAACATTAAACATTAAACATTAAATAGAGCAAATATAGGGAGGAGTAATGAACTATAAAGAAATTGACAAGCGGGCCCTACAAATTGTTCAAGGTTTTAAAAGGTGTGAGGCTGATCTTCTCAACATCATCATTGAAGTGGATGATAAAAAGGTTTTTCGGAAAATGGGTTATGCTTCCCTGTTCCAATATGTCGTCAAACGTATGCAACTCTCCGAAGCCCTTGCTTATAACTTTATCAATGTAGCTCGTAAGGCTAAAGAGGTGCCCGAGCTTAAAAAGACCATCGAGCGGGGCGAACTCACCGTGTGTAAGGCCAAAAAAATCACATCCGTCATTAACAATAGCAACCAAGAGCACTGGCTCAACCTCGCTCGATGTGTAGGCCAAAGAAAAGTAGAACGAGAAGTGGCCCTTGCTCAACCCCTGAGATCGATTCCTGAAAGATTCACCTATGTTTCTCCAACAGTTGAAATAGCCTAGAAAGTGCAAATCAAAAGCAACAGCCCAAAGGTAAAGCTTGAGCTGGGCGTTTCAGAAAAAATAATGCTGAAACTACGTCGTGCTCAGGATCTAATAAGCCAGAAAAAACGGAAATCAGTGAGTCTTGAGACAGTGTTTGAGGAGCTAGTGGATCACTTTCTTGAGAAGAATGATCCAATGAGAAGAGCAAAACGCCAAATGCTTAAAGGAAAACTAAGTCGAGACTTAAAGGCAGAAAGCTCAACTGTTAAATTTGCAGAAGTTGTTTCAACTTCAAATACATTAAACTCTACTCATGCAACAAAAGTTTTAGATTCATCGGAGTTATCGGAGTTATCGGAGTTATCGGAGTCATCGGTACTATCGGAGCTGGTTTTTTTACAGGTCGTGCGACCTGTAAAATCAGCTAACAACATTAGGGTTGCGCAAACCTTCACGGCTTCGAAAACCCAATCAAATGGGAAGGCTGAATATAATAAATACTCAAATAGTCAGATAAAAAGAAAACCATTGCCAGCATCTATCTAGCACCTCGTGTATCTTCGCGATCGTGGACAATGTTCGGCTCTTGATGAATCAGGTCAAAAATGCCAATCCCGTCGTTTTTTAGAAGTTCACCACATGTTACCTCTTGCTCAAGGCGGCAAAGATGAACTAGAAAATCTCACCTTGCTCTGTTCGGGTCATCACAAGGCCCTACATGAAGATTCTATATTCGACTTTAGTCAAATGGCTGTTGGTCGAGTCGATCCACCTAAAGCCTAAATTTGTAGCGAAAATTTTGCATGCCATCAAAAGACTCTTATTCTTAAAGAGTCAGCGGAGGGAAGATGCATCTCAAGAAAATTTTCATCACAGCCACGGTTCTACTCCTTTTCAATACAGTCAATGCCGAGGAGTCGATCGAAACTCTTTACAATTATGATAGTTATGAATTGGATTTGCCATCAAAAGAAAATGTGCAAAAAGCCGAAGAGGAGATTCTGCAAGACTTTGGATTCAATCCAGAAGGAGATTTGCATTATCTAAGTCAAGAAGACGTCGAGGCGAGTCTTTTGCGCTACTCTCACCTCGATCCAAATCGCATCATTCCGCGCAAGCTCTTGCAAAATGCCGTAGTCTTTTTTGATAAAAATAAGAGCTCTTTTCGTAATAAAAATTTTATAACCATCGTCGACTTCTCGATGCGCTCGAACCTACAGCGAACTTTTGTTGTCAATATGGACTCGGGTTCTGTGTGGGCCTTACGGACAACCCATGGTTCGGGTGGTGATCTAGATCACGATGGATTTGTGGAAAGCCTCAGCAATGTCACAAACTCCCATAAAAGCTCACGTGGCTATTATCGCGTGGCTGAAGTGTATTATGGAAAATATGGACGCTCGATTCGACTGGATGGTTTATCGAACACCAACTCTAAAGCACGCCCACGCGCTATCGTCATTCACGGATCTGATTATGTGGTGGAAGCCAATAAAATTCCAGGTCGAAGCTGGGGATGCTTTGTCTATGCCTGGTCAGTCAAAGATCAGTTGGTGGACTTGATCAATGGTGGCAGCCTCCTTTACGCCGAAAAATCTTTAGAGCTCTAGCTGATGAAGAAAACATCAACGCTCCTCTTTAGTTTCATGATTATGTGCTCGACCCAGGCCCATTCCTTTTTCCACTTTGAACCAGGCATTGGTTACAACCGCGGACATCGACAGGCCCAAAGGTCTCAGGGCATTGGTTTAACCACAAAATTGGGAGTTGAGTTCGATAGTTTCTTTTTACTAGCCGATGTTGGCTACCACGATTTGCAGATTTCCTCCATTCCGACATCGACAGCGACAGATGCTGGTCTGTGCTTGGGTGGTGACTTTAAAAGTTGGCGTTTTTGGTTTACATATATTGCTTCCGCCAGTCTAAAAACCGAATCCGGTGGTACCACCACCAACTATAGTGGCGGCGGTATTAAATTGGGCTTGAGTGGTAAGATTTCAAATAACGCATACATGAACCTTGAGTATCGATCGATAGACATCAATGACCAAGACGGTAGTCCCGTAACTCAGCTCATGGACGTCGCCCTCTTATCCATCAGCTGGAAACTTTTTTAGAAATTAGAGTCTCTAATGGTTTTAAAATACTTGTTCTTCTTTTCAAATAAGTAACCTAAAAAGCCTCATTTAATAAGTTGTCCAAATTCTTTACACTCTTGGCAATATCCACTGACAAAATTATCTACAACTAAAAGCTCTGTTCTTTATTTGGAGCTAAAAGTGACAACATTCGTCACCTCCTAACACTCTTATTCACTTGTTTACAAATTCATTGAAAATAAATCAGTCAAAGACCAATTGGGTTTATTATATGTCCATCCCCAAAATATTATATGGGAAAAACTGTAACCGAATTGAAGGAGAAATAAAACATGAAACAAAAAACCTGGATGAGCTCACAGCTGCTAGTGACATTAGGTGTTTTCTTTGTTCTGAATTCAACAGCACATGGAAAAAAAAGCTCGCTGAACAATTTGTCATTCAAACCCCAATACAAAGCTGAAAAATGCGATTGCATTGGCTACAGTGATAATATCCCAACTTTTTTATCCGATCTTGCCGGTGGCACTATCGAGATTTTTGGAGAAGGTGATAGTCAAGAAGCCGCCGAGAAAGAAGCTCGCAATATGTGTGTCGAAAACTATCGCAACTTTGCTCGTGCTTCTGCGTCAACGAATAATTATGATGTGACCGAATCGGGTTGTCAGATTTTTAAAAACACGCAAAATGGTGACTGGGTTTCTCTATAATCCAATAGAGTTATCTAATAGAGTTATCTAATTTTTAGAAACATCTAATTTTTCAATAACAACAAAGAAGATGGGGCCCCACCCCATCTTGTCAGGTAAAAACTGAGTCCCATATTTTGTACTCTCTCCCAAGCTTCCCTCTTGATGAGGATGTATCTTAAAACTTGCATCGCCTTTTTTTTCTTGTCGTTTAATGAACTTTTCTATGACACCATCGTTTTCATAGGGCGAAATCGAACAAGTGCTATAAACTAAACGTCCGCCAGGCTTGAGAGCCATAAATGCCGAAGCTAGTAAAGCGTACTGACGAATAGCAAAACTTTTTGTTCTTTTTTCTTTCCACTGCTCTATCTCAGAAGGTTTTTCAAACAACCCTCTTTCTCCAGAACACGGGGCATCGAGCAGAATCTTGTCGTAACTTTGCTTTTCATGCAGGCCAATTCTAGAACCATCCTCGCCTCGCATTCGCACAAGACTCCGCACTTCTTTGGGTAAGTAGCGCTTGATGACTGTCATCATACGATGACGTCTTTTCGCTGACAATTCGTTGGCTACAAAATGTCCATTCAAATTCAATTCGGCAGGGTCTGGGTTGTTGAAATTAAGACCACACATGGCCTCGATCAATATAAGACTCTTCCCTCCAGGGGCTGCGCACATGTCCAACACTCGATCGCTCGCTTTAACTTGCAGAGCGCGTGCCGCCACAACGCTGGCAGGGTCCATACGATACAATGGAAGTCGAACCTCATTTAACCTCTGAAAATCAACATCCTCTTTTAAAGAAAAACAGTTTGATAATCTGGAAAGCTCAGCTCCCACCCACTGGTCATTTTTTTGGTTCCACAACTCAGCTTCAAAAAATAAATTGCGACGGGCTATTTTAAAACTCTTTTCAAAAAAAGACTGCCTAATCTGTGGCCAGCGAGCTCCATAAATCTTTGAAAAATAGTGTTCAAAAGCACTCTCAAAGGGATAATCCATCATGAGTTGTCATTATTCTTCTTATAACGATGGGACGAGTTGATTTCGATTTCACTGCGAACATGTTCAAGACCCGCTTGTTTCACGCCACGGTGAATTTCTTTTGGGAACTCTGATTGAAATTTAAAAAAGTCATCAGCTGGTGCCCAGACTAAAAAATTGACTTCAATACTGTTTTCGCGAAATTCGGTGACACTAAAGTAAGGCTCAGGCTCGTCGAGGGCCAGCTCATTGCGTGTGGCAGTTTCCATAAAGATTTCTTCAAGTCGAGTCAAACTCTCACGATTTGAGATCATATAGGTTAAACTCAGGCGCCGTATTGGAAAATAACTGATATTGCGAACCGCCACACCAATCACCATTTCATTGGGTATGCGCACCATAAGGTTGTCCAAAGTGCGCATAGTAAGCGACATAAGGTTCAAGGAGATCACTTCACCGCGATAATCATTCACTTCGATCACATCCCCCACCACAAATGGACGTTCGGAAACCAAAAACATACCACTAATTAAATTTGAAATAGGCGTACGAGCGGCAAAACCAATAGCTAAGGTCATAAAACCCGCCGCTCCTAAAATCACTTTCATGTCCACTTTAATAATTTTGAGGAAGAATATAAAAAGAATGATGTTGTAGAGATAAATGGTAAATTTCCTAAAATTATAAACTTTCTGCTGTTCTTTCAACTGTTCTAAAAACAATTGTAAAATCCAATCAAAAAAGCGCAAGATCACTTGTCCAACAAAAAGGACCGAAACGCCTAGGAAAAGACTTCTCCATGGAATGTCCTGACGTATTTCATTCAGAGCAATGTAAATATCTTCCATATTACCTCATTAGCTCGGTCACAGATTTAAACAACCGGCGAGGAACCTGTTCGCGTGGTTCTTGTATCAAACTCAGTTTACCTGCATTGTCTGGTGGAAAAATCTTGAGATCTTTAAGCTCGCCCTGACGGTCTGACTTAACCGACAAAGAGCTGGTGACAAATAAGCCTCTCTCGTCTTGATAAAGTTTAAGATAGTTCACAGGAATTTTGAGCTTATGAACGGGAATGGGCTCAAGGGAGCTATTTTCAATAAACAGATGAGTCAAAGCTCGATGGGGGCGAAAAGGCAATCTTTCTTCGACAAGAGCGGCGTGGATTTTAGTAAAAAAACACAGCTGACCTGCTGTAGGCGATTGGCCAAACCAGGTTTTGACTCGGTGAAGAACTGGAATTTCATCGATGACTTGATTTTTGTCGACATCGTAAATGCGCAAGCTCATAGGTGTGCTCAAAAATATTCTAGCCTTCTCACCTGGTAAAATCATAAATTTAGTGTCGGGCTTGACCACAAAAGGAAGCTCACCCAAACAAGGCAAAATCTTAAGAGTTGGGCTTTTGTCTGAAAAAGCAAAACGCTTTTCTTCCAAAAGATTTTGTGGACACATGCCTTCAAAAGGATAGTGATAGTGAAAAGACGAGTCCATCCAGTCGTTTGATGTCATTGAACGCACGCTGATTTCGTTTTCACTTTTCTCGATGTAAAGATCAAGAGGACCAAAACGCAAATGGTAAATCTCGCCATCTAGAGGTGATAGCGTCTGCTGAAAAATTTTAAGTTCTTCGGCGTCCTGTCTATTCACCGCGGCTTCCAATCTGAGAGAACAACTTTATAACCTTTCACCTGTGGTCGCACACAACCAATTAAATTGGCATGGGTATAGCCCATTTGGCGCAAATTGCAAAGTGCCTGTGGGTAGGAGTCTGCAGAAACTCCAATGACTAAGGCTCCCTGACTCAGAGGATCCCAGAGGACTCGATTGTTTACCGAAACCTCATCTTGCTGAAAAGGAACATGACACTTCACTCTTTGCCAGTTGTGCTCAGAGCTTGGATGCAAGGGAGCCAGTCCCATCACTGTGTCGACACCAGGCCAACGAGGCACTTCGCGAAAATTGACCATCATCTGAGCTTTTCCTGGAAGATGTTGGATGCAGTGGTAAAGTAATCCCCACTCTTCCACTAACACCATGGCACTCACATCAAAATCAGTCACTAAACTTTGTAGAGCAAATGGATCATTTAAAATAGGAGAATTGACCTCTTGTTCCACCCACGCCGAATTAAACTGAGGACTCAATCGAGAAGTCCACAGGGGACCATACCCCAATGGGCGAGTCAGAATTAAATAATCATGGGGCCGAAAGCGAGTGGCCACTTGAAAGGCTTTTACTCCGCCTGTTGTGATATGCAGTTGCCAATGGTCTCCATCAAAGGTGTGCCCCCCATCAAGATCCACATCGTATTTTTCACAGACCCTTTCGATGGCTTTCAAAGTCGATTCAAAAAGATGTTGATGCAAAGCGGGGGTGGCGCGCGGTAAGCTCAATGAAAAACGCATATGGGTGGTGAAAACACCAGTGGTCAAAGACTTTAGAAGAGTCATTTCGCAAATGCGGGTTGCGGACTCTGCAAAACTCCCCCACCAATTAAAACCATTGACCGATTGCAATTGATAATCAGTTTGGCGAGAACCCCGCTTACTCAATCCACTCCATGGACGAGTCATATGATTGGCCTCAAAAGATAAAGACTCTTGAAAACTTTTTTGCACAAGGTCTGGGCCCTTTCCCTGCTCTACTTTCATTTTAGTGCTTAGAATTTGTTCCTTCCAAATGTTTTTCATTTCTTTTTCATCAAGAGGATGACCTAACCAATTGCTCGCCAGCACTGGCGATTGCCAGATTCTTTTTAAAGGTGACACTTCTTCAAGGCAGGACGAGTTTGTTGTCTCGGAAAAAAGTTGTTTTTTCAAAACGTCAACCACAAGGGGGAGATCAAAGCGATCCAAATCAGTTCTATTTTGTAAACAGACTCCGACGTGGGCACCCACGGCAAAAACGGGCTCTTGCTCGCGCAAGGCCAAGTCAGCTCCAACAACCAATGACTGGTCCTCTCCTTGTAAATGACGACCCACAACATCTTGCACCCGCCAAGAATCCATAGGAACAAAAATATCAAAGTCTAAGAGGGATCCGTCAGAAAATGTCAGGCAATGTTCTTCGACTTTCTCAACCAAACCGTGGTGTAAGTAAATTTTTTGCGACATAAGTCTTTTCTTTAATTTGCTGAATTGAGATAGGTCACCCCCGTTTTCTTGTCCGCCAAAAAGAATTTGCACATCCAGACGAGGACAACTCTTGAGCAACTCTTTTTGGATGAGAGTGGCGTACTCCACAACCTCGCGGCTAAGGCCACTGAAAACAACTCGAATCTCACGCGGACAGTGCAAGTGCACTTCCTTAAAAAATCTTTTTAATTGCAAATAAAACTGAAAACCCTCTCGATAGCGAAGGATCGAGGGATTGTCGTGCAGTTGGGACGAAAAGACGTTTGGTTCTGTCGTAAATTCAAATGAGGTTTTATGAAATTTCAACTTCCCGTACTTCTTTAAAAACAAGGTGCGATCTTCAAAACTCATATCCACACATTGATCCCTTAAAAAATAAACTCCCTTACGTTGACACAAAGACCAGGTGTCTAACAAAACTGCATCTCGAGAAATCAAACCAGCAAGATGAGCTGGCCCCAATGTGTTGGCAAAGCTTTTGTTTTCTTCACTCACCATGAGAATTGGGCGAGAGGCAGGATTGTCTGTTTTCAAGCTTTCAATCAGACGATAGTGGTATTCGCCATTGCCAACCAATACAATTGGATCCAAATTGATCCCCCCTCACAATTTAAAAAATATCTGTAAAAACGAACAGATAAAGCTTATGACTTCACACATTGTAGCCAGACTCTTGGCCTGGAGAAAAGAAAGGAAAGCGGAGCTAGATCTAGGTCCAGGTGCCTGCGGGGAGTTTGATTTTGAAAAGGCTGCAAAAAGAATCAGTTTGCAATGTCACTTCAGCAATCACTTTGTGAATAAAATTCAATGGGTCCGAAAAAGAATTCAAATGAAAGCCTTTTCCCCTTATAACCAAACCCTACTTACAGGAGTCTGAACATGAAAAAATTGTTTGCAATCGTTTCTTTGTCCTTGGCATTCACGTCCACATCATTTGCTCAAAGTGTTTCTGTGGCCACACGCATTGCCACCCTTCAGCGAACAGTGACCTCTCAAGGTATCAGCACTCCACGCATGGCCTCTTTGGCTCCCGCTGTTCTCGCTGCTGCCGAAACCAACTTAGCACTACAGCCTGGGCTTATGAAAAGCTTGGATCAACTTCTAAAGGGTCTTGAAGCTGTGGCCACTTCTAACACCGATATGGTATCTGGATTAAACAAAATAGCTCGCGCCCAGATGTTGGATAAATTGATTTCTTCTGCTGTTGAAGTGGCTTCAAACGGTGCGGCCTTAGATATGTCCGGTGACGATGTGACCAAGGTTAATGCCATTCTAACTGGTCAAGCCTACCTTTCTCTTGTCGGACAAGCTGCGGGTTCGCAAGCATTAGAAGGTGAGCAACTTCGCAAGTACGAAAGCTTTATCGATGCCTTCAACGCCAATCTTGGGCAAAAAACAGAAATCATTGCAGCTGCTGAAGCTGCTGCTGAGCAGACTCTTGAAGGACAGTTCACTCTTCAAGATATCGTCGATGCCTGTGGTTCTGCTGGAGCTCGTCGCTAGTCTGCCCCATATAAGGCTGACTATGTCCCGAACATCTGTCCTAAGTTTGGCTTACTAATTGCAAACTGAAGTGACATGCAAGGCCTAATTCTTCAAATATTTCTGCTATTTACATGGCTTCACCCCTCTGCTGAAGCCAATTTTGGTCACACGCGTGTGCCCGCCTCTTCATTTGCATCTGAGAGACAAAACTTCCTCATTGCCTATAAAACCTATATCAATGCACTCATCCAAGCCCAGGCAGCAGAAACGAAAAAAAGACTGGCTTGTCTAGGATATCGACAGTCTAATCTACTCAATCCCATGAATTCCCCCGAGTTAGAGAAGCTCTTTGATGAGTACCAAGGCTCTGAAGAGTGTAAAGAATTCCTCTCTGTTGGAGTGCAAAAGCTCTTTCAAGATTTCAGTCAAATGAGGGTTTACTTAGCCCTCCATCAAGCCAACTCAAACGAGATTAATCTCATCACTCGCAGCCAAGGTTCCCTTGGCAGCATGATAGAAACCCCTTGGCTGTGCAGTCGAATGGACAAGACTCTGGCTTTTTTGGAGACTGACTTTTGTTTTTCACAAATTCAAACTATCCTCAACACCCAGCCCCAGCACCTCATCAAAAAAAAGAGCCTGCCGGTTATGGATAAATTTCTGTCCCGACGAGAACTCTCGGAAGTGGGCGACCTGGCCCCTTTGATGTGGCCAGAGGTTGTGGAGGCCACTCGTTTGTTTGCAGACCACTACAATGCTCCTGGCAGCTTGGTAGAGCAAAATATTTTAGAGCTTCAAAACAACTACAATGAACAGGTGCTCTCCGAACTTAAAAAATATCAAATGCCTCATGCAGAAGATATTTTGGATTACCGCCGGGATGAGCGCATGACGGCTGCTCGCAAACATGCTTACTACAACGCTTTGAACTTCCAAGCTTCTGGAGTTTATGTTTTTAGCGACTTTCCAAAAGGCAGCGCGCCTGCACTTTATGTCGATATCGTGAGCAAAAACCCAGTTCTCGCCTTTTTTGATCCCCCCACCGAGAGTGATCCTCTTGATTGTGAGTCTAGTAATATCAAAGATATGAATCTGGAGAATCTGTGTTCCGCCTACAAAGACAATCTAAAAAAGAGTTTCTTTGCAGGAACACAAACCCCTCGCAAGCTTGTGCGTAAGCGCAGCGAAATTCATAAAGCTTTGATCAAGGCTTATCTTAAAATATTGCAAACCAACCGCAGCCTGCTTGAGGAAATTGAAGAACAATACCAAAGTGAAAATCTTTTTGCCTTTAGTCAGGACGAGTTTGGTGTTCTTCATGCCAGCGTTCGCCCAGGAACAGAAGAAGTGACCGACGGCTGGCAACGACTCATCGCCATGACCTCAGCTTTGGATAGCTTTTTACAAGATTTTCCTGAATACAAAGGCCTTGAATCTGAATATGTATCACGCCAGAGAAAAAACGAACTGTGGCGCACTGGAGGCATGATTGCCGGCGCGGTTCTGGTCAGCTTGCCTTGTGGTTTCATAGGTCCCAAGGGTTTTATCGCCTGTCTGCTCACTACCGGTCTAGCCGCCAATGGCTTATTTTATCTAGACAGTCTTTATCGTCACGATCGTGTCATGCAAAACTTTTTTGCCACCGGTCATCACGTAAATCGCGAGGGCTTTAAAATGAGCTTAGTTGAATTCGCCTCTTATCGTTCCGAAGTGCAAGCCCTTTACATGGACAGTTTGTTTATATGGGTGGGTATTGGTGGTGTTCCACTCGCCAAGGCCACCTTTCAAAGTTTAAAAAATCAGTTTCAAAGTTTACCCCATTTGAGGAGAGTACAATGATTAACAATAAAGTCGTCTTGATTATTTTCATGACCTTAACAGTCGTACAACCACAAGTTAGCGAGGCAGCAGGTTTAGGCACTCTCTTAAAGTCTATTTTCAGCCGATCCGCCAATACAGGTGATGAGGTCGGAGATGCTTCTAAAAAAGTTAAAAAAAGGCCCGACACCTTAAAGAGTGAAATGGCTCGTGGCAGTGAAACAGACCCTAACTTTCGCATTGAAAATGCCTTCAGTGAAATAAAGGCTTTTGCCGGTTATCGCGGTGGTGAGATGACTGTTGCCAGCGTGGCTTCAAAACTCATGCGGGAAACCAAGGCCGCTGCTGTTGTGGTCGCCCCTGCCGGCGCCGGGAAATCCGAATTTTATCGCCATTTTAAACATCTCATAGATACAAAAGACCCCAGTGTTCGCCCTTTACATAATTATGAAATGCTGTATTTGGACCCCAAGAGTTTAATGGGAAACACTTCCCATCGCGGAGACTTTGAGGGCCGTTTGGATCAACTGGTTAAGTACATGGGAGACCCACAAAACTCTGGCAAAATTCTAGTCATCGACGAACTCGAAGAGCTCTTTAAATCCGGTGATATGGGCTTGCAGTTTCTTGATGCCATGAAGCCTTACCTCACTAGTAAAATGCCAGTGAAACTCGCTTTTGGAATCACACCAGGCCCCTATCGAAAGTATATGACCGATGCCCAGATCGTGCGCCGTATTCAAGCTGTTCACTTTAATCCGCCTTCGCCAGATGTGGTACGCCTGATATTAAGAGGCGCCCAAAAATCAATTGAGGCAGAGGACGGTTTACGTTTGAGCGCTGACCAGATCGAAGGAATCTTAAGAATCACCAGTCGGCAATCACGTCTCGCCAACCCTGATGCGGCCCTGACGATTTTAGAAAATGCTAAAAACCTAGCTCGCACAGCCTTGAGTCATGAGGGACTAGATATCACACGCGTGCGCTCTCGCCTAAAAGAAGTGACTGGACAAATTGAAAGGGTCGAAGAACTTAGAGCCCAAGGTTTTGAAAAAGCCTTCGGACCACACTACGACAACCTGCTCAAGCAATGGAAAGGCGATGCTGCAAAATTTAATGCAGCCCTTAAAGCCTACGATGAAGCTTTTGCTGACACCTTAGCGCTGAGAGAAGAGTTGGAACAACTTATTGCCAAAAGAGCCCAATCCACTCGCACACAAAAGTCGAACGAAGATTTTGACATTATCGGCGACTTCACTCCACAAAGTATCGAGATGGACAAAAGAATCCAAGAGCTTTCTCAATTGATTGGCGAACGCACTCAGGTTCTGCAAACTTTAGATGTTTCTGACGAACAAATTATCCATGCTGCCATTGATCAACTTCAATTGGATCCAGCCGTCGTGCGCACCGCCTGGGAAGGGGCGCAAGTGAGCACAAAAACTGTTGAGCGCATTGAGCGCAGTTTATACGGACAGCACAAAGACATCGTAGCCGCTATTGCCAACAGTGTGCGTGTTCGTCGCGCCATGGATGGAGCTGAGCAAGCCGACATCCCCGCCTTTTTAATTATCGGTCCTGAATCGGGAGAAGTCGACGCCATTGCTCGTGCCGCCGCTCGAGAGTTCACCGGTCTCGATCCATATCGCATTGATGCCAGCAGCATTCATAGCGAGGCCAATATGACTCGCCACCTTGGCGCAGATCCAGGCTATGTGGGTTATCGCGAAGGCACCCCCGGCCCTTTTCTTGAATACACCCAAAGAGCCAATGGAAATGTGGGTCTTGTTTTCAGCAACATCGACCAAGGTGATGATTCAGTCCGTAAACTTCTCACTAGCATTTTACAAACAAAGTCAGTGAGCGCCAACACCGGCGATGCTGTTGACTTTAGCAATTCGCTTATTTTCACAAGCATGAAAGGTTTTGATGACGCCGCTCGCAAGGAACTCTCTGCAAGGCTCGCGAACATCACTGACGAAGTGGAGAGACAACGCATTTTAAAGGACTACATTTTAGCCCATCAAAAGCGTGACACTCTCTCTGCTGAATTACTCAACCGTGTTCATATTATTCAGACTGAGAACACCGGTTCTTTGCGCTTACAAAGTGCTATTTTTGACCGCCTTAATAGCCCCGACTTGATTCGTGCCATCAGCGACAACCTCGAGATTACTATCAACTATAGCGAAGAGCTCATAGAGGGCTTAGCCACTGTTTTGGCTCGTCAGGGTGGCGATCAAGAGATCAACAGTGTGATTCGCCTGCACCTGATCCCTTTTTTACAACGCGAACTAGATAGCGGAAACATAGTGGCCGGTGATGTCGTCACTATGGGCTTGAGTCGTCAGGGTGATTACCAAGCAACTGTGGCTCCTTGGGCTCACGGAAATCGACGTCAACGGGTGGTTGAGATGACTTTGCAAAGAGCCAATTCGGACTCTTCGGAAAAAGACGAAGCCGCCCAATTTCTAAAAGAAGCCCTCAGGATTTTAGACTAATATGAAGATATTTGGACGCCTGATATTAATTTACAGCTTGGTGCTCTCGCCTCTGCTTCCCTACCAGACTCATGGGCAGTCTGGCGTCGGCGGTGGGCAGAGCTTTTCGCCGGTGGATATTTTCAGTCGCCCATTAGATAGCCGCAATCTTTTTCTTGGCCCAAACAAAGTTGTGAACGAATATCGCTTACTGGGCTTTACTCACTTTCCTGAAA
>JBGSNK010000071.1:0-4927 GCA_041739665.1 Bdellovibrionales bacterium
GGTTTTCTGGGCGCGAATGGTGCCGGTAAAACAACGACGATCAAGTGTCTCATTGGTCTACTCAAGTATCATTCTGGAGATATTAAGATATTTGAAAAAGATCACAATCTCAAATCTGTTAAAAAAGAGATTGGTTATTTACCCGAGCGTCCTTTTTTTTATAACTATCTAACGGCCTACGAATTCCTTAAATTTTATGGTCAACTCAGTAAAATCGATGCCAACGAAAAACTCGATCGCCGCATCGACGAGTTGCTCGACCTCGTTGGTCTCCGCCACGCCAAAGATTTGTATCTAAAACAATTCTCTAAGGGTATGCTGCAAAGAATTGGATTGGCTCAAGCGCTTATCCATCGCCCCAAACTTTTGATTCTCGATGAGCCTCTCTCGGGTCTTGATCCCGACGGTCGTCGTCAGCTCGTTCATATTATTCAAAGCACCTTTGATGAAGAGGAAACGACAATTTTTTTCTCAAGCCACTTGCTCGATGATATTGATCGACTTTGTCAGAACCTAGTTGTCATAAAAAAGGGTGAAGTTAAATTTTGTGGCCCCAAAGTTGATTTTGTTGGACAAGACAAACGCTCTTATCAGTTGCAGTATCAGTCTGCACTGAGTTCAGAGATCATAACCGAAACAGTCGCAAGTTTAGAGAGCTTGCAAGATCGTATTGACCAATTGCGTTCGGCGGGTCAACATATAATTTCAGTTGAGCTTGAGCGAGTGACCCTTGATAAGGCCTTTAAAGATTTTCAGCAACAGGAGCTGGTATAAATGACGTTTCCTATTCTCGTTGTCGCTAAAAACACTCATTTAGAAATGATTCGAGATAGAGTTCTCTATTTTGTTGTCGTCTTTACAATTCTTTTCATGGGATTGAGCTTTGCTCTTGGACAACTTTCTTACAATGAAATATTTCGTCTATCCGTATCGCTTGGACTCGCGGGTATCCATTTGTGTTACGCCGGTCTAACTATTTTCTTGGGATGCAGTGTGTTCAACAGAGAAATTGAACACAAAACAATTTACACGCTTCTGATTCGTCCCATCACGCGAAGTGAGTATCTTGTGGGAAAATATCTTGGACTGGTCAGTTTGCTTTTGACAATGTTGCTAGGCTTTTTAATTTGCTTTACTCTAATTGAGTTGCTTTTAGGGATGCCAATACTTTTAACCTCGTATTACAGTTTCCTTGGATTTTTTTTAGAGTCCATGATTTTACTGGCAGTCACTTTTTTCTTCTCCTCGTTTGCAAAACCTTTTTTGTCGATTACGGGCTCGTTGGCTTTTTGGTTAATTGGTCATTGGGTTTACAATCTTGAGGCTTTCATTGAAAAAAGTGACAGTGTTGCTTTCAAAACTATGGGGCGTTTTATACAAAGAGCTTTTCCCGATTTAGAAATGTTGAATTGGAGAGCCGTTGCAATCGCCAAAGAGCACGTGATGACTCTAGAGCTAGTTTCGGCCATTGTGATGGCACTTCTTTGGGCGTCCTTTTTCTTTATGATCTCTCTTCTTATTTTTAGAGGCAAAGATCTTGATTGATAGCGATTTGTGGATTGGTTTTTTCTTTCTCTTTGGCTCTATATGGGGAAGTTTTGCGAATGTTGTGATCGTCCGCTTGCCACTCAACAAAAGTGTGGTTGCGCCACGTAGTCACTGCCCACAGTGCAAAACAGCAATCCCTTGGTACCTTAATATTCCAATTTTATCTTGGATTTTGTTGCGTGGTCGCTGTCAAAAGTGTCACAAACCAATTCCTCTTCGTTATCCAATTGTGGAGTTCATCATGGGCTTCTTTTTTGCGGCAATTTATGCTCGTTTTGGCTTTTCCTTCTCGACAATTGAATATTTTATTTTCACTTTTGGGTTGGTGACATCTAGCTTTATAGACCTCGAACATATGATTTTACCTGATCGCTTTACCTTATCTGGGATAGTTTTGGGTTTGTTGGGAGCTTTTTTAAATCCCGAACGCTACTTTCTAGACTCTCTTATGGGTATTCTCCTTGGGGGCGGTCTTTTGTTGGCAGTTGCCTACTTTTATACGCTTGTTCGCAAAGTCGAAGGCATGGGCGGTGGAGACATCAAGCTCTTGGCCTGGATAGGGGCTGTGTGCGGTATACAATCCATCTTATTTGTCTTGATTGTCTCCAGTTTATTGGGTCTTGTCTTTGGTCTTTTCTACATGTTTAAGTCCAAGCAGGGAATGCAAACAGGAATTCCCTTTGGTCCTTATCTTTCTTTAGCGGCCTTGATTTATTTGATATGGGGGCAGGATGTTTGGTTGAACTTACTTTTCCCACCAGTCTTGTCTTAGATCTACCCCATCCCTTCGTCTAGGCGCTGTTAAATTGGCTCTATGTTTTAGGTCCTGTGCTCGTAAATAATTGAAGATATTAAAAAACTTCCAAAAAACGGACCTTCGGCGGTTTGACTTTAGTTCATGGTTTCGATTTAATTTTAAGATAGGAAAGGTCCAGCTAGAGAAGGTTCCACCATGTTCGGAAATAAACAAGTTATAGGTCTAGATCTAGGCACCAGTTCTATCAAAATGGTAGAGGTATTGGTGTCGGGACGTTCCTATAAGCTGAATAATTTTGGTATGTCTGCGATACCTGAGGGTCTAATTGACGGGGGCGAGATCTTGGACCCAGCAGCGCTTTCCAATATCATTTTGGCTTTGCACAGGGAGCTTGGAATTAAATGTAAAAAAGTTTGCACCGGCATGTTTGGTGGAGCCGTTATTGTGAAGAAGATTTCTATGCCGCGAATTGATCCTAAGTTAATTAGCGAGCAGATTCAGTGGGAAGCTGAGCAATACATACCCTTTGATTTAAGCGAAGTGAATTTGGATTATCACCTATTGCGATCCCACAACAGAAATTCTGAGACTATGGAGATATTGCTGGTTGCTGCCAAGCACGATTATATAATCCGTTACTTTGAAGCTATTGAGTCTGCTGGTTTATCTTGTTCGATCATTGATGTGAATGGCTTTGCTTTAGCGAACTGTTTTGAGATCAATTATGGAGTGCGTAACGGTGAGACTATTGCCCTAATTAATATTGGAGCTGGAATAACTAATTTAGTCGTCATCGAAGACGGTAATGTTGTTTTTTGTCGTGATATCCCAATAGGTGGCTCGCTTTATAACATGGAAATAGCTCGTGAACTTGGTGTTAATAACACTGAATCCGAAGAGCTAAAAATCGGTTTTTCGCAAACCCGAGAAAGTCCCAAAGAGCTTTCACATGTCATAACAACTACGAATGATATGATATGCGAAGAAATTAAAGACAGTTTTAAGTTTTATGATCAATCACAAAGTGGTAAGCAAATTAATAGTGTTTTTCTGAGTGGTGGTTCAATTAAAGTTCCAAGTTTAATGGAGGCTATTTCAAATGCAACTGGTTTGAGTTGTCAGGTTTTAAATCCATTGCAAAATATTTCTGTAAATCCGCGGAAAATAAATTCACAAATGGCCAGTGAGATTATTCCATTCTTACCTTGTGTTATTGGGTTGGCAGCCCGCAAGGTGAGTGACTCATGATTCGTGTTAATCTCGCGAAAGCCCAAAGTTTTGCACCAATGGCTTCTGGTACGGTCACAAACATTGACTTCAGGGGCCTTGGCTCGGGAGCCAATGTCAACCTTGCTTTAAAAGTTGGCGGTCTCATCATGGCGACCATTCTCCTGATTGGCTATGAGAAATATGTCATTTCACAGAAGCAGTCGTCCTTAGCCCAACTCAGTATTCAAGCGGCAGCGATACAAAATGAAATCAAAGGTTTTGGATCTGTGGATGAGGTCTTAGAAGGTTTGGCTAAAGAAAAAGCTAAAATGAATGAGCAACTCACAGTTATTCAAAAAATTTCACAAAAAAGAGCTTATAAATTACAAACGATTCTCAAAACACAAGCAGGTCTTCCTGAGGATGTTTGGCTGGATGAGTTTGTTTTTGATAGGAATCGTATTGTATTCAAAGGCTTTTCACGCACACCAACATCTGTTCAAAATTTTGTCCGAGAATTAAATAGCACTGACTTCATAAAGTCGGCGGTGAACAAAGAGCTTTCGAGGGTCAAGTTGGGTGATCAACCTGTTCAAAAATTTGAAATAGAAGCAGAGGTTTTAGACTAGTGGATATTCAGCAAGAGTTCGAAAAATTAGACATTCCTAAAAGCTTCGGGGTTGGCCTTATTATTGCCGCTCTTTACTGGGTTTTAATATTTGATGATGGTAGTGGTTTTGATGCTCAAATCATGCAGAAGAACCAAGAGATTATAACTGGTCGTGCAAAAATTAAGAGTATTGTTGAAACGATCGAGAATCAGAAGAAATTTGAGTTAGAGCTTAAAGAGCTTAATCAAAACATAAAAGATTTCCAGGTATACTTTGAGCAAGATATAGATCAAAATAAATTGCAGACAAAAGTTTCAGAACTTGCCGAACAAAGCAAAGTGGCGCTTAACAAGCTCACAAAGGCCGCAGATAAAGCCAATGAGTTTGAAAAATACAAAGAAACCGCTGTTTATTTTGAAATTGAAGGGGACTTTGACAAAATCATGGAATTTATCTCTAGGATCACACAAATGAATAGTGCCATTGATTTCAGTAAAATGGAGTTTAAAGCTATTGTTGGAGGAGATATTCCAATTGTCAGTTTTAAGACGACATTAGTTGTTTATAGTAGTTGGCCGACAGTGAGCCCGACAGGGGGACTCGGTGGATAGAGCTCTTGTCTTTTTATTACTTTTTACGATGATGATTTTACCTGCTAGGGGACAAACTCCAAATATACAAGCCCCAGATACACAGTTGCCGGTGGTATCTGAAGCCAATTCTGCAGCTGCCGGGGACGAGACTCTCCCCTCCCAAGTGTCTAAGATTAAGACTTTTCTAGCCCCCTTTATCTACGATGGAG
>JBGSNK010000095.1:0-7094 GCA_041739665.1 Bdellovibrionales bacterium
CACAGCGGTAAAGGGCTTCACACCGCGCAGCCCACGACTGACGGGTTCAATTTTAACAGCTAGCTCTACCCGACAGTTTTGACAGTTGGTTTTCATGACAAGGGGAACACTCGCCAAAAGGCCGTTGGGACCGACTTCCCAGTTGAAAGCCAAGCCACGACCGGTGATCTGGCTCACATTGGAACTTAATAAGAACTTTTCGCTTCCTTCGGTAACTCGAGCGGCGATGTAATTCATATGGACGCGGAAGCGACCCGAGTTGATGTCCATGTCATGTGGGACACCGGTTGCATCTTGAAAGCGAATAAAGGGTTTAGCACTCAAATTGACATTGATTTGTAAACCGGCTTGTTGGCGAAGGCCGTTTTCGATCTCTTGGCGCATTGTCTGATAACGTTGTTTTTCAGAATCGGACAAACCTGCCATAAGTTGCGTCTGATTGAAGGCGCTTGAATTTTGATTCTCTCGCTCAAGGGGTTGAACCGTCAAAGAGCGCATGGAGAGTTGGGCGTTATTATCGAAAAGATCCCCTTTCAGGGCCGCGATCACACTTTCTTGGCCGGAGACCCACTGACCCTCACCCCAATCCGCTTTGTCGTGGTCGGTTAGATCTAAGAAGCCCCTGGTTTTTGAGTTGGTACGATACATATCCCACGGGTTAAAACCCACTCTTCGTACCATTCTACCGAGTGTTCCAGCTAAACTTCTGATTTCAAAGTGAAGTGCAATGTTCGCAGATGGCGCCACATAATTAAATGCAGGAATGAGCTGACTCCACCTCAAACAATTGCCCTGGTTGACTGTGATGGGATTGCTAATCTCAGTCGAGACAGGGGTACCCTTTTCATCATCGCGAGTCATATAGATATTGTCGCCAATTTCTGAACTGATATGGAATCTCTCGTTACGGAGAGTTCCTTGGGTGGCGCGATCACGCACACCACAAATTTTAAGCCACAAGCGGATTTGATCCACTTGTTCAAAAGAGTCATCAGTCGCTCTAGAAAACTGAATATTTTCAAGCTCGATGTTGCCGGCCTCAAAAAGTGCGCGGTTATTGACATCGACCAGTGATTGTTGAAGTCCAAAAGCATTGGCTTCCGTAGACACAACATCAGACGCCTGACGACTGGCCTTCACACAGGCCACCAATGGCAGCATAAGAAGAATAGAGACGCCGTGCTTAAATGAAATCATACATGGTCTCCACGGCAAAATAAAATGTCTGTTGATCGTCTTGCTGTAAGCCATCAAAGGCGCGACTTCCTCTTGGGCTGAGTAAATCGGCTTTGGTATAACTGGCCCTAAAAATCACACCCCAGTCCTTAGACTCAAGATTGACTTCGATTCTTTGACCTTCGCGATTGTTGTGCCCCAAGAGATGGCTGTTGTAAGCTGCAGGTACAGCGTCCCCTTCGATAAAGTAATCTCTAAGAGTGACACCGCCAATCCAGGGACCAAAATCGTTATATAGGAACAGTGTAAAAGCTTGGGCTTCGCCCAATTCATCAGGTGCTTTTAAATTTTTAATAACACTCCATTGAACTTGAGTTGCAAAACTATGTGAGATCTTTTGTTCAAAAGTCACATGGGTGAAATAGCCGTTAAAATCAAAATCAAACTCTGCCGAGTTGGGGTCTGGATTGGCAACTGAATTTCCGTAAATAAAACTATCAGAGGCAACAACATGGGGTAAGCGCGAGTAGTTGTAATGAGTGGCGCTAGCCATGATAAAATTGTGAGAGCTGATATTATAAGTTCCTTGTAACGTGGACGTATAAAGCTGGGGAGTTGGCTCTCTATCGGCCACTCGAGACGACAATGTCGAGGATGTAGGAATCAGCTGTTGGGTGATAAACTTTAAACCGTACTTTCCGCTCTCCGGTGAGTGCTCTAATATTTGTTGCAAACCAGGAAAACCCAGATTGCCCAGGAACATGGGCTCATTGAACCAGTTTTGATGTATCTGTCCTGCTCGGAGAGTGAGCCTGTCTTTAAAAGGTGTCCATTTTAAATTGATCTCTCGGGGATAGATGCCGCTGGTGGGTTCTAAATCACCAAATAAATCCTGAGTTCGACCGGAGCGCAAACGCAAATTGACTTTGGCATTGAAGCTTAAGTCTTCCATGAGTTTGTAGACGAAGCGGCCTTGGCCAGTGGCACCCACAATTTGGGAGTTTATATTTTGTGCCGTTTGCATACCTTCGCTATCAAAACGAAGTCTCCATAAGAAGATAGACCGTCTGTCTTTGATTTGTTCCTCTAGGATTTTTTCATAAGAAGGGCTAAAAGACAGGAAGTTCGATCGCTGGAGAGACGAGTCGTAGTACACTTGTTCCACCGCCAATCCTTTGCAAGGATTAGCTAGGGTGGTTGCAAAGAGGCACCAACTTAAAAAATAAGTTGCACCCTTTGGCACTGTATGTAGATACCTGTTATCTCTCATGTTTCCCCTGACAAAAACACAATAAGTGAACAAAAATAAATTTTCACTTGTATAGATTACAAAAACCATACCTTAACAAAGGACTGCTAAATGTCTGAATTCACATAAAAACCACTGTCTACTGTTTAGACAGTGCCCCTCTACGCCCACCATTTTACAACAATTGTTCGAAAATATTTACAAGCCTATTGTAAGCCTTACCAAAATAAAGGAAAAAGAACCCCCATTGACGAATACAATTTTTAAAATCTAAACTCAGAAACACTTTAAACTTTTAAGAAAAATAAAAAAAGGAGCCCCCATGAAAGCCCTCAGACAGATACCTAGTCTTGCCCCCTACAAACCAGGCGATGTCATGGTCGTTTTCGGCGAACTTTTTACCCGGGGCTACGCCAACGGCATCGTCGACGAAGCCGAAAAACGAGGACTCACCGTCATCCACTCCACTGTGGGTCGGCGTGATAGCGAGGGTCAGTTACGACCTCTCAATAGCGAAGAGCTTCAAGACAAACCCAAACCCTTCATCAATATTCCCTTAGAAGCAGGCTTTGATATGGAACCTGATTCGAAGGGGCAAACTCCATGCGATCAGCTCAAGGGAATAAAGATGAGCGATTGGGATGCGGATCATCTCAATTGGGATTCTATTTTAGAGTCGCAAGCGAGTGGTGTGAAGCGCTTTCGCGCCAACACTCAAAAGTATATGGAAGAACTTAAAAAATATATTCCCTCGGGCGCTAATGTTCTTTTTGTTCATACCATGGCCGGCGGCGTCCCTCGCGCTAAGATCATTATGCCAGTTATGAACAAAGTTTTTAAGGGCCGTGGCGATCGCTTTATCCCCTCTCAACAACTCTTTGAGTCCCAACTTGGTCAGTTTAGCCAACTCAATTTCACAGAGGTCACAGCCAACACCTTTCAACACTTGGTGGAGCTCAGCGCTGACATTCGAAACTCCGTTCAAGCCGGCGGTGGTCATGTGAGTTACGTGGCCTACGGCTATCATGGGACTGAAATTTTAGTGAACAACGAATACCGCTGGCAGACCTACACTCCTTACTTTCAAGGTTGGGCAAAAATGGCTTTAGAAAAACACGCCCAGCATTTTTCAAAAAATGGAATTCAATGTTGTGTTTTCAATTGCCCCGAAATTCTAACCAATTCCTCGAGCATTTTTCAAGGTGTCGAGGTTTCGCTCTACCCCTTAGTGGGCGCTATAGAAAAAGAAGCCAGTCAGTCTGCCTACGCAATAAAAGTTTTAGAGTCCTGCCGTGCCCTTTTAAAAGACGAGCATAGCTTTGAAGAAATCATGGCCTTCACCCACAAGTACGTCAAAAACCCTTTAACACTGGAGTTCTCAAGCTTTGAACATTGGCCCCAACACAATGCTCAAAAGCAAATGGAGTATATGTTAGATTCCTCTGAACATCTGATCGCTATGCACAAAGACCCAAAGAACCTAATGACGGCTCTTCTTTCGGAAGAGGTCTTTAAGGCCACAGGTTTTTTAATGTTTCACTCAAGCTACGACCTGCAGGACTCCGTGCTTTGGCTCAATCACGATATTGTGGCAAAGCAAATGGTTTTGAATTCATGAGCCTTACCCGTGGTCTGTCTTGTCAGTATGGGCGACAAGAGTTTGCCGGCTACAGTATAGCCGGTCAGACCACATCTGTTTTTCATAAAAATAGTAAAGTCTGTTTTGATATTGGCCAGGGCCTTCCCTTTCACCTCAGTGCTAAGGCGTTTTGCCTCACTCACCTGCATGCCGACCACGGCTCGGGCTTGCATTATGTGCTCTCTCAGCGCTCATTGTTTCGGCTTCCCAAGGTGCCCATCCTCCTGCCAGGAAAGCACCTCAAAAGTGCTGAGATCATTATAAAAGAGTGGGAGAAAATCGAAGAGCTTCAATACGCCTACGAACTGATCCCAGCCGAAGAAGGTTTACAATGGAACTTGGATAATGGTCAGCAGTTGAGGGCCTATCCCACGCCCCATCGCATCGAATCTTTTGCCTACGTACTATTTGATAAAAAGAAAAAACTTTTAAAAAAGTACCAAGAACTCAAACCCCATGAGCTTATCGAGTTGCGCAAAAAAGGTTTGTCTCTAGAAGAAACACTTTTTGAACCCTTAATCGCCTTTAGTGGAGATACCCAAATCGAGTTTCTCGAACGATACCCTATTATGTTAAAAAGCCAAATACTCTTTATGGAGTGCACTTACTTAGACGAAAAAAAATCGATTGCGGAGACACGTAAGTGGGGACACATCCATTTAGATGAAATCCTATTCTATGCCGATCAATTCCAAAATCAGTTCATAAGCCTAATCCATCTTTCGGCTCGCTACAAAATTCAGGAGGCATTGGACATATTAGAGAAAAAACTTCCCTCGTCTTTAAAAGAAAAAATTCAGATCTTTCCCCGCCCCTATTAAAGGTGGGCAGATCTTTATTTACCACCACCGGGGTCTCTGCCTCCAGGTGCAGATGGGGGTTGGCTCACTGGGGCCGTGGTGCCAAAGGCATAAATCCTCTCTTCTCGCCCCCAAAAACATCTCACCTGTGTGTCTGCGGTGATCTGTTTTTTTGCAATTTGGTCTTGAATATAATCACGACACTCTACTTGAGCAGTACATCGCCCAACTGCCTTTAAAATGTAAGCATCTTGGAAAGCTCCAGCACCGTTGACTTGCTTCTGCGCAATAAAGTCCCGTCGCGGCTCTGTAGAAGGAATAGACATAAAATTTAGACCATTGAACGAACAAACAATAGAGCGATTTTGGCGAATATTTGGGTCTAGCTGAGATTCGTCACAAAGGGCATGGGCGTCCTGATAAGAGACATCATCTATCTGAATCATCCCATCATTCAAATCACTTTGGCATAATGTGTTCTGATACTGTATAGAAAAGGAGCCAGGGATTGAAGTCTCTGTGTTTTGATTTGCAAACACTCGGACTAAGAAATTAAATCTATAAACTTTTTCATCTGCAAAAATCTGCACTTGGTAGGTTCCACTGTCCTCGGGCAAAAGATCAACCAGTTGAATTTGCGGGCCCGAAAGAGACAATAACTCTCTTTGGCCTGTGGAATTCATATACAACCATTGTATATCGAGTTGAGAAACATCTTGCCAGACCGTTGATCCTAACATTTCGCGAATAGGCGCAACTAAGGAAAGAGACTCTCCTGCACTCACCTCAAAGTTATTAGGCACGCTAAGACTTTCGTTTGTTTCGCTTTCCGGGTAGGCCAAGCTGTTTGGACCACTGCAGTTTTGGAAAGTTAAAAAAAAGCTGACGATTGTCAAAGATATAAAAACAAATTTTGCATGTCCCATAAGAGCCCCCCACGCCCCTATATTATAATATAAATTTTTGATACTTCATTAACAAAAAATCCGACGTCTCAATTTGAGGCAAAAATCAATCTAATCCACAAATCAAAATTTTATTTGTCTAAATTTGGGAAAAAGCAAACCTTTGATATCATGATTTTAAATATCTTTGCTATTCTGCTAAAGAAAAATCTTTAGGGGGCGATATGTATAAATTTATAATCTTTTTGGTACCTAGCTTGGTTTTAACTGTTCTTTTCCAGAACTGCTCTCCTCTCAAAACAGCTCTTATGACTTCCTCATCAATTTATGCCCAAGGCAGAGTAAATGGGTTTTCTGTGGAAGCAAAAGATTTTGAAGGGGAAGTAACCGTTGGTATCGGAGAAAATCTTGATATTCAAGAATCAGTCTCCTACGTTGACATTAAAGACAATAGGTCTCAAAAAGTTTACAGTCTTTCTTTTAAAGATGGAAAACTTCCGAAGGGATTGAGAACTGGGAAAAAAGTTAAGATGAGAGGAAGAAAGAATTTAAAGAATAGTGAAAATTTGCTTGTAGAAGCTTTAGAGGTTCTTTCCGATTCAAGTAACATGCTTGATAATGTGAACTCGTCAAATGGCCCCTTAGAGGCAACTGAAATGAGAAAGGTCATGGTTGTTTCGGTCAACATTAGGACCGTAAACAGTGCAATATCGCCAGCAAGTGCTATTCAAAACTTATATACAAATACTACAAATGCAAACAACAACATTCAAAAAATGAGTTATGGCCACATTGGTCTAGAAGGTGATGCGGATGGAGATGGTGAGTATGATGTCTTTGGGCCCATCACAATTGATGCAGACCCAATGATCTGTTCAAGAAACACTTGGTCACAATTGGTTGATCAAAAGCTTATTGAACAGGGAGTCGATTTGAATCTCTATCGCCATAAGATTTATAATCTTCCAAATTACACAAATTTAGGTTGCGGAAATTTTTCTGGCTGGGCGGATATAGGTTGCGGAACATCTTGTCGAATTTGGATGATGTATAATCACCGTTTTGTGTTTGAGCATGAACTTGGTCATAATTTGGGTATGGATCATTCAAGCACAGACCCTGAAAACGATGGAATTGTTAATTCTGAATACGGTGATAATTCTGATATTATGGGAAGTCCTTACATGGATAAGTTTAGAATTGCGTTTACATCACCAAAGTCTGGGTGAGACCTAAAAGAGTCGGACCCTCTCAGTTATTATTTATTTGTTGAAGATAAATTAATAACCAAAGGAGAGAGTCCGTGACTCAAAAACAATATATTA
>JBGSNK010000097.1:0-27189 GCA_041739665.1 Bdellovibrionales bacterium
ATATTGTTTTTGAGTCACGGACTCTCTCCTTTGGTTATTAATTTATCTTCAACAAATAAATAATAACTGAGAGGGTCCGACTCTTTTAGGTCTCACCCAGACTTTGGTGATGTAAACGCAATTCTAAACTTATCCATATAAGGACAGTATTTGTTCGTTTGTTTGGCAAACTTCTTTTGTAAATTTCATATTGGTTCTTTTGTAGAGACATTCAATTTGGAAAGTTACCTCATTGCCATTCAACAACTTGTTCAGCTTGTACCCGGTTGTTCCTAAATCACTAGATTCTGGATGAAATGTTTCAACCAGAAAATCAGATGAGTTTTGTATTTTCATTCCCGAATACTTACTAATAAAATTAATCCCGCGGCTCCAAATTTCATCCGCATTTGATTTTGGTTGAACAAAACTTGTCTTGGCACTCTTTACTTCATTAATATAAGCCTTTTCTGACTCTGAAAGCTTATCTGATTCAATCATAGTCACGCAAGAAGTTAAGCAAAAGCTGGCAGCCAAAATCAATAGTTTTCTCATTTGATACACTCCAAGAAATTAATTAAAGGTGAAGATAGATGTTAATAGAGCCTGACTAATAAATCAAAGATTCTATGACCATCTTTTTGCTTTTTTCTTTGGATCTTCTATGGAGTCTCATCCAAATGCAGCGATAAATCACTGGATTTTAAGCTCTTTTAAAATCTCCTCGGCAACAGTCTAAAGGCCTTCGTCGCCTGGGGCGGTGATGATCTCGTGGTCGGCTGGACCTCTAGGAACTAAGGTGTTTTAAAAATTCGATCACAGCTTATAGAAAACTTAAATTGCGAGTGCTTATTCAGAAAATGCAACTGGGGCTTAAAAGGCGTTTGGGTCACTTTATTGAGTTGAATGAATTCCTTATTTTGGAAATCAATTTCACCCCGATTTTCTGAGAATTGGACAATGCCCAAAAACTGTTTGACCCGTTTTGATAAAATAAAATCACTATTGGCTTCTCTGAACTCTAAAACGGGATAACGGTGAAACCAACCGGTTCGAGCTAAGTATTGGCTGATCCAATCGTTGGGAAAAAGATACATCAGGACTGCCGAGACTCTGATGAAATTATATTTCATCACTGGCAGGAGGACATCAAAATTTTTGTCAGCTAATAGTTTTGGTAAAAGTTCCCGGGCCTCGTTTTCGGCCATCTGCCAAGCCTGTTTTTCGCCTAAAAGTTCCAACGACTGTCGGTACATAAAATCAAAAAAAAGTTTTTTGTTTGATGGCTTATAATCAGGATTTAATATTCGCAACATCATCCCTGGGGTGAAGAGGCCAAGGTAAGAGAGCCGAGACTTTGCCACCATCAGCTCACGACTTATCTTGTGGCGACTATCAGGCTTTAAATAGTTGCGTAGGATACGAAGAATGTTTTCGGCCTTAATTTTTGCGGGACGCCCCTCACCCATTTCTACATTAACCTGGATAGCAACAGCGAAACCATCCAAAGTGCCAAGGGCACCGCGCTCTTTCATTTCGTCGAGAGCATTTTGCAAGCGTTCAACTTGTGCGTAATGAATGGGAGGAGTTACAATCTCAAAGATCCGGGTCTGGGCATAATTGTCAGAGACATTGCTGTTTTCTGTACTGTTATCTTCTGGTTTAACGACCACATCACCCATTGACGAGTTCACAATATGCAGTTCATTGACTTCAAATTCAACAAAGTCTCCAGTCGTTGGGTCTAGTTCTGTTTCAATCCGATATTTTTGGACAATTCTTCCCCCTAAATGACTTTTAAGAATTTCAGCAATGGATAACGGATGAAGGCCAGTCAGTTCGATTTCAAGACCAATCCGAGGGGCGTTAGATGGGTTAAAAAATTTCTTTTCAGAGTAATCAAGCAGATTCCACGCAAGACTAAGCCGTGCAATAAAAAATACTACAAAGAATATAAGAGTTTTCTTCATTAACATCCCCAAAATAAAGTAACGGACCCCAAAGATACTAAAAAAATGCCCCAAATGCGCAAAATAGAATGGTCTTTATAATATGCGTACAACCTGTTTCATGTGAAAAGTAGGTTTAGACAAACAGATTTTTTCACTTTGAAATAATTACTCAGGGCTATTTTGCTGGTGTGTTTCAAAATACTTGTAAACCCAGGGGCGGCAGTCGCGATTGACTATCTCTATAGAGAGCTTGTGCTCACCATTAATCGTAGAAATACGCACATCCGAGTCTTTGCGCTTATAGGGGCATAGATGAGCAAGCTTTTCTAAAGTTTTCCGGCTTACTTTATTGGCAGAGACGCTCAGGACAATGGCTGGCCCCCCCCTTTTGACATGAATCTCATAGGACTCTTTAAGCGCAACATGTGCAGGTATGACAATGCGACTTCCATTTTTTGAATTGAGAATAATATGGAGGGGCCCGACGCTAACAACCTCCCCTTCTTTTCCGCTTGCAAAAGTCACATGATCGCCAATACGAAGGTCGGCTCGAAGATACAAGAGAAGTGAGGCGAATAAAGCCCGAGCTGGCTCGATTAAAGTGAAAGTCAAGATAGCACTGAACACGATGAAAAATAAAAGTGAAACAAATAAGGACTGTTTTGAAACGGTCGTCATTCCGAATATGACAATCAGCAGCGGGGCCAAAAAGATAAGAACAGTGAGGCTATAATAAAGTGGGCTTGCTTTTTTGAGAACACCCGTCTGAGCTAAAATTCTTAAACTCTTGCGTGAAAAATAATAAATAAAGCTAGCTAAAACAAAGTAAAAAGCCACCTGAAGAAAGGAGACGGCTTGTATTGAGATCTGTGGCAAACTTTCGGTCATTTGGCTGAGTTCACTGCTGTTGGCTTGCCTCATAAAGGACTCCTTCTTTTTTTAATTCATAACCTACAGGGTGAACAAGGTGAAGGGGGATTTCAAACTGAGAGCGGTCCATACCACGTGGGCGAATCAGGCCACAACTTTCTAAGTACTGAATTTCACTGTCTACCGTGGATAGAGAGACACCTAGGTTGTCGCATAATCGCTGAAGGGTCAGGTAGTGGTGTGAATAGAGCTCACTTAAAATATACTTTTGTAGGTTTGAAAACTCATGAACCATAGGCAGCCCACGTTCAAGTGTTTGCTGGCTCGATAATAAAACCTGTGACGAAGTGGATTCCTTTTTAATACTGAGTAACCATAGATAAATCAAATGACGAAGATGGCCATGGGAACGTTCGTAAAGGACTCGAAAAAACATTTGGTCAGCTGTTGCTAGGCCGATCTTAGAGCTTATGTCGCGCACAAAGCCTTTGGGATACTCGACACTCACTCCACTCAACCGGTGACGGCAAAGTAAAACATTTTTACTTACTTTAGATGGAACTTCGTGAAGATCAATGATTTTGGTAAACAGGCTGCGAAATCGAAATGCACGGTCCAAAGGGTAAAAGTTGTTTTTAGTGAGTGACAAAATCCAATGATTATTTGCTTCTGACTGCTGAATGATTTCAAAAAGGGCATCGGTCTGGGCTAAATTCTTTTTATCAATCAAATGGTCAAAATTATCGATGATGACAGCGGTCTGTTTTTTTCTTAAGGCAGAGAGAATACTGCTGATTTGTGGGCGGACCTCAAGTGCGTTGGCCAAGCTTTGTAAAAGACTGAGAGCCTCGCTAGACTCAATACGGATAAGCTTTTCTACATTAATATCGACTTGGGCTATGTTGAGTAGTGACGTCTTGCCCATGCCACGATCACCCAGTATTAAAATCTTTTGACTTCTCTCTGATCGGAACCCCTGGGTCAGTGGCTCAAAGTGGTGCCACTTCTGTTGATGGGCAATAAAAAAGCGTCGGTCACGAATAGGATCAAGTGTGAATAGACGACTGTAAACAGATGGCAGATTCTTGAGTTTATCGTTTAAAGAGTAGGTTTCTTGGATATATTGACGGATAGTGGTTGTGTCGAGAGTGCGAGATTGAATTTTTCTTAATAACGTTCGATCCACTTCCCGTTCTCGATCATGAATCGCAAATTTTTTAAAAAAGTTTTGTGCTAATTCGGCTTGGTCTTTAATTTTTTGCCCAATCTTTTCCAAGTTATTTGAAAGTAACTCAAAATTTTGATTCACCCGATTAGAGCCGTCTTTAATTGAATATCTATCAAGACCTTCTCGCACATCGTTTTGGCAGTCTTTTAAAAGAGCTCTTGCTTCGCTCTCCGCATTTCGAATATAGTTATTCAAACTGTGATAGAGTTCAGAGATTTTTTCAATCTGCGGAGTGAGGTTGCTCAATAGATAATCAGCCAGAGCTTGGGAATTTTCTTCACTTGTGCTTAGCTGTGCGGCCGTGAGTTTATTGTTTAATTGAACAAAAACCTGCTCCATTTCAAAAAATAGATACTCTAGGTAATTGGAAACTCCTTCAAGTTTTTCTTCAATGAGCGGAAGGAAGTTGATCAGAATGCTTTGTTCGTAGAGCTCATAAAGGTCTACTTTTTGGATCTGAATGTCAGTGGGTTGAAGAATTTTGTCGGCAGGAGTTTTAGAGGAGCTAATTGAAAACACACGCTCTTCTCGAGGTAGAATCTGACTGAGACTCATTGAGATATCACGATTGAGGAGGCGAAAACTGCCGCGAACATATTTGGACATCATTTCGCTGCGTAGATTGTTTTTCTGAAAAGACTCGGCTTGAGCCGACATTTCTATGATATCTTCTTTTGTTAAGATATCTTGGTTTTCTATCTTCGTCTGTATCGACTTAAGAAACTCAAGGGCTCCTTCGACAAGAGAATTCATATTGTCGTTGGATTTTGAAATAGCTTGGAAAAACTTGCCCTCTATAAGCTTTTCAAGCGAATGAGTTAAAAGAGTGATGTGCAGGCTCACTTTAAGACGATTTTGAAAGTAGATAAAATTCTCGGTCCACAGGTCAGAAATCTTAGCCGCAGCTTTGAGAGTTTTGCTAATCTCCTCTTCAACTTCTTTGGAGTTTATGCGAACAGACTTTCTTAAAGGACTGTTAGATTTTAAAAGCGCTTGTGTCCAATGTTTAGTCTGATTTGTGAAACTGAGTAAAAAGTCATCTTGGAGGCTTTGAAGCCATGATTGTTTCTCATCTTTGATAGCACGGCTTAGCTCTTGAAGATTAAGCTCAGAGAGTTCTACGAGGTGTTGACTAGTCACCAGTAGGCGTCCCAAAAGGTGGTACCAGTTGTTGAGCATCTGATAAGTGAAGTCAGAAGTCATATTCAGGACATGAGCTTGTGCAATTTTACGGGCTGGAACTTCGCGTGTGGGGTTCTTCTTGAGCCAATAATAAGGTCGAGCCCGATACTTTCTCAGTCGATCTTGCAGACTGTCACCGCTTTCTACATATATTGTCGAATGAGGAATAGGTAGAGTGATAACAACCGGAATTTCTTCAAGGACCTTTTCGTAATAAAGATTGGCTTCAAGAATGTCCTCACCTTTAGCCACTAGTTTGCTAAAAAGACGATCAATTTCTGAAACAATTTGTGTAGGCTTTAAAGTTTCAAATGATTTTAATTCTTCACAAAAGTTTTGAAGAATATTTTTTTGTGGCAAATACTGATGGCGTAAAAAGCTTTCAAAAATAAGTAATGAGTATTTTGAGAGATGCTCAGAGAGGCGATCATCCTCAACATCTTCTAAAACTGAGTGCAGATTGAGATCCCATTCGTCGCGAAATTCAAGTTTAGGATCAGCCTGTGGCTCCATTAACCTTTCCTCCAAAAAGAGGGTGTAAAGAGAGTCAATAGAACAAATATCTCAAGGCGTCCAGCTATCATATAAAAGCAAAGGATAAACTTGCCAAATGCTGGAATAAATTCATAGTTTTGGGTTGGACCTACAGCCCCAAACCCTGGGCCGACACTCGATAAACAGGCAACTACACTGCTTGCGGCTGTGACCCAATCCAGCCCGATGGCAAACATCAAGAAAACTCCAAAGAGATAAAGAAGAAAGTAAGAGCAAGCGAATATAAAAACGGAGCTGATCACGCGTCGAGGAATGGTTTGTTTTCCAAGTTTAGTGCTCACCACCTCTTGCGGGTGCAGGGTGAGGCGAAGCTCCTGCAAACAACGTTTGAAGACAATGAGAATTCTGGAAACTTTTATTCCACCAGCTGTAGAGCCAGCACAGCCTCCGATAAACATACAGAGAAATAAGAGGTATTTACTTACCAAGGGGTAAGTGTCAAAGTCACCGGTCATTAACCCTGTGGTGGTGGTTACGGCCACAGTTTGGAAAAGGGCTCCTCTGATTTCATCGTACCAACCAGAGGGGTCCCAGCTAATTCCGGCAAGGAAAATTAAAAGACCAATAAAGAGGTTGAGGAAAAGAAAAAATCGAACTTCTGTGCTGCGAAAAATCTTGTTAACTTTGCCTCTAAATAAGCCGTAATAAAGACCAAAATTAATTCCACCAATGAGCATAAAAAAGATAGTGATCCACTCTGCCGCAGGATTTTTAAAGGCTCCAATGCTATCTGCTTTATTCGAAAAGCCTCCGGTTGAAAGAATAGAAAATGCATGCAAAATAGAATCAAAAAAAGGCAGTCCAGATAAAAAAAGTAAAAAGGTACAAAGTAAAGTGAAGAACATATAAATCCACCATAGGCGAAGTGCGGTCTGCTTGATTCTTGGCTTAAGCCCTTCGGTAATGGGTCCCGCAACTTCCGTTTTGTATAAATATTTTCCACTCATACCCATTTGCGGAAAAATCGCTACAAAGAGTACAACAATTCCCATGCCGCCAATCCAATGCAGAAGAGTGCGCCAAAGATGAGTGGCCCGAGAAACAGAATCAAAATCACTGAGAACTGTGGCCCCAGTTGTGGTCAGGCCTGAGATAGCTTCAAAGGTGGATGAGCTAAAGGAGTTCGTAGTGCCGTCCAGGAGCATAGGCAGACCGCTAATAAAACCAACTCCGATCCAACCAAAGGCCACTATACCAAAAGCTTCCTTGCGAGTGATCTTATGTATATCCGCCTTAAAGTGGTGACTGATAAATTTCAGAGTAAAACCAATTATAAGAGAGACAAGAATCGCGATGGTGTAAGCATTGAGACTGCGCTCGGAAGCGTCTAAGAAAGCCAAACATAAAGGTGCCAGCATAAAGAAAGCCAAAACGATATAAAGCTGACCAATGTAATAGACGACGAGTCTTTTTTGCATGATCGACCTATTTTATTTTCTTAAACATGTGCTCAAGACCTTTAAGTTCTTTGCGTTTACAGACAATTATCAGGAGATCTCCAGGGTGAACCTCGGATTCCCCGTCTGCAAAATAAAATTCTTCACTGCGCGAAATTCCAACTAAGTAGCAGCCCGTGGGAATCTTAAGATTCTTAATTTTAAGATGCGTTGTGGAGATGTCGTAGGGCACCTGAAATTCACCCGCTAGGTATTCGGTATTATTGATAGGAGCATCTGTTAAAACAATTTGGTTGGGGAAATATTTATTAACTGATTGTGAGATCAATTCGTGGGCACTGGCAGTCCCCTTGACTCCTAGATGTTCATAGACGTTGGCATAGCCTGGCCGATGCACCAAAGTGTAGGCATTGGGAACACCGATCTCTTGACTGACCAATGAAGACATCAGATTGACTTCATCGGCACGAGTAACAGCTAAGGTATAATCGGCCATTTCCACATGTTCATCTTGTAATAAAGCTAGGCTTGTTCCGTCGCCATGAACGATGGTGGTGTGATCGAGCCGGTCTGCTAGAAATTCACAACGCTTGCGATCGACATCAATAATTGTAAGTCGATTCTCAACCCCTTGTAAGCTCTTTGCTAATTGATAACCCACATCTCCCCCACCAATAATCACGGCTTTTTTGCCAGGGACTTGTACCAAGCGACGGTGGACGACAGGAAGTTTCTCTAGCTTCGCGGCCACAAGAATTTTATCGCCATTGTAAACATGAGCAATATCCAAGCAGTGTCGAAGCTCGCCATCGCGAAACACACCGATGACTTTACAATTTTTGCCTATGTCCAAGTCCGAAGCGGGCTTCTCCATGTAGCGAAAGTTTTCGCGCACTTCGATGAGAGCCAAAGAAATAGAGTTAGATGAAAAGTTCTCGACAAAGGGCATATCGATTTTACGCACAAGTCGTAAAAGCTCTGCACTGACAAGGCGAGAGGCACAGACAATAGCAAAAGTACCGAGTACATTGCGCTCGATCCCACCAGTGGTCATAAAAAATTCGGGGGCATCGATTCGGGCCACTGTGCGCTTGGCACCCATTTGTCCTGCAAGTGAAGCTATTACAAGATTGGTATTATCGTGACTGGTAACACCGACTACTAAATCGGCGTCTTTCATTCCAATTTCAGAGAGGGTACGTCGAAATGTTCCATTACCTCTCAGAGTCATCACGTCTGTGGACTCTTCCACTCTTTCTAATGCTTTCTCACTTGTATCGACGATCACGACGTCTTCGGAGCGGCCAGAAAGCTCTTGAGCTAAATAGCTTCCCACATCACCTGCGCCTACAATCACAATCTTCATCTGGAGCCCTCTCGCCGAGTTGCCGTGGTGCGTCTCTTGATTTAGTTTACTCTTTATTGTTGAGTCAAGCAAAGCTGTCTTCTACCTTTGGGCAAGATGGGAAAATCTTTAAATTGGGATATTATAAAAAGATATGGACGTAGGGCTGGAAAAGAGGCTATGGCTATTGCCGAGGCCAGCTATCTCACCCTTTTAGACAGACAAATCTCTTACAAAAATAAAACCATACTGATTGGCTCTTTAGTTTACTTTCTCTCACCTCTTGATGCCGTTCCCGACTTTCTGCCAGGTGGCTTTACCGACGATATTACGATTATGCTAGCTGCCCTTTATGCCACTGGTAAAATTGGTCAAATACATTTACAAAAATGCCGAATAAAGTATGGAGTTGCCTCACCAACAAAGGACGAAGACTTTGCACCCATTGATACGACCTCGAAGAAATCGTAAAAACAGTTTAGTCCGCCATTGGCGCTCCGAAAACCAATGGTGTCGAGCCGATCTGGTCTACCCCGTGTTTCTCGTTGATGGCAGTAAGCAAAAACAAGCCATCTCGACACTGCCCGGACAATACCGTTGGTCTATCGACGAACTTTTCGCTTTAGCTGAGAAGAGTCTTAAAATGGGTGTGCAGGCCTGGGCCCTTTTTCCAGCTCTTGAGAATGCCTTGAAGAACGCGCAAGCAAGTGAGGCGACCAATCCCAAAGGTTTGGTTTGTCGAACTCTCAAAGAGCTAAAAAAACGCTTTCCAGAGCTGACTCTGATCACTGATGTGGCGCTGGACCCTTATTCCATTGATGGTCACGACGGCTTGGTTCAAAACGGTGAAATTCTCAACGACGAAAGTGTGGAGATCCTGGCGCAAATGGCTCTGCTCCATGCCCAGAGTGGTGCTGATATTGTGGCACCCTCAGATATGATGGACGGTCGCGTTTTAGCTATACGAGAAACTCTTGAAGAAAACAAGTTTAGCAACACTCAAATTATCTCTTACTGCGCTAAGTACGCTTCTGCCTTTTATGGGCCCTTTCGCGAAGCCTTAGACTCAGCCCCTAAAAGTGGCGATAAAAAAACCTACCAAATGGACCCCGCTAATAAAAAAGAAGCTCTATTAGAAATGGAGTTGGATCAATCTGAAGGAGCCGATATTTTAATGGTCAAACCAGCCTTAGCTTATCTGGACATCATTCACGCAGTTAAAGAGCACAGTCTTTTGCCAGTGGCAGCCTACAATGTCAGCGGTGAGTACTCCATGATCAAAGCCGCAGCCGAGAAAGGTTGGATTGACGAGAAGAGCGCTATTGCCGAAACCCTGCTCTCAATCAAGAGAGCTGGTGCGGATCTTATATTTACTTATTTTGCCTTAGATGAAGGAATCGACTCACTTTAAAAGTAGCGAGCACTCGTTAATCGAGTGGCACACTCCAATTGAAAAGGTTTTTGTAAGTCAATTTTGCGTCTTTTTGGCTTGCTGGTTGACGGTCTTTGACAGCCGGTTTAGGCGTGTCTTCAAAGATCTTGAACTGGGTGCCTTTCGTTGCAAAACCATGTAGCTGGCTTAAGAAATAATAACCACGCACATCTTCACACTTCTTTTTCTCATCATATTTTGAAATCATATGACCATAACGATCGGGACTGACAACATCGATACTGACCGTTGAACCGCGTGTGCAACTTCCAAAAGCATTGTATTGAGTGACAGGCTCAAATTCTCCAGTGGGTATTTTCTCGTAACGAACTTGTTTGTTAATAACCGATTTTACTTCCTTGCGCTTACGATCAATTAATATATAAGAAGTGGCTTTTAGTTTTTTATGACCATCATGGTAAGCCATAATTTGTTTCATCGCGTACTGGGACGAAGGGAGTCGTTTATCAGGCTCACCCTTTGAGAAAAAAGTAGGAGGTAAATTCAGAGAGTAACGATAACGTCCCTTCTTACATGGAGCTGCCGACTTCTTATTATCTACTTCGACAAAAACTATGGATTGTCCAGGGGCACAGTTGCCAAAGAAATCCATTTGAATATTGTTACCACCCTCTTCGTGATAAAGGTCACCAGAAGTTTCGATAGTAACCGCGGGATGCTTTTGGCTTCCCTCTTGAGGCGATGGAGGAACAGTTGAAGAAGTGGCACAGCCGGCGAACAATGCAAGTGATAGTATTGGGTATAGATATCTCATGAGAAAAGTTTAAACTATTTTTCCCAGTTGTAATCCCCCCCATGGAGCTTTTCAGACCTAAGGGCCTTGATAAACCGACAAAAGCCCTGGGCTTGTTTTTCGAGTCTTTGGGTCAATCCTGGGTCTAGTATTTGATCAGCACTTAAAACAGACCAAACATTATGCAAGAAAACACGATCTGGGAATATAAACGAGTTACGGTAGCCAAACACCTGCTGCAGATGCTCCACAGGCCTTAGCCCCCCATAGGTGCCACCCAGGCCAATGAAACAAACCGGCCTGTGTTCAAAAGACTCCGGATATTTCCAGCTATCAATAAACTGTTTCAAGACTCCAGGATAAGATCCATTGTACTCGGGGCATACGACGACTAAACCCTCTGCATCCAAAATTCTTTGCACGCCTTGGGCAACCAGCACAGGCTTGTCCTTACCGTAATGACTCCCATTGAGCTCGGAAAGCCTAAGCTCTTCTAGTTTTAAAAGGTGGGTTTGATAGCCTTGGGCTTTATAAAAGGGTTCAATAATCTGAGCCACTTGAGCACTACGTGACTGGGGTCTATCGGTTCCAATAAGTATTTCTATCATTTCAACAATCCCCTCGATTGGTTTTTAATATTGACTGCTATTTAATAATCAACGACTCGACAGGTGTTTGTAACTTTGCCCGTCCTTTTAAAAAAGATAATTCAATAAAAAACAGACAAGCTGCAATCTCACCACCTAACTTTTTGACTAGCTCACAACTGGCTTGGGCCGTGCCGCCCGTAGCTAGGACATCGTCCAGAACTAAAACTTTTTCTCCAGGCTGAAGGCTGTCAGGCAGCATTTCGATTGTGTCGGTTCCGTATTCAAGGTCATAGGTCATCTGCACAGTTTGGCCGGGAAGTTTTCCCTTCTTGCGAACCATCACCATACCTTTATTTGTAGCGTGAGCAAGGGCAGCGCCCAAAATAAAACCCCGCGACTCGATGGCCACAATTTTAGTGAAGTCATAGGGCTGACAAGCAATGGTCATTTCTTGAATCAACTGTTTGAACATTTTGGGTTGAGCCAGGATGGGTGAAATATCTAAAAATTCGATACCAGGTTTTGGAAAATCTGAAACAGTTCTTAAAGCGGCTTCGAGGCTCATATTTGCGCTCCCTTTTTGCGACTGACTTGAATGGCTTTGTTCTTAATGAGTTCGAAATCTGGACCGCTCACCTGTCCCTGGCCAAGGGCACGGGCTGCCATAGTTCGCATTTGTTGCACGCGTTCGCGGCTGGGTGGATGGGTGCTAAGGGCATCGGCAAAAGGAGTTAAAATGTTTCCTCCCTTTTGGCGAGTCTCTTCCATCTTTTGCAGTTTTTCGTAAAAACCACCAACGTGATCCTTGTGGTAACCGGCTTGCAGAGAGGTCTTGAAACCAATACGATCGGCTTCCATTTCATCTTCTCTAGAGTTGGCCATAAAGCCGTATTTTTGAATCAGCAGTCCACCCCCAGCCCCCGCTGCCCCGCCGTAGGAGGCCGCTTTTGTCAGACATTTTTTGTCTTTTGGAGGGCACACCAAACTTCCAACTCCAAGGCCAATCGCGGCGCCGGCTAGGCCCCCACCAAGAGCAAAAAGCCAACTCTTTTTTTGCTCTTTTTTAGCTACAAACATTCTCTCGGCCGAGTGGCGTGCTTGGATATGACCAATTTCATGACCCACGACTCCCGCCAACTCGGCCTCGGAATCAGCCATGGCAATCAAAGGTGTTGTGATGAAAACGGTCCCCGCCGGAAGAGCAAAAGCATTGACATAGTTTACATCGACAATTGCAAAGGAGTATTGATAGGGATTTCCTTGCAGACTGTTGGATCGCACTATTTTTTGTCCCAGTTTTGATATGTAATTCTGCATTTGAGGATCACGTAGCAAAGGGTATTCTTTACGCAGCTCAGGAAGCATTTCTGCCGTCATACGGCGTTCTTCCTCGACAGTCAGTGCAGCGGCCTGTCCAGTGTTGTCCCCTTCGCGATAACGTGTTTTAGCTGGGCTTGCACAGGCGGCTAAAAGCAAAGGCATGGCTTTTAAAAATGTCCTACGCCCACTGGGGGTGGAAATGAGTTGTTGCAAACTCTCTTCTAACTTATTTAAGTAAAAGTTGACCTTTTCATCCATCGCAAAAAACCCCTAATTCCCAAGGAAATTTAAATTGAGGCAATACTATATGATGTTTTCTAGGATTCTCTAAGAGATAATGCGCAACATTGGTGGCGTTTATCGAACAGTTTAACAGGCCTCGCCGCTTCCAGAGTTCGATAGGTCGACGACTTCTAGATCAAAGTGGGACTGGGAGGTTTCTATAAAGGAGGGATCGGCAAAAAGGCCGGCGTCAGTGGCGATTTGAGAATGCTCATCCAAGTCTTCTTTTTGGAAGCTTTCATCATCGTCAAATAATTCGAGAAGTGTGCTTTTTGAGTCGCGACGTTTTTCTGCGATATTTTCGATATCAACGGCCAAGCGAAAATGACTGCATAGGACTTCAAATAGACGTTTTTGACTGAGTACTAAAAAGGTACAGTCCGATTCCGTCATAATGGTGGCTGTTCGCGGCAGATCAAAGAGGGCTGCTATTTCTCCAAAGTGATTCCCCTCGGACAAACTGGTCACAGGCATGCCATTTTTTATAACCGAGACAGATCCTTGTAAAATAAAATAAAAATCTCCACCGCTTTCATCTTGTTCAATAATAACCTGTTCGCGTCCATACTTCTCAATGCGACACTTCGAAATAAAGAGCTGCATAATATCGCTGGGAACTTTAGCAAATAGAGGGGTGGCTGATAATGTGTGGTTGAGAATCAAGCGCGAGCGCAATCCCTTGAAAACTTCAAAACTTTCCGGCGATTTGCGGTCGACAAGTTCAGAGGCGTCGATTTGCAACAGCCATGACTCTTGGGTGGTGATCACGTCTGCATTACGGGATTGATTGAAGATAGCGGCACTCTCACCAAAAACACTCAAGGATCCCAAGTGCGCTAAGCACTCCCCTCCCCTAAAGATACCCACCTCTCCAGTAAGTAGAACGTAAAAATGAGAGCTTTTTGTTCCTTCGGTCAAGACTTTTACGGAGTTCGACAAATGTACCAACTCACTGTTCTTGATAATATTCACCGCCGCCTCGCGATCACACTTCATAAAAAGAGTGGTCTTTTGTACGAGGCTGATCATTCGCTCTTGGGAAAAGTAACTAGAGTCCCATTTTTGTGTTTCATGGGGATAGTCATTTTTACTGTTAATGCGATAATAGTCTTCTTCGTTATTGAGTAGGCCTTCCTCACCCATCACGCTCAATAGGTCCAGGCATTTTTTAATACTAAAAGCTTCACCTTTGCTATTTAGGAAAAAGAAAATCTCTTTCAAAGAGAGGTGACCATTGATCTGGCGAACAAAAGGAAGAGTTGTTGATTCGAGGGCAATAGGGTTTCCGCGAGGAGTCGACAACTTTAAGTTAGATTCTTCGCCAGAAACACTTCCGCGCTTTAAGGCCGGAATAAAATTTTCGAGTCTTCCCATGGGATTATCTTAACACCGACTAGTTAAATAAAAAAAGCAGCGTCACCGACTTTGGGCGAGCTATTCTTTCTTTTGCGACAGGAGTTCAAAGCCTGCTTTTTGAGCTACACGCAGATCTTTGTGAGGAATGGTGTAGATATTGATCATTCCTGTTGGTGTTCCACATTGCTGTATGCGCATTAAGCCGTCGTTCATTTTCTCGGAAGCTAAGATGTTTACGCCTTTGAGCTCTTTCTTCGCCATGCTCTCAAGGGTTATTCCTTCACGCATATTACACTGAAGGCTGCCATCGGGTTTGGCGACGCGAATGCTACCCAAGTCTTTTTGCTCAAAGCCCGAAGGTGGTGTTGGCTCGATATCCTCAAGCACTTGGTCGGCGCCGCGCCGACAATGTCCGGTGCTACAAGCTACGAAAAGTAAAAGCAAAATATAATTCAAGCTCTTCATCTTAATAACTTTCATTTATTGGCTCCATGGGAAAGGATTGCTTGCAGAATTTCTGATGTCAAAGCGGTAGAGAATTCTTTCACGTGATGAAATATAAATCTGATTGAGGCGAGTGTCTAATGTTGGAGCAGCAAAAACACCGCGTCCTGGGTTGAACTGAAAAACTTTTTTTAAGTTGTCGCGATTGCGTACGACAAGAGCGCCCTGGCTTTCGCCATAGACTAAATAGGGACCCACGGATTGAAGTTGACTCGCCATGCCTCTGATGTTCGTGATCTTCTTTAAAAGTTTACCAGAAGCAGAATCAAGAATATGGATTTCTCCATTCAATGTCGAGTAATAGACCTTGTCTTCAGAAACAAATACACTTTGGTAACCACCAAAATCATGACGCCAACGAATGCTGCCGTTTGTTTTGTCGAGGCAAAAAAGAGCATTAGCAAAACTAGAAACTAAGATACAGTTTGCGGTGAGAACCGGTGTGGCATCCACATCGTTAAACTTTTTGTCATCACCAATTCTTTTACTCCAAATCTCGCGACCATTTTGCGCATTCAGTGCCGTGAAGGTGCCATCACTCCACCCGACATAGAGAATGCCATTTTCGAGGACGGGAGTCGTCTGTCCACGAACCGTCATGTTTGCCTTGGCCGCATTGGTTTTAACCCAAACAGCCTCACCATTATCTTTATTGAATACATAAAGGGTGCTGTTGCCCGCCACATGGTAAACATAGGGTCCAACAACGAGGGGGCGAGTCAGGGATTCGCTATTTAGATTTTTCTTCCACTCAACCTGTCCTGAAGAAAGGTTGAGGCAATAAAAGAACCCATCGCCTGCTCCAAAATAGATTTTATCCTTATCAAGAGTCAGACCTTCCAGACCATTTTTCACTTGGAAGTTCCAAACTTCAGCTCCAGAGTCGCGTCGAAAAGCTTTTAAACCATCCACTGAGTTTCCGACAAGAACTAGATTCTCGCTAAGGATTGGCGACATATTGTTGAGGTGGCGAAAGCCAAAGTGAAGCGAATCAAGACTTGAGCGCGACCAACTTCTTATAAAGTGAGAGCCTGCCAGACAGGTATGGGCGTGTAGAAAAAGAAGAGCTGTCAGAAACCATTTCATGAGGCCTTAAAGCCCTCCGTTGCTTTTTGGTTGGCGTTGTTTTTGGCGCCAGGTGTTGTCTCTTGGTTTTTGGTTTTGAACTCTAAAAAACGAAGATATCTTTTGGCGTTAAACCCTTCTACACTGTTTGGAGAATTAGCGCGTAGTTTTTCGAACCATTTTTTGGCCTCATCCAAGCGCCCCACTTCTTGCAAACAAACACCCATTTTCAGTTGGGCGGGTTCGGAAATAAAACCGCTCTTCTCCGCCAGTGGAGCCCAAAAAGTCAGTGCCTTGTCACAGTTTTTTTCTGTGGCCCACAAGTCGCCCGCTCGCATCGAGACCACTTCGTGAAGAATATTCTGATGTTTCAATTCCTGGGCAACTTTTGCAAGAGCTTCAGCTCCTTTCAAGGGTTGACCATACTCTTCATAGATTTCAGAAAGAACCAAGGCCGCTTCAGCTGTCGCGTTGCGACCCTCAGCTGAATTTAAGAATTGCTCAAGATCCGGAACCACGCTGCCATAATCTTTATCTAAATCACCAGAAGGTTTTAAGTCAGCAGGAACATTAAGTTCGTTGCCTTTTTCGTTTTTTGCATTTGCGGGATCTTGGGCGGCTGAGAACTTGGCTTTTATTTTCTCGTATTCTTTGGTGATTTCAAAAAGCTCTGAAAAAGCCGCGGCTTCTCTCTGACGATCGACGCTCTTTTTGTAAGCCCAAAGACTTGAGGCGATGATAATCACTGCAAATGCTGCGAGAATTTTTTTAAAATGTCTCTCAAGAAACTGTGATGCTTGCATGCCAAGCTCAACAATGTCCCAGTCTTTTTTTAGCCCACTCACAACCACTCCTTTGGATGACAAATTGCATCCTTGAATCTAGAAAAACCAGGCCCTTAGAAAAGAGCCTAGAGTTACAAAAGTCAATACTTAAGGTGATTTAAGGATTAACGGTTGTTCACTTCTTTAAGAGTTGTAAAGGGTCGAGAAACTTTACCAGAGTGCTTTCTTTTCAAGCGTCCCAGAGTCTCAAGTCTCTCTGAGGCCATTTTAAACGCGGCATTATAAGTGGAGATATTGTCTCTTTTTGCAATGCTGAAAACCTTGGACATATTGTCGTAAACTGAAGTTGTGCGCTCGAGAGCTCGCTCTACTGAGTACCCTTCAAGTTCAGCAAAGACATTCATTAAACCGCCCGCATTGGCCACAAAATCAGGAGCATAGAGGATGCCCATCTCGCGAAGGGCTTCGGCGTGGCGAGTTTCGGCGAGCATATTGTTTGCGCCACCAGCAACGATTTTACAGCCTAACTCAGGAATACTTTGATCATTGATGATGGCGCCCAAAGCACAGGGGGCAAAAACATCACACTCCACAGTGTGGATCGTTTGCGGGTCCGTCGTCTCACAGCCATATTGGGCGGCAATTTCTTGAACACGGTCTTTGTCGATATCGGCAACGATAATTTGGGCTTCCTCTTCTGATAAATACTTCACAAGATTTGTGCCCACATTGCCCAGACCTTGAACGGCAACTCGTAGCCCTTTGAGACTATCGGAACCTAACTTTTCTTTAACAGAGGCTTTAATTGCCATTAAAACTCCATGAGCGGTATAAGGAGACGGATCACCCGATCCACCAAGGCCCTTCGGAATCCCTGTCACCCAAGGCGTTTCGGCATAGACTTGCTCCATATCGTGGACTGTTGTGCCCACATCTTCAGCAGTTATATAGCGCCCGTTGAGACTATTTATGTACATGCCAAAAGCTCTGAACAGGCCTTCGGACTTTAACTTTTTTGGATCGCCAATAATAACAGCTTTGCCGCCACCTAAATTAAGGCCAGCAGCAGCCGCTTTGTAAGTCATACCTTCAGAGAGTCTAAGGACATCGATAAGGGCATCTTGTTCATTGGCGTAGTTCCACATGCGAGTTCCACCGAGGGCGGGCCCTAGAGTGGTGTCGTGTATGGCGATAATGCCTTTAAGGCCAGTGTCTTTGTCGTGACAAAAAATAACTTGCTCATGATTTCCATATTTTTGAATACTTTCAAAGACCAACGGACCCTCCCGAACTGAGTAATGAAGACTGGCGTCATAAAGGGGGCCAGCTTAATGAATAGAACGGTTGAATTGCAAGAAAAATTCCGTCAGTGGCAAACCAAGCCCTTGCTCACGCGGTCAAAAATCTGGGCAGTCGCATCTCAGATCGGAAATACTATCCGATTCTGATCATTTAATAAGCTCAAATTACTTTAGTTGATGAGTTGCAATTTTATTTTGTAACTTGGGCTTCCTCAGAGAGAAAAGCCCAAGTGGAGATTAAGGACTGATGGTAAATGTGAGACTCTGAAGAAGTTCTACTCCCAAATCGACATTGAGTTCCAAAGATCCGTCTGTACCAGGCTTATACTGATAGAAGTACTCTGTACTGCCACCTGATGGCGACACCGAATATGGCCCAGCTGAACCGCCTATACTACAAGTCGGTGATAAACTTTGTTCACTATAAAATGTCCCGCCGTAAGATATTGCTGTCCCTGATTGTACATCGGAAACTTGAATAGGTAGAGCCGGAGCACTGTCAAAAGTGACAGGGTAAGAGTGGGGTTTGCTACTGTCATAGGCGCCAATTTTAAACTGCAAACAATCGTTAGTGTAGAACATGGGTCCATTTAAAGTATCAACATGAAAATGGTGGAAAGGTCCAGGAGCGACGACATTCAAATTTTGGTTTACACAGGTTGCTCCCCCACAGTAGCTGAGAATATCAGGAATAAGGGTATCAGCCGAAGCGCGACCCAACCAATAATGAGCAATTGGACCGGTCAGTGCTAGATCTGTATTTTTGAGTTCTGCTGTGCCTGAGTTTTCACACTCAAATTGATCAATATAGATATCAACTCCTGTTGGGGGATTGAATCGGATGGTCGCGGCAAAGTTACCTAAATTTCCGTTGGTATCCAAAGTGGCTAGCTGAAAAGGAATACACATTTCGGTGTTGGCCATTTCAAAAGGTGTGTCCTTGCGGTAAAAATCTGGTACAAGGACAACTTTGTCTACAGATGCAGATGCCGCCGCATTCAGTGAAAAAGTGCCACTTGCTAGTAGTGCGCCATCATCTTCCGCAACTAAATTGTGAGGATCAGTGTTCATAGTGCCACGCTGGTAGTAAACAATCTTTCGATTGCCGTGAAAACCTGTCAAAGAAGAGATGGGTACAGGTGAACAGTTGGGATTGTCATAGAAGGCTCCATCCCCATTATCTGTGATCAAATTGATATCTATAGGACCCATTAATGAAGCGGGCTGATTGTTGTCATCAACGGGTTGAATCATAATTGGATGGCAAACAAAGTCGGCAAGATCGTTGGTAGAAGACAAATTCACAGGTTTTATAATTTGAAGTTTGGTTGCAAGAGTTTCAGAGAAACTGCCGCTGTAGTGATTCAGCAGTGTCGCCGTCCTAAAGTAACCGCCGAATCTTCGTTTCGCACAAATGGCGATAGCTGGAGGGGCGCCGTTGGAGATATAACTTGTCAAATCAAGACTCCCACTGCCTGTATATACACCCAAGGATTGAAAGCCTTCGTTGATCATCTGGCCACAATTGTAGCCATCATCGTTATCTGAATAAATATTATCCCAGTTCACATTTACGGCATCATTATGCACAAAGACTTCAAGGCCAGCTGGCAAATAGGCAGAGGGATTTAAGCGCCAAGATAGAGTCGCAGTGCCACTATCATAGTTATGAGAAGGTGCAGTTGCTGTTCCCAATAGGGGGCCAGAAAAATCCAAAATTTTGTCATCATTACCAAGGTGTTGAAGATTCACTTTTCGTTCACCAGCTACGCTTGCGCAAATGGAGTCTGTTCCATTCAATAGACCTTGAACATCGATGTCAGACCATGTGAAAAAAGTCGAACAACTCGAGTCGCGACAAAGATAAGAGCGATTGAGACCTCCGTTGAAACTAAAAGATGGCGGCATTGTATCAGAACAGAGAATATTGTTATCTGGGTTCGCACCAAAGAAGCCTATGATATTGGTTTCAAAGGGACGTTGCTCCGTACCCTCGGGTCCTGTGTCGTACAAAGGCAGTGTTGAGCTATAGCGTGCAATTTTTCTTTGCGAAGCCTGCAGTCCAGCACTGTTCAGGGTCATGCCACTCTCGTTATGAAGATCGTTAAAAAGGGGAACATTTTGGTAGAGATTGCCCTGTTGGTCATAGCCATCAAAGGTAAAGCGAAAGCCTAAGTTGTCGAGAGCAAACAGATTGACCCAGCCGCCAAAAATCTCGGTGCGGAGGATTCGCATCTTGGGCTTTCCAGTTCCTACATTAGCCCATACATTTACGTCACCGGTTAAAAATTTGCCTGCTAGGGGGTGGCTGGCCGAGGGGATATAGCGACCAATAATTTCGCCCTCATTAACAAAATTACCAATTTCAGCCAGGCTGATTTCAACCTGATTGTCTCCACCTGATAAATTTTGAATCACATCACCATAAAGTATTTGGCTAACTGTCCCGGTATCGTAAACCATAAGAATCTGGAGAAGACGATTGCTGCCAGCAGTCACCTCCACATTGACGTTTTGACAGTTTTGTTTGCGACAATCGTATTCTTGTGAAACCAAACTCATATCTGGTGCCGAGACATTGACAACCAAATGGCGAATGGGAGAGTCATCATTCAGGCTTTGATTTTTTTGGGCAAACTGCAGAGAGATAGAAGCCGGTGTTGAGCTCTTGGTGCAAGAGATCAAGGTGGTTGAGAAGGAGAACAAAAGGAGTAAAAAACCTATTCTTGAAATCATATTTTATCTCCGATAAAGAAATGAATGACTCTTCTCTATCGGTTTTTTCTAAGGGAATTGAAGAGCCGTTCTCAGCGTGAGACGATAAAATAAAGGGTTATCATGGCGAGAGCTAGGCAAAGCCCTATAGTCCAGCGTAGCTTTTGCTCCAAAACTTGTTCTCGTCTCATATTCGAATAGTCTGTTTTGATACTTGTGCTTTGTGGGCTTTGCTTTATTTTTACAGACTCTTGTCGTGTGGATTGCTTTAAACTTTCTTCCCAATCCTTTTTTAGATCCTGAAAAAGACTTTTTCGAATATTCATCAATTCTTTTTCACTTAACTGCGGGCTGGCGACCGCGTTTAACCAAAGGTGGGGGCGCATTTCGGGGTGTTTGTCCTGCATGATTAAATACCACTCAAGAGCGCGATAGATATGTGGGGGCGCCTCGCCCCCTTCGCTTGTCCAGCGAGTCCATGCGGAAGGGTCCACTAAAAGAAGTTGAGACATTTTCCTTTTTGATAATCCCAAATGGCGACGAATTGCCTCTAAGTCGCCATGGGTCTTTTTTATAATCTCAGTTTCGGCTTCGTACTTCATGCGCAATGAGGATTTGGTCCCCTTCAGAGTCTTTGTGGGCTTGAAATTCTCGGATCGGGAATCAGAAAAACTCTCATTAAGCCCCGGTTTAGGGGGGTATTTAGAGGCTTCTTTATCGGATTCGATAAAGGACTTTTCAAAAAGGGTCTCAAGATCGTCTTTGCTAAGGCCTAAGGGGTTCTCGCGAGTGTTCTCGGTAGCGTCCATATCTTCCCTCTATTTAGTATTGTTAAACACTTCATTTATATTGCAAATTACACTATTATTAGTTGTTAAATACAATTATAAAAAATTAAAAGCCCTGCGTTATCATTGTAAATATTCAAATTTCTTGGATTTTTGGTAGATCTTCTGGATCAATTTAGATTCGGAATATAAAACTTACACTTATAGTTATATTATTAATATCTAAGTATATGATATTACTAGATAAATTATGATTCCTTTCTGTGGCCCTCTAATTTGCCCTGTACGGCGCGAGAGCTTCACCCCTACCCTTGCCCTTAGATTTTTCGACTTTAATTGCTTAAGTTATTAGCATTGCTGATTTTTTGAAAATCACTTCCGCAATCAATATTTCACGATAAATGAAAAATAGATTTTGAACTTTTTGATCAATTATTTTTAGGCCGTTCGGATACGAACTTTGCTTTCAATGTTTTTATTGTTTCAGGTGTCCAGCCAGGAGCATCGGTCAGCGACAGCCATCCATCGAGGTAATGCTCGAACAAATAGTTGTGCCCGTGGCCAAAGGGGGTCTGGACCGCAGTCATGATATCGAGACTCAGTTGCAGAAAGGTGACCACTGGAATCCAGATGAAGTCGGGGCTGACATCAGGTCCTATGGGCGGGTTCAACCATTCGGGCTTACGCCATAGCGCCTTTGGATCGAAGAAGGATATCGCATCACTAGCATATTGCAGATAGATAATACGATAGGGTCCCCAATCGGCAATGGCGTCGTTTAATGTATTTTTCTGCGCGCTGAAGCGAATCACCGATCCATCGCGAAATTCGGGAAGCCAATAGGGTGTACCGACATTGCGTTGATGTGTGACAGAGCTCCAAGTGCGACTCACAAAGGGCGGCCCAACCCAGAAGGCTCCTTGGTAGGGTTCGCCAATCACCTGATAAAGATCATGGCTAAGATCTGAGTTGAATGAGCCAAGACTGAGGCCATGCACATAAAGCTTGGGACGGCCATCGCGAGGCAGGGTCCGCCAGTGATCGTACACCCGAGAAAAAACAGCGCGGGCCGTCTCTCGACCATACTCTGGATCGGCCAACAGGGCCAACCAACTGGCAAGATAAGAGTATTGGACCGACACACTGGCCACATCTCCGCGCAGTAAATATTCCAGGGCCATCTGGCTTTGGGGATCGACCCATCCCGTGCCAGTCGGTGTGACAATCACTAAGTATGTACGCTCAAATCCTCCGATACGAATCAACTCGGCAAGGGCAAGATCGGCACGTTCCTCAACTGTATCAGCAGAGTTGAGTCCAACATAGACTCGCAGAGGTTCCATTGCAGAGGTGCCGACCATGGCGGCTATCCCCGCCTTATCGGGACCGCGGGCGATGGTCTCGCGACCGGCGCGACCAAGGCCTTCCCATGTTAAAAGTGAACCAGGAGCACCTGTTTTAAGGGGACCCTCGGGTTGAGGGCTTCCATCCTCGAGGAGCGCATCAAAACTGGCATAGGAGGCATCAAAGGCCTTGAAAACCTGACGGACAATCACACCGTTGCCAACTTGCCAAAAGAGGAGTGCGGTTAGAAAAAGTGCGGCGATGATAGAGACCGGGCCGGGAACCCGGTGCGATAGCCATTTTGAGAAACGAAACATGATGTTGCGAAACAGACGCCCGATCAGCAATAGAATCAGAAATAGGAGGAGGGCGATCACACCCACCGAAAGGGGGTGGGCGCTATCAACGGGGCTCATGCCCATAAGGGCTCGCAAGGTGTTTTGCCATTGTGAAGCTTTCCAAAGAGCAACCGATGCAGCACTAACACACAAAAAAATGGCGACAATCTGTCCGAAGCGCACTTTAGGTCCTTTTAGGACTGGTAAGTGCAAGGCCAGCCAGAGCGCGCGCAAAGCAACACCAAGCCCATACCCGGCGCCTATGCAGAGGCCACTGAGCAGGCCCTGCACAATCGGGCTTCGCGGCACCAGGCTCGGAGTGAGAGAGGCCGCAAAAAACAGGGTGCCAAGGATCAGACCTATAGCAGTGAAGGATCGGAAAAAATCACGTTTGGCCTGGATTATCATGCTCGGCAGTCCCTCCATATAACTTGCCGATTTCTAACAGGCTCCTTCAACAATCGCCACGACATTTGACAGGTACCTGCTTCTTTTTGCAGAAGCAGCCAGTCATTTTCTGTTTATATTTCCAAATAGAGCACCACTTTAGTTTCACCCTATTCAATTTTAGTTGGATGAAACTATTAGTTTCCAGTACCCGTCACACCGTGATTCAAAACAGCTGGCATTGCCCCGTCATAATAATTGAGGATCAAAGAATCTGTATAAACAGAAATGGCAATTGGGAAAAATGTCAAATCGAGGGTGCAACTTGCTCCCGGGAGTAGGGTGGGACTACATGTTCCTAAAGTACCGGGAAACACTCCGGCGCTGTATGAAAAGGGTGTCGCAAGACCTGCCCCATCAGTAATTCCAGTTGCGGCAACCCCACCCGAGTTAGTCACCGTCAAGGTTGTGGTCTGCGAACTACTGGCTGTTATCAAACCAAAATCATAAGGATATGGTCCGCCGATAGTCAGGACTGCAGGAGCCGCTCCAGTTCCCTGAATAGCACGTGTGACATTTGTTGCCACCACTCCATCATTGTAGGCAAGATCAATAGTGTCTGCTACAAGTCCTATTCCAATGGGGTTGAACTGTATTTCTAGATTGCACGAGGCTCCTGAACTTAATGTAACTGCACAGTCGCCATTGGTTCCTGGAAATCCACCGCCTGAGAATTCAAAGGGCACGTTTAATCCGACCTCAACTAAACTAGAGGCAGGAAATCCCCCTGTGTTCGTGATGGTAAAAATATGTGGACTCGTGGCGCCCATGGCAATGGTGCCAAAGTCATAGGTATCTGTTTCCGAGATTACGAGATTGGCGGGTGCTACAGCGACGCCACTCAAATCCCGAAGCGCCTGAATCGTTGATATTCCATCATGATAATCGATAAGTAAGGAGTCCATGTCTCCACCACTTGGGACAACTGGGCTATACGAAACAACGACAGTGCAACTGCCTCCGGCCAGCAGAGTTGAGGCGCATGTTCCTCCAGCTCCCGGAAATGACCCACCAAAGAAACTGAAAGGTGTCGCCAGTCCAACTCCGTTTATTGCAGTTGCAGTTGCAGAACCGACATTGTTTATTGTGAAGGTTTTTTGTTGAGATGAGCCAGCGGGCGAGATGCCAAAATCATACGCTCCAGGTCCATCGGAAATTGAAAGGATTGCCGACGACAAACCAGTTCCCTGAAGATTCTTCGAAAGAGTCAGTAGGTTGAACCCATCGTCATAAGTCAGAGAAAGTGTCTCTGAGAATGCCCCACCTATAGAGGGGATAAATTCTAAATTCAAAAGGCAAGAAGAGCCAGCAGCAAGACTGAACCCGCAAGTTCCTGAGGTGCCCGGGAATGATCCGCCTGTGTAGGCAAAAGGTGCAGCGAGGGCAACTGCCGTGAGGGACGAAGCGGTCGTCTGGCCAGAATTCATGAGGCTTAAGGTAACTGACTGGGAACCACCGACACTCACCGAGCCAAAGTCATGAGGGGTGGTGGTAGAAAAGCTTAGCAGGGCTGGAGTCAATGGCGTTTGAATAGATGGCTCTAATGGCGAGTCGAACTGGCATCGATCCAGTTGAGGGTTAGTGTTGTCAAAAACAGATTTTAGATCCACATAAATAGCCTGGGGACCTGCACTAAACTGATAAGTCTTTTGATGAATAATCCTCGGGTGGGTAAACTCCCCTTTTGGTGGGGAGAGGCCAGCAAAATCCACACATGTCCCACTTTGAGAACCCATGGCAATGAGAGTGATCTCCCGACTCACGTCGGCATCGATTTCAATCTGAATTTCTTGGCCATTGCGACCAACAGCTCCGTAGTAATTTCCAAAATCCACCACGCGTTTGTCTGTTAAGTATTCGTTGCAAAAGTTTCGCTGGTGAATGCTTTCAGGCCCCCCGACGAAGATGCCGAAACAATCCACCTCGGACTCCAGATTGATCTGTCCATTCCACATGGATGTTAATGAACCTTCGCTTTTTGTAAAATGACTTTTAGAACTGATTGAGGACTTTTTAGGAAAAGAAATTGTAATGGATGCGGCATCCTTTTTGTTTGCACATGCGCTCAACATTCCAGTAATAAAAACAAATACCCATTTTCTCAATCTGACTCCCTACTGGGGGAATGATCTCAAATTCGATCTTAGTTAAATCGGCAGATTCGCCAAAAACTAAACAAAAAATATCAAAAAAGCCTTTATTTCTTTTTAAATTCCTTTTTTGTGACAGATAGGTGGGCGAATCTTTATTGACTCGAGTGTTAAAAGTAGTTTTCATGAAGGGGATGAGTCAACGCCGACCTGGGTCTAAGCCCTATGCTATAAATAAGAACAAATTTCTTTTAGATCCAGAGTACGAACATCTGAATTTGTTGCTCAAGCGCCATGTTTTAAATGATCCACGCAATTGTCTGATCTTGTATTTAGCTCTCAATACCGGAGCTCGAGCCACTGAAATTCTGAACCTGACCAAAGCCGATCTCAACCTTTACGACCAGTCTATTTTTATTCATGGAATCAAGGGCTCTAATGATCGAGAAATTCCCCTCAACGATTGGCTCTTCGAGATGCTTGAGGACTACAGCCGCAAGCAAAAAGAAGATGTATTATTTGATATTGGTTACCACCGCTTGCGACAGGTTTGGGAGACCTATCGCCCTGTGAAAAAAAAATTTCACTGCTTGCGACATACCTTTGCCATTCGCCTTTACAAGAAGGTCAAAGACATCCGTTTGTTGCAAATCGCTCTCGGCCATAGAAATATCACCAACACAATGATCTATGCGGACTTTGTCTATTCGCAAAACGAAATGCGAAAGCTGATTCTCTAAATTGGTCACGTCTTCATAATTTGAGTCGAAGTAAAAAAAAGCCATGGGCTTTTGGCGACACCCATGGCTAAGAAGAGGGCTAAATATGGCTTTTGGCCATTACTTAAGAAAAATTAGTTGGTTAAAGAGCTAATCTCTCTTAATTCTTGATCTATGTTTGTGTCTTCATAATCTTCAAAATCTTGACTGCGTAATCCATCCAGACCACTTTGGTCTTCTCCGACTTCTTCGAGGAAAACTTCGGGTTGGTCGAGTTTTATTGGTTTTAAAGTCGACTTTTGTGCATGTCTGACTTTTTGCGCTTCTTTAAACTCAAAATCATGGTCGCGGTAAGAGTCTAAGCGCTCGCTCGTTTCGTCAGCCACGCGCTGACGAATGGTAATATGTTCTTTATAGGATTTTTCTTGGGCTTTTTGAATGGCTTGAGCGAGCTGCGGATCATGCCTGTGACGCTTTTTATTTTGTTTGGCCTGTGCTTCTAAACTTAAAAATACCAAAAGTAGACAACTCAGAAACAGTCTCAAATTGATTAAGTCTTTCATCAATGCCCCCATCCTCTTACATGCCTAATCAGCAAGATCTCTGCCAGAGCGATTGAAGATTTATAGCCTTCAGTTGGATCTGATGGATTCAGTTTGAGATCTGACCTCAAATATTTGAACAGTTGGCCACAGCTTAGGCAGGAAAATGCCTCTTCTTCATATTTTTCTGAGCTCAAATGTATTCGGTATGGGCTTCCTGGATGTATCTGGAGTTCAAGTAGCCACATCTTTGCAGTATTTTTAGCTTGAAGTAATCCATATTTCGGTATCCATAAGCTGATTTCTTTA
>JBGSNK010000100.1:0-22248 GCA_041739665.1 Bdellovibrionales bacterium
AAATCCTGGTGCAGGATTGCATCAATAACGGCCATAAGTGACTCCTTGGTGAATAGTTTGTCGCAACAAAAATTCTACCTAAGAGCCTTGTGGCCGTTATCTTTTTGACTCAGCGTGTGCAACAGTTATTCGAGAAGACCCTGAGTTTTATCTACGACAAACTGACCGACGGTGTTTTTGTTTTTCTTGGAGTTATCCTAGCGTTTGCTTTTGATCAATACAAAGAGGACAAAAGGAGTCAGGCCAGTCTCAAGTTTAATATGGAACAAATTATCCGCGACCTGCCGGCAGAAGAGCCCTCTGGCCGTTACCCTAAATTTGAAATAACACAAGAGAAGGTCAAGGGGACCTGTATGATATTAATGAATCTCGGTTATGTACCGCCTGTGGGTGAATTTTATCTTGATACAATTAGTAATAACGATTTGGCTCGCCATTTAGAGAATCGCTCTGTCGTTCCTCAACTCATTAATTATTACAAAGTTCTTATCCCGAAAGTTAAAAAAACGTACAAAATTGTAAATAAACATTTAGAAGCCGCTGCTCTTAAAACTTGGACAACTAAAAATAAAGAGTGCATTAAAACAGAACAAATTAAATTGGTTGAAGAAAAAATTAGACCCCATTACCTTTTGTATGCAACAAGTAAAGTTGTGAGTGAATTTATGGGTTACAGAGTTCGAAAAGAGCTTTTGGACATGAGATTTGCAGAAAGACCCAAAGATAAATCCGAATATCTAAGAATTGAACTTAAAGAAGAAGATAACTCGGACTTAGACGGCACATCCAAAGGCTCCCCATCGTCCACTGATTAAATAACTGGGGTGTAGATATTTGGGAAATTAGCTCTTTCCCTATGAATGACTTTTCTATGACTGTAGGCGGAGCTGGAACTTTCTTTGCTCTTGCAAAACGCCAAAAGCGAAACGTTGCAGCAAAAGATTCCACCACCACAATTATGTAATTTTTGTGTCCTTCCAGGATCAGAGAAGGTCCCCATCACCCGCTGCATTTTAAGTCCAGAAAATGGAATCCAAGAAAGCCAAAACATCCCGAAACCTTAATAGATTGAATGAACAACTAAATCGAGCGAAAAAAGTCTCGAAATTTCATGAAGTTTCAACCCTTGGTTACTTTTTGGTGACATGGTGGTTACATGAATTTGGCAGCCTGTTTTTGAATTTAAGGTTTAGCAACAGTAGGAGGTAATGGGACTTTTAGAAAACAAAGTCTAGGTTTGATTCTTTCGTCTCTTTATTGGGACCAAGGGCTATGTGCTATGAAAATCCTTTTTTTTTGCCATCAAAGTGAAATTGTGAATGGGATAGGAGCTTCACAATGAAAGTTTATCGTTTAATTTTATTGGTGCTATCTACAATATTATCAGTATCTTGCGTTTCTCAAAACAGCAAAAACGTGAGCAATAAATTAATAGATCGTTCAGTAGCCGAGGACTTCATAGCATGTGTTGCTCGCAATAAGGAAAAGTTGAAAGCAGTTCCAAGGTCAGCTGTCCGTGATGATCGGTATGATGTCTTTGCTGAAAGGATATGTAAAAGTGGTGTTGAGAGTCCCGAGCTTTATAATTGCATGGAAACTTATTCTAATTTGAGATCTTATTCTGACACTCCAATCTGGAAGGTATCTTATTTACTTGAGCTTTGCACAGACCAACAAACTTTTCAAAATGCTACTGATGTTGTTAGTTGCAATAACTCTCTGATAGATGTTAATATAACTTCTGAACATACTACAAATAATAGGGTTAGACGATGGAGATATGTCCCTTTTATAACCAAAGGGGTTGAGAATACTGAATTAGTTAAAACACCTTTCTTCTTCCGACTCATGCAGGGGTTCGGCTTTGTTACCAACGCTTGTGCTAAGTCTACCGCCCCCTTGGAGTTCGCAGAGAAAGCAAAGAAATGCGCAGAAAAAATGATTTCTTATCATCTACATGAGGTGTATAACAGTTTAATCTGTCTAGAGGATGAGTTTTTAAATGCCAAAATTGATATCCTAGAATGTGTTAACAGCTATCGCGACTCTGATGTCTCGACAAGAATCATTACACAAACTTGCGAAGAACGAGCTGACTATAAACAATAAGTCTGTCTATTGCTGCTCAAGCGTCTAGGTTTGCGATGAAGTATTTCAAATCACTATGCTTTGTAATCAGTTGCTCCTGTGAAAAACTTTTGAAACGAAAGAAACATCGAAAAAATTGAATCAAATTCTTACAAATATTGGCCATTATTCTGTCCGAAAAATAAAATTTTCTAGATCTTCAAAATCGTATTCCTTGCGAGCCTTAACAACAGCATTAATATATTGTTTTCGCCGAAACTCTGGCAGATTCCGATGGCGGTTACCCCAGGTTGGCTTTTCGATTTTATAATAAGAGCAAAAATACTCGATGATGATGCGAGAAAAGCGGCCATTCCCATTGGCAAAGGGATGGATGGTGAGAAGTCTTTCGTGGAGTCTGGTGGCGATTTTTTTGAGTGGATAGGTTTTGTTTTCGATCCAATATTTCACATCATCTTCAAGTTTCTTGAGTTCTTGCCGAATATTATAAGGCATTAAAAAATCAGGATTGTTAAGTTCATGGTCTCTGACTTCACCGGCCCATGACCACACATCGGAAAATAATTTTTTATGAAGCTGATACCAAAAATGACGATCAATAGGATCTTTGGTTTGTTGACTGAGCCAGATTAAGCCCTCGGCGATATTGGCTTCTTCGTACTCATCAAGCTCACCCATGTTTTGAATGTGCGTGGGCTTTAGGCCTTTTTTTAGTTCCTCTGGGAGTGGTGTTTGGCCATCACGATCCTTAAATAAAAAATCACTCACCAAACATCTCCTTTTTCAATGAGCTTTTGTGCCAGGCGCTGGATGCGCTCTTCGGCATCGGCCGAGACCTTTTGATCTTCAAGAGTCATGTGGGTGTCAGCGGACATAATAGCTTTCCTGGCTTTCTCATAGGCTTTGGATTCAAGAAGATTGCCAAGCTCTTCTTTGGGTAAAAACACATAGACCAACTCACAGTCCATGGCGTGGGCCATTTTCCGAAGATTTTGGATGGTGACTTTGCCTTCTGCTTCTCGCTTCTCGGTTTCGGTGACAGTGGCGGAGCTGAGATCCGTGAGGCGTGCGAGGTCTTTGACCTTCATCCCTAGGGCTTCTCTCATATAGCGAATCCACCCAGGGCGGACCTGAGTGTCTTTAAAGACTTCTCTGATTCCTTCGACTTTGCGACTCACCTGAGCCAAATGGAGCTTATCAAACATGGCATTTTCCTTCGTATATATACGAACATTTTACCATATTTCTTCGTAAATATACGAATTTTTCTTTAATTTAGTTCGTATTTATACGAATATTTCAGCCCATTTCACGTAATTTCAATAGCTTAGAATAAACGATCTCTCGTCTAGGGGGTGTACACCCTCCGTATATGAGGGGGTGATGAAGTGGGATCTGGCCCCTCGCGTAGAAAACAGGACATCGGTTCTGATTACTCCTTGATGTTTAAGGTTGGTCTTTTTTTGACTTCCAAAAGGATTTCAAAAACTTTGACCGATCGGATGAAGGTTTTTCCTACTAGCTTCGCAAGAATGTTCTAAAATATGTAAGACGCATTTTTATGATGGCGTTCTGCAAAGAAATCCTCTTTGAAGATTATGGTCAATGTTCCACAAGCGGTGCAAAAAGTCTTCAACTCAAAAGAGATTGGGATTCTTTTAAAGCAAGCAAAGCTGCTAAATCACAACTTCTATGAGATTTGTAGTTTAGCACTTCTCACTGGAATGAGAAATGGCGAACTTTACGCTCTGAAGTGGAGTGACATGGATCATACTCTGAAAGTATTCAGTTCCTGAATTTGTAATTCTTATGTTTTGCTTATCGTTTGTGTTCAAAATAGCGGATGTCTATAAATATGGCGGATGCGAGGATGAGTATTCGTTCTGTTTCCGAAACTTTTTCGGTATGAATGGTCAGCTGAAAGCTATCTTTATCTGTTAGAATTTCGGTCAGTAAACCTGAAAATTTTTTGTCAACTGTGGCCACTTGTTGATTGTTTTTGACAAATGGAAAATGCCAGACTGGAAAGATCAAACTCATCCGTGTTCTCACTTCAATGAGTGTGATTCCATTTTTATCAAGAATATCAAAGCGGCGTCTGAAAAGATTGAATCTTTGTTTCATGCCACCTAAGACCTTGCCTTTCGAATCAGAAACTATGAGTTCCTGAAAAAAGAGGCGAAAGGGGTGTTTGACCTCGTAAACCACTTCTCGGTTTGGATTGAAAAAGTGAAGGTGAAATGAACGACGGCCGTGACCAAGCCACTGGCGAAATAAAAAGCCTAAAATACCTTTCTGTTGTTCCGCCACATAGTAGATTTCTTTGCGCGAACTATTGAAAATTTTGTATTTGTTGCGCGATTCAAAACCCAAATGCTCAAAGGGTTCGAAGACTTGTTGCACGTGCAACTGCTCCTGTTGAGAAAAACTGGATGTCTCGAGTTTTCGATGCATGAGTTGATTTTGTCACAATTCGCAACTTTCGATCAAACTCGAATCGGTGATACAGGACCCCATAGTTCACAGTTGGGAATTTGTTTTGGTTGATTTTCCCAAATGAGAAACCTGCTTGTGCTTGACAGCAGATCCTTAAACCTCATGATAAGGTGATGGAAAACGAAGACCTGCCGGAAGAGCTTAGAACCATGCCCGAAGAACGCCTGGTTCAAACTCTGATCAGTCAAAAGCCTCCACAAGGCAGTTTTCTTGTGACCATGACTTTTTTATTTTTTGTTATTTCTATCACCCAACTTTATTGGATGGATTTTTTGGGTCTGGCAGACAAACTTCCGGCAATCAACAAAAACGTTTTACTTGAAGGTGAGTGGTGGCGCATTTTTACCGCCACACTGATTCACTCCAATTTGGGGCATCTCTTGTCCAATCTTTATATGCTCGGTATTTTTAGTTATTTTATATACGCCTATTTTGGTTTGACTGTTTATCCAGTTCTTTCCTTTTTCTTGGCAGGCCTAGTAAATTTGGTTTGTATTTACACATACCCGCCGGAGGTTCGGCTATTGGGAGCGTCGGGCCTTGTTTATCTTCTTGGAGGTTTCTGGTTGACGATGTACTTTTTTATTCAACGTCAGTATAGTTGGTTGCAGCGGACTATAAGGGTTTTCGGTATGGCGCTTATGGTATTTTTCCCAACAACTTTTGAGGCGACCACTAGTTACCGTGCTCACTTAATTGGTTTTGTAACGGGGATAATCTTAGGTTTACTCTACTTTTTTGATAATTATAAAAATATCCGGAAAAAAGAAGTCTATCAGACGACAAGCTAATAATTTCATTTTCTGTGAGGGTCCAACATTCCTTGTCTGCACAAGGAAAAATTGAAACCTATTGACAGAATTATCCATTTCGTTTGCACTGGAAGTGAACTTGGGGAGGTCAGAATGTTTACACTTCTTTTTATAGGCTTACTGCAGTGGGGCCACACTATCGAAGGTCATTTTTATTTTCAGGGTGAACAGATCTTACGCCAAGCCCAACGCGTGGAGGTGATACCCGTTCAGTCTTCATCTGCCTCGGAAAAGTTAACACAGTTGAAAAATCAAGGTTACAGATGCTCTCTGCGCAGTTCCTTTTACCGCTGTCAAAAGTTCCTTGATCTTACCCAACTGCCAGAAAATCCGGTGGTGGAGCCCAAACAAGATAGCCTAGAGCTTGGGCCGGTGGTGGCCAAAGAGGTCATTGTCGATGGAGAAGACTTACTCCAATATCAAGTGGAACAAAAAATAACAATTGGCGATGAAGTTTTCACAACGGCCCTTTACACCTTGATGAAGCCCGAAGGACTTTTAAAACTTTCTGTGCCTAGTGCCAAGGGCGAACATCACTTTATAGTTCACGGAAACCAAGAGCTCTCTCAACTTTATTTTCCAAAAAAATCAGAAAGTCGCTGGGCCTGGAAGAGCTTTATCAAAGAAGTTTTCTTTTCAAAAACTGTACTCTAAATAAAAAAGACGTTCATGCTATCTAATGACTGCAAGCGCTAGCTATTGTGCTCAAGGACTAATCGTATCAAGATTGACGTATACAACAAAGAGGAGGGTTTTATGACAAAACCACATTTCACTAAAATGGATTTTATTATTTATAGCTTTATCATCATGGCCGTTCTTGGAGCAGGTCTTGAGAAAACAAAAGCTGAAGACTCTGTTCAAATCAAAAAACAAGAGATTCTGGATCTTGCAAAAGCGAACACCACCAACACTGAGAACTTAAAAGAGGTGCGTGAGCAACTGGATGAACTGGTTCAAGAGTTGACCGAAAACAAGTCTGCAGTGACAGAAGAGCAGTGGTCCCTTTACTCACCCGGTTCTTGGCGTCAAGTATGGTCGGATGAGGCAGACAACAGTCCCGCTGGTTCCCCTGCTCGTAATTTAGATAAGATTTTTCAGTTCGTCACAGAACAAGGGCGTGCTGTGAACTTTGGTGAACGTTTATTGCCAGATGATCAAGCCATTACTTTTGCTCTAGAGGCTGTGGGGCAAGTTTCGGGCAACGTGCAAACCACAACTATTCTCAAGGCTTTTTCACGACCTCGAGGCTTACAAAAAGGCGAGCTTTTAAGTGAAATGTCGGCTGATATTTTAAGTGGTGACTTGCAAGACTTTCAAGTGATCGAGCTTGGTGAATTTCCCAAAGGCCCTATAAATGCCCAAAGTGGCCTGACCATTCTCTATTTGGATGAAGATTTGAAAGTGGGAACAGCCCCTAATGTTTACACGGGTGTCATCGAGATGTTTGTTCTAGAGAGAGTCGACTCAGTTCATTGAGCTTTGATTTAAAAGCAAATGTAGACCCTCGATTAATTTGTCGGGGGTCGTTGCAAAGGGATAGAGAGCTCCAGCTCTTCTATGAAGGTCAACCGCCATAAGCGTGGCTTCAAAAGTTTTGTGCCCTTGGGCGATGAAGGCCGCCACCACCCCACATAAAATGTCTCCACTACCAGCCATAGCCAGCTGAGGACTATTCCAAGTGGCAAGTCTTGTTGCTTGGCCTTTACGGCCCACAAGAGTATCCGCACCCTTTAAGAGGATTGTGGAAGGTATCTTTTCTTGCAGCCACTGGAGACTTTGCCAGCGCGACCATTGGGAATCTTTGGGAATGATTTTTTTAATTTCCCCGTTATGTGGAGTGAGAACATCTTGGGTTCGTAAGTTACTATGAAGAGCCGAGATGAGGGCACAAGTCAAAACGCCAGCATCAAAAACGAAAGGTTTGGGTTGATTCAAGACCTCATTCAGGTTGAGTGAGGAGTCTGTCCACCCCGGTCCCCAGACAAAACATTGGCTTTTGTGTTCTTTTAAAACCAAACGTGTCAAATGTGTCGCGTTTTGGTAGCCGGTCCAGACGAATTGGGGATGAGTGAGGCTCGCCTGAGCCCAAAGTTCCTCGGGGCATAAGATTTGAATATAACCAACACCGCAGTTGAGGGCCGCATAGGCTGTCAAAATAGCAGCTCCTGGATACATGGGCGCTTGCAAGATGGTGACCTTGCCGCGTGTGTATTTATTGTCAGCTGTGGATCTTGGAAACAGTTGTAGCCAATCCTCATAGGAGGGAAGGTCGAGACAGTCCGGAGCGAAAGGAAGGGGAGCCGAGTTTAAAGTTTTAACATCGACAAGAACATTGTTCTGGCTTTGTAGGGCGGCGGGCAACAAAAAGAGCCCACGCTTATGAAAGCCAATGGACAAGTTGGTATGTGCGAGAAAGCATATAGGGGACCACAGTTGGCCGGTGTTGGCATCGACACCGCTTGGTATATCCAAAGATATTTTTTCTCCATTCATTTGGTTGAGTGAGGCTAAGCATTTTTGATCTTCAACATCCAATTCTCGGTTCAGGCCGATACCATAAAGGGCGTCGACAACAACATCAAACTCAGTCTGGCCAATTGTTCTGACCCAGTTTTCGTCAGCCACCGAACTTGTAAGTTTTTTGCGAACTTCGCTAACAGAGTCAAGGGGCGAGGGCGGGCTGTAAAACGAAACAGAGTAGCCGCGTTTTATCAGTTCCACTCCGAGTGAAAGGCCGTCGTCCCCGTTGTGTCCGTGGCCGACAGCAATGAGAACACTTTGCTTTTTGCTGTAGTGGCGAAGAAACCATTGACTGAGGGCTTGCCCGACCTCGTGGATCAAGGAGAAAAGGTCGGTTCGAGTTTGGAGCAAAGATTGGTCTAGCTTATAAACTTCTTCGCGACTGAGTAGGATCATGGCGCCTCTAAACAAAAAGATAGCTCATGGATTACCACGCAGTCGCGAGAAGCAAAAGTTTCTTTTTCAATGTGCTCATTTTACTCTCTTTTATTTTAGTAACTAGAACCAGGTGGACATTTCCGCGCCGAACAACTAGACTCCGTTGCATGAGTAAAAAATCACTAATTGTTCGTCTCGCGGACCATAAAGATCTTCCTGGCATTCTTGAGCTCGTCAATCGTGTCTATCACGACATGCCAGGTTACACTGAAGAGCAGCTGCGTGGTCAAATCATTCATTACCCCGAAGGTCATATGGTGGCCTTAATGAATGATCAAATTGTAGGTTATTCGGCAAGTTTGATCATCTCGGGCGAGAAAGCCTTAAAGCCTCACGATTGGAAAGAGATCACAGGCGGTGGCTTTGCCACCACTCACGATCCCGATGGCGACTATTTATATGGTTACGAAACTTGTGTCGATCCCACACTGCGAAGACATCGTATTGGGCAAAGATTTTACGATCGCCGTAAAACGCTTGTGAAATACGAACGCCTTAAAGGAATTGTCTTTGGCGGTCGAGTCCCCAATTACTACAAAAAAATGAGCAAAGTGAAGAATGTCGAAGAGTATGTGGAGCTGGTCAAGGCTAAAAAAATCATAGACCCCACCTTGAATTTTCAGATGCGCAATGGTTTTGAGGTCCTTGGCGTTCTCAAAGACTATATCCCTTCTGATTACGAATCCAAGGGCTTCGCCGTTCATTTCTTGTGGAAGAATCCCGAAATCAATGAAGGCGAAACACAAACTCAAAAGTTAAGTCGCAGACAGAACTCCGTACGTGTTGTTTCGGTTCAGTATCAGCAGCGTGGCATCAAATCCTTCCAAGAGTTTGCACAGATGGTGGAATATTTTGTCGACGTGACCGCTGACTATAAATCGGACTTTGTACTCTTTCCAGAGCTTTTCACTATGCAGCTCTTGTCTATTGAGAACGAGCAAATTCGTCCAGCAAAGGCCATCGAAAAGATGACCAAGTACACCGATCAAGTGAAAGAGCTTTTTCAAGGTTTGTCCATTAAATACAATGTGAATATCATTGCCGGCTCTCACCCTACCCATGTGGAGCAAAAAGTGCGAAACGTCTCCTATGTTTTTTTGCGTGATGGCTCTGTTCATGAACAGGCTAAAATTCATCCCACTCCTGATGAGCGCTATTGGTGGAACATCGAGGGCGGTGACAGTCTTAAAGTTATCCAGACGGACTGCGGGCCGATAGGTGTGCTCGTTTGTTATGACAGCGAATTTCCAGAGTTGGCGCGCCATCTAGTGAACCAAGGTATGCAAATATTATTTGTTCCCTTTTTAACTGACAATCGTCAGGCTTACTGTCGGGTCAAGTATTGCTGTCAGGCGCGTGCTATTGAAAACCAAATTTATGTGGCCATGGCGGGCAATGTGGGCAACTTGCCACGCGTTCACAATATGGACATTCAGTACGCCCAAAGCTGCATCCTCACGCCTTGCGACTATCCCTTTGCCAGAGATGGTATAGCCGCCGACACCAGTCCCAATGTGGAAATGGTCGCAATCGCCGACCTTAGGATGGATGTATTAAAAGAGGCTCGTGCAAGTGGGGCTGTACAAAATCTAAAAGACCGCAGACATGATCTTTACTCGGTTCGTTGGCATCGTAAATAAAAACTATTGTTGGCGCCAGCGCATAATATACTGGCCACCCGAGTACAGACTCAAGGCCACACTCAACCAAATTCCCCAGTAGCCAACTTCTTGAAATGGTAAAAAGCTCCAGCTCTGGCCAAAGAAAAGGCTGGGAATGGCAATCATCTGTAGGGTTGTTTTCCACTTACCAACAGAGCCGGCATCTATGACCTGCCCTTGGCTGGCAGCAATAGAGCGTACGCCCCCAATGATTACATCGCGATTGATCAGAATCAGCACCGCCAGAGCCTCTATCATTTGCATCGAGATAAATAAAATAAGCACGCTGGAGACGAGAACTTTGTCGGCTATAGGGTCTAAAAACTTTCCAGCCACAGAGACACTGTTGAGTTTACGAGCCAAATAACCGTCTAACCAATCGGTGATAGAGGCGATAATAAATAAAATCCCGCATGTTACAGGCCAAGCAGTGGGTTGATAGAGCATGAGAACCAGAATCACTGGCACAATAAAAATGCGAAATAATGTGGCAATCATGGGCCAGGGGGAAAGTTTCATGGGACCGAGCATAGCATTGGGAGCTGACCTTTTGTATACTGAAAAGGTGCAAACACCTAATAGAAGAGTCGTGATTGTTTTTTTCATTTCCTTAAACCTGTTTTCAGGTTTCGTTTTTGCCCAAGAAGAACTTCCCTTTTGGCAAAAAAAGACCCGTTTGTATGATCAGATTTTAAACAAAAGACGTATTGTTGTTTCGGTTCAAAAGCAGACCACCACTGAAGGGGAGCTTCGCTACCGAATGGTGGGAGCGGGGTTGGTCGCGGCCCCTCTCTCTTTTGTTCGGAACGAGATCGGTCAGTTCGAGAACTTAAATAAAGTGTCGAGCCATTTTAAAAAAGTTGTACATGACAAGAATAAAAGTCAGCTCCATTTAAATATAGAGGCCGCTGGGTACCAAACACGGTTGACTATGAATTATAAATGGACTCGGCCTTCTCAAGATTTTGAGCAGATGGATTGGCAGGTGATAGAGGGGACTTTTGAGGGAATGCAGGGTCATTACAAGCTCAAGTCCCTTGGGCCCCAAAAGACGGAGGTCTCAACTTGGACTCTTTTGCCAGAGCCTCGCGTGCCTATCCCGTCTTTTTTACTCAATTTTACGCTTGAAGTTATAAGTGAAAAAGTGGCGCAGAAGATGCGATCCTACCTGGAAGAAGAGTATCAAAAATCGAGGAATCATGAGCGAAAATGAGAGTGTAAAAGATCGTCGTAAATACCAAAGAGTGCTTGTGGAGCCTCTTAGTGAAGGTTTGATCAGTGAAATAGTCGACTCCGGTCGAACCCTTCTCTTTGATATGAGTTATGAGGGGGCAGCCCTGGCACAACCCAAGGAGAAAAAGTTAAATGACATTGGCCAAGCTTTGACCCTTCACTTGAAGACAGCAGTGGACGAAGCTTACTTGAAAGCACAAGTGATCCGTGTCAATGAAGAAGTTATAGCCGTCAAATTTGTGGAAATTGATGTCGCGGCCAGAATCATAATCGACCGTGTGGTCACCGATCGAATTATCGGTTTAAATATGAGCTTAATAAGCCCAAAACATTACAGCGCCAAAGCTGATTTTAACGAATGGTACCATGGCCCCAAAGAGACAAATTTGTATTTGTGGCAACAGGGCCCCGAACTTGTCCGCGCCCAAATAGATCTAGCATCAGCGAGTTTAGTTTATGAAACGGACAGTTTCTTTTTTGAAAACAAAGAGTTGGATAGCAAAGTTTTTCCGAAACTGAACAATCAGCAGATAGCCTTAAAGGCCCATGCCATCCTTCAACAGATGGAGACGGGCTCCGCCGCTCTTGAACAGCTTAAAAAAATCGTAGCAACCCATGTCCAAGCATAAAGATACCTACTCCCGTCGTTTGCAATTTTATGAAACAGATGCCATGGGCATCATTCATCACGCCAATTATTTGAAGCTGATGGAAGAGGCTCGTTTGCAGTTCTTGCGAGCGGTCTCGGCCCACACCCTGGGACATCCTGATGGGCTCTTGCTTGGCAAGCTCAATTACCCCCTTGTGCACTGCCAAGTGGATTACAAAAACCCAATGCGTTTTAATGAAGATCTCTTGATTCATTACGAGGTGTGGGCAGAGGGTGCGCGCCTTTTTTTCAGTTATCTGTTTGAAACGAAAAGCTTTGAGAATCCTGTCGCATTTGGTAAGACAGTGCACGCGGCTTTTGATGTGAACTCTCAGAGAGCCGTGCGTTTACCAAAAGATGTGCTGGATTACCTTCAACAGACAGGAAAATGATGATGGATCGCAACTTAGCCCTAGAATTTGTTAGAATCACAGAAGCGGCCTCCTTAGCCTGTTCCCAACTCACTGGCCGAGGTGACGCTCACGGTGCGGATCAAGCGGCCGTTGATGCTATGCGCAAGGCTTTTGAAGATATTGCGATTGATGGAACCATTGTCATTGGGGAGGGAGAACGTGACGAAGCCCCCATGCTTTATATTGGTGAAAAAGTGGGAAGAGCTGGTCCGGATTGCCCACAGGTCGACATTGCCTTAGATCCTTTGGAAGGCACCAATATTTGTGCCCATGGGGGCGTGGGTGCCCTGTCTGTGATAGCGGTGGCGGACAAGGGTCATTTTCTGCATGCTCCTGATACTTACATGGATAAAATTGCCGTGGGGCCCGGAGCAAAGGGCGTTGTGAGTTTTGATCAAACTCCTGAAGAAAACATCCGCGCTGTGGCCGAAGCTTTAAACAAATCTGTCACCGATGTGACCATTGTGATTTTAGAACGGGAACGCAACCAACAATTAATCGATCGAGTGCGTGAGCTTGGATCCCGGATTCTTCTCATCGAAGATGGAGATGTCTCTGCAGGTGTGGCCACTTCATGGAAAGAAACTGGGATCGATATGCTCTTGGGTATTGGTGCCGCTCCCGAAGGTGTGATCACCGCTGCGGCTTTGAAATGTTTAGGTGGCGACTTTCTTGGAAAAATCAAATGGCAAAATGAAAAAGAAAAAGAACGGGCCACACAAATGGGAATTACCAATTTGGACAAAGTCTACTCTCGCGATGAGCTTTCAAAAGGGGATGTGATGTTTTGTGCCACCGGTGTCACAGATGGGCCCCTCCTTAAAGGAGTCCGCTACTTAGCCGGCGGTCGTATTCTCACCCAATCTGTTGTCATGCGGTCTAAAACAGGGACCATTCGGTTCATCGAGTCCGAGCACAATATGCGATTAAAGCCCACATACTTTTCTGGTGGTTTGCGCCCATGAGCCTAGAGCTAGTTTGCTTTTCTTGTGGAACAAAAAATAGCTATATGGATCGAGTGGGGAGACGGGACGAGTGTCTGCAATGCCACGCTGATTTGCACTGCTGTAAAAACTGTCGTTTTTACGATAGCACAGCTTACAATGAGTGCCGAGAGACTTCGGCAGATGTAGTTCGCGAAAAAGAAGAAAGCAATTTTTGTGATTTTTTTGAGCCAGGTTCTGGACAAAGTCAAAAAAGCGAACGGGACAGTCTTTTGGCCCAAGCCGAGGCTTTATTTGGAAAAAAAGGGGAGTAACTATGGCCAATGTCACCCACGTGGAAGTTTTTGACTGCACACCTGAACAATTTTTTGATCTGGTGACCGATTATGAAAGTTACTCGGACTTCTTATCTGAAGTTCAATCATGCAAAGTTCTCTCTGAAGAGGGGGGTAAAAAGATTGTAGAGTATCAGGTTTCCGTAATCAAAAGTTTTAAATATATCAATGAACACCAAGAAACGCGTCCAACAGAGGTGCGTTGGAAATTTATCAAAGGTGATATTTTCAAGTCGATGGCCGGACATTGGCGGCTGAGTGACGAGGATGGCAAAACAAGGGCTGAATATTACGCCGAAGCCAGTTTTGGTTTGCTCGTCCCCAAGGTCATGACCCAAAAAGCCCTCAGTGTGAATTTGCCAGCCATGATGAAAGCCTACCACAAACGTGTCGCTCAACTCTATAAAGGGGTATAGGAATGGAAGAAGAAAAAGTGGAACTCAATTGGGACGAGGATAAAAAATCTTCGGGTGGAGTCTCTGATATTTTAAGAAAAATTGTCGCCACAGGTTTGTCATCTCCATTCTTGTCAGAAGAACAGCTGAAAAGTTATCTCAGCGGGCTCAACCTTCCTAAAGAAGTGGTTGTACAAGTATTAAAAAGTGCGAACCGATCCAAACAAGAAATTGTGCAAAAAGTGGGTGGTGAAGTTTCAAAACTCATCCAGAAAATTGATATCGTGAAAGAGTTTAAAACAGTCTTGCGCGAACATAAGATTTCGATCCAAGCGGATATTGAATTTGTTCCAAAGAAAAAAGAAACTGAACCTGACGACGGTCCCGCCAGCAAAGAATGAGTCTACTCCACTCAATCTCCCAGAAATTAATTCCTTTTAGGGGAGATCGTTTTTTACTGGCTCTCAGTGGTGGTCTCGATTCGATGGCCTTGTTGCAGATCTTTTTGCATGCGAGGGAGCAATTAAAGGTCGATTTCTCAGTGGCTCATTTTTTTCATGGCGAAACTTCCGACTCCATTCAACAAGACTACCGACACAATGCTAGGGCTTTTGTTGAGCACCTTTGTCACAAGTCAAATGTGCCATATCATTGCAATTTAACGGAACCTTTTTTTGAAAAAGATACCTTTGTAAGTGACTCCGAGGCGAGTTTGCGTGAAAGGCGTTACGCTTATTTGTGGCAGATTTTTGAAAAAGAAAACTTCGATCACTTGGTCACCGCTCACCATCGCGATGATTTGCTAGAAACTCGATTGATTCGATTGATACGTGGGACCGGTCCTCAGGGATTAGAGTCCATGTCCTTTCAAGCCCCTCGTCTTTTGCGTCCTTTAATTGAAACAAATCGCGAAGAATTAAAGGCCCATTTGGTTGAGAATAACTGCGGTTGGGTGGAGGACCCAAGCAACGAGTGTCGCCATCCATTGCGCAATTGGTTGCGTAAGAAGTGGCTCCCTGAGCTTGAGGAGAAACATCCGGGAGGCGTCCAATCCTTAGCTCGCTCCCTAGACCTTTTGGTCTCTCAAATCCATTCACAGGACTTAGACTCCACTTTAGAAGCTTGTTTAGAAGGAGGGGCCCTAAGTCTTGCTCCTTACTGGTGTCTCAACGAGACCCACAAAAAGTTGGTTGTGGCGAATTATATGAAGAGTCAAGGGCTTAAAAACTATGGGCTTTCCCATATCAATGAAGTTTGTAAACGCCTTGACACGGAGAAAAAAAGACACACATTCTCATTATTGGGTCGACGTTGGAAAGTTGACGCAGGACGAATGAGTGTAGAGCCATCAGCTTAAATTGAGACCTCGCGCCGTCAGTGTTAGAATAAAGAGACCTCTTGTAAAGGAAGCAAAATATGAAAGCATCTCGTTCTATGGCTTTTTGGGCACTCGCCATTATTGTGGTTGTTATTCTTGTTCAGGTTTACGAGCAAAATAAAAAAGTCCAGATCGTTGACTTTAGTTATCCTAAATTTCGTGAAGCTGTTGAGGCCCAAAAACTTGAGTCTGTTACATTTAAAGATGTGGGCACGGGTGGCGACGTTGGAGAAATCAAAGGGATCCTCAAAGAAGATTTTATTAGCGAGTACGGCGGTAAAGAATTCACCATCACCGGCAACATTGGCGAAACTGGTGCCCGTTTGCTCGAGCAAAACAATATCACTCCCAAGTATGAGTCCAACGCCCAAAACTCATTTATGATGGTTTTCTTGATGAACTATCTACCGATACTTATTATCTTTGGTTTATTTCTTTTTGTTATGAGGCAACTGCAGGTGGGGGGCGGTAAAGCCATGTCCTTTGGTAAAAGCAAAGCCAAGCTTTTGACCGAAAACAAAAATAAAGTCTCATTTAACGATGTGGCCGGAGTCAATGAAGCTAAGGATGAGCTGGTTGAGGTTGTCGACTTTTTACGTGACCCCAAAAAATATACTAAACTGGGTGGTAAAATTCCCAAGGGGGTTTTGTTAGTTGGCCCTCCGGGAACTGGTAAAACTTTATTAGCCCGTGCTGTGGCCGGCGAAGCTGGTGTTCCGTTCTTTACCATCTCGGGTTCTGATTTTGTCGAGATGTTTGTGGGTGTGGGTGCCAGTCGGGTGCGCGATCTTTTTGAACAAGGGAAGCGAAATGCTCCCTGTTTGATCTTTATTGACGAGATCGATGCTGTTGGACGTCATCGTGGCTCCGGAATGGGCGGTGGGCACGACGAACGGGAACAAACTCTCAATCAAATGTTGGTTGAGATGGATGGTTTTGAAGGAACAGAAGGTGTGATTATTATTGCGGCCACCAACAGGCCAGATGTGCTCGATCCCGCCCTGCTAAGACCGGGTCGTTTTGATCGCCGTGTGATCGTTAACAAACCCGATCTTGGTGGTCGTGAAAAAATCTTATCTGTGCATGTAAAAAAAGTGCCAACCGCAAGTGACGTCAATCTTAAAAAAATTGCTCAAGGTACACCCGGTTTTTCAGGAGCCGACTTAGCTAATTTAGTCAATGAAGCGGCGTTGAATGCAGCTAGGCAGAATCAATCGAAAGTGACTATGGCCGATTTTGATTTTGCTAAAGACAAGGTCATCATGGGGTCTGAACGCAAGTCCATGGTCATTTCCGAAGAAGATAAAAAAATCACTGCTTATCACGAAGCTGGTCACGCCTTGGTTGGCAAAATGTTAAAGGGCACCGACCCTATTCATAAGGTCACGATCATCCCACGCGGCATGGCTTTAGGGCTCACCCAATTTTTACCGGAACGCGATCGTCTTAATATGTCCAAAAAGAGTGCCGAGAATATGATCGCTATGCTTTTTGGCGGTCGAGTGGCCGAAGAGTTGATCTTTGAAGACTACACGACCGGCGCTGGTAACGACATCGAGCGAGCCACAGAAGTCGCCCGTAAAATGGTTTGCGAATGGGGAATGAGCGAAAAACTGGGCCCACTTGCTTACGAAAAAAACGATGGTCCCATTTATTTAGGGATGCAAAGCCAAGGTGCCAAAGAGTATTCGGATTCTAAAGCCGAAGAAATTGACAGCGAAGTTCATCGTATTGTGATGGACGGCTACAACAAAGCAAAACGCATTCTATCTGAAAACTTAGAAATGTTGCATGATCTCTCAAAAGCTTTACTTGAATTTGAGACCATTGATGGCGAGGATGTCGAACTTGTTGTAAACGGTGGCGGAGTGGATGAAGTTCGTAAACGTCATGGAGAGTTGGAAAAAGCCATGGCTAAAGAGCAGAAACTCGCTCGGGAAGATATGGATCGCAAAGAAAAAGAAGAGCAAAAAAAGGCCACTGAAGAAGTTTCTGACTCTTGGACAACATCTAAAGTGCCACAAACATCCTAGGGCTTCAAATTATGAGTAAACGTCTTTTTGGTACCGATGGAATTCGTGCCACGGCTAATACCTTTCCAATGACTCCCACGATTATCATGAAAGTCGGACAAGCTTTGGGCCACTTAATCATGAAAGACCCCAGCCGTAATAATCACCCCAAAGTACTCATCGGTAAGGACACACGATTATCGGGCTATATGGTGGAGCAAGCCTTAACCAGTGGATTAAATTCTATGGGTGTTCACGTTCAACTTGTTGGGCCTCTTCCGACTCCTGGTATTGGTTTTTTAGCGCGCAATATGAGAGCGGATGCTGGCATTGTCATCTCTGCTTCTCACAACCCCTTTCACGACAACGGTATTAAAATATTTGGTTCCGATGGATTTAAAATTTCATCTATATTGGAAGATAAAATCGAAGAATTAGTTTTGGATACTGACATGGACAACCTCTTGGCCGAAGGGGCACACCTCGGGAGAACCAAACGGATTGAAGACGCTGCTGGACGCTATATTGTCGATATCAAGAATGCCTTTCCCCTGCAGCACACTCTTGATGGAATGCGTATTGTTTTAGATTGCGCCCATGGCGCGGGTTACAAGGTGGCACCCGCTGTTTTTGAAGAACTTGGTGCTGAGGTGATTATTCTTGGTGACAAGCCTAACGGTTTTAACGTCAACGACAAATCAGGTGCTCTTTATCCGGTCCAAATGACCGAGGCCGTTGTGAAGTACCGTGCCGATGTCGGAGTGAGCTTAGATGGCGATGCCGACCGCGTGATTATGGCTGATGAACAAGGGCGCATTGTGAATGGTGATCACATTCTAGCCATCACAGCACTTTACTTAAAAGAACAGGACCGTTTGCCCAAAAATACGATCGTAGCCACCCACATGAGTAACTTTGCACTCGATGTCCTTATGAACGAAAATGGCATCCAGGTGATTCGAACAGATGTCGGCGACAAAAATGTGGTCGAAGAGATGCGAAAATATGGTTACACTTTGGGTGGTGAACAGTCCGGCCATATTATCTTCCTTGAACACTCCACAACTGGCGACGGTTGTGTGGCGGCTCTAAACGTTTTAGCTGTGATGAAAGCCACGGGCAAAAAACTCAGTGTATTGAACGATGTCATGAAGGAAGTTCCCCAAATTTTAATCAACGCTCGAGTCAAAAATAGAACAGAGTTGAACAAAATTGAAGGCTACGCTGACCTTAAAAGCTCTATAGAAAAAAAATTAAAAAAAGAGGGACGCATTTTGGTTCGATTCTCGGGTACTGAGAATTTGGTCCGTGTCCTTGTCGAAGGGCCCGATAAAAAGAAGATCACCGATTATGCTCAAGAGATGGCCTCGTTTCTTGAAAAACAGCTCAATTAAAGAGGGTCTTCATGTTTCACAAAAAGCTCACCCTAGAGCAAGTTTCTTTATTTTGCCAGGACCTGGCGCCAACCCTGTGTGCAAAAACCGCGGTTCTATTGACAGGAACACTGGGGGCTGGGAAGACCCGGTTCGTTCAAGAACTTCTAAAGACTCTCGGTGGTGAAGAGGCATTGTCACCAACATTTTCTCTCATCAACTCTTACCAATCCCTGCAGTCATACTCCCTTTACCACGTCGATCTTTACCGTTTAGAAAGCTCTGAGCAATTAGAAACGGCAGGTTTTTGGGATCTTTTTGCCGACACGAACTCTGTGGTTTTAGTCGAATGGGCTTCTAAAATTAATAAGGACGAGCTTCCTTTAGACTGGCAGATTCTCTGTATCGATATTCAGAAAATTACGGGCGAGGAGTCCGTTCGCGAATATCGAATGACTTCCAATATTTCTTAGGCGCTCTTCTTTGATTTGGTCTGAAATAAATGTTTTCTGGTGAGAGAAACCAGTTTTTGTATCTTACTCAGGCTTCCCACTTCGTCGAATTCTTCGTTAATTGAAAAGGCGACAATAAAACCTTTGAGTTGGTCGTCGTCACTCACGGGATAAATCGTGGCCACGTCAGGTATTTTTCCACCTGTCCACATTTGAAAATAACTTGTGTTAATTTCGTTTTTTGCTACTGCACCATGGAATGGCAAATCGGAGAGTGAGGCAATTCGAAAAATATTGGGTTTGCGTAAATTAACAGGTGTGTTCCAGGATTCTTTAGTCATGGCCCAGGTGCCGAAAACGTAATTGGGGTAGCAATGCCCATCTTCTCTAGTTTCTACCCACATCAGTTTGCGATAATCTCGTTTGAGATGAAGAAAGATATGGCTGATTATGTCTTTCTTTGTTTGGCAGTTCTTTAAATCCAAACAGCGGTTCATATCTCTCTCTGTCACTAGATTTTCAAAGGCCGCGTGGTTTTCAGGCCGACTGCCGTGGTCTGTCAGAGTGTTCTCAATGGGGCCGTCGGGTCTTTTGATACGGCTCATGCCCACGTTAGTATGTTTAAAAAGTTCTTTGTCCTCTTGACTGATAAAGGGTACGGGAGTGTAGTCGTCATCGATATCCCCATTTTCATCCTGGGCTTCATCTTGAGAAAGTCTCAGTTCAGAATCAATTTCATCTGAATCTTCTGCCAGAGAGTCTTCTGCCAAAGAGTCTTCATCGAAAGCCAGTTTCTCTAGCGGAAGAGCTGGAGGCGATTTTTTCATCTGTTCTTTTGGGGCTGCAAGAGGTACGGGCCGCGGCTTCGGATTATCGGCCTCTCCCTCCAAGGAAATATTATCAATGGATATATCGTCAAAATCTATTTCAGGAAAAGGTAAATTGTCTGGTACAGCGTTTTCTTCCCCAAGCTGTCTTTGCACTGTTTGGGTGGCTGTGGTTAGATTGTTCATGGGAGAGTCATCCACTCGAGTGCTGGTCAACTCGGGCTCATCTTGGGGAGTTTCATAAGAAGGGGGTGGGCTTTGACCCATTTTATCGAGACCTGAAAAATCCAATTCACCAAGAGATTCCATAGCTGGTGCTGGTGGAGGAATATCAGCTTCAGAAGTTTTGGCTTGCAATGGTGGCGGTTCGGGAATCACAAGCTCCACTTTTTTCGTTGGAACAGAAATTGTCTTGTTCGCACCTGTTTCATGACGAATCCAGGCGGCAGTCATGGCTGAATAGGGGGCCGCGACGAGACAGCACATTTGTTGATCGAGCGATATCTGTTCGGGACTGAGGCAAGCAATAAACAAGACCTCTTCCCACAAATAAATGGGAAAGCATTGATTGTTCCATTCATGTAAATGGGCAAATTTTTCTAAAAGGCTAAAGTCTAAAGCCATATTGAAGAATTCGGGACTGATCATGGGGATTTTGTAAGTCTCACTCACCCATTTGCTGAACTTGAGCTCAGGAATCACTTGGTTTTTTAGGCCCCATAGAGCGGCGTCTTCACCGGGTGGCATTTGAGAAAACTCATTCTCTGTTAAACCTAATGATTTGAGCCAAGGGGCCGTATTATCATTCATGTTAGTGTTATCGGATTCCTTGGCATTTATTTTAGTAAATACCCGTAAATATTGACCGGAACTGGACAGAGTGCTAGGTTACCGCCGATGACACAAGGCAATATTTATTTAGATTTCAACGCCACGACTCCTGTTCACAGTGAAGTTCAGGCCAGGCTCTCAGAGTGGTCCACATTTTGGGGAAATCCCAGCTCTATTCATCGCGACGGACGCCAGTCTAAAAAACTTTTGCGCGAGTCACGAAGGACTTTAGCCCAGGCCCTAGGTTGTCATCCTCTTGAGTTGGTTTTTACTAGTGGTGGAAGTGAGGCCAATAATTTGGCAATTAAAGGTTGCCTGGGCTCTTTGAAAGAAAAAGGCTCGCAAAGGAATCGTGTTTTATTAGGAGCAATCGAGCATCCCAGTGTCCTCAAGCAAGAGCACACACTTAAGCTGCAAGGGTTTGAGGTGATTCGGATTCCTGTTGATCGAGAAGGTCAATACAACATGAATTTTTTTAAAAAATATCTCGACGACAAAGTGGCTTTGGTCTCCGTGATGTTCGCCAATAACGAGGTGGGGGTGATAGCGCCTCTGCGTGAAATGGTGAAATTGACTCACGATGTGGGAGGCTATTTTCACAGCGATTTGGTGCAAGCTTTAGGAAAAATACCCTTTGCACTCAAGGAGCTGGATGTGGATCTGGCAAGTTTTTCTTCCCACAAAGTTTACGCCTTAAAGGGGGCAGGCTTACTCTATAGCAAAAAGGGCACGCCACTGACTTCTCTCATTCAGGGAGGTGCCCAAGAGCGTGGCAGACGCGCCGGTACCGAAAATCTATTGGCCATTGCCAGCTTTGCCCATATGGTCCAATTCCTTCAAGAGCATCCCCTCAAAACTTCGTTATTGAACTTGCGTGATAAAATGGAAAAACAAATCGAAGCCAAAGTTAGCGGTGTTCAGTTCTTGTGTCGCAGTCAAGAGAGGCTGCCCAATACATCGAGTTTTTTTATATCCGGAGTGAGTGGTGAGAGTCTGTTGATGAATCTGGATATACGTGGTTTTTCGGTTGGAACTGGGGCGGCCTGTAGCTCTGGAAATCCCGAGCCCAGTCCCGTGTTGTTGGCAATGGGTTTAAGTCATGCGGAGGCTCAGTCTTCATTGCGTGTCAGCCTTGGAGCTAGTACGACGGCTCAACAAATTGACCTTTTTGTGAATAATCTCTCTGAGGTGGTCACTCACCTCCGTGAATTGGATAAAGTGGAGATGTCCTATGGACAATAAAATATCAAAAGGAAGAGCAATTCAAAATCTTTTAAACCTTGAAGGCGATGATAAAGTTAAGGCATTTGTAAACGTAACTACAATTACAGACGAAGAGTATATCAACACACACAACATTATTTTGTGTACCAAAAAAGGAGTCGTAA